>ONJC01000056.1 GCA_900318035.1 uncultured Methanobrevibacter sp.
ACTTTTTTGTTTAATGTTTTTTGTGCAACACCTTTTTTGTTGGTTTTGACTTTGTAGGTTTTGCCGTTGAATTTGAATGTTATCTTTTTGCCTTTGCCTTTTTTGCCGTTGATTTTGAGGGTTGCTTTTAAGGTAAATTTCTTGGCTGACTTTTTGACAGTGACCTTTTTGGCTTTGAGCACCTGTTTCACAGTCACGGTGTTTTTGACTGATTTTCCGTCGTATGTGGTTGTCATGGTGTACTTTTTAGGAACATCAGTTATTTTGATTTTAGCTATTCCGTTTTTGTCGGTTTTAACTGTTGTGGTTTTTCCGTTGATTGTGAATTTGACACTTACGCCGGAAGCGGCCACTTTACCGTCTGCTGATACTATTTTAACGGAGAAGTATTTTCCGCCGTCGTAGTCCACTTTAATGTCCTTGTTTTCTGTAATTTTACAGGTACTTGGATTTAATTTCACAGCGACACTATTCTTGTAGGTTTGGCCGTTGTATATGGTTGTCACATCGTAGGTTCCTGGAACATCTGTTATTTCAACTTTAGCAATACCGTCAGCATCAGTTATTGCTGTAGTTGTTTTTCCGTTGATTGTAATGTTTACAGCTGCACCTGCACCAACGCTGTGGCCGTCAGCGGTTACGACCTGAACGGTGAAGTATGATCCGCTGCCATAGTCAACAGTGACATTTTCATTGTTGATGATTTTACTGTCATCAGCAACTGTGTATACTTTTAGACAATTTATATAACCTAAGTCATAAGCATCCTGCCAAGGCTGTCCGTCAAATGAAACAAATTGGTATCAGAAAGACCAATGAATGGAACACCATTTGAGGTAATCACTGCTTTGAAGACATCTCCTTTTTTAACTGGTATGTACTCATTTAATTTGATGGTATGATAACCAAGATATGGAGATAATCCTTCCTGAGTTAGTTTTAACTCATCATTAACAAAAATTTCGACTTTATAGCTGATGCCGCTTTGGTTGAAGATTGTTCCAACTGCTGCAATCAAATCATCATCTAAAGCCTCAAATACATTCATATAACTTGCTGTTGAATTGCCTGTTTTGAACTCTTGACCCCAGAATAGGTCATACTGATAGTTCTTATTATATGGGACTGTATTTTCAATTATTATTGCAGTGGCATATTTAAATATTGCACCATCATACTGCAAGAAAGATTTGTCATAATATGAAACATACAGGAATCCGTTTTCTCCAAAGTCAGTTCCCCAGCTGTTTTTGACAATCCATGCACCGTCACCAGGAGGTTCAATTCCGAAATTCTCTTTTGGATAGTTGTCATCCCATCCGACAACTGAAACAGCATGGTTCGGTGGAATAGTCACATTCACATACTGTGAATGAGTGTCAGGCCTGTAATAAGGAGTCACTTCATCATATGTGGATTGTCCATTGTAATTTACATCTATAGAACCGTATTTCAGGATTGCCCATTTGAGCTGTGTGCCGTTTGGTATTTCGTTGTTAGGTGTGAACATAAGATCCTGAACATGGATGTCCTTTTGGGTTGTGATTACCGGTGAAAGCTTTCCTAGCTCATCATATGTATCAGCATCCTGTATAAATGCTCCAAGCCAGCTCAAGAGATAACCTGTGGAAACAATGTTTGCTCCTCCTTCCATAAATTGAGGGCATCCGTAAATTGAATATTTCAGCATAGTATCCTGCATGTTGTTTTCTGAAAGGTCAGTTGCAAGGCCTGTTGCTTTCAATAGTGCTGATTCCAGTGTGCCGGTCATTCCGAATGTCCAGCAGGCACCCATTGATCCCTGATTTCTGATTGGTGAAACCCATCCCCAGTCACGTGAGTCATATCTTGCTGGAAGGGCAGTAACATTGATTGTATTGTTGAGTAATGTTAACTGCAGTCCTTGTCCAACTTGGAATGTTGCATAGAATGTATTGTTGGTTGAGACATTTTTATCATTGTTGAAAGTATTGCTTGTGTCAATATTTGATTCCACATCAAAGAAAGTATAAATCGGGTTTGTATTGTTTTCAAACAGTGAATTTCTAATGTCATATGATGCATCATAAGCATAGATTGCACTTCCGGCACTTGCAGTGTTGTTGATGAATCTGGAGTTGTTTATACTTATTGTAGACAGGTCAATGACCATTGCGCCACCGTAAGTAGGATAGCCTTCAATAATGTCAACACCGTTTGAAGTGAAATTACAGTTATTGACTTCAGCAGAATCAACATATGAAATGTAAACTGCCCCTCCATTGTATGTAGCATGACAGTTTGTGAATTCTGTATTGTTTATGATGAGTTTTCCGCCGAATTGGATATAAGCACCGCCAAATCCGGAAGAAGTGTCTCTGAATACTGTATCGAGTATTGTTACATTACCT
>ONJC01000055.1 GCA_900318035.1 uncultured Methanobrevibacter sp.
TAAATGTTTTTGTATATTATATGAACTGATTGGGAAATCATATAAACGAATTAAATCATACCAATCAAAGCATATAAAGCCCCGGACGGGAATTGAACCCGCGACCACGAGATTACAAGTCTCGCGCTCTACCAGACTGAGCCACCGAGGCAATGAAAAATTAAAAATAGAATCAATATTTTATGAATGTTCGATATAGAAATATTCCATTAAAATATTCAACAATAGTAATTAGTAAAATATCATTTAAATAGTTTACTATTGAATGAATTTTCTTTAAATTGAAATAAATGAGAAATAGAAAAAATAAAAAGAAAATAAAAAAAATGGAAAAATTAAGAAAAAATAATCATTTTTAATGAAAGAGAAAGAAGAAATTAAGAGAAATAAATTTCCTTTAATTTTTCAGAAGCTTCTTTTGGATCTTCAGCACTCATTATTGCACTTACAACTGAAAACCCTGCAATGCCACTGGCCTTTAATGTATGGGCATTTTCTATAGTGATTCCGCCAATAGCCACTACAGGAATGTCAATTGAATCTACAATTTCCTTTAATTCCTCTTCTGAAACTGAATCTGCATCATCCTTAGTGGCTGTAGGGAACACAGCCCCTGAACCGATATAATCTGCACTATCGATTTCAGCCTTTTTTGCCTCTTCAACAGTTGAAGCGGAAACACCTAATATCTTATCCTCACCAATAATCTCACGAGCAATACCTGCTGGCATATCATCTTGGCCAATATGAACACCTTCACTATCAACTGCAAGCGCTATATCAATCCTATCATTAATCAATAATGGAACATCATACCTGCTGGTGATTTCCTTAACCTTTAAAGCCAAGTCATAGAATTCCTTAGTTGAAGCAGTTTTTTCACGAAGCTGGACAATGGTGGTTCCACCTTTTATGGCTTCTTCAATAATGTTTAAAAATTCCTCATCAGTTTTATTCCTACGGTCTGTAACCAAGTAAACTGAATAATCAATATCCTCTTTTTTCATTTAACCAACTTCCTATTCTAATTAGATGTTAATTCAAATGTTAATTCAGATGTTGATTTCAAATAGATTAGCCCTTTCCACTAATTCTTCAGCAGTTAATTTATATAAATTGTCGATTAGTATTGTTCTGAAACTGCCTGTACCCAAATCATTTTTCCTTACATAATCTGCAGCATTTTCACCTGCAACTGCCATTAAAGCACATGCAGTAATTCCACCAATCAATGGTTCATTAGCCCCTACATAGGAACCCATGATTGTGGTTAACATACAACCACTACCAGTAATGAGAGGCATCATCGCATCACCATTTTCAAGGCCAAAGGTCACATCACCATCTGAGATAATGTCAATAGGGCCACTTGCAATAACAACTGTATTTAATTCTTTAGCCAATGCTTTTACAATTGCCCCATTAATAGCCAAATTATCCTTAGAAATAACATCACTTGCTGCTACATCCACTCCTTTAGCTACGGAATCATTTTCTGTATCGAGATTAATTAATTTTGTAATTGCCTTAATTTCAGACATGTTACCTCTAATTAATGCAAGAGGATAATTTTCAACAATTTCTTTTGTCATATCATTCCTTAGGGCACTTACACCTGCACCTACTGGATCAAATATGATAGGTTTATTGATTTCCTTAGCTTGGTTTGCACTGTTTCTCATCAATTCATTTTGAGCTTTGCTTAATGTTCCAATATTGATTACAAGTGCACTTGCAATATTTACTATTTCTCCACCTTCTTCAGCGCCATTGGACATGATTGGTGATGCTCCAATAGCTAATGCTGCATTTGCACAATCTGTAACTGTTACAAAATTGGTTATGCAAAAAGTCAAAGGAGAAATTTCCTTTACATTTTTTAAAGCGTTTTGAAATCCGTTTAATGCGTTTTTTACATTTTCACTATCAGCAATAATAATTTCATCTGTCATTTTATAACCTTTAAAATCTTAAATTTTTTCAACATTCTTATCTTTTATCTTTATTTTTATATAAAGTTTTGTATAATTTATC
>ONJC01000054.1 GCA_900318035.1 uncultured Methanobrevibacter sp.
TGAAGAAAGAGATAAAGACAAATATTATCACAAAAAATGCAAATCAAACATCCAAGACAGCTTCTAAAAAAATCAAAAATCTTAGCTTGACAGCATTGAAAAAAGAAAAAAAGTAGGAGCAAAATGCTCCAAAAATGTTTATTTTTTAAATCTTCTGATAGAAGAAATACCTGCAATTAAAAGAACACCCAGCAATGCAAGAATTGGATTACCTGTAGCTCTTCCAACATTTGTTTTTACAACTTTATCAGGTATTTCAGGAACAGTTTTTGTTTTGTTTGTATGATTTTGTTGAATGTCCGGAGTTTTGTTTTCGATTACAACAGTTGTATTTTTTGCAGTTACATTATCAGTAGCATTTGAACCTGCAATAACAGTATTAACCAATTCTCCAACCTTGGTTGCTATAAAGAATATGGTAAATTCAGATGATTCACCAGGGTTTAAAACACCACTGAAGAAGAATGTGTCATCCTGCATTGTCCAATCGTCACCTTCATAACTGTCAAAATCCAAGCCATCGCAAGGCTGTTCAATTACAAAAATATCTCCTAAAGCACAATCGCCAATATTTGTAACAATTATTTTAAATGAAGTTATTTCACCTAATTTGGCATCATTTAATGTTATTTTTTGAACATTTAAACCAGGAGTATAGGTTTTATTATCAGTTTTATTAGCCGTCTTGTTGTAAAATACAACATCAAAGCTGACTGATTCACCAGGTTTTAAAACACCTTTGTAAATGAATTTTTCTCCATCATAAACCCAATTATCGTTTTCAAATGGTCTGACTTCAAATCCTTCAGGGATTTCCTGTACAACATAGACATCCTCTAAATTGGTACCACCATTGTTGGTTACAACAATTGTAATAATTGTTGTATTACCGGTTTCATCAGATTTGTTTTCTGTGCTTCTTGTAACAGTCATGTTTGCGATAACATGAGTATTTGTAATTACAAAACCGCCGTCGATTTGTGTTATGTTTGCAGTGTAGTTGGAAATTTCAACTTCACCAACAGCATATTTAATTAATTTTCCTTCATTGTAAACAGGCAAGTCTTTGAAAGTGTATTTCCAGTCGTTACCTTCAGACAATGTGGTTTCATTAACTTTTACGCCATCAGCAAACAATTCAACAACAATGCTTACAGGTCTGACGCTGTCCTTATTGTTGCTGTCGTTCCAGATTTTTTCAACGTTAATGTCACTTACTGCAGGCACATGAGCGTTAGTGATAACAAAGTTACCGTTATCCTCAGAGATGCTTGAAGTATAGTTATCTACTTTAACTTCATCAATTGTATATTTGATTGATTTTCCATCATTATACACAGGCAAGTTCATGAATGAACCTTTCCAGCCGTTAGACTCAGACAAAGTAGTTTCATTAACTTTAACGCCATCAGCCAACAATTCAACAACAATATTTGCAGGCCTAATACCGTCCTGATCGTTATTGTCATCCCAAACCTTAGTCACATTAATGACAGTAACCATTGGAACGTGAGTGTTGTTAACAATCCAGTTATATGCTGTTTCGTTAGATACAACGCTGGTATAATTAGCAACAGCCAACTCTTCAACGGAATACTTAATAACTTTGCCGTCTTTATAAACAGGCAAGTCATTAAATGAAGCACTCCAATCATTTGAAGCATCCAAAGTCGCATCAGCAACAACGTTTCCGTCAGCAACCAATACAACAGTCACATCAGCAGGCCTTACACCGTCCTGGTCGTTATTGTCATTCCAAACTTTAGTAACATTAACAGTGGTAAATTTAACGACATAAGTGTTCATGATAATGTAATTGCCAAGAGTATCGTTAACTACAGACTTAGTGTAATTATCAACAGGCAACTCATCAACAGTATAAACAATCTCTTTACCATCTTTGTAAATAGATAAACCACTGAAACTACCACTCCAACCGTTACTTTCATCTAAAACAACAGTAGCATATTCATTACCGTCAGCATATAACACAAAGGTCACATTTTCAGGTCTGAAACCATCATGATCATCACTATCATTCCAAACTTTAGTAACATTAACACTAGTGAAATTAACCACACGAGTGTTCATAATAGTGTAATTAGCAAGACTGGAGTTAATTACGCTGGAAGTATAATTATCAACAAATACTTCTCCAATAGTGTAAACAATCTCTTTACCATCTTTGTAAATAGATAAACCACTGAAACTACCTTTCCAACCGTTACCTTCATCTAAAACAACAGTAGCGTTCTCAACACCATCAGCATACAACACAAAAGTCACATTCTGAGGCCTGAAACCATCATGATTCTTACTATCATTCCAA
>ONJC01000053.1 GCA_900318035.1 uncultured Methanobrevibacter sp.
ATTAACTTTACCATGGATAGAAAGGAGAAAAAAGGTAAGGGAGACATTAAGGAAGATGTAAAAAGAGCTATTGCAAGTTCTGACAAGATAGCTAGTGAAGTTGAGATGAGCAATCGCAAAGCTCGTGAAAAGCAAGCTAAAAAGGAGTTCAGGTGATTATATGGTTGCAAGTATAATTCCACAATTTGTTCCTGCATTCTATAGCTCAATGTATTCAACTGCATTATACGGCGGTTTGATTGTAGCTTTCATTGGCTTGATGGGAATTGCAATGGAGAAAAGGGATATTCAAGTTCTTATATTGACTGACATTGTCGGTTTGGCTATGCTTATTGTTGTAGCTGCAGTGGGAACTGATTTGTCTGAAGCATTGATTCTTCCTGGTCTAGTAGTTGAATTGGCAGAGATCATGGCAATATCCGAGATTTTAATATCTCGTGAAATGAGGAAGAAAGATGTAGATACCTCATTTGCACCAATGCCATTAAATATAGATATGGAGATTATGACTACTGCTCCTAATTTCATTGCATTGTTATTAATAGGTTATGGTGTGTTCCTATCAGGATTTACTGGTGGTGCAGTAGCTGGAGGAGGTATTGTAATTTATGTTTTAAGCAGAAAGGTAAGAGGATTGCCAATAGTTGTTCTCGATGGAGTGGGAGCAATATCCGGTATCTCTTGGTGCTTATGGATTATTGGATTCCTATTCTTCTTTATCTTGCCTCAATACTGGTTACTCAGTTTATTCCTAGCTGCTTTAGGATTGCTCTTGAAAGTGGCTTCCAAGATCGGATTGATTGGAATAATGATGAGAGAGGAATACGGAAGAAAATGATTATTCCAAATGAATTTAAAATTTAAAATATTATATTTATAAATTTATTATCAAATCAAAATTTTGAATCAAGTATTCAAATCAAATATTCAAAATCAAATGAACTTAAAATAAAAAGGAGATTTAAATGCTTATAGAGAGTTTAGGCGGAGACGTGATGGGAACAATTCCTTTAGGAGATATTGTTCTTTATTTAAACCCTCTCCACATATTCTTGTTTGTAACTATACTTGTATTTACAGCATTGATAGCCATGAGCCGAACTGAAACTCAAGTTGAAGCAATG
The DNA here is from genome assembly GCA_900318035.1 of uncultured Methanobrevibacter sp. Taxonomy (GTDB): domain Archaea; phylum Methanobacteriota; class Methanobacteria; order Methanobacteriales; family Methanobacteriaceae; genus Methanocatella. The sequence goes on from ONJC01000053.1 coordinate 1,125, forward strand.
TTTGGTTCTCTTGATGAAAATAAGGTTGCAGTTGGCAAAAAGGAATTCAAGCATAGAAGATTCCTGGCTATTATCTGCGGTATAGCTACTGCAGGGGCTATGATTACTGGAGATTTATTTAACTTTACCTTATTCATGGCATTAATTGGTATTGTTAACATCGGTATTGTTTCTGCTGTAAAGCAGGTGGAGGTTTTAAATTCCGCTTATCAATATGGTTTGATTGCAATGATGTGCGGTTTGCCACTCTTTGGTGGTGCAGCTATGATTTTAGCGGCTACAGGTACATTAAGCCTATTTGAGCTCGCAGCAATCCCTGCAAGTCCAATGATGATATTTGGAGCGCTTGTAATGCTAATTGGGGTCTGTGGTGAAAGCGGTATAGCGCCATTCTTTGCAAGTAAGGCAGAAATGTTTAGAACTCCTGGATCTCCATTCATATTGATTATCCACTTAAGTTCATTGTTTATCATTGTTAGATTTGTTGAAATCTTATTAACTATATTATAATTTAAAATAGAAGAAATTAAATTGAAATCCAATTATTAAAAATCATGTTTATTAATTTATTATTAATAGAAGGTCGATAAAATGAATAAAATGAAAATAGCTAGTTATATTATCTTGATTGTGTCAGTATTAGCTATCCTTTACGCTTTAATATTTAATCCTGCTGATTGGATAGTCTATGCAATAGCTATTGTTTGTATACCATTTTTAGTACTTTCATTTGGACTTCTTACTATGTCCAAACCAATAAAAGAGGAAGAGGAGGAAAGAAGAGAAGAACCATTTACAGGTTATTAGTTAAGATTATCAATTCATATTTAACTAATTTAGAATCTCTTTGCAGATATCATGAATTTAATGGCTCAAATTTTAATCAATGTAATAATCGCTTTCCTTGCAGGTAGTCTTTTATTAGGTTTCCATAGAAAGGTTATGGCAAGAGTCCAATTGAGGCCGGGACCTCCTATTATACAGTACTTATTGCATTCATTGAAATTTTTCTTTAAGGAAACTTCATTCCCAAAAACTGCTGCAATGCCTTTTTATGTAGGTATTACAGTTATTTTAGCAGCTGTTTGGGTAACTGCAGTTATTGTAGGTCCAGTAGCTCAAGGTTCCTTAATGATTATATTCGGTGTTTATGCTATCCATAAGATTGTAGAGCATAATGCAGGATCCTCATCAGGTTCCCCATATGGTAAATTGAGTTGTGTAAGGGCTGTTTTCTCAGCAGCTGGTGAATTGCCGCTCTTTGCAGTGATTGCAATTATATTCCTCTTGACTGGAACTATGGACATCAGTGGAATTATAGCTTATCAGGCAGTGCATGGTCCTTTAGTAATACAATTGCCTCTTGCAGCGATTATGTTCTTCACATTGATTGTTACAAAATCTCCATATTCTCCTTTTGCAATCACAAAAGGAAAGG
>ONJC01000052.1 GCA_900318035.1 uncultured Methanobrevibacter sp.
TGAGAGTATATTTATATATTTTCAATAACATATTTTTTAATTACAGTATTAAATTAATTAAAGTTCATTATATTTTTTAACTTTTTTTAAAAGGTTATTGCAATGAATATAGTTTATTTGATATTAAATTAATTTTAATTTACAATTATTTTCAATAATTATTTTTTTAACAGATAATAAAGGTTTTAAAATGGAAAAGGGAACATTATACGGAGTAAGTATTGGGCCAGGAGATCCTGAGTTAATCACTGTAAAGGCAATGAATATTATATCAGAGTGCAAATATATAGCAACACCTCATACAGGAACTGGTGATTCATTGGCATTATCAATTGTATCTCAAGCAACAGATTTATCCCAAAAGGAAATAATGTTTTTAGAGTTTCCAATGACTAAGGATAAGGACATTTTAGCTGAAAGTCATAAAAATGCTGCAGAATCAATTGCTAAGGTTCTTGATGAAGGTGAAGATGTAGCCATGTTAAATTTAGGTGATGTAACTATCTTCTCAACATTTGCATATACAATGGACCAATTATTGGAAAAAGATTATGATGTAGAGGTCATTCCAGGAGTAACAAGCTTTTGTGCTTCAGCATCTAAATTAAGGATCGGATTGACTACAATGAATGATCCTTTACATATTATTCCTGCAACAGGAATAGACTTAAAGGAAGCTTTACAAATGCCTGGTTCTAAGGTACTGATGAAAATAGGTAGGTCAGTGCCTAAATTAATCGAAACATTGAGGGAATTAAATCTTCAGGATAATGTCTATGCAGTTGAAAACTGTGGTTTGGAAAATGAAAAGATCTATAATTCTTTAGATGAATTTGATGAAAATATGGGATATTTCACTATCGTCGTTGTAAAGTAATTTAACTCATTAGTTTTATTGGGGATTTCATATGGCAGAAAAACGTTTGGTTAATCAAAAATTATTGCGTTGCGGTTATACAACAGGGACATGTGCAGCGGCAGCTTCTAAGGCGGCTGTGGCAATGCTCTTTAAACAGGAATCAATGGATTCTGTAGCAATCACAACACCTAATCAAACTGATCTCATAATAGATGTTTTAAACCCTCAGTTTAATGATAATGTTGCAAGCTGTTCTATTGAAAAGGATGGCGGTGATGACCCTGACATCACTAATGGAATATTGGTATCTTCCAAAGTGGCTTTATTGCCTGATTCTTCAGAAATTATTATTGAAGGGGGAAAAGGAGTTGGAAAAGTAACCAAAGGTGGGTTAGATCAGCCAGTTGGTATGTCTGCTATAAACTCTGTTCCTCGAAAAATGATAAAGGATTCATTAAATGAATTGGCGATGCAATTTAATTATAGTGGAGGCTTTCATGTTTTAATTTCTGTACCGGAGGGTGAAGAAATAGCAAAGAAAACTTTCAACCCTGAATTAGGTATAGTTGGGGGCATTTCAATTTTGGGTACAACAGGTATTGTTGAGCCAATGAGTGCCAAGGCATTAGCCGATTCAATTAAAGTTGAAATAAGTGTCATTGCTGCAGAAAGCAATGAGTCCATACTTATATTCTTAGGTAATTTTGGTAAAAAGTTCACAGAAGAGGATTTGAATTTATCAACAAAACCTGGAATAATGTGCAGTAATTTCATTGATGTTGCATTGGATAGTTCTGTTGAATTTGGGTTCAAGAATATTCTTTTAGTTGGCCATATAGGCAAATTTGTAAAACTGGGAATAGGAATGTTTAACACCCACTCACATAATGGTGATGGTAGGATAGAAACACTATTGTCCTGTGCGTTGGATGCAGGTGCAAATATTGAAATCCTAAAAGAGATTCAAAAATGTGTAACTACTAATGCAGTATTGGATATCCTATATGAAAATGACTTATTGGATAAGACTATGGAAATCTTAAATGAGAGAATACAACATAATATTGATAGAAGAGTTCCAGATGACATCAATGTTGAATTCATATGCTTTGCAAATACGGGAGAGTATTCTGGAGTTTTATTTGAAAGTGAAAATGTAGATGATCTTAAAAGATTATGGAAAAAATAAAAATTAACTAACTTTAAAGAAGGTTTATTTATCAAAATTTTATTTATAAGAATGTTTATTTGATGATTATTTGAAATTATGGAGGAATAAATAATGATTCATTTTGTTGGAGCAGGAAGTGGAGCTGTTGATTTAATAACTATAAGGGGAGCAGAACTCCTAAAGGAAGCAGATGTAATAATATATGCAGGTTCATTAGTCAATCCTGATTTGTTAAATTATGCTAAGGATTCATGTGAAATTTATGACAGTGCTAAAATGACTTTAGATGAAGTCTTGGAAAAGATGTTTGAAGCTGAAAAGGAAAATAAGATGACTGTCCGTTTGCACACTGGTGATTCAAGTATTTATGGTGCAATCCGTGAACAGATGGACCGTTTAGACGAAGAAGGAATTTCCTATGATGTTTGCCCTGGAGTTTCAAGCTTTTGTGGTGCAGCGGCAGCATTGAAAGCAGAATATACCTTGCCTGATGTTAGCCAAAGTGTAATAATCACTCGTATGGCCGGTAGAACTCCAGTTCCAGAAAAAGAAAGCATTGCATCATTTGCAGAACATGGGGCAACTATGGTTATTTTCTTAAGTACCGGTCTCCTTAAGGACTTATCTAAAGAGCTTGTAAAAGGAAAATATACTGAAAACACTCC
>ONJC01000051.1 GCA_900318035.1 uncultured Methanobrevibacter sp.
TTTTGGATTTTCTGCTGCTTCATTACATGCATTTTCATGACTTATCATTACTCCTTTAGGATTACCTGTTGATCCTGAAGTGTAAATCATATATGCCAAATCATCAGGAGAAATATCCACATCAGGATTTGTTATGTTTTCGCCTTTGATTAATTCTTTTATATCGATTGAATTGTCTGATTCTCCACTAGTATTTATTATGTAGTCTGCTTGGCTGTTTTCATATATGTAGTCAATTCTTTCCTGAGGATATTCCAAATCTATTGGCACGAATGTGCATCCTGCCTTAAATATACCTATTATTGTTGCAATTAAGTCGCTGTTTCTTGGAAGCATTACAAGGACATTGCTTTTTGGTTTGACACCTTTTTTGATAAGTTCATTTGCTATACGATTTGCTTTTTGGTTAAGCTCATCATAAGTAAATGTTTCATCGGTTGCCACAAGTGCAATTTCATCTCCTTTTTCTTCCACTTGTTTTTCAAAACGTTTGTGAAGGAATGGAGTATCAAGTTTGTCAAACTCTGGAATTTCACCGTCAACAAGCTCAATATCATTTATTCTTAATTTATCCATATCATTCACGAAGAATTGGAATAGGGTATATTTGATTGCTTCTAGGAACAGTTTAACATACTCTTCAGTATAGATTTGGTCGTTATATTCAATATATAAACTAATAATTTCTCCATCATCGAATACGTCCAGGTTTATTTTATAGTCGGTTGCTACAGTACCGTCAAGGTCAATTGTTTTATATGTTTTACCGTCGAGTATTATCTCATCATCAAATGATTCGTGGTATGCATAGAAGAATTCAGGTTTTAACTGATAATCTTCAGCAAGTTTTGTGTATGGATAATTACTATGGGTCAATGCATCTTTCCATGCTTTATCTACTACTTTAATATAGTCTTCAACCATCATTTCACGGTCTTCACCATTGACAACAATAGGTAAAGTTTTAACCAGCATTCCCTGTGTATCAAAGTAATCAGAGTTCGCCCTACCATTGAAAATTGTTGTAATCAATGATTTGGAATTAAATGTAAATTTATTGAGACTTAAGATTGTAGCAGTCATGAATAAAACGTTTGGACTTATTGAATGGTCATTACAGAAGTGTCTAACAAAATTAGAATTCACATTATCTGAAATGAGTTTTATATTTCCAATATCCGGATTTCCATTAATGTTTGGAGTTAAAACGGTTGATTCAATGCCTTGACTGAATTGAGTTTTGAAGAATTTTTCAGAGGATTCGTTAATGCCAGTCTGATCTTCTATGAGGCTATATACGTATCCATCAATCTTTTCAGTTTCAATTTTTTCGCTGTTAAATGCCTTTGTTAAATCATGGAAGAAATTATCCTGGGATACTCCATCTGTAATGATGTGATGGAAATCACTGAATAATATAGTTTCTTCAGGAGTATTATAGATTTTAAACCTGAATAATTGGTTGTTGTCCAATGGAATTGCCTTTATGTCATTTTTCATTATTTCCTTATTGGTAATTGCATCTATTTCAACAATTTCTATTTCATCAATTTCAACATCGTCACATCTTTTTTGCATGATTTTTCCATCATCAGTATTGACAATTCTTGTTTTAAGATATGGATGTGCTTCAATAGTATCAATAAGTGCTTTTTTAAGCTTTTCAGGTTCAATACTGTTATCAAATCTCACTGCGACCGGCATTGTGTATTTGATTTTTTCAGTTTGCATACATTCGTAATAAATTCCTAATTGGTTTGAAGTCAATGGGAAGTACTCAATTTCCTTTGCACTTTCAATAATCTCATCAACGTCAATGTCTGATTCGATGTTATTGTCAATTTTATATGCAAGTGATTGGACTGTTGGATTATTGAATAATGAAGTTATGTCAATGTTTACATTGGTTTCATTATAAATCAAGGAGTTTAACTTCATTAATGTTAAAGATGTAAATCCAAGGGTATAAAGGTCATCTGTTGTTCCAAATTCAGATGATCCGATCATTTCAGAGACCATTCTGAATAGTTTTTCTTCTGTTTCATTTTCAGGTTTTACATTTTCCAAATCTAGTTTAGGAGTAGGTAATTTTTTCAGGTCGGTTTTTCCGTTTGGCAGATGTGGAATTTCATCAAGCTGCATAAATACTGTTGGAACCATATATTTGGTTAATTTGTTATTTAAATATCTTTTCAATAGTCTTATGTCAATTTCCACATCGCTTGTGAAATATGCACATAGGTGGTCGTTATTGTTAATCTCTTTGATTGCAACGACAGTCCGTTTAATATTTGGGAATCTGTTGATGTTGGATTCAATTTCTCCAATTTCTATTCTTAGTCCTCTGAGTTTGATTTGGTTGTCTATTCTTCCTTTGATGTCGATTTCACCATTCGGAAGTTCTATTGCGTAGTCTCCGCTTCTGTAGTATGGGATGTCGTTTATTGTTGTGTATACTTCGGCGGTTTTTTCAGGCATTTTGTAGTATCCTTTTCCAACTCCCGGTCCTCCGATGTAGAGTTCACCCATTACTCCTTTAGGCAGTAGTTTCCCGTCGAGGTCCCTTACTTCGGTTACATAGTTTTTGAGTGCTTTTCCAACAGTGATATTTTCAGGATCGGTTATTTCCTTGTAGTTGGATGCAATTGTTGCTTCGGTTGGTCCGTAACTGTTGTATACCTTTGCGTTGGTGTATTGTTTGACTCCGTTGAAT
>ONJC01000050.1 GCA_900318035.1 uncultured Methanobrevibacter sp.
TAATTCGTTGCAGTGGTAGTTGTAAGCTGCAATACCTTTCATTGCAAAGATCAAGTTGTCTTGAAGTCTTGCAACAGTACCATTTTTACCGCATACCCCTACATTTGTACATGCACTGCCTCTTGCAGTTTGGGAACATTGATAACAAAACATGTTGAAATCACTCATATAACACACATCCTTCTTTAAAAATTTCTTCTGTCATTTATTAAATATAAAATAGAAATATCGTTTTATTGGTTTTTCTCAAATCCTAATATGAAAACGCTTTTTTCCATTTTATCCTTAATTAACTAAACATATTTTTTATAGCACTTATAAATATTTTGTAACTAGCATAGGGTAAAAAGTAACAAAATATTTTTATAAAACAACACTTATACTAGAATATGAAGAAAAAACTTAATCTAAATCTTTAAAATCATTTTCAAGAGGGATTAAAATGGAAAAAATTATAGAATCTTTAGAAAAATTCGGATTAACACGATACGAAGCTAAGGCATATATAGGAATGTGCAATTTAATTACAGGCAAGGCTGAAGAGATTGCTAAATCTTCAGAGATCCCCCGATCAAAAATATATAATACTCTAAAAGCATTGGATAAAAAAGGATTTATTGAAATAACCCATACCAGACCTCTTGAATATAAGGTAGTCCCTCCAAGTGAAATAATCAAAATGAAAAAAGATGAACTGATTAAGGAACTTGAATCCTCCCAAGAGAAACTTGATGAAATCTATAATGACCAAATATCTGAGATACAGGCTCCAGTTTGGCTAGTCAAAACTAGCGAAAATATCATTAATAAAGAGATAGAAATCGTTAAGAGGGCCAGAAAATCAATCAACATGAGAATAGGATACTTGCTTGCGGGGGAAGGTGAAGAGCTTATCAAAGCGTTTAAGGAACTTCCAAGAGGGATTCCGATAAAAATAATGGCTACACCTGAATGTTATATTGATGGCAAAAAAATAGAAATCATAAAGTTGTTTGAAGATGCGAATTTAGACAATCTCGAGATAGAGGAAGCGGATATTAGATTTGTGAAAATAATCATGAGGGATGGGAAAGAGCTGTTCCGTACAATTGTTAAATCTGCGGGCGATGAGAAATCCATAGTTCCGGATAGTTGTGTAGGAGTGCATAACAGATATGAGGAGATTTGTCAAAACTTCGATGAACGATTCATGAATCAGTTCAAAAAGTTGAAATCTAAAAAATTAAAAAAATAAAGGCAATTAAGGAAATAGATTAACTTATGAAAAATTATAAAAAAGTTAGATTAATATATAATGTAAGAAAAATAATGATTGACAAGCCATAAAACTATTTGATAAAAATAATGGCATAAGGATATGGGGAATGAAAATGGCACAGGATGATAATAGGAATATGACAATCATTGGAGGCACACGTGGCTTAGGCAAGTGGCTTGCGGAACACTTGAAAGATAATTTCAACATACGCATCACAAGTCGTGACGAAAGCTCTGGAAAACTTGCTGCAGAGGAAATAGGTGTTGGATACAGCAACAACAACATTGAAGCGATAAAAGATGCAGACATTATCCTCTTCAGCGTTCCTATAGAACATATGGTGGAAACCATAAGGGAAGTGGCACCACATGCACCTGAAGGGTCACTCCTAATGGATGTTACAAGTGTGAAAACAGAGCCATCAGAAGCCTTGAGAAAATATGCGCCAGAAAATGCAGAGATATTGCCATGCCACCCTATGTTTGGTCCAAGAGTTCCTACACTCAAAAGGCAAATCATCGTATTGACCCCTATCGAAAACAGAGCCCCTAAATGGTTGCCTCGTGTAAAGGACTTTTTGGAAGAAACCGAGTGTGAAGTTGTAATCACAACCCCAAAGGAACATGACAAGTATATGAGCATCGTCCAAGGATTGACTCATTTTTCATACATTAGCCTCGCTTCTACAATAAGGAAGCTGAATATCAATGTCAAGGAATCCAGAAACTTTTCAAGCCCTGTTTATACCATCATGCTTGATATGGTAAGCCGTGTGGTTTATCAAAACCCTTACCTTTACTATTCCATACAAAAAAATAACCTTGAAACATCCAATGCAAGGGAAGCATTGATAAAGGAAAGCATATACCTATCAAATCTGATTGAGGAAGGAAAAGAGGATGACTTTGTCAAATCTGTAGTTGAATCAGCAAAGCATTTGGACGGATATGAGGATGCTTTGGCTCGTTCAGATAAAGCAATAAGCATGCTAACCCAGAAATCAAATGTCTTGTCAAAATCAATAGGCAAGGAAGTCGGCTTAAAGCACCAGCACTCTGAAAATGTGCATATGGGAATCGTGAAGGAAGTCGGCGCAAAAAATGTTATACTGGATACTGGGGGCAATGATGAAATTTGCTTCAAGCTTTCCAATGTAGACATAATGTCTGAAAATGAAATCTTTGAATGGAAGAAGAATAACCTTAAACTGGAGTATTTCAATTTATCAGTGCTGTTTCCTTCAAATTGTAATGAGAAATACTTAATTGAAATGTTTAAAAACATTGAACCTGTCATTGATGTGAAAATAGTGGATGTTTATAATGGTGAACAGATTGATGATTCTCAAACAAGCTATACATTCCATTATTCAGTCTTCGATAGACAAGAAAAAGATTATGTTGAAGAATTCATTGAAGGAATTGGCGGAACCATAAGAAAATAATAATTAATATTGAAATAGATATTTGAGAAAAAATAGAAATAGAATAATTAAAGTTAATTAATGAGTTGGTTGACGATTAGTTAAATGATAGAATAGCTATTAAACTTATTTTAAATAACCATCAACTATATCGCAAATGTTGTCTCCTACATTTAAAATAGCTGTTCTATACTCATCTGTTCTTTTTGCAAACTCATCATAATTGTCCATGACTTCA
>ONJC01000049.1 GCA_900318035.1 uncultured Methanobrevibacter sp.
AAATGTTATTGCAAATGCTTTAATAGATAAAGGAGTCAAACCGAAAAGTAATGTTTTAGTAATGCTTTCAAGGGACAGTAATTTGATTGCTTCCATTTTGGGTATCCTTAAAGCGGGTTGTGCCTTCATTCCGATTGATCCTGAATATCCTCAGGAGAGAATAAATTATATTTATGAAAACAGTCAGGCGGATTATATTATTGCCAATGAATCCGGAGAAAAATCTTTAGACATTGAAGAACTGCTTAAAGAAGGCAATTCAGAAAATCCTAACGTTAATGTTGATCCTGATGATTTGGCATATATGATTTATACTTCAGGCTCAACCGGTAATCCTAAAGGTGTGATGATCGGTCATGAAAACATTTGTAATCAGGTTTCAAATCCTAAATCCACTTATGATAGCTTACTTTGTATTACAACTATCTCTTTTGATGTGTCTGTTGATGACATATTGACATCTCTCTCAAATGGGTTGAAATTGATATTGGCTGATGATGTTCAAATCAAAAATATTCCTGCTTTAATCAAGTTAATTGATGAAAATCAACCTGAAATTTTAGATATTACTCCTTCAAGACTTGCTTCTTATCTTGAGGTTAAAGAATTCTGTAATGTTATATCCTGCATAAAGTGTTTTTTCATTGGAGGAGAGAAATTTTCAGCAAAAGTTTATGAAGATTTAAGAAAATACAGTGATGCGGTTGTCTATAACAGTTATGGTCCAACAGAAACAACAATCACCTCAAACAACAAAGAAGTCACAGATGTAAACGATTTGACTGTGGGTCCTCCTTTAACTAATTATGTCACTGATGTTCGTGATATTGATGGAAAATTGGTTCCTAATGGTGTAATGGGTGAATTGTACATTGGAGGTGTGAGTGTCGGAAAAGGATATTACAACATGCCTGAAAAAACTGAAGAGGTGTTCCTGACTATCAATGACATTCCGTATTACATGAGTGGGGACTATGCCATTGAACTTCCAAATGGTGAAATCGACATTAAAGGAAGAATAGACAATCAGATTAAACTCAGAGGTTTAAGAATAGAAATTGGTGAAATCGAAACCAATATTGGTCAATATCCAGATATAAGGCAGGCGGTTGTTGTAATTAAAGAGATTAACAATAATGAACATTTATGTGCATATTACACTGCTAACTGTGAAATTGACAGTGATGACTTAAAAGAGTTTTTAAAAGATCGTCTTACTCGTTATATGGTTCCAACCGTGTTCATGCAGCTAGATGAAATGCCGCAAACACCAAACGGTAAAACTGACCTGAAACAACTGCCAGCACCACAACTTAGATTGTCATTTACACTCCCTGAAACTGAAACTGAAATAATCTTGCATGAAATTGCTTCATCCATCAGCAAAACAAAGGAATTCGGTACTACTGATGATTTGTATGCTGTCGGATTTACTTCATTGTCACTGATGAAATTAAATGCAAGGATTTATGAGGAAATGGGTGTTAATTTAGATATTATTTCATTATTGAATGATCCTACAATCAAAAATATTGCAAACGAAATAGAAAACAATGATATTCTAGATTTGAATAGGCTAATAGAATCATCTAAGGACATGGTTTATTATCCATTGACAGAAAATCAGATGGGAATCTATTATGAGTGCATTCAAAGCGGCGATGTTGCACAATATAATCTGCCGTCAATCATAAGATTTGGCAGTGAAATTGATGCTGCTAAATTACGTGATGCTGTCATTAAGACAATCGAAGCATATCCTTATCTTAAAACTAGAATTGTTCCACAAAAAGGTAAAGTGATGCTGAAACGTGATGATTCATTAGATATTGATGATATTCCTATTGTTAATGTTGATAAGATTTCCGATGAAGAAATCGAAAAAGAAAATCTAAAACTATTTGATTTGCATAATGACCAGTTATTCAGATTTAAAATATATAAAACTCCTAGTGAAACAATTTTATTCTCTGATGTCCACCATATCATTTCTGATGGGGAATCATTAGATAAGTTGTTCACAAATATTTCCAATGCGTATCAGGGAATTGAAATTGAAAAAGAAACAATCGATGGTTACATTAACAGTATAATAGAAAGTGAGAATGAAAACAGTGAAAAATATGAATTATCTAGAGAATTCTTCAGGGATAAATTAACTCAAGAAGTTGATTCAACTGTATTGACTCCTAATTTGAATGGTAATTTTAAAGAAGGAATTTTAAAATCAATTTCCAAAAATATAGATTCTGAATTTGTTAATAGGTTTTGCAGTGAAAACAGGATAACTCCTAATGTTTTGTTTATGGCTGTAACCATGCTGAACTTGAATAAGTATACATTCAATGACAAAACATTGATTACAACTATTTTCAATGGAAGGTCAAACTCATCCTACATCAACACACAGGCATTTCTAGTTAAAACACTTCCAATTGTTTCAATCAGTGAGGATAGGACATTATCATTTAAAGAATATTTAAATTCAGTCAATGATATCTGGTTGGAAACCATTAATCATTCTGATTATTCTTATACTAAGATTTCTGAAGAGTTTGGATTGAAACCGGAGTTCTTCTATGCATACAACAATCTTGACGCTGAAGAAATTGAGATTAATGGAAAAACTTATAAAGTTAAATATTTGAATTCACTTGAAGTCAACTATAAAATATCTTTGGATGTTAATGAAACCAAAGACAATCTTGAATTGTTTATTCAGTATAATGACCAGTTGTACAGTGATGATTACATAGAAACATTCTTAAATTGTATTGTTAATGTTATAAATCAATTAATTGAAGCAGATATTGAAAAATTAAGCATTGGTGAAATAGAATTGGGTGAAAGTAAAGAGGCACCTACCTTTGCACCTGTTGATATGCCGATTTTACATAAACGCTTTGAAAAACAAGTGGTCGACAAAGGTGATGAAACTGCTCTTGTTGCAAGTGATGCCACTTTGACTTACAAGCAATTGGATGAAAAAGCAAATGTTATTGCAAATGCTTTAATAGATAAAGGAGTCAAACCGAAAAGTAATGTTTTAGTAATGCTTTCA
>ONJC01000048.1 GCA_900318035.1 uncultured Methanobrevibacter sp.
ATAATTAAAGATATTAACTATAAAATCAAAACATATAATTGATATTATGAAAGTAGTAGCTATTGGTGCAGATATTTCAAGCAATGATGTTTCTGTTTCTGAGTCATTAGTTGAAAACATTGAAAAGGACATTCCTAAACTATTGGAATTGGGAGCAAGAAAGGCAGCTTTAACAAATATAACCGGTGATGATGTTGTAATCACTGCATTTGTTGAAGATGAACTCTTGGAAACAGTCAATGCAGGCATTGTAGAAATATTAAGAAATAATGCAGAGGACTTAGGAGATGTGGCTGGAATATCACAAGACCCTAATAAGGGAGGTGAAGGAGTCTCCTATGCAGAAGCTAACCTTGAAGACGGTGTCTATCAGGATGCAATCATCATGGCCTTTGACACTTATGGAGGTGAATCATTTGTAGCGGATGTTGCCAATTCTGCGATAGAAGCTGCAAGTGGCATGAAAGCAGTTACTGGAGTTAGCGATAAGATAGGTACAAGAACTGATATTCCTGGAGTGGGATATGTGTCTCCAGATGATACCGATGATCCTGTTGTAGTGGTTTCAGTAAATGAACTGGAACAGATTGCAGTTGTTGCAAGTGCAATGATTGGTGCTGCACTTGGAAACAAAAACACTTATCTTGTAAAAAGGCATACCTCATGCAATGTGCTTCCTGGAAGTGTCTTGGTATCTGTAACTGCATTAATGAATGGAAATATGATTGATTTATCTATACCATTTGAAAACAAAACAAGAATTTTAGGTTAAGTATCATTTTAATTAATTTAACATTTAATATTTTTAATATTTTTATTTTTAAAACTAATTTAATTGATTGTTATTTTAATTAAAATTGCATTTATTTTTTTACTATTTTTTTATACAATATTTCAGCATTATTTTACCAATTAAATAATGAATAACTATTTAATATTTAAAGACTAAATATATTATTGATTAATAATTTTATATAAAATTTATATAATTATTATCTAGATTTAAACTTGATAAAATTAATTGCAATTAAAAAAATTATTTAAAATTACGATTGTGGTTCATATGATAATATTAAATGAAAATACAAAATGTTTAGTACAGGGAATTACAGGAAAACAAGGTCAATTCCATACTGAACAGATGATGAAATACAATACAAAGATTGTAGCAGGAGTAACTCCAGGCAAAGGTGGTCAGGAAGTTTGCGGAGTTCCTGTTTTTGATTCTATTGAAGAAGCTAAGGAAAATGTAGATGTAAATGCATCAATCATATTCGTGCCTGCACCATTTGCAAAGGATGCAGCATTTGAATCCATTGATCATTTGGATTTGGTTATTATAATTACTGAACACATTCCTATTCATGACACTATGGAAATCATGGCTTATGCAAAGGCAAAAGGCGTTACTGTCATTGGACCAAACACTCCTGGTGTAATCTCTCCTAAAGTGGGAAAACTTGGTATTATGCCAACACATATCTTCTCTGAAGGTGATGTTGGAGTTATTTCCAGAAGCGGTACATTGACTTATGAAATTGCAAGCCAATTGACTCGTGCAGGAATCGGACAAAGCACTTGTGTAGGTATTGGAGGAGACCCTGTAATCGGTACTCCATACATTGATGTATTGGACATGTTCGAAAATGACCCAGATACAAAGGAAATAGTATTGATTGGTGAAATCGGTGGAGGAGCTGAAGAGGCTGCAGCTGAATACATTAAGGAGAACATTACTAAACCTGTTGTAGCTTATATTGCAGGTCTTTCTGCACCACCTGGAAAAAGAATGGGTCACGCAGGAGCTATCATTGCTGGTAACTCCGGTACTGCAAAAAGTAAAATGGAAGCTTTGACGGCTGCTGGCGTTAAAGTAGCTAAAAAACCTTCTGAAATTGTAGAATTTATTAAAGAAGCTCGTGGAGAATAATCTCTCCATCTTTTTTTATTTTTTCAATTAGAATTAAAATCATACAAATCTAAAAATTAAAATTTACAAAAACTGCTGTTTTTATTGAAACTATTTTTCTCGGTGATATTATGGATAAAGAAGAAATTATTGAAAAGTTATTGGCTGGTGAAATGAAGCTTTATCAAATTGACAAGTTTACTGAAAATGCAACAGAAGCTTTAGACATCAGAAGGGAGTTTATAGAGAGACATTCCAATTGCAAGCTTGAAAAGATTGCTGATTATACTTTGGATATGGAACTTGCATTCGCAAAGAACATTGAGAATCCTATAGGAACTGTACAAATACCTATTGGAGTGGCAGGTCCATTAAAAGTCAATGGGGAATATGCGAAAGATGATTTCTTTGTACCTCTTGCAACATCTGAAGGCGCATTATTGGCTTCAGTCAATAGGGGCTGTTCAGCTATCACTGCAGCTGGAGGGGCTAATGCAAGGGTTATCGGCGATAAGATGACCAGAGCTCCAGCCATTAAAACAGATTCAGTTGTTGAAGCTGTAAAGGTCAAGCAATGGTTTGAAGATAAGTTTGATGAGCTTAAGGCAATTGCAGAATCAACAACTAGCCATGGAAAATTGGTTAAGATAGATCCTATTATCATTGTAGGAAATTATGTTTATCCTCGTTTCGTTTACTCAACTGGAGACAGTATGGGTATGAATATGGTAACAATTGCCACTGAAAAGGTATTGGCTAAATTGCATGAGGATTTAGGAGTTCATGCTTTGGCTTTAAGTGGAAATCTATGTGTTGACAAAAAGCCTGCAGCAATCAATATTGTTGAAGGAAGAGGAAAAACAGTGGTTGCAGACATATTAATACCGGAAGCAATTGTCAGAGCAAAGCTTAAGACAACTGCAAAGGCAATAGAAGAGGTAAACACCGCTAAAAACTTAATAGGTTCTGCTGCAGCAGGAAGCATGGCTTTCAATGCTCACTTTGCAAACATGATAGGAGCGATATTCTTGGCAACCGGTCAGGATGAAGCACATGTTGTGGAAGGTTCCTTAGGAATTACAACTGCAGAGGATAGGGATGGAGACTTATACTTCTCTGTAAACATGCCTGATTTGCCTATTGCTACCATTGGCGGTGGAACAAGACTTGAAACTGCTAATGAAGGATTGCAGATAATTGATTGTGCAGGAAGCGGCAAGGTAAACAAGTTTGCTGAAATTGTCATTTCAACTGTTATGGCAGGTGAATTGTCATTAATTGCAGCAATATCTGCAGGACACTTGGCAAAAGCTCACCAAGAGCTAGGAAGATAATTGATTTTAATTATCTTTTTTATTTTTTATTTTTTTTCAATGTTTAATTATTCACTTTTTACTTTTTACTTATTTTATTTATTTGATTTTTATGGAAAAAGAGCATATTGATTTCAGGAAAGAATTTGAAGAATTCAAAAGGGTATTGGAAAACAGTAAACCTATCTTTGATGATGATTCCATTGAGTTTAATGATTTTGACAATTTGCTGTCAAATGATGATTTCAATCCTTTAGATGAGCTTGATGAATCTAAT
>ONJC01000022.1 GCA_900318035.1 uncultured Methanobrevibacter sp.
TACGGCATAGCCGTTAATGGTAATTGCACGGTTGGAAATATTGAATTGAGCTGCAACTTTAACAACCTCAGGAACAGCGGCACTGTTCAGTTTCAAGGTGGTATTAGTACCTGTAATATTAGCATCACCAGCATAGTTAATGGTAATTAAAGCACCGTTTTCACCTTTAACTGTGAATTTACCGTCGTTAGCAGTTACAGTAGTATTTACAGCACCATTTACAGCGTATGTAATTGGAGCTTCAACAATAACATTTCCTTCACTGTCTTTAAGCACAATTGAAATGGTTAAATCATCACTGATTGTAATTTCACTGAATTCAGATGATTTTGGAACAACAGGGGCTGTCTTATTGGTTTCAACAGTAGCAGTACCGTTCACATACTCAATAGGATATTCAACACCATCAACAACAACAGTTTCAGGAAGTGTATTGTTAGTAGCGTTAGCCTTAGCTTCCTCTAACTGTTTAAGTAAATCCTCGATTGTTTGATTAGCATCAGCCAACTCACCAGCTAACTTAGTAACATTCGCCTGAGCATCAGCAAGCTCAGCAGTTAAATCAACAATCTTATCAGTGGCATTAGATAACTCATCAGTTAAATTTTCAACCTTACCATTAGCATCAGCCAACTCACCAGCCAATCTAGTAACATTAGCCTGAGCTTCTTCTAACTCAACAGTTAAATTCTCAACTTTCTTATTAGCATCAGCCAACTCACCAGCCAAAGCAGTAACATTAGCCTGAGCATCAGCCAACTCACCAGCCAAAGCAGTAACATTAGCCTGAGCATCAGCCAACTCGAGCTTCTTCTAACTCATCAGTTAAATTCTCAATCTTTTCTTTAGCTTCAGCAAGTTCATCTGGTAAACCTGTTTCAATGGTAACAGTTCCGTTGACTAATTCACCCGGATACTCAACACCATCAACAATAACAGTAACGTTATTATCCGGTTCAACAGGTTCTTCTTCTACAACAAATGTGTATGTTGCAAATCCTGCAGCATAATTTTCTGTTGCAGCACTTTCAGCTGTAATAATGTATGAACCGGCTTTTGTGATTTCATATACTCCATTTACAGCTTCATCATTGACTTTAATGGTTAATGCACCATCACTATCAGCAGTAACTTCAATTGTTACGTTATCACCGACTTTAGCATCAGTTATTGGAGTGATTTCAACAGTTGCGTTTTTAATGCCGACCAAGAATACTTCACTGTATACTTCAGCCGCATATTCATCGTTTTCTTTAGCAAGAACAGTGACATTGTAGATTCCCGCTTTGCCTGCAGTGAATTTATATGAAACAGCACCAGCTTTAAGGATATTGTTTAAGGATGTACTTAATACACCGTTGGAACCAGGATTGAGTTCTTTACCGTTGAGCAATACAATCAAATCGGCATTGGTATCGGCTTTAACGATGATTTCGATTTCATCTCCAACAGTCAGGTCATCTTTAGAGACAATTTCCACTTGAATGTTGGCGGCTTCCTTATCACTGACAACAACAGTTGCAGTTTCAGATTCACCTGCGTCATAATTATCATCACCCATATATTTGGCAACAATAGAGTATTCGCCGGCCTTATCAAATGCAACAGTAATGTTACTGGTTTTTTCCAAATCAATTGCATACTCAGTGCTGCCAACATTAACGATTACAATGCCTGTGGCACCTTCACTAACATTGACAGAGATTGTTGTTTGAATACCAACTTTAACTTCGCCGGCTGCAGTCACGTTTATCTGTGATTGCAGTTTGTCGACTGTGAAGGATATTGTCTCGTTTGCAGACGCATGATCTTTATCACCGGAATAGATTATATCCACATGATAATCGCCTGCAGAGATATTTTCAATAGTGCAGGTTGCATTACCGTTTTCATCCAATGCAATCTCTTCTCTCTTGCCGTTTACAATGACTGTTACATTTCCTGTAGCTTCAGGAATGCCTACGGCAATTACTGCATCTTTTCCAAGTTCGGCACCGGAGACTGTAACGCTTACTTTGGAGTCCAATTTGGCCACATTCAATATTGTGCTGTTTTTAAAATCACCATAAATGTCTGATTTTAATATTGCAGTGACTTTGTAGTCTCCTGCAGCCAAGTCAGAAACTGTAAGATTTCCAAATCCGGCAATAACCTCAACAACATATATTTCGCCATCGACAACAACTGTCACATTATCATTAACATCACCGTTAAAGGTAATGTTGATTGTTGCATCCTGGCCAACAGTAATGTTTGAAACTTCAACAGTCAGTTTGGAAACATCTGACGGCAGGTTATCCCTGACAACATTATTTTCGCCTGAAGCGATATTTACAGCCTCATCGCTTACCAGTTCATGTGCATATAATGTGTTGCCGACTACATTTGAATCCTTAGCGCTCATCAGGTATACAGCATATTTTCCTTCAGTGAATATTTTATTGTCCCTGATGTCATATGTGTGGGTTCCTGAAGTGTATTGGGCGTAACTTATTCCATACAATGCATTTGCATCGTCATATGCTGAAATGCTTCTGGAGTAAATGGTATTGTTATATACCTTAGCGGAGCTGTCCTGAAGTTCCATGCCTGAAACAAGTGCATATTCATTTGATGTAGCATATCCTGTCACATCAATGTTGTTGTTTGTTACGATAATGTCTGTTATGCCGTCATAGTTTTGTGAGTAGATACCCAATGCAGGTCCTCTGGAGAGTGAAGTCAGGTTGTTACTGTTGATGACCAGACCGGAATATGGGCCTGTGGCCTGTATAGGATAGGCTGTTCCAGCACCATTTTCACCTGTGGTTGTATTTACCAGAATGTTATTGTTTTCAACAGTTACCTCTTCAAAGTTGTATAAATCCAAAACGTTTGCATATCCCGCTTTTCCAACACCGGTGAAGTCGGTTTGAGTAAAATTATTGCCCTTAATCACTAAATTATTGATGGTATCCACCATGAATGAATCGATTGTTGCAAATTCGCCTTCAGCTGATTTAGCATCGACGTTGACTGCATTGTCTGTGAACTCGACATTTTCACAGTCCTGCATTCCGATTCCCAATACAAGATCCTGATAGATTCCGTTCAATTCAGAGTAAGAATAACTGTATGCGACATCACGGGCAGGCAATGCGGCATTGATTTTGTTTCCTTTGATTTCAACATCACTGGAGCCGTCAATTATAAGTCCTGCCTGTTGGATAATGCCTGCCTTATTGTTTGCATCAAATATTATGGTTGAATCCAATAATTTGAATCCGTTTGAGGTTTTTGCCAAAATTCCATAGGCGGCAACATTCACAGGAGCAGTGTAGTCAACAGATACATTGTTTAATTCAATGTTTTCACCATCTACCAGAATGGCAGCTCCCCCATTTTCACTGAAGTCGCTTCCATCAGCAATTAATGCAATATCAGATACCTTTGAATCATCAGACTGGATGTGCAATGCAATGCCCTTTAATACGGCATTATCTCCTTTAATAGAAATTGTTCTTGGAATGTTTATTATATTAATGCCCAAATCGCTGAATTTACCATGGAACTGCAGTTCTTCATCGGTGATTTCATCCCTTAAATTACCTTCCTCATCAAAGAAGTTGAAGAATGTTTCATTGTACAGTCCATAAGTTCCGCTGACTGTTAAAGTGGCATTCATCTGAGCATCTTCAAACAACGGCAATCCGTTGACATATTTTGCTGTCAGGTTATATATGCCTTCATTTTCAGAAATTACAACTTCACCAATAGCTTTGCTGTCTTTAACTTCAATGGTTGCTATCAGCTTTTCTCCATTGACGTATAATTCAACCTCCCCGTCATTTACGGCACTGTCTGAAGTTACATTGATTTCAACAGTCACCTTATCGTATTTTCTTGCATTGATGTCAGCTATTTCAACAGTTACCGGTGATGATAGCGCATATAATATTTGTGTTTCACCGTCAACAGCTGCTGCAATGAACTTCAGGTTTTCGGGGACTGTATAGTCGTATGTGAATTCCCCATTTTCCAAAGTTCCTGTGATATCTTCGAAAGAGGTTTTAATGGTTTCACTGCGTTTTACTGTAATCGGCTTGGATAATGTGCCGTTTGCAGTTCCGGTAGTGTAGCTGTTAATGCTCACGGTTAATTTTACAGTGCTTCCGGCAACTATTGGAGTGTCGTTTGTTACTGTCAGAATGGCCCATCGGTTTATAGTTGGCCTATAGCCGTTTCCTCCAACAAACTCTTTTGGACTGAGGTTAGTTCCCCACCAGTTATCGTTCATTATGATTGAAGGAGATGTGACATCAGATCTTAATCCGTAAACTGCCAAATCGTTTGCATCTTTGTTGTTTATAATTACTGAGTTTGCAACAGTTACAGTAGTGGTTTTGGCAAGGATAGCTCCACCGTTTGAATCGCATGTGTTGTTTTCAAACAGACTGTCAGAAATTGCCATTGTGCCCTGTCTATCGTAACTTGAAGGTGATGAGACATATATGGCTCCTCCACCGTAGTCGTCTTTTCCGTTTGCATGGTTTGAGATGAATTCGCTGCAGGTTATTTTTACATCAGAGTTTAACTGTTCAATTTGTATTGCTCCACCGCAGGATGTGCCCTGGGCTTTATTTCCTTTGAATGTTGTATTGTCGACTGTCAATGCGAATTCATATATTGCTCCAGTACGTTGAGCGTAAATTGCACCGCCACCCCAGGTTTCCTTACCTTTTGCAATATTATTTTCAAATGTTGAATTGAATATATTTATCTGAGTACCATCTTTTTCAGTTTGAGTATAGATTGCTCCGCCTCTGACCGCTGTACAGTTTGCTATTGTAGTGTTTATTATTGTCAGTTTGCCTACACTGAAAATGGCTCCACCATTGTTTTGTGAAGCTGATGAATTTGCCAGTGTACAGTTAATCAGAGTCAATTCGTTGCTGTTTCCTAAAAGTGCACCACTTTCATCAATTGTGTATCCGTTTACCATTATGACATTGGAAATAACAACTTTTGCATCTTCACCAACGTAAAGTATTCTGTTACTGTTTTGAGCATCTATAATGGCTCTTCCTTCACCGGTAATGTTTAAGTCATCAGACACTATTCCCAAATCACCGGTTTTATGAGTTCCTTCAAGAAGGACTATTTTTCCCTTAGCTGCAAGTTCCAGAGCTTTTGCGATTGTTGCAACAGGAGCATCGCGGGTACCCGGATTTGAATCATCACCGCCAGGTGAAACAAATATTGTTCCGGCTTCAGGATTGAATGGGAATAATATTTCAGCCTGAGATGATTTTACAGATATTGACAAGTCCCTTTCATCAATAGTGTAGTTTACACTTGCCTGATTGCCATTCATTGTGATTGTTTCATTCAATAAACCGCTTGTGGATGTTAAAGTTACGTTAATGACATTCTTAGGAAGATTTTCATTGTCAAATGCAACAGTTATTGTCACTTCATCGCCTGCTGCTGCATCTTCAGGTGTTAATGTTGCAGTCATTTTAACAATGTTTGTAACTTTTGCGTTGGTATTTGCCTTATCATTGTTACCCCACCAGTTGTTCTCGGCGGTTACTGCTCCACCAGCAGCATTGATTGCATATCTCTCATCACCGTCGTTTGTAAGGATGATTGAATCTGAGACATCGAGTCTTCCGGCACCTATGTAGAATCCTGCATCATTATGGTTTTCTCCGTTACCTGTGTTATTGATGAAAACTGATTTGCTTACGGTTATTTTACCTGTTCCGGTTCCAATATATACTGCAGAACCGTATCCTCCAGCACTTTCTGCACTAGTATTGGCCAGGTTATTTGTGAATGTTGAATTGGCCACATTTACGACAACACTGCCTGACATGAATATTGCAGCACCATTACCTTTTTGTGCAACGTTTCTGTCAAAGGTACAGTTTATTACATCAACACTGCCTGTTTGAGCGGAACTTGCCTTATTGGCCCAAATTCCAGCACCTTTTTGTACAGTGTTGTTTCTAAATACTGTATTTTCAACGGTTGTTATTGCAGAGTTTGAATATATGACGCCCATTGAATTCTGATTTGCCCTAAATAAATTATTGTCATAGAATTGGGAATTATTTATGATTAACCTGGTGCCTGCGGATGCGGAAACACCATACTTAGCGCTGTTTTTATAGAATCTGACATTTTCCAAAGACAGATATTTACCGTCGGATGAAGTGTATATCAAATTGGAACTAGCAGAATATCCGTTTGTAAATCCAATGTTGGTGAGATTAAGACCTGCATCATTCTGGATGAATCTGTTGTTGTTTCCATCTATTATCACATCACCGATACCCCTAATGTCCACATCTTTTGTAATCTGTAATGTTGTGCCAAGCACATGTGTTCCTTCCAAAAGAATGATTTTACCGATTCCTGCATCTGCAAGCTCAATTGCATGTGCAATAGTTTTCACACTGGTATCTGCAGTCAGACCATCACTTGCATCATCACCGTTTTCATATGACACATAGATTGTACCTGCAGGAGCTGGAGGTTCTATCGGCATTACCACACTAACATCACCAGAAGTTGCAGTGACATCTACATCACTGATGTCAATTGTATAAGTTGCACTTGCCTGAGCATCATTAACAGTTACAACTTCATTTAAATTACCACTGGTTGATGTAAATGTTACTTTAATAACACCATCAGGCAATTTATCATTGCCAAATGTTGCAGTCACTGTAATATCATCCCCTGCATGAGCACTGATTGGTGTGAAACCTGCATCCATCCTTACCCATCTTTCAACAGTTATGCCACTGCCTACATTAGCAGGTGCATCATTACTTCCCCACCAGTTATCATTGGCGGTTACAGTTGCAGGATCTGAATAGGTACTTTCATACCTGCTGATTGCATTACCCTCTTCCAATATTATTGAATTTTCAACACTGGCAGTGCCACCATATGCATATATTGCATCACCAGCAGAAGCACTGTTATCTGTGAAGACACACTGATTGATAGTTACGCTACCTTGTGTATATACTGCACCACCATACCTATTGGCAGTGTTCTTATTAAATGTAGAGTTAGTGATTGTCAAAGTAACCTGATTACCACTGCATCTTACTGCAGCACCATCACCATAACTTCCACTTGCACCATTTTCATCAAAGGTACAGTTAACAATATCAACAACAGGATTAACCAGATTGGTATATGAGTACATTACATATACTGCACCGCCGATAGCTGCCTTATTGCTTTTGAACTGTGAATTTGAAATTGTGGCCTTATTGTATGCTGTTATTGCAGCTGAAGCAGAACCTGTGCTGGAAGACACATCATTGTCTAAAAATCTGGAATTGTTTACCAATAATTCTCCATTGCTGCTTATTACTCCATAAGTGCTTGAAGAAGATTTGAAAGTGGTTCCGTTGACATTCAAGGTTGCACCCTTAATGTTTTGGATTACACCCTTGGATGAAGTTACTTTAATGTTATTGAACTCTGAAGTGTTGATTAATAAATTTGCATTGTTTAAAATTAAAGCATCTGATATGCTTGCCGGAACAAGAGTGAACTTGATGTTTGAAATATTAAGGTTTGCGTTGTTTTCTATTAAATTGTAGATAGTTTTGTTTGTGGTTACCCATTCTTCATCCCAGTCGTCCCATTCTTCATATGTGATTGTAGTTTTGGCGTTTGAGTTTACAGTGACATCACCTTCACCGATTATTTCCAAATCCCTGGTGATGTTCAATAATGTGTTTACAGTGTATTCACCGGTTAAAACAATAATTTTGCCATCAGCGATTTCCACAGCCTTTTCAATGGTTTTTACTGCAGTTTCTCTGGTTTTACCGTTGTTTGCATCTGCACCATTAGCCCCATCGACATAGGTTACAGATTCAGCAGCACCTTCAACGGTTATTGGAATTTCAATGCTTGCTTTAGAGGAGCTGACTGTTACAGTATCATCACCCGGATTGACGGCTGTGTAAATGAATTTGACAACATTGTCTTTAGTGACGTCCTCAGTGGAGTTTAAATCACCATTGACTGCACCTGATGTGACCTCAACTTCAGGAATGCTGTCACTTAAAGGTTTTAAGCTATTAGCCAGATCCATATAATTGGTAAAGTCAACTGTAATTTCAACATTGTCTCCAACCTCAATAGCTTCACCAGTCAAATCGGTGGCTACATTCATTACAACCCATCTTGAGGAGTCGATTTCACATGGTACATCATTTCCCCAGTCGTCCTCATAGGTTCCGACACCATTAAATGATTGAGGATTGCTGTTGGTTCCCCACCAGTTGTATTTGGCGTTGACTTCATCTTCACTTGATGAATAAATAATTCCGTTTTCACCATCACTTAACAATACGCAGTAATTGATGGTTAGTTCACCTGCATTGCGTACCGCATCACCGTGATATCCTGCACCTGCAGCGTTATCAATGAATACTGACTTGGTGATTGTTGCCTTCTTGTTGGTTGCTACATGAATTGCACCTGCATCCTTATCAGCCTTATTACCAATGAATGTGGAATTGGTAACTGTCAGTTCATCGAAATCGTTGATTGCACCACCATACCCAACATTATTTGTGTTGTTGGTGAATCTGGAATCTCTTACAGTAACCTTACCTGACACTTTTACAATTCCCAATCTACCTGCATTATTTGCAAAGGTAGTGTTTTCAATGACTGCATTGGTATTGGAAGTTGTATAGATGATTGCATAATCAGTTACAGTGTTATTTTCAAATACTGTATTTGTAATGTTAATGCTTCCGCCTTCAATAATGTTTCCGCCGTTGTGATTTGCAACTACGCAGTTGTCCATGGTCAGTTTACCATTGTTTTTAATCAGGCTGCCTGGACCCGGGTTGTCTGTCAATGTTAAATTGGTTAAAATCAGATTGTCTGCAAAACTGTATACTGCCTGACCATGATAATTATTAGCACCGACAACAGTTAAATTAGTTAATATTAACCAATCTGCACTATCACCATAGTCCATTGTGAATAATCTGTCGCCATCAGCATCCAAAACAACATTGCCTTTACCGGTAACGTTTAAAGCTTTAGTTACATGATACATGTTTCCTTTGTAAGTTCCTTCGTTTATGACAATCTGACCCAATCCATCGTTTGCACGTTCAATAGCTTTAGCTATGCTTGAAACAGGAGAGTTTAGAGAACCATCGTTATTGTCATCTCCGTTTACGTCAACATATATTACTCCATGATAATCATGCTGACTGGATTCATCTTTAAATACTATATCTTCACTGGCTTCACCTGACTTTACATTAACAAGCGCATTTACATTACCTGCAGTGAAAGTTGCCTGTTTTACTTCACCTTGTAAAACAGTAAGAGTTTCCGGTTCAACCGTACCGTTCACTGCTGTGAATTTGACATCATAGCTTTCTTTAGGAATTTTACCACCACTCAATTCTTCCAAAACTCCAGAAGTGGTGTTTACATGGTTAAAATCTACTGTTAATGTTACTTCATCACCTGATTCCACCTGAGAAGTGCTGGCTTCAACATTCATGACAACCCATCTGTTGACAGTGATGTTTTTCCCGGATACTTTTGTTGTCGGATCGTTGGTATTCCACCAGTTATTGTTTGCAACTGCAATTCCCTGACCGTATACTGCATCATATCCCTGTCCGGTACGTGTTTCAATGGACAAGTCGTTAATCAATGAGGAGTATGAAATATATAAAGTCTGCATATCCACATAGATTGCAGGCAATGTTGCGTCAGTTGCGCTGTTATTTTCAATCACTGAATTTGTAACAGTCAATGTTTTTACAGACTGACTGCCGCTTGTTGGTCTTGTAAACTTAACGGCGACCCCTTCACTTCCGGCTTTATTGTTGGTTAATACGCATTTATCCGCAGTTGCAATGCAGTCATATAAATAAACTGCACCCGAATCATAAGTTGCGGAATTATTGTTGAATGTGGAATCAACCATGTTCACTTCATTAGCCTGCAAATATGCTCCTCCACCATTACTGGCAGAGTTGTTTTCAAATTTAGAACCGTAAATTCCCACATTAACATCAGGAGAGTAACCAACACAGACAGCTCCTCCCCATCCACTTACATTCATATTATAGAAATTGGATTTTTCTATTAGGATATCTCCCTGAACATACAATGCATAAATAGCTCCGCCACGTTTAGTGGTTTTAAGATCATCGAAAGTACAGTTATCGACAAGGACATTGACATCAATAACATCCCTGTCAGTTCCTGTTCCAGAATTCATAAAGATTGCTCCACCATATGACGGATTGGCATTTGTAAACTTGATGTTGGTGAAACTGGCTTCCCCTCCATGCATTACGAAAATGCTGTTGGAATCAGAACCCCCATCAATCACCACATTACCTTCACCGGCAATGTAAATCGACTTGTCTTTATCGATTTCAATGTTGCTTTCTGTGTAGGTACCTTCAAGAATGATTACTTTGCCAGGACCGTTATTTGCAAGTTCAACAGCTTTAGCGATTGTTCTGACTGCAGTTTCCCTGCTTTGACCATCGCTTTCATTGTTTCCAGCTACGGATACATAGATTGCATCAGCAGACCCGTCAGCCAATGTTGCATCATCCAACTGGTTTTTCAAATCATTACTTCCACTCACACCCAATACATCATCAGAAGCGTCATCAATTGCGATTTCATCGCTGATATCAGTTCCTAATGTCTGATTAAGCGGTTCGGTTGCACTGCATGCATTGATGCATAAAAACATCATCAATACAATAACCGTGCATATGAATATTTTTTTATCAACCTTCATTCAATCACTCGATTTAATATAAATTATAACTATAAAGTTAAGTCTAAAAAATGAACTTTACATTATTAATATATATCAAATCAAATATTTAAATCCAAATCATTTGAATAAAAATAAGTTTAAAATGATAAAAAAATTATTGAAAAAAAAGAAATTAATAATGAGAAATATGATTCCCATTATTTAACTGTTAATTTAACTGACTTGACAGCTTCCTCATAAGTCTTATCACCTTTATAACTAATATTTGCCACATATTTACCTTTTTTATTTAAATTAGTTATTTTGAAGGTGACCTGTCCATTGCCGTTAGTTTTTCCTGTGTAGGTCTTACCATTCACAGTTAGTGTGACAAGTTTAGGACTTAAATAGACTTTACCATCATGTACAGACGGAACAGTGGATAAGCTGACAGTGTACTTCTTGGTTTTAACAGATGCCTTGTATGATTTAGCGGATGCCTTAATGGTTATCGGCTTTTTATCCAGATCGACACATACGCAAGCGAATGCATTAGTATAGTTTTCATCACCAGCAAAGTTGAATGCCATTGTATATCTGCCCGCCCTAATCATGTTGAGTTTATACGGATTAAAGCTGCCGTTTTCATAGGTTGTTCTGTTGTAAATCTTGTTGTTTACAGCAAATTCCATGTATACATTGGATATCGGATTGCCGTTTGCATCAAGCAATGTTGTAGCATAGTAGATTCCCTGTTCACCGGCAGGACCATCGACAGCAAACCCATTAATGGTAATAGCACGGTTTGAAATATTAAATTGGGATGCAATTTTAACAACCTCAGGAACAACGGGACTGTTCAATTTCAAGGTAGTGTTAGAACCAGTGATATTAGCATTACCCGCATAATTAATGGTAATTACTGCACCGTTTTCACCTTTAACTGTGAATTTACCGTCTTTATCAGTGGTTGTTGTTTGTACAACACCATTTACAGTGTAAACAATTGGAGCGTCTGCAATAACATTTCCGTCCCCATCTTTAAGCACAATAGAGATAGATTGGTCATCACTGATTGTAATTTCACTGAATTCAGATGATTTTGGAATGACCTGTTCTGTCTTATTGGTTTCGACAGTGGCAGTACCGTTTACATATTCAATTGGATACTCAACACCATCTACAACAACAGTCTCAGGAACTGTAGTGTTAGTGGCATTAGCCTTAGCCTCCTCTAATTGTTTAATTAAATCTTCGATTGTTTGATTAGCAGCATCAAGGTCGTTTTCCAATTTAGTAGCATTAGCTTGAGCTTCCTCCAACTCACCAGTCAAATCATCAACCTTACCATTAGCATCAGCAAGATCATCAGCCAACTTAGTAGCATTAGCCTGAGCATCAGCCAACTCACCAGTCATAGCATCAGCAAGATCATCAGCCAACTTAGTAGCATTAGCCTGAGCATCAGCCAACTCACCAGTTAAATTCTCAACCTTACCATTAGCATCAGCCAACTCACCGGTTAAATTTTCAATCTTTTCTTTAGCTTCAGCAAGTTCATCATCCATACCTGTTTCAATAGCAGTGCCATTCACCGCAGGAATAGTATATTCCTTACCATCAATGACAACAGTAATATTATCCGGTTCTACAGGTTCTTGAGCAACATTAAATGCATAGGAGGTAAATCCTGCTTTGTATTCATCGGTTTCCAGACTTTCAACTGTTATTGTATATGTTCCTGCATTGGTAATTTCATATTCACCTGTCACTTTTTCGGCATTTACTTTGATGGTTAAAGCACCATCTGTTTCATTTACAACAGTTATGGTTACTTTATCGCCGATTTTTGCATCAGCAATAGGGGAAACTGTGAGTATTGCATCTTTTTTATTTGCTTCAAATACTTTGGTTAGAGTTTCACCAGCATACTCTTCATTTTCACCTGCAATTACAGTAATATTATAGATTCCTCCTTTTAAAGGAACATATTTTACTTTACCGTTAGTTGCTTTGAGAACATCATATAAAGATAATCCCAATGGACCGTTTGCATAAATTATGCTTTGAACTTCTCCATTGATGGTGACGGCGAGCTGTGCATCAGTGTCGGATGTGATTCCTATTAGAATTTCATCACCGACTTTTACATCATCAGGAACATCAATGGAAATGTTGGCCTTTTTCTTATCGGCTACGGTGAGAATGTATTCCTGTGATTTTGATGATTCATAGTTATAATCACCACAATATGTAGCTACGACTGAATAGTTGCCTGCGCGGTCAAAAATTAAATCCAAAGTATTGGTTTTGGATAAATTCACCATGTATGAAGTTCCGTTAATGTCAATTGAAACCATTCCTGTAGCTTTTTGAGGAACATCGACACTTATTGTGGCTTTTTCACCTACCTTAATGTTATCGAAATTCAATTCAATGCTGGATTGCCTTTTAGGAACAGTGAATATTTCGGATTTGAACTTTTTGTTTTCATATATTATTATTAAAGTATGGTTGCCTGCAGATATGTCCTTAACTGTGTGGTTTGCCTTTCCGCCAGCGAGTTGGTAAACATTGCTGTTTCCATCTACAATTACATTTACATTACCAGTGACATCCCCAATTTCAATATTGATTATTGCATCATCACCTGAAATCTCAATGCTGCTTTCAATTTGAACATTATCAGCAATGTTGATTGTAAATTGGGTTTCGGCTTCATTGAACTCATATTCACTTTCATTTAAAGATACTTTAACGTTGTAAACATCATTTGCCAAATCAGATAATATCAATGTGGCAACCCCATCTTTTGAAGTTGCATTATGAGGTCTGTTGTTAACAAGAACTGTGAATGTTTCATTTATGCGATTTGATCCGAAAACATTGATGAATGCATTGTTGCTATAGACATTTACATTCACATCAATCCATATTTTTTCTTTAACGTTTATTGAATCTGCTGCATTTGAAGCAAAATAACTGTTGTCCCCCTTAAATGAGGAATCAATATCGTAAACACCCTTATCCAGTTTGATATAGACAATAGCCTGACCGTTATTATCAGTTGTATTTACATATGTGGAATTGTTAACTTTAAAAATGATTTGCCTATTTGATACCGCATTATCGTTTTCATCCAACAGAGTTATATTGAAAGCAAATGCACCGTCATCTGTTGCATTTAAACTGCTGGAGATAATTTTTGTCTTATACATCTCAATTAAAAATTCATCGCTTAAAATAACTGCAGAATAATCGGAATTATCGGAAAGTGAAACATGAATGCTGTACAAATCGTTGGATAAATTCATTAATGTTAATGTGTTAGTTCCATTGGTTAAATTGAATGGAATGTTTTCACCATTGATATTCATAATTATGCTTTCATTAAGCGGTTTGTTGGCAGTTACTGTGATATTGACATTATTGAAAACCCGAGTAATGTTTAATGTCCATTCAATATCTATTTTTGGGAGAGTGTAAGAGGTCATGTTGGAAGATGAATTGTAACCTGTTGCCTCAAATGAAGCGGATATTGAATTGACCTTTTTATCAAAGCCATATGACACTCTTGCAACACCATTTTCCACACTGACAGTCTGGCTTTCGCCGTTTATATTGAAAGTGACATTTCCATATTTTACCAGATTTCCAAATTCATCATAAATTCTGGCTGAAATGTTGGATAATCCATTCCGTTTAAAATCAATGCTCAGGTTTGTCAATGTGTTGATTGGGTTTAAATATGTAAATGCCTTAATACAAGCCACACCGGAATTATAATTGTGGTCTGGGTAAGTTCCAGTCAAATTATATAAATCAGCCCAATTTACACCGTCCCAGCTTATATAAGAAACACCCGGAGCATAAACCAATTTATTTAAAGAATATATTTCAGATATCGGAACTCCCACATCGCCGGAGGTGGTAATATTGAATATGACTTCAAAGACATCACCGCTTTTGACTGGAATGAACTTATTGAGATTGAATGTATAATAACCTGAAGTTGAAATTCCGGATAATACATCCTTTATCTCATCATTTACAAGAACTGTTGCTGTCCAGTTGGTTGCTTTTTCAAAGTATGTTGAAATGGCCGCCAGATATTCATCGGAAGTTGAAGTAAATTTGTTCTTGTACAATGCATTTGATGTTGAGTTGTAAAAGTAATCTGTCATTCCTGCGATATCATATTGGTAATTTTTATCAAAACGGATTGTGTCATTTAAAATGAAGATATATGAAGAGGCTTCCACTTGAGGCATTGCAAAACTTGAATCATAATATGAAACATAGAAGTATCCATCATTTCCCCAGCTTGAATCCCAGCTGTTTCTTACAATCCATGCACCGTCACCAGGAGGAGTAGACCTAAAATTATTTTTTGAGTATGTATCATCCCACCCAACGATTGTTACGGCATGGTTTGCATTATTACCCCAGTAGTAATAAGCATAGTTTCGAGTGTTTAAATAAGGATTATCAAAATACATTCCAGTTCCTACAGCACCGTAATTCAGGACTGCCCATTTGATTTCATCATTGTCTGTATAGGAGCTGCGCTTTAAAAACTTGATGTTTTGAACATGTATTGTGCTGTTCAATATCGGAGATAATGTTGACTTGTCATCAAACAAATCATCAGTTTCATCCACAGGACCCAACCAGCCTGCAAGATATCCCCAAGACATTTTGGTATATCCTCCCGTATTAGTATCTATTTTCCAGCCGTAGTCGGAATACAATGCAATGACGTTTTTCATATTTTCTTCAGACAAATCTAATGTCTCACCGGTTGCCTTTAGAATGCATGATTCCAAAACAGCCAGTGCAGTGAATGCCCAGCAGTTACCGCTGGCTTGCTGGTCTTTAACAGTGGTAACATAGCCATCATCAATCATGCTGTATCTGCTCGGAAGAGATGATATCGGATTTGCTTCCACTTTATACATTGTGTAATTTCCATTTCCAATTGTTAAATTTAGGCTGGAAGTATCATAATAATCGCTTCTCTGAGCTGCAGTATTAGATTTAAAACTATTGAATCTTTGAAACGGAGCATTTAATTTATTTAAAAGAGAATAGATTGCTCCACCTGTATCGGTTGCCTTATTGTCTGTAAAAGAATTGCGCATGAAAATTGCATTTGTGGAGTTGTCAATAAATATTGCACCGCCATTTTTGGCAGAATTATTGATGAATCTAGAATATGACATTGTAAATCCGCCATACATATGAAAAATTGCACCTCCATCATATTTGGCAGAATTATCAGTCATATTTACATAGTTTAGTGAAACGGTGGTGTTTAATGTTGTCAATGCACTTCCGAAAGTTGCAGATGAATTTGAAATATCAATGTGGTCTGCGGTGAATCTGGATGCCTGCCTGATGTAAATGCTTCCTCCGGCATCTTCCTGTGAACGTGAATTGTAGAATTTGGATTTGGAAAGTGAAACATTGGAAGCATAATCGCATGCTATTGCACCTCCATAATTGTATGCATAATTGTTGAAAAACAATGAATTGGACACGTTTAAATTGCCCGCACCAATGTAGATGGCTCCGCCATAAACTGCATAATTGTTTTTGAAGGTACAATTGTCAACATTTACATAAGCGTTTGCATTATCCTCCGGAGTATAGATTGCACCTCCCCAATTGTTTTCATAGCGGTCCGCCTTGGATCCGTAGCCATCTTCAAAAATCACATTTGAGGCTGTGAATTTAGCATTATTAGTAATGGATGCACCTATAAATGTGACGTTTTTAACTGTAAACTGGTTGTTGACCGTGAATGCAGGGCCCTCAAATTTGATTATTGTCCTGTCCGCATCACTGCCTATAAAATTTACTTCTTCAATGGTTTTGGACTTATCCAAATTATACTGACCATTTGCAAAATATAGATTGCAATTTGATTTGATATATTCGGCTTTTAAATATTTATATGGACTGGATATGGATCCGTTCCCGTCGCTTTCAGCTGACGCATCAAAATAATAATCGTTTGATGCGGCTAAAACATTATCCTCCAAAGGAATTGAAACTGCATCTGTCACATTGGCAGTTTCATAACTCAATATTGCAGTAGTGTTATCCGCTGCAAAGCTTATCGGAATTAAAATCAATGAAAATAATAACAATAAGCCAATTATGATTGATTTATTCGATTTTACAAACAATTTTTGACCTCCACAAATTAAAATTATTTTATATTATTTTAATGTATATGGATAATCTTATAAATAGTCAACTTAAATTTAAAAAAAATATAAGTTATTTTAATATATAATATAATATAATGAAGGGATGCTACTGTTTAGTCATCAGACTGGATGAAACCACAGAAATTAGAATTGGAAAAAAGTTAGGCAAAATCAAATTCGAGAAAGGTTATTACGTTTATGTGGGCTCAGCAATGAATTCGCTGCATTCAAGAATTAAAAGACACTTGAGCGATGATAAAAAGCTTCACTGGCATATAGACTACTTTCTAAAATATTCACAAATCACCGAGGTAATCTATAACAAATCAAATCGAAAAATAGAATGTGACCTCTCACAGTACATCGCATCAAAAACAACAGGAATCAGGGACTTTGGATGTTCTGACTGTGACTGTGAAAGCCATTTATATTATTTTAAAACAAAAAAAGAAGCTATTGAATGTGTAAAAGAGGCATATGATTCAATAGCTATGGATTTTGAAATTCTTAAAAAATGAAACCTTTCTTTTTCTTGTGTTTATATGAAATTTCAAATGAATCTAAAGCCAGTTTCTTCAGGACTTTCAAATCATCATCATTAATGTTGACGACACTTTCCCACTCACGCTCCAGGCTGTCGATTTCATCCAAAACCTCCAGGCCCTTTTCGGTTAGTGTGCAGTCATAGGCAAGTCCGTTATCCGGGTTTTTGTCTATTTCAATCAAACCGATTTTGGCAAGTTTTTCATATTTCTTGAGATACAGGCCCAAATGCATGTTGAACAGGTCATCCTTTTCCGCCTTTTCATATTGTCTGATTCTAATGCGTTTGTGATGAGGTTTTTCATGCTTTCTGACCTGTTTTAGAAGAACAATCTGGCTTCTGTGGAGAAATACACTTAAGTTTTCACGCACATATGTCATTTGAGACTCTTCAATTACATTAATTAAAGATGCAGGATTCATTTTTTCAATTGCATTTACATGGGGATGAGCCATACAATCACCGCTATTTCATTTGTCCGAAAATTCCTCTCATGATTCCTTTTGTCACTTCACGAGCGGCAGTGTTTGCAGCCTGTGCAACTGCCTTTTCAGCCATTTTTTGGGTTTCGGACTTTTTGGCCTTCTTGCCTTTTGCAGGTTGGCTTCCTCCTAAAACAGTTCCCAAAATGTCACCCAGTCCAAATGCAGGCTGTGCAGGTGCTTCCTGAGCAGGTTCCTCAACTTGAGGAGCAGGTTCTGCCGGAGCTTCATGACTTTGCTCAATGGCCTGTTCGATAGCTTCCTTGGTTTCAGGAACAACTTCACTTTCCAGATTTGAATCCTCTTCAATTTTATTTAACAGCAATTCATAAGCGGATTCAGGGTCAACTGCCTCATAATATTTAGGTTTAAGCTCGGATAAATTAATCAGCTCGGCTCTCATTGCATCATCAATAGCTCCGATATAGCTTTGAGGAGGTACAATATCCACCTGTTCAACTACGGTAGGAACACCCTTTTCATCAAGAACTGAAACCAGTGCCTGACCGATTCCAAGCTCTGAGATTACATCTGCAGTGTTGAAGTTAGGGTTTGGCCTGAATGTTTCTGCTGCAACTTTCACAGCCTTTTGGTCTTTTGGAGTGTATGCATGAAGTGCATGTTGAACACGGTTTCCGAGTTGTGCCAGAATGTCATCGGGAATATCTGCAGGTGACTGTGAAATGAAATACAGACCTACACCTTTTGATCTGATAAGTCTTACAATCTGTTCGATTTTTTTGCCGAATTCAGGTGACATGTCATCGAAAAGCAGGTGAGCTTCGTCAAAGAAGAAGACGAATTTTGGCTTGTCCATATCTCCCACTTCAGGCATGTTTTCAAACAGTTCTGAGAGCATCCACAATAAAAATGTTGAGTAGATTTCCGGAGAAAGTGAGAGTTTTTGAGCATCAAGAATGTTGATGATACCCTTTCCGTTTTCATCCAATCTGATAAAGTCATTCAAATCAAGTGCAGGTTCAAAGAAAAAGTCGTTACCTCCTTGGTCTTCAAGAGTAATAAGGCTTCTTAAGATGGTATTTGCTGATTTTTCGGCAATTGCACCATATTCGCTTTCATACTGCGCCTTGTTTTCAACGACATGATTGATCATTGCTTTTAAGTCCTTCAAGTCTATGATAGGCAGGGAATTATTGTCTGCAACCCTGAATACAATATTCAAAACACCGGTTTGTGCTTCAGACAGATTGAGGATTTTTGCAAGAAGTGTAGGCCCCATTTCAGATAGTGTTACCCTTACCGGAAGACCTTTTTCACCGAACAAGTCCCAGAATTCAACAGGATATGCCTGATATTTGAATCCTTTAGCTGCAAGACCGTATTTATCAACATTTTCCTTGATTTTTTCAGTTTCGGAACCTATTTTGGCAAGTCCTGAAATATCCCCTTTCATGTCCGCTAAAAATACCGGAACGCCCATATCGGAAAATGATTCCGCAAGTGTCTTCAAGGTAATTGTTTTACCGGTTCCTGTTGCTCCTGCTATCAGACCGTGCCTGTTAGCCAGTTTCGGCAATAAAAACACTGGAGTATTTTCATTGCAACCTATCAATATTTTATCTTCTGCATACATTTCATTCACCCGTTTTCTATTTTTTTAATTAACCAATTAGTTTTCTTGACAAAATTTTGCCGGTTGTAAGCTTTAGCTATTCTTTTTATTGCATCAAGGTTTTTTACAAAATTATCCAGCCATGAGAAAATGTCTCCAGGATAGACCTGAATCTGATATTTTCTGAATAACTTATTTGATATATCTTGGGGGTCCTTGCCTTTAAGTCTTTCGTGAACAATGACCTCTGAAATTCCCCTTTGCATGCAGCTGCAAAATGGTCTGTCCTGACATCTGCACTGCATGAAATCAGTCTGAAGGGCAATAAGCGCATCCTGGAATTTCCTGTCTACCTTTTCAATGGCTTCACCTGATGAAATTATATCCAAAGTGGATTCCGCAAACAGTCTTGTTGAAAATTTGATTTTAAGAGCATTTGCAATCTGGTTGTGAATTACACTTGACAGATACGCATTTTCAAACATTTCCAAATCAAGTGCCATTGCCAAAATCAGCACCTTAAGCTTATCATACTTGTCCTTTTTCTTATACATCGGTGAAAGCCCTACATAGCGTTTGAGATAATTATAATCATTTAAAGTATTTTTTATGAATTCTGCATCCCCAATTGATAAAAATGATACTGATGCTGCTCGCCCATATTTTGTAACTTCTAGTTTATTGTTGAGGCTTTTATTTATCAGTCCCAACTTCCCCATTTCGTCAACAGCTATCTTGATGCTTATTGGAACATCAATGTTTTTATAGAATTTGTTAAGTTCATCCATTGATTTAATGGATGTTGATGAAATATCGGCAAGAATCTGCTCATAGGCAGACTCCTCATCATACTCTATATAGACATCCTCGCTGTTGCTTTCCAAAAGCTCCAAAGCCATTGCCTCTTCAGACTCTCCTGCAAAGTCATTTCCAACTTCAGGAATCAGATAGACAATACCTCTGTCATGATAGGATGGCCTTCCTGCGCGGCCAAGCATTTGTGAAAACTCATTCGGATTAATCCATTTGTTTCCCATGACCAGTGAGTCGAATATTACCTGTGAAGCCGGAAAATCAACACCAGCCGCAAGAGCCGCTGTCGTAACGACACAGGAAATCCTGCCTCTGTCAAAGTCCTTTTCTATTTTTTCCTTTTTATAATAGGACAGTCCCGCATGATATGCCTTTGCATTGACATGTTTGTTTGTTAGGAAATTGGCGATTTGATGAGTCTTTCGCCTTGAATTTGTAAATATGATGGTCTGGCCCCTATAACCTTTTTTGGATTTGGTATTGAATTCTTTTTTAGCCAGTCTTTGCATCAGATGGCGTTTTTGAGATTCATTTCTGACATATACAAGGTGCCTTTCAAGAGGAACCGGCCGCTCGTCATACTTTACCAGCTTCATGTTGAATTCATCGGCCAAAAATTCCGGATTTTTAACTGTAGCGGACAGTCCTATGATTTGAGTTTTAGGATATAAATGCTTGATACGCTTAATCAAACCGTTGAGGCGTGTTCCACGGTCTTCATCATCAATCATGTGAATTTCGTCAATCAAGACAACACCCAGATTGGACAGGCTTTTGGAGTTGCCGTTTCTTAAAAGATAATCGACTCCCTCATAGGTTGCAACAACAATATCTGATGATGAAACATCTGAATCAGGGAAATTCAGCTCTCCCTTTGCCTTAACACGATTTCTTCCAACCTTAATGGCTACCTTTAATCCAAGTTTGGAGTATTTCTTTTTAAAATCACGATATTTCTGATTGGCAAGAGCAACCAGAGGAGTTAAAAATACGAATTTTTTGCCTTTTAATGCCTCTGTAATTCCTGCAAGCTCACCGACCAGCGTTTTACCTGAACCTGTTGCACTTACAACAAGCAAATCTTCTCCTTTCAAAAGCCCTTCCTTGATGGCCAAATACTGAACCGGCAGCAACTTGGTATTTCCGGAATCTAAAAGGATTTGCTTAAAGTCCTTAGGTATCTTCAATCGCTTCATGTCAACAGGAGGGACGATATGCCTTGACTTTTTGGTTTTGTCAAATAATGTCAGATTCCTGTTTTTGATTGCATCAAAATGAGGGTCAAGAACAGATAAAGTTTTTTCCAGACTTCCTGTTGTCTCCAAAGTCTTTTTAAGATTTCTGAAAATGGCTTTATCAAATCCCTGCAGCTTCAGTTCTTCCTTGATAGTGTCATGTGCACAATCCTTGCAGATTAGTTGATTGTTATGTTTATATGAATATGATGAGTTTACAATGGTTATATTGCCTTCAAAGGCACAGAAATCACAGACCTGAGTTTTTCTAACCTTAATATTTAAAGATTTGAGGAATTTTTCCACTTTTTCATCAGGTGTTGCTAAAAATACAGCTTGGGATCTGAGTAATTTAATTACTTCACCAGGAGGCATCAGCTTTTCATTCAGTGAGGAATTGTCATTGAAATTGTAATCTGCAACAAATCTGGCAATGGCCAGCGTGTCGCCTTGATTTGAAAATTTGATGTTTCCAACAAATTCAGGTTCCCTTTTATGATTAAGAGCCCCTTTCGGAGAACCTATTGGATATAACCTCCACTGTTTTTTAACTTTCTTTAAAACCAACATTGATTTAAATTATATTCTTAATTGTTAATATAGATTTACCGAATCAAACCCACATTTTCGGCTTTGAATAATCTGGAAGTAAATTTACCTGATTCGGCAAAAAAGAAAAAAAAAGATGAGGTGTTAGAGTTACACCTACTTTAAGATTTTTGCAGTTCTTTTAACAGTATCCTTAAGGTAAATCGCCTGGTAAGAAACTTTTTTTCCATCCTTAAGCATTTTGAGGACACTTGATTTGATGGTAACCTTTGCAAAGCCTTTGGAATTGGTGTTTGACTTGTAGGTTTTGCCGTTGAATTTGAATGTAATCTTTTTATTTTTCAGATATTTTCCGTTGACCTTTGCCAGACTTGCGGTTAACACCAATTTTTTAGCGGATTTTTTCACGGTTGCTGATTTAAGAGCCAGCAGATGCTTTACAGCAACCTTATTTTTAACGCTAGCATTCCTATACTGGATTTTGATGGTGTGTGTACCAACTTTAAAGTTTTTATCAATTTCAACTGTAATAAATCCGTTCTTATCTGTTTTATAGCTTTTCATTTTATTGTCAATCAGTACAGTAACATTTTGACCTTCAGTTTCGGGATTTCCATCATCTCCAATAATCCTGACCTTATAATTGGCATTGCTTGCGTAATAAACATTTAAATTACTGTTGTTTTCAAATCTCTTTAGTATTTTCAGTGTTACTGTGGAATTTCCGGCAATTGCAGATGAAACAGTGACATTATATGTACCTGCATTTAAGTTTGCTTTAACACCTGCAAAACCATCGCCATTCGTTATTGCATAATATTGATTTGACATTACAGTAAATGAAATCAATTTGTTTGAAATGCCGTTTCCATTCTCGTCAATTAATTTTATCTGATAGTCATAATCACTATTATATCCACGAACCATATCATGTGCATTAAG
Organism: uncultured Methanobrevibacter sp.; assembly: GCA_900318035.1. Lineage (GTDB taxonomy): Archaea > Methanobacteriota > Methanobacteria > Methanobacteriales > Methanobacteriaceae > Methanocatella. Next base: position 23,128 of record ONJC01000022.1, read on the forward strand.
TGATGCTGATTTGACATGAACGTTTATTTTTGTTTTGTTGGATGCATAATTATCATCACCGCTATAAGTTATCTTAACCGAATAATTGCCTGACTGCAATTTCGGAAGAATGATAATGCAGCTTCCGTTTAAAAGTGAAGAAACATACTCGCCATTATCCAATTTAACTTTAACTGTTCCTGTTGCATTGCTTGGAAGTGTTACCGGAATTTCCGCATTTTCATCTATGGCAATAGAAATGTCACTAACATTTAAGGAAACATTCTGTTTTTCTTTAGTTTCCCTGCTTTCATTTTCAAGGATTTCCGCCATAATTCCATCCCTTACCGTATTTTTGCAGAAATGCAAATAGGAAATGTTGAAATAATTGGCAATTGTTCTTGTAATAACCAAACCAGGTACGAATGTATTAATTCTTTCAGAATTGATATTCAGGATTGTTTGATAATTGTCTTTTGTCGGCTGGCTGAAAATATCCAATAAAGAATCCATCATTGAAACAGGAATACAGTCTGTATCATCATCGATGGATTCGAAATATACCAAAACTTTCTTGATAGTCTTAACAGATCCACCCAAACCGAATAAATCATGTCTTTGAGTATCATTTGTAACAGAAAGCTTTTTCAGCTCATCCAATACCCTATTTTCTATTTCCTTAATCTCAGTGCCGTTTGGAAACATTTCACTGACATAATCTACATAAATTGAGTTTGAACCTATCGGCATACTTTCAGAAGTTATTACAGTTTTATTGACAAAATCAATCACTTCACAACTTCCTCCACCCAAATCAATGACAATACCATTATCGGTTGTCAGTTCACTGTCCTTTACAGCATTGAAACTTGTCATTGCCTCTTTCTCACCACTCAACAAGTGAATATCCAAACCAACCTTCTTTTTAACGGCTGCAATCACTTCCGCACTATTATCTATCTTCCTTAAGCTGGCAGTGGCAAATGCATATTTGGTCTTGACCTTGAGCAAATCCATTACCACATTAAAGTCCTTCATAATGGATACAAATTCGTCAATCCCCTTTTCTGACAAAGTGTTGTTTTCAACATAAATTGCAGTTACTGACTTTTCAGATAATGAAAAAACAGATTTGGGCTTTCCGCTTTTCTTAATTTCATATATTCTCAATTCCATGGAATTTGAACCTATATCCACAATCCCATATAATGGAGATTCACTTTCCTTTGTAGAATCATCATCCTTGTGCAAAACAACATTATCTTCATTGCCGGATATGTTCAAGATGCTTTCATCACGATAATCTTCAAGCGGATTATCCTGTGAAACTGTTAATACATTATCATCCTCCAAAGCCAAATCATCACTGACATCTGCAGTTAATGTTTCATTTAGCTCACCTGCACTGACAGCTGCAATGGAGGAGAAAATGACAATAATCATCACTAGATATATCAATTTAAATTTCATTTTTTCACCGGTTAAAACAAAAAGTTTTGTTGAATGATATATCTATCAAAATAATTATAAATAATTTTACAAAAATAAACGTTTAATCAGAAATTTTAAAAAAAATAGCCAATATGATTACATTTTAGTTAAACTAGTCAATGTAATCAAATTTGGTTTCCAAAATAATAATCAGTCCGAAACCGATAACTGCAACGATAAGGCACGGGAACAGACTTGCAAAATTCATGCCAACAGAATTTGCAATTTCAACACCAGGAACCCTTAAAGATCCAAGCATTACACCAATAAGAAATGCCATTGTTACCTTTTCATGGTTTTTGAGCAAATAATTCAGGATTTTTGAAAATCCAAGTATTCCTATCAATGCACCAACTACAAAAACAATGATTTCTGTAAAATGAAGTTCATGAAGTGCATTCAACATGTATTTGTACTGACCCAGCAATAACAGTAGGAATGAACCGGAAATACCTGGCAAAATCATTGCACAAATGGCTATCATACCTGAAATAAATATTATAAGCAGTGAATGATTGGCAGCAATAGGATTCAAACTTACAAAGACATAAGTCAAAATTGCGCCGATAGCGGCAAATATTATATTTTTCAAATTTATTTGATTGAGTTTTTTAAATAAAATTACTGCTGAAGCTATAATTAAACCTAAAAAGAAGGAATATGTAAGTGCAGTTTGTGTATCCATACAATAGGTTACGACCTTAGCCAGTGTTAAGAAAGCAACACCAATACCCAAAACCAGCGGTATGAAGAATTTGAAATCAATTTCTTCAAAGAGTTCGTTTTTAAAACCTTTAATGTCACCTTTCAGAAGGGGCCTTACAAATCCGAATTTGATTTTACTTATTGCTTCAATTAAATGACCATAAATTCCTGTAATCAATGCTATTGTTCCGCCGGAAACACCAGGAACAATATCTGCAGAACCCATCAGGACCCCACGAATAAAAATTAAAATAGCTTCTTTCATATCAAAACTCAAATAATCACCTTATTATATATTAGTATAATCTCAATTATATAAGTTAATGATGAAAACTATTATTTTGATAATGTTTCACTAACAAACTCCAGACTAACATCCGCAAGTCTTGCAATATCACTGATGGAAAAACCTTCCTTATCTAAATTTATTACAACATTTTGCTTGGATTTTTTAAACTCATCATATTTGGCATTTAATTCCTCATCCTTAGCAACTAATTCCTCATCCTTAGCAAATAACTCATCATCTTTTGCTTGTAATTCCTTTTGGAATTCTAGTTTTGCTTCATCTACTTTCCTTTGGGCATAATCTTCCACAATTTTCATGTTACCACCTACCAAATTTGAAATTGTTTTGTTCAATGATTCATCATTAACAAATTTGTCGCATAACAACAATATTACTCCTTTTACAAATTGAGCAATTTCTGAATTATAATCCGGAATATTTGTTATTGTTATTGCAGATTTCAGTATCAGCTGATCAGAATTTTTCTTTGATTTCATGAAACAAAGCAAACTTATTAATAGTAATTCTTTTTTGGACAATTTTTTCTTATTTTCTATTTTGAAGTTAATAGTATTTAAAAACTCATCTGCATCATATTTTTCAAGAGAATGAATATATATTGGAAATCTAGACTGCTGATTAACCATATAACATTTCGTATTATCCTTTTCAATTGTACTTAGAACATGTACCTCAATAGGTTTTTTAGATTTGATAGCAACATTATCAACTAAAGCACTGTAGAATCTAAATCTTCTCTTATCAGTAACATCCACATAAGTACTTTGAAATTCAAGTATTATTACCTTGTCTTCCAGTTCAAAAACCAAATCAGGTTTGTACATTTTCGGGTCAATGACACTATACTCAGTTGGATGAATTTCCACTATCTTTCCAGGAATATCAATAATTTCAATTAATTTTTGTCCATACTCCTGACCCTGAGATTTGAAAATAATATCCTCATGAAATTCCATGACAACATGACCTCCTTTTAACTTATGTATTAATCTTTAATTTAGATTTAAAAGAATATAAATCTTTTTATAAGAATATAAAGCAATATTTATTTGAAAATATAAAAAACAAGTCAAAAACACTATTGATTCTAGTTTAAAAATATTTTAAAAAGTCATTAAACAATGAGAAAATCCAGATAAAACAAAAGTTAATGTGAAAAAAAGAAAAAATAGAATAATTCAAAATAGAATTATTCGTCGTTGAATGGTTGTGGAAGTTCGCAAACTCCACTGCCTTTTGCAAGATATGCATATGCAAATGCTGCACAGATTGCACCAAGAATAGGTCCAACCAAGTATATTGGGAAGAATCCCCAGAGGTTTGCACCGCCAAGCAAGGTATCCAATAAGTATGGTCCGAATGTACGTGCAGGGTTGATTGAAGCACCGGTAAATGCACCGAGAACTACGATTACTGCTGCAACGGCCATACCAATTGAAATTCCGGCAAAACCAGGTTCTGCCTTTTTATCAACTGCAACACCCATTACAACCATCATGAGGAAGAATGTTCCTAAAAACTCGGCAAACATTGCCTGAAGGTAACTTACGCCAAGACCCGGAGCTGTTGCACCTAATCCTCCGATTGTTACTGCCGGAGCACCAAGGCAAAGGAACAGACAGAGACTTCCTAAACATGCACCTATAACCTGTGCAATTATATAGTAGACACTGTCGATTAAGTCAATGTTTTTGGTTACAAGCAGTCCAATTGTTACTGCTGGATTCAAGTGTGCACCTGATATCTTTCCGAATACATAAATACATATCATTACAGTCAGACCGAATGCCAAAGCTATGGCAATCCAGTCACCTAATCCTCCTAACGGTCCAATAGCTGCAGCACCCGGAGTAACGGTATTTGAAATCAATAAGGTCACAACTGCTGAACCGGTACCGAAAAATACTAGGAAAAATGTTCCTAAAAATTCTGCAAAGAATTTTTTTCTAATATTACAAGTCATTTTTATCGCCTATACAGCTTCCCTCCATTGACAGTATTCATGTTTGTTGTCCACAAGTGAAGCAGCAGCACAGTTTTTACAACCTCTGACCGGAGATCCTGGTGCTTCTTTGTTAAGTGCAATGATATTTGTCATCATAGTTGCTGTAATTGGCTCTGAAGTTAAAAGACATGGATAGTCTGCTAATCTCATAAGTGAAGAGAATCTTACTGTAATTGCACATGCAGGGTAAGTGTATCTTTGTGGATTCATTACAATTTCACTTTCTAAAATAGGACTTAGGTCAACTGCAAATCCGTTGATTTTTGGCACAAGTTCTCCGCCGGTGCCTGCTCTGAATTTACGGGCTCCGCTGATTGCATTGAATCCTCTGTAAATCATGTCCATGAAGTCACAGTTGTGCAATTCTGCAGCTGCACCTCTTGTTGGATATTGTTGTACGAAGTTGTGGAATCTTTTAGAGAATAGGTCTACAACCATAGGTGCGTTAAATCCATCCAATTCTAAAATAAATTCAGTTGCACAAGCAGATGAACCAGTTGCTAACTTAAGGACATCGAATTCTGATTTATAATTGTCCAAGTTGGATGTCAATGTATTTCCTATAACGTCAGCGGTTGCCTGAACAATAGCTAAAGTCACATCATCCTTACACATGTTGTAAGTGGATTGGCCGATATGGTGTCCGATATCACCTACACAATATGCAGGTACAGTTACGATGTTACCGTAGTGTACTCCATCATCCATTGCGGCTTTGACTGCTGAAGTCATTGCCTTTTTATATTTGTTCATGTAATCTCTTACATCAAATGAAGAATGGTCAGCGTCATCCATTAATGTACCTTGTCCTTCAATAGGGGTTTTGTAAATCATTTGCAATGCTGCAATTTCCTTTTCAGTTGCTTCAGCTGCTGTCGCTCCTGCTTCGATAGCATTTGCAAAAGCGTCTCCAATACCATATGAGGTGTTCATACCCCATGATTTTGCAGATAAGATTGCCTGTTTGTGAGCTACCGGAATGTCAGTTTTTTGCAATATTTGATTTACGACATTACTGGTACTTCCAGGCATCAATGCAAAGTCAACTACACATGTTGGTCCGTAAAATCCACCATATCTTCTGATTGATTCTTTTGCAACAAGAGCCTCATTATCAGCAATAGCTTGAATAAATTTATCTACACTGTCTGCAAATTCACCATCTTCTTCACATAAAATTTCTAAAACAGGAGGAGTTTGGAAATGTTCAATGAACGGATCATCTTCACATTTCAATGTGTCTGTAATGGAAGATAAAATTTCAAAGTGGTTTTTAACAGATTCCTTGTGCAGGTTAATTACAGATTCTGCTTGGTTGTCTAGCGCTTTCATGCCAGCCACAGCGTCAGCATATGGCTTTGCATCAGTGATTTTAAAGTCATTATATCTGTTTTCAGATATAACTGCAACGTCTGCTTTTTGAGCAGCCATTGATTCATTTATCATTTTTTCATATAACTCTCTCATCATTATCACCGATAATAACTGTACTACTAATAGGCTTTAAACAAATATTTAAAGTTATCTATTATTAGTGTCGGTTAAAAATTTATTCAGTGAAATATATAAATTTATTGAAATGTTATAAAAAAATGACTTCATATAATATATTTTTTTTAAATAATGCATCAAATATTGAATAAAATAGTGAAAAAAATAATGAAAAATTAGTAAAACACATTAATATTATTAAAAAAAATTGTTAAAAATAATAAAAATAGAGGATATTCTATTTTCCGATATCTTCTACCAATTCCTTTGCATACGGAGTTATGTTTTCATCAAGCATTTTCTCGAGGAATTCACCTGTATATGTTCCGGTTTCAGCAACCTCTTCAGGAGTTCCGGTAGCTATGACCTCACCTCCACCGTCACCGCCATCAGGACCCAAATCAATGATGTGGTCGGCAGTTTTGATTACATCCAGGTTATGCTCAATGACAACTACTGAATTGCCTGCATCTGTCAATCTTGCAAGCACGTCAAGCAACCTTTTGATGTCGGCAAAGTGAAGACCTGTAGTCGGTTCGTCGAGAATGTATAAAGTCTTGCCGGTACTGGTTCTTGAAAGCTCTTTTGCAAGTTTTATCCTTTGAGCTTCCCCGCCGGAAAGTGTTGTTGCAGGCTGGCCGATTTTCATATAGCCAAGACCGACATCATACAATGTCTGGAGCTTTTTGGTGATTTTTGGAATGTGTTCAAAGAATTCCAATGCCTCTTCAACTGTCATTTCCAGGACTTCATAGATGTTTTTACCCTTGTATCTTATATCCAAAGTCTCTTCGTTGTATCTCTTACCGCCGCAGACTTCACAAGGGACAAACACATCCGCCAAAAAGTGCATTTCAATCTGCACAATACCATCACCTGAACAGGCTTCACATCTTCCGCCCTTAACATTGAATGAGAATCTTCCAGGTTTATATCCTCTGGCTTTTGATTCAGGAGTGTTTGCAAAAAGATCACGAATATCCGTAAATACTCCTGTGTATGTTGCAGGATTTGACCTTGGAGTCCTACCGATTGGTTTCTGGTCAATGGCAATAACCTTGTCGATGTTTTCCAATCCTTCAATTTCATCGAATTTGCCTGCAAAAGTGAATTTCTTGGCAAGTTTTCCTTTAGCTCCCTTATAAAGAATTTCATTAATCAGACTGCTTTTTCCAGAGCCGCTTACACCGGTTACGCAGGTAAATTTACCCAATGGAATATCAACATCGATATGCTTCAGATTGTTTTGGGCTGCACCCTTGATTGTAATGAACATTCCATTTCCTTCACGTCTTGATTTAGGAATGTCAATCTTCTTTTCTCTTGAAATGTACTGGCCGGTAATGGAATCAGGATTGTTCATAATATCAAAAGGGGTTCCCTGAGCAACTACTTTACCACCATGCTCCCCGGCACCAGGACCTATGTCTACAACATAATCCGCTGAGAGAATGGTTTCCTCATCATGCTCAACAACAACCAACGTATTTCCCAAATCTTTAAGTCTTTTTAAAGCTTCTATTAACTTCATATTGTCTCTTTGGTGAAGACCTATACTTGGCTCGTCCAAAATGTACAATACTCCAACAAGCCCTGAACCTATTTGAGTGGCCAATCTGATTCTTTGAGCCTCACCACCGGAAAGTGTACCTGATGATCTTGACATTGACAGGTAATCGAGTCCCACTTCAACCAAGAAGCTTAAACGTTCCTTAACCTCTTTTAAAACTTCTTTAGCAATGAAGTTTTCACGTTCGGTAAGTTCTAAATCCTGGAAAAACTGATAGGAATCCTTTATTGCCAAATCACAAACGTCAATGATGGATTTTCCGCCAACAGTAACTGCCAATACTTCAGGCCTTAAACGCTTTCCGTCACAGACATGACATTTTCTGTCGCTCATGAATTTGGAGATGTATTTTCTGGAATAGTTTGATTTGGTTTCAAGGTATAGTCTCTCCATTCTTGGAATGACCCCTTCAAATTTACGGTTGACCATGTAAGATTTATTTCTTCTCTTGAAAGTGAACGGTATCTTCTCATTGCAGCCATAAAGAATAGTGTTTTGATATTCCTCGTCCAGTTCGTTGAATGGAATGTCCATGCTGAAGTTGAAGTGTTTTGATACCGCTTCAAGCATCTGATAGTAATAGTTTTCCCTTTTGGCGGATTTTGACCATGGCGCAATGGCTCCCTCATTCAGTGTCAGTGTGGCATCCGGAACTATCAAATCAGGATCAATCTCCATTTTGGAGCCTATACCATTACATTCAGGACATGCCCCCTGTGGAGCGTTGAATGAAAACATCCTTGGGGTAAGTTCCTCAAAGTTTATTCCACAGTCAACGCAGGCAAAGTGTTCTGAGTACTTTTTCTCATATTCCTCTTCACCATTGTCAAATAAAACGGTAATCAGACCTCCTGCAAATTCGGCTGCAGTTTCAAGGGAATCCACTAATCTTCTCTTAAAGTCCACATCACGTCTTATCTTAAGTCTGTCGACCACAACATCAATGTTGTGACGATAGGTTTTAGGCAAATCAATGTCTTCCTCCAAATCCCTTATTTCGCCGTCAACACGGACTCTGACAAAACCTTTGTTTCTCAGATCTTCCAGGACATCCTTGTGCTGACCTTTTTTATCCCTGACGACAGGAGAGAGGATTTGAATTTTTAATCCTTCACCTTCCTCGATGATTGAATCTCCAATTTGTCCTATGGTTTGCTGTGAAATCTCCTTTCCACAATTTGGACAGTGAGGAATACCAATTCTTGCATAAAGTAATCTCAAATAATCATAAATTTCTGTAATTGTACCTACAGTAGATCTTGGGTTTTCCCTTGTTGTTTTCTGGTCAATTGAAATAGCAGGAGACAGTCCCTCTATGGATTCCATCTCAGGTTTTTTCATCTGACCCAGAAACTGTCTTGCATAAGCTGAGAGTGATTCGACATATCTGCGCTGTCCTTCAGCATAGATTGTATCGAAAGCCAGTGAAGACTTGCCTGACCCACTGATGCCTGTAATTACAATGAATTCATCACGGGGGACACTGACATCGATATCCTGTAGATTGTGCTCACGTGCACCCTTGATGACAATTTGTTTTTTAGAATTTTCAGCCATAATAATCTCCTAAAATTAGTTATATAATATTAGAACAAACTAGCTTATAAAGTCTTTCAGAGAGCATTTGATAAGTATTTTTTAATTGTTTTTTATGCTTTAAAATGTTTGTTCACTTTACTAAAATACAAAATTAACTTTTTCCTCTGTGGCATATTGATTCTTCAAATTTTCCAAAATCAAAATTAACAATAACATATGACTTCCATTTCAGGCACATTAATTATATTTTTGGCAACAGTACTGAATGGTTGATCTATTTTCTCATTATTTATCAATAATTCCATAAGAAGGTTTAAAGATATGCTTGAATTGGTTATAGCAATAGTGATATTAATATTTTCTATATTGTTAAAACAATCTTTTTTAACAGAGAACAGATTACTGATGTCTAAAATTTCTAATGCCACAGGAATACCCTCCTCACTGAAATCCAATATTATACCATCTTCAAGCTCCAATGATTCCTGATATTTATAGTTCTCTGTAATTTTAATAAATATGCTGTCAACTTCAATGTCATACGAATATTTTAAATCAAATTTTTTAATTTGGCTCATGTTCGCGAAGCCTCCTTGAACTATTAGCTGTATAGATTGTTTTTAGAGTTATTTCTTGTCTATTAATTATCATAATAATCAAATATATATCTTTAGATTTTCGATAAGGATGCTCAAAAACAACTTTATACGTCCCAGTTTTTGTTTTACCAACTTGTACTGGTTTTTCATTTAATAACAAATCATAAATCATCCCAATATCTTCATTTCTAGTGATATTTGATTCGATGAAATGTCTTGACTCTTTTATTTGAGATTCATCCAAGTCCTTCAGAAACAACAACAATTCTTCTAATGTGTAATCAAAAATAACAACCACCACCAGAATTAATAATACTAATTATATTAAAAGTATTACAAATAAATTGTTGAAGTGCTATTATGCACAAAATCACAACTGTGAGAAACTATTTGTCAAATCCTTTTAAGGCATAAAGCTTGTTTCTTAAATCGGCAGCCCTTTCAAAGTCAAGTCTTGCAGCTGCATCCTTCATGTCCCTTTCCAAATCCTTAATCAGCAATTGAAGCTCATCTTTAGGCATTTTACTGACATCAGTTCCAATGCCTCTGTATTTCTCATCTTCTTCAGCGAGTTTTTCTTTCAGGGTTCTTTGGGTTGATTTTGGTGTTATTCCGTGAACTTCATTGTATTTCATCTGGAGCTTGCGCCTTTTGAGTGTGGTTTCATATGCGTTCTTGACAGAATCTGTCATGTCGTCCACATACATTATCACACGGCCGTTGACATTTCTTGCGGCCCTGCCGATTGTCTGTATGAGAGAGGTTTCATTTCTTAAAAATCCTTCCTTATCTGCATCGAGAATGGCGACTAAAGAGACTTCCGGCAAATCCAAACCTTCCCTTAAAAGGTTTACTCCAACGAGAACATCGAATTTACCCCTCCTCAAGTCATCCACGATATCGATTCTCTCCAGCGTGTCGATTTCAGAGTGCATATACCTTACTTTAACGCCTATTCTTGCATAATAGTCAGTCAAATCCTCTGCCATTCTTTTTGTCAGTGTTGTAACCAGCACACGTTCATCCTTTTCGGCGGTTTTTCTAACTTCCTTGAGCAGATCTTCAACCTGACCTGTCACCGGCCTTATCAATACTTCAGGGTCCACCAGTCCGGTCGGCCTTATAATCTGTTCAACAACATTTCTTGATTTCGCCAGCTCATATTGTGCTGGTGTTGCAGATACATAAATGACCTGGTCAACAGATGATTCAAACTCATCGAATCTCAATGGACGGTTTTCCTTGGCTGACGGCAATCTGAAACCGTATTCCACAAGGGTTTCCTTACGTGCACGGTCCCCATTATACATTCCCCTTATTTGCGGAACTGTTACGTGTGATTCGTCTATTATTGTTAAAAATTCATCAGGGAAGTATTCTAAAAGCGAGTATGGCTTGTCTCCCCAGTTACGGCCTGACAGGTGCATGGAATAGTTTTCTACACCTGGACAGTATCCCATCTCATGGAGCATTTCAATGTCAAAACGGGTACGTTGCTCCAGCCTTTGCGCTTCCAGAAGTTTACCCGTAAGTTTAAGTTCCTCAAGCCTTTCATCCAATTCTTTTGAAATGTTGTCTATAGCCCTGTCCATCTTGTCCTGGCCGACAACAAAGTGCTTTGCAGGGAAAATCATATATCTCTGAAGGGATTCCTGTTTTTTTCCGGTGACCTTATCGATTATGCTTATGGCGTCTATTTCATCACCGAACAGTTCTATTCTTATTGGAGGGGTCCCATGAACCGGATTGATTTCAATGACATCTCCCCTTACTCTAAACTGACCTCTGTCAAATTCGATGTCATTTCGCTCATACTGCATGAACACCAATCGTTTGAGAATTTCAGATCTGTCGTAGATATCCCCAACGGCAATTCCGAATGCAAATTCACCGTAATCTTCAGGAGATCCGATACCGTAAATGCAGCTTACGCTACTCACGACAATGACATCATCCCTTGAAAGAAGAGACTGAGTTGCAGAATGCCTCATTGTGTCTATTTCCTCATTGATTGAAGCTTCCTTGTCGATGAATGTATCCGTTCGAGGCACATAGGCTTCAGGTTGATAATAATCATAATAGCTGACAAAATACTCCACTGCATTGTCCGGGAAGAATTCCTTGAATTCCTCATATAGCTGTGCAGCCAGAGTTTTGTTGTGTGAAATGACTAAAGTGGGCTTTTGGACTTTTTCAATGACATTTGCCATTGTAAAAGTCTTTCCAGAACCTGTTACTCCTAAAAGAGTCTGTTCCTTTATGCCGCTTTTTATGCCTTCGGCTAATGAATTAATGGCTTTTGGTTGGTCACCCAATGGTTTGTAGGGTGACTTCAGTTTAAATTCTTTCATAATCATCTAGTTTGGAACTGTAATATTGAAGCTGATATGAGTGTAACTTGGAGAGCAGCATGGAGTGACCTTCTGGTCTCTAACGACCAAATCTCCATATCCTTTCAGCTCTTTTTCCAAATCTCTCATGACATTTGGAATGACCTCATAATTGTAAACCTTAAGAGAGCCCAGAAATATGGTTTTTGCAGCCATATTCATTACAGAAATGGTTTCAACAACATCCATTTCAGCATATTTCTCCAAGATCTTATTGGAAATGTCAACCAATTCACGTTTTATCTGTTCCTTATCCATTCTAATCCCTCAAGGCATCAGCAATTGATTTTGCAAGTGATACTCGTGAAGTGTCTGAAGACAGACTGTTTGTTCCAATAATCTTATTGGCACCTGCTTCATAGATTCTTGTAGCGCCGTTATTGGTCAAAATAGGATGTACGCAACATACATCAATTGATGAAGCACCGTGCTGTTTTAAAATGTTTATTGCATTTACAATGGTTCCTCCGGTTGCAATAATATCATCAATGATGATTGCATGCATTCCTTTTACGGAATCAACATTAACAGTGTTTTCACTTTCGCTATCACATCTTACATCGACAATTTTAGTTTCAACCTTATCAGGACCTAAACGGACTTTTGTCAGGTATGTGCAGTCACATCCGATGATTTCAGACATTTCCTGTGCAAATCCATACGCTCCTTTATCCGGCGCAATAATCAATGGCTTTTCATCGCTTTTCCTGAAGTATTTCTTGTCCAGATATTCTGCAATGGCAGGCATTGCTGAGACGTTTTTTGCAGGAATGTCAAAGAAGTTTAAAACACATGCCTCATGAATGTTGAATGTTATGAATTCATCTGCACCTGCAGACTGTATCAAATCACAAACGATTTTGGCAGAAACGGTTTCACCCGGATTGAAACGTTTTTCCTGTCTTGCATATCCCATATATGGAACTACTGCCCTGACTTTTTTAGCACCCAAATCCTTGAGATTGGCTATTATAAATAATAATTCCATCAAATTTTCATCCTGAGGGTATCCGGTAGACTGAATGACAGTTACTTCATCATCAATGACTCCGTCAATTCTCAAATACCTTTCACCATCTGGAAACTTTTTAGTTTCAACATAACGTAATTCTTCGCCAAGTTCACGTGCAACATGAGCTGCTAAATCTTGAGAAGCTGAACCACCAATAATCACAATATCACCAAAATATTTATGTTATCATATATGTTTTTGATAATTAAAAAAGTTAAGTATTTATACTTATAAGAGTTAATACAAATGATTATGAAAACCGGAAAAACAATATTGGGAATAATAGCGATAATTATTATTGCTTTTTTATTGTTTACAATGACAAGTCCAATATTAATTCTCGCTGAAGATACTGACGAAGGTGACCCTGGAGTTGACATGGCGGCTAAATTTAGTGTTTTAGGCGGTTTTGAATGGATTTATCCTGGAAATTCATATCATCCAAATGGAAATACCTTGCATGACATCCATTTGTTTTCACCTAACAACCCTTATGGAGCCGCAAAAGAAGTTATGGAACATACTTACAAGTTTTCACCCCATCTAATCCTTAGTGTGAATCCTGAAGCTGCCGAATCCATTTTTGGAGCAGGTCTGGTTGACAACATTCGTGCCAATGACGCATACAACGGTTATGCCGGAAATGATCAGGTCAGCGGAACCATGGACAGGGGAGATGCAGTCAGTACAGCCATGAGCAAGGGTTCATTCAATCCTTTAGCAGTTCCGATACAAATTTTAATGGGAAATGTTAGCTTCCATTTTGTCTAAATTTCCCCTTTTTCTTATTTATGAAGCATTAGATAAAAAGAGAGACCAACACCAACCAGTGAGATTAGAAGCTGAATTATTCCATGTTTTTTAATTTGCGGATGTTTTGACTGGACAAGATAGAACGGCATGAAAAATCCGAAAAAAGTAAACATTGTAAAGCTTGAGGACTTTGAAATCAGCCATACTATTACGCCACCCCATGACAGGAATATGGTTACCAAATATGATATCAGCAGATTTCTTTTATTGATTCTTGGCTGTGCCCTATAGACATAAAATTGTTTGGGTTTTGCTCCTTCTACAAGAGGAGTGCCGCATTTGGCACAATAATCATAATAATCCTGATTTTCAAATCCACAGTTAGTACATTTTCTAGTCATTAGTTAAAATTAACATTTCTTAGTATTTAATTATTTTTCAAGTTTCAATGCAACCTCTGTGAAAAATTCATGCAGATAATTTTCATTCGTCATTTCTGCATAATATTCAAAACCCAATTTTTCCAGAACCCTTTTTGAGCGGACATTTTCAGTCCGGTATGATGCATATATCTGTGAAATTCCCAAATCATCAAATGCATGGTCGATTATGGCTTTTGATGCTTCTGTAGCATATCCCTTTCCCCAATATTCCTCGGCTATCCAGTATCCCAGCTCAACTGCACCTTCACCCCACCAGTGATTGGTATCCGGATGGAACAGCAAGCCAACACATCCAATTGGAACATCATCTTTCACAATAGCATAGGTTTCCTTTTTAGCAAAAACAGTTTTAATGATGTTCAAACTATCATCAACACTTTCATGTGGTGGCCATCCAGCTATTGGACCTACATTCGGATTTTTAGCGAAATGATATAAGCATTCAGCATCGTCTTCGCTCCACGGCCTTAATGTGAGATTTGGGGTTTTGAAAATCATGAAATTACATTTGTTTTTAAAATATAAATTTTTAATTACTTCAAAAAATATATATTTAATTATGAAAGTTAAAGATGGAATTTGCGGTTTTGTAGTGGGTGATGCATTAGGAGTTCCTGTTGAATTCTATTCAAGAAATGAACTTGAAGCTGACCCAGTAGTCGATATGAGAGAATATGGAACATACAACCAGCCTAAGGGCACCTGGTCTGACGATTCATCAATGACAATAGCCACCATGAGAAGCATTGTCAACATGAAAGGGATAGATTACAATAACCTAATGGAGGAATTCTGCAACTGGGCATTTAATCATGAATATTCACAGTACAGAGAAACATTTGACATTGGAAATACTACAATAAGGGGTTTAAACAGATATCGGGATGGAGCCGAACCGTTGAAATCCGGAGGAACCTCAACTCATGACAATGGAAACGGATCTTTAATGAGAATTCTGCCCCTTGCATTCATTTCAGACATTGACTATGAAACAATTGAAAACATCTCCAGCCTGACCCACGGCCATGACAGGTCAAAAATAGCCTGCGTATTATATGTTGAAATAGCAAAATCCATGTTATCTAATGATTTGACAATTGATGAACACATAAGCAATGCATGTGAAAAGATTAAAGAACACTATGCAGATAATGAAGAGCTTGACGAATTCAGAAGAATATTTGATGATGACTTTTCAGAAGGCATCATGAGCGGAGGATATGTCATTGACACAATCGAAACCGTTGTTTACTGCTTGAAGACCACCAAAAACTATAAGGATGCAGTTCTCAAGGCAGTGAATCTGGGTGGAGACACCGACACCAATGCGGCAATTTGCGGAGGGCTTGCCGGAATATATTATGGTTTTGATGCAATACCTGTAGATTGGATTGAATCAATTCCTCATCTTGATAAAGTGATTTCATTATGTGAAGAGTTCGAGGCATATTGTAATGAATCTTAGTGAAACTATTAAAAATATTAGGGCTTCCTGCAATAATTATGTAGATCCGGATTTGGTTGCTACAGTAATCCATGACAATTACTACATGGGCTCAAACAACATCAGCGAACTGGAACAATACGACATCAGCATTGACGATAGCTTCGAAGAAAAGATTTTAAAAATTCTAAAACATGAAAATGTCTTTTTAAACATAGGAATGTATGTGTTCATCCCCGTAATCAATGAATGCGACATCTACTCAACACAGGATTACAATTTTAAACTGTCACCGGAAGAGTTTGAAAAATATTCAAATGAAAAGGAAAGAATTTTTGGAATTTTAATTAAAAAAGATTCATCAGATTACATTATCGGAAGCTGTGATTTGTGCGGCTGCAGCATTGATGCCGCCTTTAAAGAGATTGAACCCTCAAATATGGAGTTCTATAAAAAATTAAAAGAGATAATAGATAGCAAAATTATCTATTAATCATTTTCTTTTTGATTTCTTCCCACATTGCCTGTTCTTCACCGCATCCAGTCATGATTACATATTTATAGTCGGAATTTCTTGCAAGCTCATTTAACTTTTCTATTCTGACACTCATCTCATCATAGCTTAAAGGGTAAAATTCGGCGTCGGGATAATCCTCTTTTATGATATTGAAATATTCCTCAGCCTTTTCAATTGACTGTCTTCCGGGAACCACGATAATATGGTCAGGATTCATGCTTTTTATTACTTTATAATGGTCATAAAAGATTTCTTCCTCTTTGTCATCAGGAGTGGTGTAGATGAATTCAAAAGGAGCATCTATGAACTGATTCATAAACATGGCATTGATTTTAAGCGCATCTCCATTATCTCCCTGACCCAATCCTACAAATTTTCCTCCTATATCAACCACTTCAAATCTTCCAGGAGGGATGAATGACATGTCAAGATTGTTGAAAATGTCTGTGACTGTAGTTTCTATGTTTTCCACTTTTGGAGTGAATGTTGCATAGGCAGTGATTGAAGCCAAAGTATTGTAGATATTGTGGAAACCGAATGGAGGTACATTAAGTTTTAAATTAAATTTAACATTCTTTTTGGCAATATAATTATACAGGTCACCTTCAATATCCAAAATCCATTTATCTGAACCGAATTCGACATTGACTAGTTTGACATTAGGCTCTGGGCGTTTAAATCCACATTCACAAGCATAGATTCCTCTGTGATTCAGGTAAAAGTGAGAATAATCCAATTGTTTGCCGCATTCAGGACATTCTATGGTGCTTGCACCAATATCCTCAATGGAATCTGTTTGGATTCCATAATAGTTAACATTAACATCATTTGATTTGTCGATTCCAATGAATGCTGTTCTCGGATCATCACAGTTGGTTACTATAGCTCCTCTGGTCATGCCTTTTGAAAGCAGTCTTTTTGCTTCATAATATGATTCAAAAGGATTTTTAACACCTGCAACCTGAGTGTGCTCCTGTGAAATTGTAGTGTAGACAACACCTATCGGCTTGATTAATCTTTCAACAGTGTCCGGAATTCCCCAAGTCATGTCACGAATTCCATATTCAAAAATGCCCAAATCCCCTTTCTGAGATAAAAGTGCTGTTACAATAGAGTTTAGGATATTGTTTTCATAACTTTTTCTAATTTGAATATCCTTGGACATTAGTTTTAT
The DNA here is from genome assembly GCA_900318035.1 of uncultured Methanobrevibacter sp. GTDB lineage: Archaea > Methanobacteriota > Methanobacteria > Methanobacteriales > Methanobacteriaceae > Methanocatella. Next base: position 40,550 of record ONJC01000022.1, read on the forward strand.
CAGAAGAGTGGTTGTAGTTGTCTTACCATTAGTTCCTGTGATTAAAACTGAACCGTACTTCAAATCGGAAGCCAATTTTGGAATAGCTTCCTGTCCGGCTATTTTTGTAAAGATGTGTCCTGGATATGTTCCTCCACTTCCGGGACCATACTTTGCAACCTTAGATGTTGCTTTCCCAGATAATTTTGCCATATTAAATTTAAAAAAACTAACCATGATAAATATATTACAAATATATCATATATAAAAATTGTTATTATGCAAAATAGTTAAAAAAAAGTGTCAAATTAAAAAATAAAGAAAAAATAATCCAAATTAATTTGTAGTTGGATTATTGATTGTGGTTTGCGGAACTTTTTCAGCAACTCTAGAACCTATGTTTTTCATTTTTTCTATGAGTTTGTCCTTTTTAGAACCGCTGATTAAAATATTTTCCAATACGTCGCTTAAGGTTTCGGTAGGAATGATTTCAATCATGTCTTCGTATTTTTTCTCAATCATAACGTCCTTCAGGTTAGACTTTGGAATCAATACTTTTTTCATTCCGGCTTCTGCGGCAGCTTCGATTTTGGCTGTTGCTCCACCGATAGGCATTACATCTCCACGAACATTGAGTGAACCTGTCAATGCTACGGTCTGGTCGATTGGAATTTCTTCAACAGCAGAAATGACTGCAGTAGCAATACTGACACTTGCAGAATCCCCTTCCACACCATCATAGGTTTGGATAAACTGGACGTGAATGTCATAGTCTGAAATATCCTTATTAGTGTATTTTTTAATTAATGCACTTACGTTCTGTACGGATTCCTGAGCTATTTCACCCAATTTACCAGTAGCAATTATTTTACCACCGTTTTTGGACTGTGTAGGAGCGGCTTCAGCTGCAATAGGTGAAACAATTCCACTTCTATCACCAATAACCGCAAGACCATTTACAAGACCAACTCTTCCACCTTCAGAAGATACCATACTGTAGTCTTTTCTTTGCATGATTGAACGGTCAGCTATTTGCTGTTCAAGTGTCCTTGCGAATTTTTTAGCTTCAACAACGTGTGCTGCAGTTACTAACTTCTCACCTTTTTCAATAGCTACATCCCCTGCAGACCTTACAAGACCACCAAGATCCCTTAATCTTAAAGTTAATGCATTCTGTTTTCCGGACCTTCTTTTTGCTTCCATGATGATTTCATCCAATGCATCCGGAGCAAAGTGAGGAATCCTTCCATCGTTTTTAACTTCCTGAGCTACAAATTGGACAAGTTTCTCTCTGTTTTCAGTAGTATCATCCATATAATCCTTCATGAATACTTCATAACCGTATCCACGGATTCTGGACCTCATTGCAATATGCATTCCTTCCAATACCTGAAGGTTTCCTGATGCAACAAGTACAAAGTCACACGGTACTGCCTGTGATCTCACCATTGCACCACTTGAGTTTTCACTTTGACCTGTAATTGCATATTGTTTTTCCTGCATTGCAGATAAGAGTTCCTGCTGAGTTTTCATGCTCATTGTACCAATCTCATCGATGTATAAAACTCCACGGTTTGCCTTGTGAATCATACCTGCTTCCACACGTTCATGTGCAGGGGTTCCTAATCCTCCTGACTGATATGGATCGTGACGAACATCTCCAAGCAATGCTCCAGCATGAGCACCTGTAGCATCCATAAATGGAGCAAATCTTGATTCTTCATTGTTAACCAACAATTTTGGAGACATATTATTGGCTTTTGGCTTAATTTGTATTGAGATAAGTAAGATTAAAGCAGCTGCAATAATAGATTCAAGCAATCTTCCATACATGAATCCTATAACTAAAATTCCACCTATGGCAAACATTGTAATGATTGTCTTTCTCTCTTCATGACCTTTTGCAGACCCTTTAGTTGCTTTGACTATCTTTTTACCCTCACCTGCAGGAACTGTCCTTACAAGAGGATGGTTGTTGTCCTCCATGTTTGGATATACCAATACATCCTGAAGGGTTTCATGAGGCAGTATCTGTGCCATACCTTTTGCAAGCATTGATTTACCTACACCAGGGTCTCCAATGAGCAAAACGTTTCTTCTTTGTTTTGCTGCTTTCTTAATTGTTTCTATGGACTCTTCATGTCCAATAACTTGGTCAATTAATAAAGGCGGTACATCAATATCCTGTGAGCTTTTAATGTTATCATAATCTAACATATGTTTTGGTTCATCAGATTCCACTTCAACCGGCTTTACTATTTCTTCGGCTGAAGCATCTTCTATTGGCTCTTCTTGTTCAAATTTCATAAATTGACCTCACTTCTTTGAATAAATTCATCATTAAAAAGTTAAGTTTCATATACTATTTAAATATTATTTAATATTTGGATATATAAAAAGGTTTCTATTTTAGTAAATAAAGGTTAGTAAAATAAATCATCCCCCAGATTTATCCAAAAAAAGACATGAATGTAAAAAATATATTATCGAAATTGTAAAATATCATTAAAAATTATTAAATTTATTTTAAAATCATCTTTACATATTTAACATTAAAATAATTAAAATTAATAGTTTTTTAGAATAATTTAAATATAATATTTAATAAATTAATTAATACAAGGTTAATTTTCGATGATTAATTCTTGTTAATCGATTTTGGAGGGCAGATACATGCAGTTCACACAGTCAATATTTAGCAAATTAAAATGCTAGACCCCAAACAGAATATGCCATGTATAACCCTTCAAATCAGATTAAGAATAATTCATTTTTAAATTATTTATAATATTAACTAAATATATTCTATACATGACAAAATGTATCATGGTTCAGGGAACCTCATCTAATGCCGGGAAAAGTATGCTTGTAGCAGCGCTCTGTAGAATATATAAGACAAGAGGATATAAGGTAGCGCCTTTTAAATCTCAAAACATGTCATTAAACTCATTTACCACCAAAGAAAACGGTGAAATTGGAATAGCACAGATGTTACAGGCTGAAGCGGCAATGATAGAACCTAGCATACACATGAATCCTGTTTTGCTAAAGCCGAAAGGGGATTTCACTTCAAATGTAATCATTCAGGGAAAATCCATTGGAGACATGAATTTCTATGATTACCAGCACAAATACCATGATACTGCATTAAACGCCATAAAAGAAAGTTTTGACATTTTATCTAAAGACTATGACATCATAATCATTGAAGGTGCAGGTTCTCCGGCCGAAATTAACATGAGAGACCAGGACATTGCCAATATGGAAATTGCACATATGGCAGATGCCAATGTTATCCTAATAGCAGATATTGAAATGGGAGGTGTTTTTGCAGCGATTGCTGGAACATATGTCCTTCTTGACGATTATGACAGGTCACGTCTAAAAGCAACCGTCATCAACAAATTCAGAGGTAATTTGGATATTCTAAAGCCAGGACTTGACAGGATTGAGGAAATAACAGGTGAACCGGTTTTAGGAGTTTTGCCTTATGATGAAACCTTAAAATTGCCTGAGGAAGATTCCGCATCCCTTACAACACATGTGTTTGAAGAGGACAAGGACATCACCATAGGAGTGATTCGATTGCCTAAAATAGCTAATTTCACAGACATCGATCCATTTGAATACGAAAGTGATGTTGCGCTTAAAATGATTGGCGTTAATGATGACATCGGAGATGTCGATGCCATTCTGATTCCTGGAACACGTAATGCAACAGGAGACATGTTCGAGTTGCGTGAAAGCGGACTTGCAGATAAGATAATTGAAAAATCCTCAGAAATTCCAATTGTAGGAATATGCGGAGGCCTGCAGATTTTAGGAAATGTTATTCATGATGAGGAAAAACGGGAATCAAAACATGGAACCATCAAAGGATTAGGTCTTTTGGATATAGAATCAAGCTTTTCAAGACAGGGAAAGATCGTTACACAGTCAACAGCAACAATTCCCGATAATCTGGAAGGCCTTGCAGGTGAAATATTCAAAGACATTGCAGGTGAGGAAGTGACAGGCTATGAAATCCATGAGGGAACAACCGAACTTTTTAATTCAACAGCTCTTTTAAACATTAAAACAGGCCAGGGAAACAACGAAGACGGATTGCTTGATGGAGCAAGCAATGGAAATGCATTTGCAACATACTTCCACGGAATATTCCATAACTACAACTTCAGAAGGGAATTTTTAAACTATATTAGAGCTAAAAAAGGTCTTGAAGCCAAATATGGAGAAGACCCTTACAAAACTCAAAAAGACTACTCATTGAACAGGCTTGCTGAAATTGTTGAAGAGCATCTTGACATGGACATCATTGATGAGCTGATTTTCGGCAAAAAGGATTAGATTCTGTTTTTTGTGTGTTTTTGCCATACCTTATCATCATCATGGGCGGAAGCCTTATTGTCAGCCATTACCCCCACCAAATCATGAGCGACATACGGCTCTTCGAGATAGTCAATATCATCAGCAGTTAATGTTAAATCAACAGAATTCACAGCACCTTCAACATGATGCAGTTTTGTAGCACCGACAATCGGAGAAGTGACCTTTGTAAGCAGCCATGCGAGTGAAACTTCAGTCATTGACACATCATAGTTTTGGGCAATTTCACTGACACGCTGAATTATTTCCAGATCCTGAGCTTCACTGTTCTGATACTTTAATTTGGCATAGAAGTCCTCATTTAATCTTTTTGACTCTTCACCAGGCAACCTTGAAAGCCTTCCGGAGGCAAGTGAACTGTAGGGAGTTGTTGCAATATTATCAGTTTGACATAGTGGAATCATTTCACGTTCCTCCTCTCTGAAAATTAAATTATAATGACCCTGAATAGATACGAACTTACTGAATCCTTCATTTTCGGCCAATGCATTTGCTTTTGCAAGCTGCCATGCGAAACAATTTGAAATACCAATGTATTTGACTTTACCCTCTTCAATAACTTCATTCAGCCCTTCCAGAATATCATATAAAGGAGTATTGTAATCCCACATATGGTAGATATACAAATCAATGTAATCCAGACCCAGATTTTCAAGGCTTTTATCGACAAAACTGTGAATGTGCTTTTGGCCTGAGACATTGTTTTTTATCTCGTCTTCTGAACGTGGCAGAAACTTGGTTGCAACGACAACATCATCTCTTGATGCATATTCCCTTACTGCACGGCCAACATACTTCTCAGAAGTCCCATTCTGATAGCCGATTGCAGTATCAAAAAAATTAATTCCATTATCCAAACCGTTCCTGATAATTTCTAGAGATTCCTTTTCAGGCAATGTCCATGTGTGCATTCCGTTTTTTGGATCTCCAAATCCCATACATCCCATACAAACACGACTTACCTTTAAATTTGAGTTTCCAAGTTTAGTATATTTCACATCAACACTTCCCAAAATGCATCATTGACCTGATGCTGATTTTAGAAGCAAATGCCATTTTTAACACTGCCCAAAAACTGCCACATTCAGCAATGTAAAAATATGATGACATTCCCTTTACTTTAAATTTAAACCGCATTATTTAAAAATGTTAATATACATAAATATTAACATCAATAATTTGGAGATTAAATTATGATTTTAAATGTAAAAGCAACTAATAAAAAATCTGGTGAAGTAATTTCATTCGCATTAGACGGTAACGCAGACGAAGGATTCGCATATGAAGGAACCCACATGCAAGAAGTAACTGATAATAAAATCAGAGAAGTTTGCAATGGTTTAATCTTACTCGGTTCCCCAATTTACACCATTAAATCCGGTGAAACCGAAACTATTGAAAACATGACCTTCGTTACTGAAGTAACAGCAGCTTAATTCTGCTACTCTTTTTTTCTTTTTTGCAAAATTTAGTTTGATTTTCTAAAAAACAAACAAAAATTTTATCATTTTCATGAATTACCGTCAAAATAGCAAATTCCTATTTCAGATTTGAAATTTTAAAAAAATTTAAATTAAGAATAAAACATATTTACTATCATAAAGAAAAAAATTAGGGATTACCATGGATATAACAAAAGAATATAATGAAAAAGAATTGACAATAACTGTCAAAGACAAAATTGACACAACTACTGCTCCTGACTTTGAAAATGAAATAATGGATGAAATGGGTAAATTTGATTCATTAATAATAGATTTTACAGAATTGCAATACATTTCTAGTGCCGGTTTAAGAGTTTTAATTGCTACTGAAAAAAAATTAAAACCCGAAAATATTCCATCAGTCATCAAAGTCAACGACACTATAAAAGAGATTCTAGTAATGTCCGGTTTTGATAAAATCTTAAATATCGAATAAATTACAGAATCACAAAAACTTAATATTGTAAAGCCTATTGCTCACAGATTTAATGATTTCTAGTGAAAAGTCTTTTCAATATTTAACTACTTTCTTTTTTTCATATTAACCGTAATTTTAACCTTCAATACCATCCATACCAAATGAGCATATTAATGAAATATTTTTAAAAAAATAAGTTTAATGCTGAAATTGGCATCATCCAAATCCAGCTAAAAGACCTATGTTATAAATTAAAAATGATACAACAAATGCGGTTGTAATGGTAATTACACACATGAACAAAGCCCATTTAAAACCATTAGTTTCATGTTTAATTGCACCGATAGTACCGAAACATGGTGTGTACAGTAAAGTGAATGCCATAAATGAATACGCTGACAATGGAGTGAATGTATCATGTATCAAATGAGTTATACCACTTTCATCATCAGCATCCATGCCTCCAAGAGTACCGAAAGTGGATACAATAACTTCTTTAGCTGCCAAACCTGCAATAAGAGCTACAGCCGCCTGCCATGTACCGAATCCTAATGGAGCAAAAATTGGAGCGATGAAACTACCGATCATACCCAATATACTATCAGCTGATCCATATTTGACTCCTAACGGGAAGATGCTTAATGCCCATAGCACTATGGAACAAGCAAGAATAACGGTTCCCGCTTTTCTTATGAATCCTTTAACCTTTTCCCAGGTATGCAGCAATACCCCTTTCAATGAAGGAATTTTATATGAAGGAAGTTCCATCACAAAAGGAGTGGACAATCCCCTGAATAACAACCTTTTAAGAATTGCCGCTACAACAAGCGCCACAAGGATTCCTAAAATATATATTGAAAGCAGTACGATACCATGATGTTGCTCGAAAAATGCAGCAATGAAAATCGCATAAATCGGCAGTCTTGCAGTACAGGACATGAATGGCACAAGCATCATAGCAAGTTTACGATCCTTATCGTTTTCAAGTGTTCTTGTTGCCATAATAGCCGGCACACCACAACCAAATCCTAAAATCATTGGAATGAATGCCTTACCATGAAGACCAACTAACTTATGCATAAATATGTCCATGGTAAATGCTGCCCTTGCCAGATATCCGCAATCTTCCAGGACACTTAAAAATAAAAATATTATGAGAATTATCGGTACGAAAGAGATAACTCCTCCCACACCTCCAATAACCGCATCACATATGAATGACGCCAAATACTCATTTGGAATGTGACCTGCCACAAAATTTGAAAGCATTACAAAAGCATCCCCAATCAACTCCTGAAATGGCGATCCCACAACGTATGTCACCTGAAACATCACATACATCACCAAAAGGAAAATTGGAATGGCTAAAATCCTATTTGTTATAATATTATCTATTTTATCGCTAATGGTTTCATTTTCAACTGGAGGCCTTTCAACAGCTTCCGCCATCAAACCGTCAATGAATGCATATCTTGCAGAGGCAATGACTTCCTCTGCACTTTCACCGAAAATATCATAAAGGTGTTTTGATACCTTATCTGATTCTTTGAAAATTGATGAGCTTTCTGGTGATTTTTGAACTTTTTGAATAATGATCGAGTCCTTTTCAAGCAATTTGATTGCTGTCCAGAATGCTGGTACATCCAGAAGATTTTCATCTTTTTCAACCAATACCCTTATATCTTCCAAATGTTCTTTTAATTCCGCACCATAATTCAATTTTTCACTGGTGTCAATCGGATTTTTCGCCTGCTTCTCTACAACATTAAATAATTCCTCGATACCGTCACCGGTTTTAGCATTGATATTGATTACAGGAAATCCCAACAGTTCACTTATCAAATCTATGTTAATTATATGGCCTTTTTTCTTTGCATAATCATTCATGTTTAGTGCCATAACCAGATTTGCACCAAGTTCCATCATCTGAACTGTCAAATATAAGTTACGCTCCAAATTAGCTGCATCCACCACATTTATGATTACATCTGAATCATCGTCGACTATAAAGTCTCTTGATACAATCTCTTCCAGTGAATGTGCTGTTAATGCGTAGTTTCCCGGCAGATCAATAATGTCATACTCATAGTCCCCAAGTGAAAAATGGCCCTTTGCTTGTTCAACTGTTTTACCTGGCCAGTTTCCAACATGCTGATGCATACCTGTTAATGAATTGAAAACCGTTGTTTTACCAACATTTGGATTTCCTGCCAAACCGACAATTAATTTCTCCATTACTACGCCACCACATATTAAACTTTAATTAAAATTACTTGAGAAAAGATTATGAAATCATTTGAATTATCTATTTTTTAAAAAAAATTAGATTTTTTATACATAGTAATATTTTCTTTTTATGTTATTTAAATTATTGATATTTCTTTGAACTTTCAAATTTAGGCATGCCTACATTTTCGCCAAAAACAAAACATATCCCCAGTCAAAAAACTTAATCAACATTAACAATGACCATATGTTAGTGAAAACTGCTTTTGAAAAGTAGTTGATATATATTCGGATTTGAAAATTAGAATGATTTGTAGATACCCTTCCGTTAATGTAAAACACACATCATCAAATCACATCTAATTACAATACATTCAATTTAATTGAGAGCCCCATTGATTATTCGATAGGATGCAACACATTGAGAAACAGTGCGGAATTGTGATTAAAAAAATTTAGTTGAAAAATAAATCCGAATCCCTTATCTTCAAACAGAATCTGGATACAACATACAATACAGGCAATTCTATCAGGGGACCTATTACAAGAGCTATTGAAATTAGTTCATGACCCGGAAAAGAATTTATTGCAATTGCAAGCGCCAACGGAGAGTTACGGGCCAATGTAGTCATTGTCAAACTTGCATATTCAGAATATGTGAAATTGATCTTTTCAGACACCAGCAAATCGATAGCAGTATTGACAATGAAAAATAGGATTAACGGGACAAATAAAACTGCAATGGAGTTAAAATTTTCAAACAGTAATACTCCCTGGCTTGCAAAGATGCAAAATACCGCAAGGGACAATAACCATATCTGCAAACTTCCCATAAGTTCAGCCGCCTTTTGTTTCAAACCATTGTTCAATACCAATTTAGTAATCTGTGCTGCAACGAATGGAATTACAATGACAATGACAAGTGAAAATGCCAGTTGTGAATAATCCATAGAATTTGCAGTTGAAAAAAACAGAACCAAATAAATTGGAAGCAGTATTATCTGCAATATCAGATTTATCGGAAGGATTGATAAGCTTAAGGTCAAATCACCCTTTGCCATTTTAGTAAACACCAAATACCAATCTGTACATGGAGTCAGTATTAGCATGAAAAAGCCAATCAAGACATCGACATTTCCCCTCAAGAATAATGACCCTACAAAATATCCGAATAATGGAGTCCACAAAAAGTTGATTATCAGGCTTGTTGATGTGAACTTAACATTTTTGAAGCTGTCTTTCAGCTCGTTTAATGGAACTTCCAAGAACAATCCGCAAAGCATTAGACATAGGAATATGTTTATCAAGTAAGTGGCGTTATCAGCTACAATTTGAATATTGCTGAAAAGCAATCCAATAATGACTGCTGAAAAGATTATTACCGGCTCCATCTTTTCGATTAAATCCATATCCTCACCTTTAGGTATGACTAAATTTTATATTTGAAAATATATAGCTTTATTGGTTTAGAGGATGTGCCACAAATTTTTTAAAATTTTGGTGTAGTTTTTAAAATTTTTTTATTTTTTCATTTTTAGGTATTTGTTTCGTTATTTTGTTGGTTTATTTCATTGTATATTCTTTTTAGATTGTGTCCGATTGTATATAGTTTAAATTCTGTGTTTGTGTTTTTTATTCCGGTTGTTGTGAATTCGTGTAGTTTCATGTTTTGTTTTATGTGTGCAAATGGTAGTTCTGCTGTTTTTGATCTTTTTTTGTAGATTTTTTGTGCCCAGTCGGTTTCCATTTTACGTTGCATTCTGATTTTGAAAGGGTTTCCATAGTCTTGAATTGTTCTGTAGTTCTTTTTATTGCAGCAGATTTCTTTCATTATGCAGTTTTTGCATTCGTTTGTCCAGTAAGTTATTC
>ONJC01000019.1 GCA_900318035.1 uncultured Methanobrevibacter sp.
GGAAGAAGTACCTGGAAGAAGAGGATACCCTGGTTACATGTACACTGACCTCGCTGGTATCTATGAAAGAGCAGGACGTATTGACGGTAAAGAAGGTTCCATTACTCAAATGCCTATCTTAGTTATGCCTCAAGACGATATTACTCACCCAATTCCAGATTTAACCGGTTATATTACCGAAGGACAAATCGTATTAAGTAGGGAAATCTCAAGGAAAGGTATTTACCCTCCTGTAGACGTACTTCCTTCACTTTCTCGTTTGATGAGTGGTGGTATCGGTGGAGACAAAACTAGGGATGACCACAGTGGTGTATCTGACCAACTTTATTCCGCTTACGCTGAAGGTCGTGAATTAAGAGACTTAGTAGCGGTTGTAGGTGAAGAAGCACTTACTGAAAGGGATCAAAAATTCTTAGAATTTGCTCAAGCATTTGAAGACCAATTCATTACCCAAAGTAAAGATGAAGACAGAACAATCTTCGAAACTTTAGATCTTGGTTGGAGTTTACTTAAAATCTTACCTAAAGCAGAACTCAAAAGGGTTAAAGAAGAGTTTGTTGAACAATACCTTCCAAAAGATGACTAATCTCATTACAGTAATGTAGGTGATTAAATGGCACAAGATATTATTGATGGAATTAATCCAACTCGTATGGAATTATTGTCCCTTAAAAATAGGACAAAACTGGCTGTAAAAGGGCACGGTTTGCTTAAAGAAAAAAGGGATGCTTTAATTAAAGAGTTTTTTGATATCTTGGATCGTGTCAAAGGTATTCGTGAAAACGCAGAAAACAGTCTAAAAGAAGCAAACGATGCATTGCTTGAAGCTCAAATTGCAATGGGTGATTTGGCTGTAAGAAAAGCAGCATTATCTGTAAAAGAATCTGTTGATGTTGATATTACTTCAAGAAGCGTTATGGGAGTATCAGTACCTGTAACTGATGTCAAAATGGAAAAAAGATCCATTATTGATAGGGGTTACGGATTCTCAGATACTACAATTCAATTAGACGAAGCTGCTAAGAAATATGAGGAATCTATCAAGTATTTAATCGAGCTGGGTGAAGTGGAAAAAACTATTTTCCTCCTCGCTGAAGAAATCGAAGCTACTAAACGTAGAGTTAATGCTTTGGAACACATTATGATTCCAAGATTCCAAAATACTGAAAAGTATATTGATATGAGACTCCAAGAAATGGAAAGGGAAAACTTCGTTAGATTGAAAATGATTAGGTCTACAATTGAGAAAAATGAAAAGGCTGCAGCTGCCGAAGCAGCTAAAAATGCAGAAGCTTGAGTTTTTCTCAAAACTTCTCATTTTCTTCTATTTTTATTATTTTTTTAATTTTGAGATTTATTAGTTGTTTGTTTTTAAAATAAGCTTTTATTATTAAGTTACTGTAAAAAATTTTATTTCTAGAAATTTACAGAAAAAGGTGTAAAAATGAAAAGAAATCCAATTGACCAATTTATGAAAGATCCTGATAATAAGGCTCGCACATTTAGGTGGATAACTTATGCAATGATTGCAACTACTTTTATGATAACAATTGGAGTAATATTATTTATTGTTCACTTACTTGGTGTTTTCTAACTTCATTATTTACAGTTTTACTGGCGGATTCTACTTTTTCGCATAACTTTTTAAAATCCTTATCTTCATCGATTATTGTAAGAAGGGGTTCTGATTTTTCGGTAATTGACCCTATGTGGGGCAGGTCATAGATATTGTCCAGATCTATTTTTTGATATTTCATCCTTGCAGGTGAATATATGATCTTTTTATAGGCGTAGCATTTCGGCTGTGGTATTTGTGTCATCTCTCCTCTGCATGCCATGATGTGTGCATCCAGCATGTTTATTCCAAGTGACATTTCCACACATTCAAATGTGCCCTGAAGACGGGGATTGATTTCAATTACGTATAATCCTTTTTCATTCAGGATATAGTCAATGCCGTTTGAACCAATCAGATTGAATTTGCGGGCTAGATTTTCACTGGTGTCGGCCATGATTTCATTAATCCTGCCGATATCATTAACGTCTGCCATTATGGAATCGGAAGTTAAGGGCAGGATGTTTCCGATATATATGAAACTGTCCCCTCCAAAGTCATGTTCGGTAAGGAGTCGGGTGTTGGTGACGGTTTTTGCATCATTTTCTGTTGCAAGCACTGATGAGCTTAGGTTTATCCCATCAACATATTCCTGCAAAATAAATTCACCATCATTTAATTGAATATCTCTATCATTTTCTAAAAGATTTATGTCATACCCTCCACTTCCTTGAAGGGGTTTTAAAATAAATTGAAGGTCATCATAGTTTTTATTTATTTCAAACGCTTCATCTATATCACTTACCTTAAAAGTCAGTGGAGTTAAAAAATCATCTTTAATCTCTTTGTAAAATTTGTATTTGTCCTCAATGTTTCCCACATTGACGGTTCCCAAAATCTTCTTGCGGTCTTTTTTTGAAAAGTCAGTCGGTGAAACTCCTGAAATGGGAATGATATAATCTACTTCATCAATGTAATCGGAGGATATTTCTAAAATCGAAGCGCTGTTGAACTGGTCTTCAAAAATTCCGCAGCTTTCACCATCGCTTTCATTCAGGATAATTTTCTGGTTTTTAATCTGTGGTGTGTCTGATGTTGAAAAGTAGCTGGTTGAAAAAATTTCATAATCAAGTTTCAATGCGCTATTAAGCATACTTCTTGTATCAATTCCAATAAGTAATAGCTTTTCCATAAAATATCAATAAAAATAGTTAGTTAGAAATAGTCCCGAGCGGAGTCGAACCGCCGTCTCCGGGTCCAAAGCCTAGAAGGATTACCACTACCCTACGGGACTATATTTTGTTGTACATATACAACAATATAATATATAATTTATTTAGTATTTAAAGCTATCGGTTATTTGATAACTTTTGGTAAAACAGGCATTTTTCATGCCATATACAATTAAAACAGATTTCAGATACACTTTCCCTGGAATTGAAAATGCCATCGATTTTTTCAAACAGTTCAACCGAATCATACTCTTTTGAGGCATCTATTTTTTTCAGCACCTCATTGTCCATTCCAACTATTCTTCTGTTTTGCAATTCATCTTCACAGATGTTGTCCTTCAGGTTGGGACATGCCTTACAGATGTCATCGGGCGAATTTGTTAGATGGACAGTGGTGTTTTCAGATTTTCTTTGGTTATTGACTTTTATCATGTTTTCAGTAAAGCTTTCGCTGTAGCCGTAACCCTGAAAACCTTTAAGACATAATAAGTGGTGTCCCCTTAAAGTAAGTTTCATTAAAATCAAAAAAAGTAAAAAAAAAGAAAGGTTTTTTAAACCTTTAATCTTTTGGTAAAAATGCTTTAGATACTGAAGCTGCACCTAAGATTTTTACAATATCTCCTGCAATAAACGGTACTAGACCCATCATCAACAAGTCAACGACACCAAGTGCTGTGCCTTGGGTTAGGTAGAACCATAATGCAAGACCTGCAAGTCCAGGAATGTAAATCAATGCAAAATTTGCAATTCCGATGACTGCTGCCATTTTTTTAAAGTTACGAGCATCAGCATATTTTTCAGTAATTAATCCAATAAAGTATGATGCAATTACAAATCCAATTAAGAATCCGCCGGTTGATCCGAGGAGTACGTCAAGTCCTCCGGTCATTCCTCCAAACCAAGGAATAAATGCAACACCTAAGACAATATATAGGATTTGACTTAAACATCCATATTTTTTACCTAAGAATAAACCAGAACATAATACTGCAAAAGTCTGTGCAGTTATAGGAACTGGGGTCCATGGGAGTGGAATAATAATTTGAGCCATTATACCAGTTAAACATGCCATCAACAATGACATGAGTACCTTAGTTGCAGTACTAGCATCTTGGATTCTTTCAAACACACTTTTTCTAGTACTGTAATAATTTTCTAAATTGATATTCATTTTCTACCTCCGATTTTGGAATTCTATATAATATATGTAATCTATATTATTTAGTTTTATGTTTTCATCAAAAAAATATGAATGAGAATTTGCGATTCTCATTTTAGTCAATAGTAATCAATTGGACATTATTTGGTTTTTTAACGATGTTTACTGAATTAAATGCGACTAATCTTTTAATTCCTTTTTGTGATGCCACATCAACCAGTCTTTGGCTGATTACACCGTCAAATATAACAGTATCTGCGGTTCCTTCTATGTTTTTAATTTCTTCATAGATGTCTTCCACTTCAACTTCCTTAGTCATATTCAATGCTTCATCCAAAATGGCTCCGCAACCGGTTCCTTCGAATTCTTTTAGCATGTCTTTCATTAGGATTACTTCATCATCTTCAATTACAGGCTCTTCGACACGTGGTTGCTCACGTTGGGAGTATTTTTGTTTTTTGTTGCGTCTGTCTGATCTTCTGTTGTCTTTTTTATTGTTGTTTTCATTGAAGAGATTGTTGGTTGCTAAAAACTGTGCTGTAGGGACTTTATTTCTAAGAGCTATTAAAGCTTCGTCCTTTTCAAGGTCTTCCACTTCTTTTCCTTTTGGAGCACGTGTAATGAAGTCAACGTCACCGATTTGCAAGAGTTCTTTTAGGATAAGTTCTCCGCCTCTGTCTCCATCAACAAATGCTGTGGTTGTTCTTTTTTTACTTAATTCTCCAATGGATTGAGGAACGCTAACTCCTTCAACAGCTACGGTATTTTTAATTCCATATTTGAGTAAGTTTAAAACATCACTGCGCCCTTCTACAACAATGATTGCATCTGATGTGTGAATGCTAGGACCAGCAGGCAAGCGGTCATCTCCGTATTCTGAGATTTCATGAACACGCATTGCTTCTCTAACCTCTTCAATCATCTTCATGCTTTCAGGACCGACGCTTTCAACCATGTTTTTGTAAATCTCTTTAGCACGGTTTACTACCTGTTCCCTTTTGACAGCTCTTACGTCTTCAACTTTTAAAGTTTGGATTTCGGCTTCACAAGGCCCTACACGATTGATGGTTTCAAGAGATGCTGCAAGTATGGCGGTTTCAACTCTGTCTAAACTGGATGGAATAACGATTTCACCTTTGGCTCTTCCGCTGTTGGAATGGATATTTACTTGTATTCTTCCAATTCTTCCAGTGCGTTGAAGTTCTCTTAAATCTAAATCGTTACTGAGCAAACCTTCGGTTTGTCCGAATACTGCACCGACAACATCAGGTTTTTCAACAATTCCATTTGCTGTAATTTGAGCATGGATTAAATATTTTGTTGTTGTTAATTCTTCACCTTTTCCCATTTTTAAGCCTCCTAGCTTATTAATCGGGATAATTTATGTATATCTAAAAATCAATGATATTTTTAGGTAAATAAATGTGCATAAATTATACGATAAACTTATATTTGTTTTGGTCAAAGACCTTCTATACACTAAAAAAGAGTTAATACATTTGTAAGAGAGTGTTTCTATTAAGGTTTACTAATATTTTCTAACTAATTAATAATATTTATGATTTAAAAACTTCTTAACTGTTATTTTCCTTAATAATAGCTTTTCTCCTGTCTTTTGATTAAATTAATAATAATTATAATAATGATTATGTAATAAACTCTCAATGAGCATATAAATGTAAAGTATTTTGCTAATACTATACTTAATATTTTGGATAAACTAATATATAAAATGTGCCATATGATTTGAAAGTATTTTAATAATGGGGTATAAAGTATTATACAATTATAATTGGTGATGAGGTTATGTCATTAAGTCCAAAAGATATTTTAAATAAGAATAAAAATTTAAATAAGCGTATTGACGTGGACAAAATTAATTTGGAAAATGTAACTGTCGATGATTTAAAATTCAATGGCAAAAACTATTCAGAATTTATAAATTTGCAGTCTCTGCTTGAAAATGTTTCAGCATGTCAGATTTCAGATGCCTACAATGCAATATACAAAAGGTCAGGCGCCATCCAATCCATAAAACCAGTAAACAATCACAAGGTTTGGGGAAGCATTTTCACTGCTGAAACTGACTGTGATGATTGGGGAACCTCCGCATTGGCTATTGACAATGCTAAAGAGGGAGATATTCTATTTTTTAAAGTAAACGGTGAGGAAAAGGCAATTTGGGGTGAACTTGCATCAACCTGTGCTCAAAACAACGGAATTAAGGCAACTGTCATTTACGGTTCTGCCCGTGATTTGGATGCATTGCTTTATATGGACTATCCTATTTTTGCAAGCAACTTCTGTCCGAATGCAGGATCTGCCTTGGGTCTGGGAAGTTTGGATGAACCGATTGAAGTCGAAGGCATGAAGATCAATCCCGGTGATTTTTTCTTTGGCGATGAATCAGGCATAGTTGTGATTCCTAAGGAAGTGTTCGGCCAGGTCATGGCTCAGACACTGCTGGTCAAGATGAAGGAGTCCGGTATTATCAAGGATTTATCTGGTGGTAAAACACTGGCTGAAATTGTTGGACTCAAATAGAAAAATATTTAAATAGAAATCAATATTTATATATAAATATATCGATAGGTTTATATATGACCTATTTCTAATTATATATGTGATACAGATTTGAATTTAAGTTTGATTTTATGAAATTTTTAGGAAACAGTTTGCATGTGGCAAACTCTGGAAAACTAATAGCACGATCTGATAAGACACCCTCACCAGGTGCAATTGTTTATGACAGCAAAAAGAATAAAATAGGTAAGGTCGGCTATGTATTCGGGCCAACAAAAAAGCCCTATATTTCTATTAGACTGTTCAGGTCAGCCAATAGAAATGAAATTGCGAAAAACAGTGGTGAAAAACTATTTGTATCGAAACCGAAATCCAAAAAGTCTAGAAGAAGGAGGATGAAACCACGACACAAAAAGTAGAAGAAATGCCAAGAAGAGTACGTAAAAGACAAAGACAACCGAAAGCACAAGGAGGAGCATATGCTCAAGACAAACAAACTGTATGTCCTGATTGTGGTTCTACTGAATTGATTGGGGACTATGAAAGGGCAGAAGTTGTATGTGCACGCTGCGGTTTAGTCATTGATGAAAATCTTGTTGATATGGGTCCTGAATGGAGAGCATTCGACCATGAACAAAGAGATAAACGTACTAGAGTAGGAGCTCCAATCACTTACACCATTCACGATAAGGGTTTAAGTACCATGATTGATTGGAGAAACAAGGATATTTACGGTCGTGATATTCCTGCAAGAAACAGGGCTCAATGGTACAGATTAAGGAAATGGCAGAGGAAAATCAGAATTTCCGGTGCAACCGAAAGAAACTTGGCATTCGCATTAAGTGAACTTGACCGTGACTCATCAAGGTTAGGTCTTCCAAGAAGCGTAAGGGAAGCTGCATCCGTTGTATACAGAAGCGCAGTGGAAAACAAGCTAATCCGTGGAAGAAGTATTGAAGGAGTGGTTGCAGCATCATTATATGCGGCATGCAGACGTTGTAACGTGCCACGTACATTAGATGAAATAGCTGAAGTATCAAGAGTTACCAAAAAAGAAGTGGGTCGTACCTACAGGTTCCTGACCCGTGAATTGAATATTAAATTGCCGCCAACATCTCCTGTTGACTATGTTCCAAGATTTGCTTCAGAACTGGGATTATCCGGTGAAGCACAATCCAAAGCTATTGAAATCATTGAAAAAGCTATGGAAAAAGGTTTAACCTCAGGAAGAGGTCCTACAGGTGTGGCTGCAGCTGCATTATACATCGCATCCGTTTTGCTCGGTGAGAGAAAAACACAAAGGGATGTTGCAGATATTGCAGGAGTAACTGAAGTTACTATCCGTAACAGGTACAAAGAATTAACAGAACAATTGGAAATGGGTGTAACTTTATAGACACTCGTTTTTCATTTCTTTTTTTAATATTGATAAAAATAGTTTTTTTTTTGATTTCAAATATTCAATTTCATAGGGAATATTTCTCGATTCTATAGATTAGCTCGCGCACAATACCGTCATTGTTTGTCTTTTTAACTTTTGCAAGTCTTTTTTGGTATTTTGGAAGTCTTTTAAGGAAAGTTGCCACTCTTTTAGCGCTCATGATTTCATGGTATTCTCCATAGCCTAACTTTTGCACGTAAAATCCGTTCAGGGTCTGTTCGAAGTTGCCGATAGCAGGAACGGAATATATCGGTTTTTTAAGATGAATTGCTTCTGAGATGAAAGTGAATCCTCCATTGGTGATTACTGCCTTTGCTGAGGCCAGATCATCATAAAATTCATCTTCATTGAACTCCTTATATGTTAAATTTCCATCTATTTCATTTCTATTGAATCCATAAACGATAAACTGTTCATCTTTAAGTGCTTTAAGTCTTTTCACCAGTCTTTCACTTTCACGGCTTGTCTGATAAACGATGACATGCTCTCCTTTTTTAGGTTCCAATTTCAAAATGTCTTCACGGATGATTGGTGGATAGATTACAGCATGTTTTCTAGGCCTTACTTTAGGATAGAAAAAGCTGGTTATGATATGGATTTTTGGTTTTACAACATAAGTTTTAATCACGCCCTTTGCCTTTAGCATTTCTCCTAAGTGGTTTTTCGGATAATCTATTTGAGCTTGTGTAATAATATGCATATTGTCCAGGCTGATTAATGGTATTCCCCTTAGCTTTGAAACCATTGTTGCATATATTTCAAAATCAGTTACAATAACATCCGGCCTCAGGTGGACTGCTTTTTTATAGAGGTTCTCATATCCCACTTTTATGTTTGTCGGATTCCTTTTCAATGCGTCCGAGAGGGTTTTCAAATCGTTTACCTTATTGTTGATGTAAACTGTATTGAATCCGCCGATTTCATAGACATTATCAAATTTTGAGCTTAGATATTTGTAAGCCCTCTCGCTGGTGAATATATGGACATCATACCTGTCCTTGATTCTGTCAACAATAGCTCCTGTTCTTATTGCATGACCCATTCCCTCACCGCAAACACAATAGAACACAACTTTTTTTGATCTTTTACGGTGTCTTTCCTTTATCCGATTTCTTACATTGCTGATTTTATCAACTGAGTCATCATAAGTTTCTTTAAGGTTATTTATTTGTGCGGTCCTTTTTTCAAGATTGGAAAACCTTGAAGTTGTCAGTTTCTCATGGTTATGGTCAAAATTATAGTTCAATTCCCTGGCATCGGTTCTTTTTCCTAAAAAATCATTTACTGTACTTTTACCGTACTGCTGAATTAATGTTGTTATTCCATCTTCTTCAAGACGCCTTGTGGAAACGCCGATTTTAGCATTTCTCAAAACCCTGAAGGGTGCTTCCTTGGCTAATCTTTCTATATAGTCGGTGTCTTCGCCAAAGTTCAGTGACTCGTCAAATCCTCCGCATTTTTCATGCAGTTTTCTTTTGGCGATGATTCCATAGCATCCTGCGCCATGTGGCTTGATGTTTTCAATGCTTATCATGAAATAGTTTGCAAATTCATGAAATAGTTTATCTTCGATTTTATTTGACATGGGAAGCATTTGTGTGATTGCTATTCCCAGTTTGTACATTCTAAACTCGTACAGTACTTTTGCAAGATAGTCTTCAGTAAGCTGCAAATCGGAATCCAGAAACAAAAGGATTTCTCCTGTTGCCACTTTAGCACCATTGTTTCTACCTACTGCAGGAAGCCCTCCGTCAACGACTTCGCATCCGTACTCTTCTGCAATTTCACGGGTTCGGTCACTGGAATTTGCATCGGCCACAATGATTTCATAATCATTAAAATCCTGCTCTTTGATGCTGTCCAGTAGAACCGGAAGGTATTCCTCTTCGTTGTATGTAGGTATGATAATGCTGAAAATCATAGTTTATGATATATTTTTAAAAAGTAATAAGTTTTTTTAATCGCCACTTTCGTGCTGGGTTAAAAGCATCATGGCAGTTACTGTCAGGATAAATCCTAAAAACATTAGTGCTGTTGGTATTTCACCATAGATTATCAGTCCGAATATCAGTGCTGCAAATGGTTCGGCGCCCGAAAGCAGTATTGATGATGTTCCGGAGTCCATATAGTTTAAGCTCAATGTGGAGAATATATACGGCAATGCAAATGAGAATGTTGAATGCAGAATTAAAAACAGGAGGGTCATGCTGGGATTAATTGAAATGAAATTTGAAATCTGTGCAAAATCGGTAAATGGAATCAGGGATATAGTTATAAAAATTATTGAGTAGATTAGAATGGTATATGTGTGATTTCCCATTTCAATGGATTTTTTTGAAGCCATCAGATAAACTGCCCAGAACAGTCCTGCACCGATGCCTGAAAGAATGCCGAAAAGAGGAATGTTTTTTAGCGGAGTTTCCAGCACTCCGGTCATCAGTATGCATCCTATGAGTGCCAATCCCATGCAGATTAGCTTTTTGGATGTGATTTTTTCTCCAAATAGCAAATATGCAATAATCAAAACATATATGGGTGCCAGTGACAATAATACTGCAGCTAAAGACAGAGGAACCGTATTCATGGATTCGTTATAGCACAGGTTAAGTCCGATGATGCATATTGCACAAACCAGAAATAACGGCAGGTCGGACAGGCTTATTTTCAAAAGTTTCCTGTCTGTTAAAAAGATTGCCATTAGAATAGGAATTACTGCTATTGAAAACCTTAAAAACAGTAGTGTGGTCTGGTCGATTCCGTTATATGTCAGTGTCCGGACAAAAATTCCGCTTGATCCAAACATGATTCCGGCCAGAATAGGCAAAAATAAATAGATTTTTCTCATGATATCAGTCTAAATACGAAAAGATGTTCCATGAAACCGTATAGTACTCACATGAATCTCTCAGAGGAACTTTCAAGTCATTGATGAGCTGCATTTCATTATATCTGTGGTCAATGTGATATGTGGTTTTATTTTGGCCTGTGGTATTGTCGATTATCATGGAGCTAATGTTGCCTAAATCAATATCTCCTGTCGGATTTACAACATCCACTGTGAAACAGTCGGTTTCGGCACCTGCAACACCTACGCTCATTCTTAAGATTATTATTGCAATTACCACAAACCAGATTAAAAAACGATTCAGTATGTATCTCCACTCTTTGAATCCACGATTTCTGTAAACTGGCTGGATTTCCTCATTTTTTTCAAGTGTCTTTTTATCACCTAAAATGCTATAGAGGATGTAGTTCAAATAGAATCCGTTTCTGTAGACAAGATAAAGCCCTAAAATTCCAACAAGGGCGGGAGTTGAAAACAGCCCTCCATCAATTGCACCTATGATAAGGCAGCTTGAAAAGAAGGATAACAATAAGCTTGTAAACCACGGACGGTTTCTGATGGCTAAAACCAATGTTGCAAATAGTATTGGTATGAGCAATATTACAAGAAATCCGAAACTGGGAACATATGAATATAGGCCGACGCCTGTGTTGATGTTGCTTTGGACAAACGGTCCGATTATTTGGGTTATGGCTGCTCCTAAAATTGACTTTAACAGGTGGGTATGCAAAATGCTTGTAGAGCTCATGCCGTTAGTCATGCAACAGAAAATGGTGTTGAGTTTTATTCCCATCTGCAGTCTGAATATGATTTCAAGCAATATTCCCAGGATTAACAAAACCCAACCGACAACCATGGATATCTTTAAATATTTTTCAGGCTCAAAATCTTTTTTAATGAATTGGGGAAGTATTAAAAATAGTCCTAAAAGGCCAAAAAACATGATGTCTTTTCCTTTTGAAGATCCCATAAGAAATTGATAGGTTATCGGTCTTACAATCGGATTAAAAATATCTGTAATGAAGATTATTCCTCCAAACAGAATAAATACCAATCCAATTATGATAGTTTTATTAAGCTTCATCAACAATATTTTAATTATTAATACTTTAAATAAGTGATGCTATGTTTCCAATTGAATATTTTATAGGTTTAATCTTAATTGGCATATGTGCAGGTTTCGCATCAGGGCTTTTGGGTGTTGGCGGAGGATTTCTTATTGTTCCTCTGCAGTATTTTTTGCTGAAATACATCGGTGTTGAACCTGATTTGGCCATACTGATATCATTCGGAACCAGTTTGGCAATCATCATTCCAACATCACTTAGCGGAGCCTACAGGCACACCAGAACAATGGACAACATTCTAAAACCCGGCATAAGGTTGGGCATTTTTGGAATAATCGGTGGGGCCTTGGGAGGTTTTGTCGCATCCGCACTGCCTTCAAGGATTCTTGAAATTATCTTCGGGTGTCTGCTTTTATTCGTAACCGTCAACAATATTCTCAACATCAACAAGGAAAGGGAAAAAGCAAAAATACCATTCAATTTAATAACTTCTGCAATCATTGGGTTGCTTGTTGGATTTTCATCAGGACTTTTGGGTGTTGGAGGCGGAATATTCTTAATAGCTATTCTGACTGCACTTCTGGGCTTTTCAATGATAGAGGCAATAGGAACCTCTTCCATTTTTATCAGCCTAACTGCTGTTGGAGGATTTTTATCATACATGATTTCCGGATGGGGAGTGTCTACATTCCCGTACTCAATAGGTTATGTAAGTATTATTAATTTTGCATTGATTGCTGCATTTTCAGTGCCTATGGCATCTTTGGGTGCCAAATACGCTCATAGAGTACCTCAAAAGAAACTGAAAATCATATTCTCAATACTGGTATTTTACATGGCATTGAAAATGATTGGAATATTGCCATAAGGTGATAATATGGGTGAAGAAAGAAAAGTTGGAGAAAACTTTGATGCCGATAAGGCATCAGACATATTTGACAAATTGAAAAATGTTGAAGGAAAAACAAAAACCAAAAAGGAAGACAGCAAGCTAAAAAACATTGCCAACCTGATGAATGAGGCAAAATATTTGGAAGGCAAAGGCAAATTGGATGAAGCTATTGATTTGTACAAGCAGGTTATATTTACATTGCCCGACTCCGTTAAGGCATATGAGGCAATAGCTGATATCTATAGAAAACAGGATGATGCTGAAGGTGAGAGGGATATCCTTAAAAAAGCCATTGCCGGCTGCAATAAAAATGATGAATTCAAAAAAAGATTAGACGAGATTAATTAACATGAAAAGAAAAGAACTTGCATTATTTATGATTGTAGGGACTGGTATAAATTCCAATCCTGGAGAAATTGGTTTCAAATTACTTGCAAAGAAATTATATTCGACAATTACTAAAATCTATCCTAATTATGTTGTATTTTTTGCATCAAGCAAATCTAAACAGACAATAAATTATATTGAAGAACAGTTTGCAGAAGATGGGGATGAATTTGTAGAAGAGCAGGACTATCATATAGTTCCTGTTGAGGCAATTGATGATTTCAGTGCATGTTTTGAAATTTTTGAATCAAAAATATGGGAATTTGATTATCTAAACGATAAAGACTGCAAAATTATAATGGATTATACTTCCGGAACAAAAACAATGTCTGCAGCCATGGCCTGTTGCGGACTTTTCTACTCAAAGGACATTATTTCAGTTGGAGGGGACAGGTCAACAGGTGAAGTTTCAGTTGGGACTGAAGTTATAAATTATCAAAACCTCTATAAGATTTATGATAAGTTTGCATTATTGAGAACAAGATATAATTTCAATGCTAAACGTTATAAGGCCTGTATTGATATTTTGGATTATATTGTTGATTTGAATATCCATAAGGATTCATTTTCAAATCTCTGCAAATCATATTATGCATGGGATAATATGGACTTTGAAGGTGCATATGATTATTTGAAAAAGGTTGATTTAAAACAGATGGAATTCGTAGATATAAAAGAGGACCTTAAGAAAAATCTCAAGGCTCTGGGAACAATTGTCAATTCAAGATCAGTAAATCTGAAAAACTGTTATATTCTTGCAAGCCTGATTAACAATTCAATAGGAAAAGCTGAAGAGTACCGATATGATGATGCAATAGCAAGATTATACCGTTCTTTGGAATTGGCTGCCCAAATCAGATTGACTTCATATAACATTAAAAGTTCGGATGTTGATGTTTCCATACTTTCAGACAATAATGTGTCTGATGAATTTATTGAGGAATTGAAAAGGACAAAAGAGGATGGAAAAATCAGAATGGGTCTTGTTAAGGATTATCTATTGCTCAATGAATTAAATGATGATTTGGGAAAATATTATGTGGAAAATGAGAAAAAAATTAAAAATATGACTATAAAAAGGAATAATTCCATACTGGCTCATGGACTTGAATCAAGGTCAAAGGAGGACTTTGAGGAGTTTCTCGAAGTTGTAATTGACATGGCTCGAAAATTAGACAAGGGTATGAACAAGTTTTTAAAGGAAACTAAATTCGCCAAGTTTGATTTAAAGTTAGACATGAATAACCATTAAAAAAATTAATGTAGTTTGAGCGATTTTTCGCTCAAACTTTCTTATTCGCCTCTTTTTAACAGATATTTACGTGAAATGTTTTTGAAGCTGAAATCAGGTTCAGTTGTTTTGTAGTATACCCAACCTTCCATTGAACATTTTGTCTTTCCGTCACATACTTCAGGACTGTAGTATCCGTCTGCAGTTTGTTTGAATTCTTCAAAGTCATCCGGAAGGATGTATTCATCATCCTCAATAGGAACAGATTCCATTTCGTATTCGTCCCATACTTTTTTGGCTTCACGGATATCGAACTTTCCGTCACTGTCAATCATATGGAAACAGAACAGGTGATTTTCACTTAACTTATGGGGATTTCCCTGAATTTTTGGTCCGCAGATTTCACCTTGCCAACATACATATCTACATTTGTCCTGTTTGTCGAGGTAATCTTTTAATTTGTTTTCGATATCATATTTTTCAGCCATTTCCCAGTAGGGGTTGCCTGCATCCGCTAAAGGATCTGTTTCTTTAAATACACGTAAGTTACGTGAGCAAACGTAAAATTCATATTCTTTTTTTAATCTGTGTGAATTGGTTACTTCAAGAATGTATGTTGCTGAAGATCCGTCACATTTTTGGGTGCGGACATATGGGGTTTTGTCCTTCAGGATATCCGGCATGTTTTCACAGCGTTCCTGATCGGTTTTTGAAATGTATTCAAAATGGTTAGGGAAACGTTTTGATTTATCCTGATTGCTTCCGAATAATGTGAATAACAGTTTTTTACCCCATTGTCTTTTCATTAACCATTTTATCCAGGATTTCTCAAACAGTTCCTTATGGTTCTGTGCCATTACTTCGTATTTGTCCGGACCGTCGCTTTTACGTTTCGCATCCTTTGGGTTTGAGTATTTTATTTCAAGCAGTTCCGTTACGTCGGTTCCTTCCTTTTCAGGAATTTCAACATCAAAAATTCCAATCGGCAGGGCAAGACCTTGTGATATTACATTGAACTTTCCAAGTTTCATTGTTTTGATTTTGAAGTTTTTTCTTCTTAAAAACTCGGACCATTCCTTTTCAGGCACTTTTGAGTCGATTTCAATGTATACGCAAAAGTCGCTTTCCTCAAACTCTCCGATTTTTGCAATGCATGTCCATCCAAGAACGCCGATAAGTTCGATGTTATCGGCTCCTTCGATAGGTTTTACCCATGAGATCCTTTCAACATGGGCGAGTGAACGTTTTCCGTTGATAATCAACGTATCACCTCCTATTCTAATATTACTTCTCTTAATCTTTCGTTGTAAATTTCAATATCGCTTAAATCTTCCATTTTTGGTTTGTCCGCTTTCAGGATTTCCAGATATGCGGTAATGAAGGTTGTGATGTTTTCAATTGCTCGCTCATCAGGTTTGCTTTTCTTGCAGTTGCTTTTATAATAGCTGATAAGCATCAGTATGTCTGCATATAATCTGGTGCCCATACGGTCGTCATCAATGAAGTATTTCATAAGCTCATCAATCTGTATGGGAGCATCTGTGCCGTCATCAATCGCAATCCATGCAAGAATGCATCTTATGGCATAAAGATAGGTTTTACAGACTCTTCGGGTCATTTCACCTTCATTGCCTTCAACATATCTTTTCCAGTTATTATGGGCCAGGCTTCCGTAGTGATATTTCAATGTCACCGGACTGAATGCCGGCAGGTCATTTAAGAAGTCACAGTCGCCCCGATAAACGATTTTCTGTTTGGTCCATTCCCTTAAGTTGGGATTGCTTTTCCAGTGAAGGTTCAGGACTTTCCTGATATCCCAACCGGTGTAATCCAGATCACCGTCGAAATAATCGATTACATCCTTCTTTGAGTTGATGGTGAAATAATCATTGAGAGGTCTTTTAAAAATAAATCTTACATCATAATCTGAATCCTCATTGGAAAAACCCCATCCTCGGCTTCCCGCTTCTACTGCATATAGGATTTTAATATTTTTTTCTTTTTCGATTTTGTCTAACTGTTTGTTGATGTATTCAAACATTTCTTTTGATACATTTTCCATAATATCCCTCTTTTGGATGGTTATATGGTATCAGCCGGATTCGAACCGGCGAAGGACTAACCACAGGCCCTGAACCTGCCGCATTTGACCACTCTGCCATGATACCTTAAAATTTGCAATTATATGGATTTTTTAGATAATGTGGTGGGATTCGAACCCACATGGATAAACTCCATTCCGGATAATCATTATCCAAAAAGTCCAATTGCATAATTATAGTTGTATTTTATGTATATTTAAATCATATAAATGAATTGCTTTATATGGAAAACCTATCCAAATGCTTGAATTTATAAAACAGTATATTTTAAAATGAGTGATATTACAAATACTGCAATTGCTAAATATATTATGAATCTGCCGTGCTTTTGATATAGGGCAACGTCTTTTTTTAGAAAAACCAATGCGGCCCCATAAATCAAACCAATTAATGGACTTATTAATGCAATAATATAACCTAAAATAGGTATTATAATATTTCCGTCATTTTCCATTTATGCCACCTTATTTTGAGTTAGTTTAAAAAATAAAAAAAGGAAGTTAATTAGAATTCAATACCTGAATAATACCCATGGAGGGCATAATTGTAGTTATTCCAATTAACAACATTTCCAAATGAATTTCTTACACTTGTCGCATCGCTTACAATCCATGTGTCTCCAATCAATACCTGTGCCCATACGTGACCGTATGTGCTTCCGCTTGAGAATACACAAGTACCGTGAACATATCTTGCTGCAAGGCCTGCTGTTCTATACATTGCAATCAATAAATGTGCCTGGTCAACACAATTACCTGTTTTTGCATTTAATGTACCGACAGCACCATATCTTGTGTCATAATAGAAACTGTAGGATACAGCATCACGCACATAATTATAGATAGCTCTTGCTTTTGCCAGGTCAGTTGTCAAACCTGAAGTCAATGAATTAACTACTGATTTTATTTGGCTGTTTCCAACTTGACAATGTGTAGTAGCTCTAAGATATGGTTTTAAGTCTTTTATTGTATTTTTTGAATTTAAAGGACTGCCTGTAGGTGCAGATGAGGAGTATGTTTTAATAGTTACATAGTTAGGCATAATGCCGTTGTCACCATAAAACGCTACAGTACGTGCAAATGCATAAACCAAACCATTATATCCGATAACTCCACGTTCGGAATTGACTGAATTAGGCATTACTCCTTTTGTTTTGGATATGTCTACAATATTCTTTGCAACCGCAAGGTAATTGTATAATTCACCTAAATTGGAGGCATCCTGAGGTTTTGTTGGGTCATTTACTTGTATAACATCAATATCATTTTTATTGTTGTTTTTTAGATTTATGATAGCTTGTGATGCTAAATATAAATAATTGGCTAATGAATAAGTTGTTGATCCTATTTTAACAGTATTAGGCAATTCTTCATTGCCTTCAATGTATTTTTTAACATTTTGTGATGCTGCAATTACATCCTTCAATGTTACCTTATCCCCAACTGTTATTTTTGAAGAGCCGGTAGTTGACCCGTCTGTATATGATACTGTATATATTCCTTTTGTCAATCCTGAAACTGTAAGTTTTGCAATACCATTTGCATCTGTCTGAACGGATTGTGTCTTTTGGTTCAATGTGAATTTAATTGTGGTTTTTACAGGTTTGTCTTGACCGTCAGTCACTTTTACCTGGAATACTGATTGAGTATTTGGTGAGACTGTAATGTCATTAGCTGAAAATTTAGTGCCGTTTACTAAAATGTGTTTTGTTACTTTTGCTGAAGTGTAGAGATTGCTTACTACTTGAATATCAACAGTGTAATCTCCTATTTTTTCAGTAATTGGAATTGAAGCGATTCCATTTGCATCGGTATTTACTTTTGTTGCTTTTCCATTTAAGCTAAACTGCACAGTAACATTATTAAGATTGGCTCCGGTCTTGTTTTTAAGATTTACCTTAAATTGGGAACCAGTATTGTATTTCATTACCATATCGTTTGCATTCACTGTTATGGTCTGTCTGATAATGGTAACTTTTCCGTTGTGCACATTATAATCTTTTGCACCGAGTTTTGAATGAGTAGCTTTAACTGTATAAGTATTAGGTTTTAAATTACCAATATTCAGTTTTGCTATTCCTTTCTGGTCTGTTGTAGCAGTTGTTGTTTTTCCATTTAAAGTGAATTTTATGGTTTTATTAGCTAATGATTTACCTGTAGCCGCATCCTTCACTGTCAGTTTATAAACTGATCCGTCATTGTACTGCATTTTCAATTGAGCAGCAGTTAAAGTAACTGTTGAAGCTTTAACATATACCTTTTTGGAACCTGAAGCTCCGTTGAAAAATTTATTTCCCTTATATTGGTAGCTGATTTTATAGGTTCCTTTTGAAAGGCCAGGCAATTTCACTGTTGCTTTCCCGTTTGAATTGGTAATTGCCTTCAGTTGCTTATTGTTGTAGGTAAAGTAAACGGTAACATTTTTCATTGGGTTGTTCTTGTTGTTTTTCAGAACTGCAGAATATTTGATTTTGCTTTTTGGCAATGCATATGCATTTGAACCTGAAATTTTTGTATTGGCTTTTTTGACAGTTATTGTTTTTGTCACTGTCTCTTTTGAATATGGATTGTTTATTTTCACTGTGTATGTTCCCGGTTTGAGATTTTTTGTTATTTCAGCAACTCCAAGTGAATTTGTTTTAACCTTAAATTTTTGACTGTTCACTTTAAATGTTACTGTTGTGTTTTTCAGTTTACCGTTGTCCTTATAAAAGGTTGCCGGAAACGCTTTTTTATCCCCATATGTTTCAGCAAGATTTTTGGCTACAACAGATGTTTTGACTTTTACTTTGGAGTTTAATGTCTTTTTCGCGTATTGTGCATCACCATTAAATTTCACGGTTAGAGACATTGTGGTTCCAACTTTCAATGAAGCAAGTTTAAAGTAAGCAAATCCACTTTGTTCGGTGGTGGATTTGTAGGTTTTACCGTTATAGCTTAAGGTTAACTTTTTATTGGACAGAGTATTGTTTGCATCATCCTTTAATGAAACCTTAATGATAGTCCCTGCTTTGGAATAATGGGGGTTATAAACTGCCAGTTTTGTACTTGTCTTTGTTGTATTTGTTGAATTGCTTGTTGATGTTTGCAGATTTTGAGTGCTGCTTTCAAGTGTGTTGTCATGTGACTCTGTTAAACTTTCGTTTTTAAAATCATCTGAACTAATTGCCAAACCTGATTCGTCCAAATCTGATATGGACAATTTTTGATTTTCAACAATTAGATTTGAATCTTCTATATTGGTAACATTGTTCAATTCCGCTGCACTAACTGCTCCCAGTATTATGAAGAACGTCAAGACAATGGAAATAATTAATGTTGTTTTTTTAATCGAAATATTTACACCTTCTTGTTTCTCATTTGAGAATTTTTATCAATGAAATATACAAAAATTTATAATATTTCATTTCGAGTGGATAAATATATGTTTATTTCTTTATATAAATGTTATTATAACTTAAATATTAAAAAAAACTTGTAAAAACGGTTTTTTCCATGAAAAATAATAAAAAGTCTTTAATACTTTTTAATTTTTAAGTATTAAATCATATGTTTTTCATTTAAATAGTTGGTTTTGATGGTTAGTTGGTTTCATAAAAAACAGATTTCAATGCCATGTTATTTTAAATAAACGCCCATGCCCATTGCAGTTATTTGATAGCTATCTCCACCAAGTCCAATTAATCCATATTCGATTTTTAAATTGATAACTCCGTTTCCTCCAGCGGATTTGATGGATTGGGCTAATCTGATTAGACTTTTGTCTTTGGCTTTCTTTAGATTGTTCAGGGTGGCAAGCTCAACATTGTCCTGGGTGGAATGAATCAACCGTTTGTCCTTTTCCACAATTGCTGTGGCATGGAATTGGCCCAGGTTGATGAATTTGGATTTTGTGGGGTCGGTGCTTGTTATGAAATAAAAATCTAGATTGTTTATTACTTCATTGCTTTTTTGCTCATCATATGGAGTCACTTTTTCAATTGTTATCTTGTTGGGTTCTTTTAAAATATGTTTGTAGTAATAATAATCTTTTCTCCTGTTAATATAGGTTATTATCCTTGTACAGATTCCTGAAAGGTAAGACCCTATTCCAAATATGACAGACAGTATTATATAGTTTACTGCTGTTGGAAATGCTGCCTGAAGAATCACTGCAACTGACCCGACTGTAATTAAATTAAATCCTAATGTAGGATTTTTTAAAATAAAACTGTAAAATGTTGTAATTATAAAAAGAATAAATGCACTAATTGCACCTATTCCCTGTCCGATTATTCTGTTTGCAAGAAGTGTTTCAGCATATCCTGCCGCTAATGGGGCAAAAATCAAACCCAAATTCCAGCCAAAAATGGCTATATTGAAGTACAGGAAGACATAATAGGCCCCAATACCCACAACTGTGCCGAATGTAACGCACAGGATTGCTTCTTTTATATATGTTATTTTTACTTCTCGTTCTCTAAAATTCATATTTACTCGCATCTAACTGCTGTGCCGTATGCAGTAACAAGAATAGTATTTCCCATGGTTCCCCCAAGGTTATCATAGGAAATTTTAAGCCCTACAATAGCATTGGCACCCAAGCTTTCGGCTTTTTTTTCCATACTCTCAAGAGCGATAGTTCTTGCCTTTTGAAGTTCCATTTCATATTGGTTGGTTCTTCCGCCTACGACATCCCTTACTCCAGAAAAAAGGTCTTTATAAATATTGGAACCGATCAATGACTCTCCCGTCACCAATCCCTTATATTCCAATATCGTTTTTGATTGCAGTGTATTTGCTGAAGTTAAAATCATCTATATCCCTTATTTCATAAATGTCATAATGGCCCAAATTATTAAAAATATCGCAATAACTATGTATAAGATTATTTGAGATTTTTTCTTTTGGTTTAATCTTGCATCCCAGACTTTCTGACAATCCGGTGAGCATACAAGTTCATTTAATGGAATTGGAGTTCCACATATTGGGCAATGTTTATGAGGTTCTACTGACATTTTTTCATCTCCTTATATTTTAAAAAATTCTTTAGTATTTTCAGTAACTTGAATTGCAAGTTCTTCTGCGTCAAGACCCATGCAAAGTGCAATTGTTTCGAGGATGTGCGGCAAATATTTCGGTTCATTTCTATTTTTTTTAGGTTTCTTATCGAAGTTTTTCGGTATCAGAAATGGAGCGTCGGTTTCAATCATTAATTTTTCCGGAGGTATTGCACTTACGGCTTCCTGCAAGTCTCTTCCTCTTTTCATATCGCAGATCCATCCGGTAACTCCGATATAACAACCTAAATCGGCATAATTTTGTGCTTCCTGTTTGGTTCCTGTAAAACAGTGAACAACGGACCTTTCAATAACGCTGTCATGTCTTTTTAATATTTCATACAGGTCTTTGTGCGCTTCCCGTTCATGTAAAAACAGAGGTAATCCGGTTCTCTCTGCAACTTCAATCTGTGCTTCAAACCATTTTCTCTGCAAGTCCTGCGGAGAAAAGTTTCTGTTGTAATCAAGACCGCATTCACCGATGGCTACAACGGAATCATTTTTGGATATTTTCTCCAGTTCAAACATGGTATGTCCGTTGCAGGTTTTTGCATCATGGGGGTGGACTCCTGATGTTGAGAACAATGTTCCTGGATATTTTGATGCATATTCTGCAGCCATGTGGCTTGAATGAACATTGGTTCCTGTAATGATAAATTGTTTAACACCGGCCTTTTTAGCTTCTTCTATAATTTCCACCCTGTCTTTTTTAAAGGAAGAATGCATTAAATTCAAACCGATATCAATAAGATTATCCACTTTTTTCACCTATTCGTTAATGACTCTGGTTCCTATTTCTTCACCATTCACTGCCCTGATAAGGTTTTCAGGCTCAAATCCGTTAGTGATGACGGTTTCCATATTGGACCTTTTAATCATCTGAACAGCAGTTGTGTCAAAGAATTCGTATGTGCCAGCTTTCACATCTTTGCCGCTTAAAAACTCAAGCAAATCTGTAGCGGTAATTTCAGGAACTAGTTCTGCATCATCAAATTTATTCGGATCTTTTGTATACATTCCGTCAACGGATGTTAGATTAATAAGCTTGTCAGCATTGAGGTATTCTGCTAAAATTGCAGATACTGCATCGGTACTGTGGGCGGGTTCTGTTCCTCCCATAACGATGATTTTTCCGGTAGCTGAAAATTCCAAGGCTTCCTGGAAATTGTGCGGAACTCTTTGATATGCCGCATCACCAAGAGCGGAAAGCATCAGTTTTGCATTAATTCTTGTCACTTCAATTCCAATATCATCGCATTGCGCCTCTCCTGCTCCCAAATCACGAACTACGCTGATATATTCTCTTGCAGGTTTTCCTCCTCCTACTACAACAAATAGCTCATGCTCTTTTGAGAGGTCTTTTAAAATAGCGCTGTATTCCTGGAATTTCTTACAATCATATTCTTTTAATAAAATTGATCCTCCAATTGCAACTACAATTTTCATATATTCACCTTATCTATAATGTATCTTTTAGATATTATTTAAATTTTAATTTTAAATTATAAAATTTCAAATTAGAATGGATTGAAAAAGTAAAAGTATTTAAAAAAAGAAAGGTTGGAGGATTAGATATCCTCTGATGTTAAAACTTTGTAAAACAGTCCTGCGATGATTGCACCGACAACAGGAGCCAATATGAATACCCATACTTGCTGCAGTGCCTGTCCACCCATGAATAGGGCAGGTGCTAAACTTCTTGCAGGGTTAACTGAAGTACCGGTCAGTGGAATGCCCATTATATGTACAAATGTAAGTGTCAAACCGATTACAATACCGGCAACGGCTCCATTTTCCACCTTGTCGGTAACACCAAGTACTGTGAAGACAAATACAAAAGTTAAGATAATTTCAACAATAATTGCTCCTACTGCATTAAGGCCAACGCTTGATGCCGGGCCGAATCCGTTTTGACCTAATCCTGTTAGGGCATATCCTCCAAGATGTGCTGATGAGTTGATTATAACTGCAAGGATTGCAATACCGATTATCGCTCCGATACACTGGAATACGATATATAAAATCAGGTCTTTTGTTTCCATTCTTCCGTCAATCCACATACCGATTGATACGGCGGGATTTATGTGGCATCCTGAAATGTCTCCAATAACATACGCCATAGCTATTATGGACAAACCGAATGCAAATGCAATTCCCAGATTTCCCAATACTGCTCCAGCTATGGCTGCACTTCCACAACCGAACAGGACAAGTACCATTGTCCCGATTAATTCTGATATATATCTTTTCATAATTTTCCTCTATTAATTCATTTAATATCTTCTAAGTCGTCTATATGCTAAATATGCAAGGAATAATACAAATAATATTAAAATATATGGGAATAATTGTAATAATATTGAATCATTAACCTTTTCAAATTTATATTCTGAATCAAAGCCCATGTGTTCTGCATCGGTATGAGTTTGTGTTATTCTTGCAAAGTTATAAAGCAAATCATAATAGCTTATATGTGCGCCTTCATATTCAATTGAATCAGGGGCTCTGCCGTTTGCATCCATATAGTTTCTGACTATTCCTCCCATTTTGAAATAGTCATAAACTGAATATTTGTCTTTCACCAAAAATGAAACTCCCAAAGGATTTTCCGGTCCGTCATATGATTTTGGAACATCCAATCCGTTTCCGTTCAGGTAGGAACTTGTCTGGTAGAGCAGCTGTGCTGCAGTATAGTTTCCGTATGTTCCGTTCATTTTGGTATCATTGCTGTTTACTAATTCTTTGCTTGCGGATGCCATAATGGAAGGAGATATCTTATTGGTCACTATCAAATTGTCGCTTAAAATTTTTGTATCGTTTGAATGTTTATTTGCAATATCCACGGCTTCCTGTGCAATTTGTTTGTTCATTTCCTCGTCAAATCTGCCCATGGATCCGTCTTTTGCATTATTTGGATATTCTTTTAATGGCTGGATATAATAAATTCCTGAGTTTTTCAGGAATGTTCCAGGGTCACGAAGTCCCATGAAACTTTCATTTGAGTAATTGTCGTCCCATGCTCTTCTTAAATAGTTGCTGTTGTTGTCTAGGTCATAATTACCACTATTTACA
The DNA here is from genome assembly GCA_900318035.1 of uncultured Methanobrevibacter sp. Classification (GTDB taxonomy): domain Archaea; phylum Methanobacteriota; class Methanobacteria; order Methanobacteriales; family Methanobacteriaceae; genus Methanocatella. Next base: position 24,545 of record ONJC01000019.1, read on the forward strand.
TAGATGTACTGTTTATTTGAGCTTCCTACTGATGCTTTGCCTAACTGTAGGAAATTACCCGCATCGGCAGCGGCAAGATTTATGCTTATGTCACTTGTTACCTGTATTCCACGATATCCTTCACCGGGTGACGGTGCCTGATTGTCTACGATTACCTGAAGTTCTCCTCCACTTATTTCTTCTATAAAATTCTTAATGGAGTTCAACACTTTTAAGTCAGTATCATGGTCTATAATATTGTCTGAAGTTATAAAAACTGTTTTGGATGCACTCACATCCTGAACTATCGGAGCAACAATTAATATAGCCAATAATAGTATTACAATTTGCTTTTTCATATCTCTTTACCTTAACTTTGATTGATATATAATTATTAATTTCCTAACTAAAATATTTTTTTAAAGTCAGTTTCCAATATTTCCTTTTAAATGGAATATTTTGGCTATTTAAAGATTTAAAATTGGTTTGAGGGATATATTTATATAGTTTGATGCTTAATTTCTTTTTTGAGGATTTAATGAGATTATCTTTTATTTTAAGTTAAATTTAATAGAGTTTTATAAAAATTTAATTCGATGTATGAAATTGTAATGACGTGGAAATTCATGTCAGGATATTGGTTAAAATATCCTTGTGTTGGACGGTTAAAAACTTCCGGTCTGGTGAATTTTCTTTTATTGCCAAATTTGATATTCCAGAATTATTATTTTTAAAACAAAACTGAAATAAAAAGTTTAATTGCTGGTTAATAGTTTTTGCTAATTAATGGTAGAGAATCGTCCTCAAAAAGGTGATTTATAATGTTTAAAAGTAGTCAAAAAATATCCATTAGCAAACACTTTCTAATTCCATTATTATTCATCGTATTGATATTTGCTTCATTTGGTGCGAATATGGATGATGTGTGTGCTCATGATTTGAATCAGAGTGCAGATGGGATTTCAAGTGAATTAAATATTGAAGATAAGCTAGAAAATTCTCAAGAAAATATATTGAATACGAATGTTGAAAGCGATGAACAGCTAAGCGCAGGTCAGAATGAAATTTTAGGAATCACTCCAACTGGAAATACATTCCAAAGCATTAACGATGCAATTGAAATGGCAAATGAGGGAGAGACAATAAAACTGAGCGGAACATACTACGCCCAAAGGGCATATGATCAGATTAAAGTAACCAAGAAAATAACATTCACGGCAGATTCGTCAGCCACACTGGACGGTAAGGGCCTGACTCAGATAGTCCGTGTTGAAAAGACAGCCGGCGGGTCATCATTCAATAATATAAAGTTCATTAATGCATATTTTGACGGTACTGCCGGAGCATTATTCATTCGCGCTCCGGATGTCCATGTTACAAATTGTGTTTTTGAAAACAACACTGCATATCAGGGCAGTGGGATAAGTACGACAAACAGCAGTACGCTAACAAGGAATCTGCTGGTGGAAAATTGCAGATTCATCAACAATTATGCTAAAAAAACTGCAGGTGCGCTTTCCGCATATGCAAACAATACTCGCATAGTCAACTGTATATTCGACTCAAATAGGGTCTACAACGGAACCAAATTCTGCTATGGAGGTGCAATCCAGATAGGTTTGGATGGTTTCGTTTCACAATGTTACGTATACGGATGCAAATTCTATAACAACTATGTTGAACCTGTCAGCGAGCTTGCACACGGTGGTGCAGGATGTGTTCGTGAAGGCACAGTATATGAAAACTGTATTTTCACCAATAACTCTGCAGGGCAGGGCGGTGCATTGACATATCACGGATCAGGCATTATAAAGAATTGTTCATTCACCAATAATAAGGCCTATTATTATGGTGGTGCACTGTCAACCGGATACAATTACACCGAAGGTAATTTAAAAATTGAAAACTGCTTTTTCAAGGCCAATAATGCTCCAATCGGGGGTGCTGTGCAGCTGATGGGCGAAAACATCAAAATAAGCAAATGTGACTTCAATGATAACCGTGCTTCCCAAACCGGTGGTGCGATAAACATCGATGCAGGAACAGTAAATATGGCAAATTTAAATTTCAACAGGAATGTTGCAAACATTGATGGAGGAGCAGTATTCATCAACGGAAAATCCACTTCAATCAAGGATTCTTCATTTTACAACAACGATGCAATCCCTGATGTGAATAAATTGAATGACGGATTGGGCGGAGCAATTTACATTAACAGTACTCAGGCTTTCGTCGAATACAATGAGTTTTATTTCAACACTGCAAGAAACGGCAGCGCCATTTATTATGATAAGTGCGGAAACCACCTGAAACTGACACACAACACATTCTATCAAAATCAGGCATGGGTTTACGCATTGCCGATTTATGCAGAGGACATCTATTATGGCGATGTTGAAAAAGTGGGATCTGTTATTCACGGCGGAAACAACATTGCAAAATATGGAAATCTTGCCGTATCAAATGCAATTTATAATGCCGCAGACAATAACCTGATTAAAATCGATGGTGAAATTCCTGTTTTGGGAGCTACCGACAGCGGACAGCTTTACCAGGATGACAGGGAATACAACATGAAAATATTATTGACCGTTGTTCATGAAGACGGAACAGTAGTTTATAACAAAACATTGAATTCTGACTGTTTTGGAGAAGTGAAAGACAATCTGAACAATTTAAAACCTGGAAAATATCGTGTAACCGCAAAACACTATGAAGATACATATTATAAGGCAATCACAAATACAACAACCTTCAACGTCATACCGAAAGTTGACGAAGAAGTGAAAAAGTCAGTCAGCTCTGAAAACATTAATTATAATGATGTTGTGGTCTGGACATTAAACATTGCAAACAATGGTCCGTGCAACGCAACAGGTGTAGTTGTAAGGGATGTATTGCCTGAAGGCCTTCAGTGGATTGAGGATGATACTCACGGCAAATATAATCACAATACTGGTGTTTTAAATATAGGTTCCTTGAAAGTTGGGGAAGTTTATGTTGCAAAAATCATGACTCAAGTGAAAAAAACAGGCGAACTTATAAATAAAGTCAATATAACTGCAAATGAGCACGATTTCAATCTGGCAAACAATCATGCCCAGTCAAAGATTAATGTTGACAAAGCTTCAGATTTGGCGGTTGTAAAATCAGCAAATGTTTCAACTCTCAATCTTCATGATCTGGTAAAATGGACAATAACAGTATCAAATAATGGTCCAGATACTGCAACCGGTGTAGTTGCCTATGATTTACTTCCAAAATCATTAATCTGGATAAGTGATGATTCTTTAGGTAAATATAATCACAATACTGGGAAATGGGATATAGGAACATTAAACAAGGCCGGCAGCACCAGACTGAATATTGTTTGTAGGGTAAATGCCACAGGCAGTATTGAAAATAAGGTTTCAGTGACCGGAAATGAATATGATTGGGATAAGTCAAACAACAATGCTGCAAAAACTATCAATGTTAATCCTGGCTGTGATTTGGGCATTGTAAAGTCAGTCAGTCAGGGTGTAGTCAATTATAAAGATGCTGTTTGCTGGACTTTGACTGTTACAAATCATGGTCCTGATGCAGCCACTGGCGTTAAGATTTATGAGACTTTGCCTAATGGATTTGTTTATTTGAATTCAACAAGGCCTCTTGTCAACGGAGCTATTGACATTGGAAATTTGGCTTCAGGCAGTAGTGTCAGCATTAAAATATACTCAAGAGCGGAAATTACAGGCACTTTCGTCAATGTTGCAAGCGTCAAAGGAAATGAATATGATCACAATCCTTCAAACAATAGGGCAACTGCATCAGTAGTTGTTAAACCGGCAACAGACTTAATGGTTGCAAAATCCGTAAACAACACTTCACCAAATTATGGCGAAACAATAGAATGGACTATAACCGTAAAAAACAATGGTCCTAACACTGCTACTGGAGTAATTGTTAGTGATATCCTTCCAAAAACACTCAAATTCATTAAAAGCAATGGAAATTATGATAAAAACACAGGCAAATGGGATGTCGGAACTTTAAGCAAAGGAAGTAGTGCATCATTAAAAATAACATGCACAGTTAATGCCACTGGAAGCATTGAAAATAAGGTTTCCGTGACAGGCAATGAGTATGACTGGGATAAATCCAACAATAACGCAAGTAAAACTGTTAATGTAGCTAAAGCCACAGATTTGGGCATTGTAAAGTCTGTAAGTAAAGGTGTTGCCAATTATGGAGATACTGTTTGCTGGACTTTGACTGTTTCCAATCATGGTCCTGATGCAGCTACCGGCGTTAAGATTTATGAGACTTTGCCTAATGGCTTTGTTTATTTGAATTCCACTAAACCTCTTGTCAATGGTGTCATTGCACTTTCGTCAATGTTGCAAGCGTCAAAGGAAATGAATATGATCACAATCCTTCAAACAACAGGGCAACTGCATCAATAGCTGTTAAACCTGCCAGTGATTTGACTGTAACAAAAGTGTCCAATGCGTCTGATGTCAATCTTCATGATTTGGTAAAATGGACAATAACTGTATCCAATAAGGGTCCTGATGCAGCTACTGGCGTAGTCGTAAAAGAATCACTTCCAAAATCTCTGATATGGATTAGCGATGATGCGGCAGGCAAATACAATCATGATTCAGGAGTCTGGAATGTAGGAAATTTAAACAAGTCATCTTCAGCGAAATTAAACATTGTATGTAGGGTAAATGCCACTGGACCAATTAAAAATTCAGTTTCAGTAACCGGAAATGAGTTTGATATTGATAAGTCAAACAATAACGATACCAAAACAGTTAAAGTGGCTAAAGCCAGCGATTTGGGTATTGTTAAAGTTGTTAATCCAAGCACAGTTAATTACACAGATGTCGTCTGCTGGACTTTGACTGTTACAAATTATGGTCCTGATGCAGCTACCGGCGTTAAGATTTATGAGACTTTGCCTAATGGCTTTGTTTATTTGAATTCCACTAAACCTCTTGTCAATGGTGTCATTGTTTGGCTGTTGGCAGTAGTGTTAATGTTAAAATCTATTCCAGAGTTAATGTTACAGGCACTTTTGTCAATGTTGCAAGCGTCAAAGGAAATGAGTATGACCAAAACCCTTCAAACAACAAAGGCAGTGCATCAATAACAGTTAAACCTGCATCCAATCTGAAAGTTGTAAAATCCGTAAGCAATTCTAAACCGAATTTTGCAGATATAATCAAATGGACAATAACAGTATCCAATAGTGGTCCTGATATGGCTACAGGTGTAGTTGTAAAAGAGGTCCTTCCGAAATCCATGATATGGATTAGTGATGATGCGTCAGGCAAATACAATCACAATACCGGACTTTGGAATGTAGGAAACATTAACGGTGGCGAAAAGAAAACACTGACTATAACAACCAGGGTCAATGGAACAGGACCATTTGTAAACAATGTTTCAGTGACCGGAAACGAATTCGACTGGAATAAAACCGACAATAATGACAGTGTGCCTATAAAAGTCGCAAATGCATCCGACTTGTCAGTCATCAAATTGACAAACCAGTCTGTGGTGGACTACCGCCATCTTGTAAAATGGAGTGTAATCGTTAAGAACAACGGACCGGATAAGGCAACAGGCGTTATTGTTGAGGAAATTTTACCTGAAGGATTGGAGCTTATAAACTGCACAGTCACTAAAGGATTTTATGATAATGGATTGTGGTCTGTATGCTGTCTTGAAAAAGGTGAAATCCAAACAATGGAATTAATCTGCTTTGTCAATAAAACCGGTAAATTGACAAACATCGTTAAAATTGACGGAAACGAATATGATCATAACATGTCAAACAATGAAAACAACGCAACTGTGTTGGTTCCTAAATCATCTGATTTGAAAGTTGTTAAAAATGTGGACAATTCAAATCCTAACTTCGGCGAAATAATCCAATGGACAATCACTGTCACCAACAATGGTCCTGATGGCAGTGATGATGTGCTGGTGATTGATGAATTGCCGGAAGGTCTTGAACTGGTTGATTACAGATGCAGTTCAGGAAATTACGGTGAAGGAATGTGGCATATTGACTATCTTGATAATGGAGCCAGTGAATCTCTCGTTATCCGCACCATTGTAAAGACTTTGGAAGATATTGAAAATATTGCAAAAGTCGTTCCTTCACAATATGATTGGGATGAATCAAACAACCGTGATAATGCATCAGTTAGTGTAAATCCTCTTGCAGACTTGTCTCTAATCAAACTGGTAAATGTTTCCGCTGCCAATTATCTTGATTTGGTAAAATGGACATTAATTGTTTCAAATAATGGTCCTAATGATGCATCCGGCGTTTTTGTCTATGATGTCATGCCGAAAGGTTTGAAAATTGTTGATGCATATGGTGATGGAGATTATGAAAACTCAGTATGGCATATTGGAGATTTGGCAAATGGACAGTCCAAATCTTTGGATATCATATGTAAAATCATCTCTACAGGTCAGTTTGTTAATACTGCATCTGTCTGGGGAGATGAAATGGATCCTGAATTGGACAACAACAGGGATGAAAGCAATCTCTTTGTCTATCCTGCAAGCGACCTTTCAATTACAAAGACAGTTTCCAAATATAAGTATACTGTAGGAGATGTGGTCAATTTTTCAATCAGGCTCACCAACAGAGGCCCTGATGCAGCAGAAAACGTAAAGGTTAGAGAAATTATGGATGATTCACTGAAATTATTGTCATTCCATGCAAGTGCAGGCGATTTTGACAAAGTAAATGATGTGTGGTCCTTGGATTTGTTGGATGCCGGTCAATCTGCATATCTGACTGTCAAGGCCATTGCTCGTGAAGCTGGCATCGCCAAAAACAGTGTGGTTGCATCAAGTGACAATTTCGATTATGATTTATCCAACAATAACGACACTGTTTCACTGGATATTGCAGAAAAACAAAATCCAAAACAAAATCCAAATGTAACTCCTGAAAACAATGGATACAAACACTCTGATGGTGAAATAAGGGATTATGCTCAATCCATATTGCAAACATACAAATCAGGTAATCCTATTATGGTTATCGTGCTGTTGTTTGTGTTTAGTTTGGGTGCATTCTATGGTAACAATATATTGAAGAAAAGATAATTTAAAGTAGCCTTCGGGCTACTAATTTTTATTTTTAAAAAACGATTTTTCAAAATTTCATAAGTATTGGAATTATTAATTTCACGATTTATTATTTTTATAGTTGATGGTAAAAGTGGCCAAATACTCGCCCATTTCTTCAATTAAATCAAAACCTTTAAATAAAACTTCTGATAAAGTTATAAGTAGATATTGATGAAATAATATTTTTTTTAAAATTTTATCTGATGAATCAATATTTTTAATTAATTAAACGAGGTATAAAATGTCTGAAGAAGAAATGATTGAAGAAACTTCTGGTGAATATGTAGACGAAGAGGAAGAAAAATTACCTTTCGCTAAAGCAGAAGTAGTACGTTTAATGAAAGAAAATCTTGATGACGACAAAATGATCCGTGAAAGGGTAAAAGTTGAAATGAACAAATTTTTAGGAGAAGTCTTAAAAAATGTTTGTAAACAGTTAAACGAATACCCATACACAACCATTGAGTATGAGATGCTTAAAGAGTCTACATACCCATACACTAATATCGAAAGAATCAACCAAGAAAAAGAAAGGATTTTATTACATTTAGAAGCTATCAAAGCGGACTGTAACGCATTAGCTATGGATGTTCAAAAAACTTTAAAATTAAAAGATGTTGTTGAAGAAGACTCATTTACAAACTTCACAGCAAACTTGGATGAAGAAGAGGAAGAAGAATAAATTCTCTTTTTTTATAATAATAAAGAAATACTAGTTGATATTTTAACAATATCTCTCCATTATAACTCTATTTTTTTTAAAATTAATCAGTAATTTTCTCAAATATTGACATTTTTGAGGATTTTAATTTTGGTGAAGAGTATTAAAAAAGAAAAAAAGTTGTAGATGCCAGTTGCACCTACTGCCGTAATTAAAGTAGTTTAACCTTCTATATGGCTAAATCCTGTTTTTAAGTCTTCCAGTTCATCTTCTGGAATTTCAAGCACATCAGCACTGTCGCTTACTATATTACTTTGTCCGAACGGATCAAGAATGATGAGAGTTGCAGTACCGTTTCCCTTTTTGAGCTCCTGAATCTGACTGAGGGTGTCCTTTGCGTTGATTTGAGAAGATTCGTCATCAAAAAGGTTCAGCGCCTTTTTAACTGCATCTTCAAAACGGTTGAGAATTCCCTCGACATTGGTTACGTATCCTTCGGATTTTGGTCCGGGCTCCACCTTGACGCCCAGTTCTGGTATTGAAACTGTTGCTGACTGTGAACGGACAACCCTTACTGTCAGTGTATTCTTGTTTATCTCAAGAACGTATTTTGCAGGGTCGTTCTGTTCAAGTGCAATTATGTCGTTGTGCTTGAATCCGCATACCGGACATTGTATTGAGGTTTCAAGAACTTTTCCGAAGTGTGGAATTTCCAACTCTTTCATAATTGATTTGGCTTTGCCTTCTGTGAAGCAGGCCGGACATTTGATAATCATTTCGGTTAATTCATCTTCATTCATTTAAAACATATCCTTTATCGTTTAATTCTTTAATAATTTCATGTAATTTTTCCTGACTGGAAGCGCATATTGTTGTTTTCCTGTACTCTGAGAGTTGGTACAGTTCATTTAAGTACTCTTTTTTGCTTTCATCATTTTCAATATTGTCGATGAATTTTTTGGCGGCTTCACTGTCGCTTACTTTAATGTTTCTCTCCAAAGGTTCCTTAAATCCTTTCACGTTGTAGACGACTTTCTCGAGGCTTCCATTGTTCTTGCTGATGATTATGTCGATAACGTCAGCCAGTTCGTCCACGTCATTTATGAGATTGATTGTTGTGCAGGATTTGTTGATTATGGATAGAATCCTGTCAAGGGTTTTGTCAATTGCTTCGGCTTTGATTACATGCACTCCATTTGCCTCTGCCCGATTAATGAGATGATCATGGATAATTCTGTTTTCCCTAAAAAAATCAAGCTGCTTTCCGCCCCTGTGGATTTGAACGGCTCTTTTTACAAACCTTTCCTTATGGGCTTCCTCATCTGAGCTAAGCACAAAAAAGTATATGTCGGCATGTTCCTTAAACTGGTCAATATTTATCAGTCCGGGAACCAGATGGACTCCCTCTATTATGATGTCGTCATAGTCTGTGATTGCCCTTTGGATAATTTTTTCAAGGCCGGGAATGACTGAAGCGGCATGCTCGTCAAAGCCTGCAGACACCAGTTCACCATAATTGTCGTAACGGTCTTTGTTTCTCAGATGTTTATATGCATCGTAGGAGGAACTGTGAAGTGCAGGAGCGTATTCATTTCCTATAATTCCCCTTACGACCGCTCGTATAAAATCACTTTCAATCAGATGTTTTATGTTTAACGCTTTCGCCAATTCAGCAGCAATTGTCGATTTTCCAATTCCTGATGCACTACCAATAAGTATGACATAGGGCTTTCTCATATAATCTCCCCAACAATTTATTTTTTTACATTAATATTTATGGACATAATACCATAAAACATTATACATTTATTAATGTGAAAATTTATAAATAATTATAATATCATTTTTTGAAAAATTTTTTCCAAAAATTAAGATAATAAAATTTGCATGATTTAGTTATAAGTTATAAATTATAGGATAGGGGTGAAATTTTTGTATTCAGTAAAATCAGTAAAAGAAATTCAAGATTTAAATCCATTCATTGTAGTAGGATGTGGTGGAGGAGGTGAAAAATTCTCCAATCTTGAAGGTGTCGAGACAGTTGGTTTCATCGATGACGATGAAAGAAAACAGGGAAAGCAATTTTGCAATCACGTTGTTGCTCCAAGTTTGGAAAAGTGTTTGGAGGGAGCTCCCAACGCAAAGTCCCTTGTAATAATGTTGCCTATTGGTGCTGAAGGTGCTGCCCTAAAATATGCAGTTCAGGCAATCGATGCTGGTTTGAATGTAATCACTTCTTTTAGATCTTTATCTATTGAGGAAAATATATCATTAAGGAAATTTGCTGATTCCAAAAATGTTGTTATTAAGGATATTGGACCTAGATTGGATGTTGTAGAAAAGATAGCTGGAGTTGCTCCTGATAAATCATGTGAAGTTTTACCTAAAATATCCTATACTCCTAATGCTCCGGTGATTTTTGTTGGAGGAACCTCCCAGGAATGCGGTAAAAGAACCACTACCAAAATGCTTGGTATAGCCGCATCTGAAAGAGGCCTTACTCCTGCAATCATATCCACTGATGAAATGGGTTTGGAAGAACCTACTGATTTTAATTTTAGAGCTGGAAGTTTATCCGCTATGGATGTTCCGGCAGCGGTTTTATCTGCAATCAAATATGTTGAAGAAACTAAAAAACCGGATATTATTTTTATTGAAGGTCAATCCAGCTTGACTGAAAAAGGAAACCCTCATCCAAGGGGTTTGTCAGCGGCGATTTTAATCGGTGCTTCTCCTGATGCGGTCATTGTTGGACACAGGCCAAATCACCCTTACAGGGAACCTCGCGGTATTGAAGAGGAAATCAAAGCTATTGAAGCTGTTGAACCGACCAAGGTTGTTGGCCTTTCAGTCAACTTTAAAAACGCAAGTTTGGACTTATGCCCTGAATACTTTGAGTCTAAATATAATTTGCCTGTAGAGGATGTTTACAATAACGGCGCTTCAAAATTATTGGATGCTATTTTTGAATATTTAGAGGAGTAATCGAAATGAGTTTTACAGATACACTAAAAAGAAGCTTAGGCTTCGAAGAACAGGAAAACGGCAATCTTGAACAGGATAATCATGAAAGTGCCCTTGATAATCTGTCCCGAATGATTAATAATCTAGGAAAACCTAATAATTCTGCAAACCCTGCCCAACAGCAACGTCAAACTCAACAGAATGTGTCTCAGCAAAGACCAAAACCTAATTACAATCCGGACCCTAAACCCGAACCTGCTTATGGAGAGGAATATGAAGTAATCGTTCCTGAGCAGTCTTTTTATGAAATCATTTTAATTAGGCCGAAAACAATTGATGACATAAATTATGTTGTTGATCAGGTCATTGAAGAAAAGAATCCTGTGATTTTGGACTTGTCTTTTTTAGAAAGGGAAAGTGCAGCTAATTTCAAGCTAGCTGGAGATAAGATTAAGCAAATGAGGGCAAGATACGGTGCTCAGGCATTATTGCTTGCAAGAACAGACGATAAGGATTTAATCATTGTCGCCCCTAAAAAAGTAAGAGTAGTCAATAAGGGATAAGTAGATTAATTTCTACTTCCACTATTTTTTAAAAACCTGATGTATCTTATCAGTACATACACCACAATAACGACAGCTATAACCATTTCTATCTTCAGTATGCCCGGCAATATTGAAGCAAAACCTATTTTTTCTATAATTGCCTTTGTTGCAAGTGCACTTATAACAAATGGAAATGTGAATGCCGCAAAGCTTGGATAGAAATCCAGATTTCTGTATTCAATAAACTTCCAAAGGGCAAAAACATAGAAAATGCATGCAACCGCATAAAGTGCAACTGCAAATTCGCCGGATATGTTTTGGGTTGTGTTGAGGTATCCGACAATCAGTATGCTCAAGAGAGCAGTGAAAATGCATATCAGAGGTTTATTTGCATCAGGAACGTTTGGATGGGTTATATATCTGTAGATTACCAACGGCAGTGTAATTAGCATGGCTATGAATCCCACAATGAAAAAATAGAATCCTATTTCACTTATCTCATGAACTCTTGATGTTATTGCAGCCATTGTAATTCCGACAAACACTATCCAGTAGCTAGGATAGACATAGGAAATATCGAAATTGTGTGCGATAAAATGATAGGTAAAGTAAATCATCAGCAGAATATGCAAAGCTATTCCTATTATCCATACACTATATGCAATGGTCGCACTAAATTTGATGATGTATGTAGATAGAATCATCAAACTCATGGAAAATGTACCGGAACTGCTGACAATCACCGGATTTTTGAAATCTTTTCTTATGATATCGGGATATAGTGCGACTTTTAAAACAATCAAAATTAAAAATATCACTCCGATGCCGCCGAAGAAAACTTTCAAAGCGGGATGAATGTCCTGCATTAAGTTTCCAAGAGACAGAAGCGCAAGCATCAGTCCGCAGATTGGAATGGGCATATTTTTAATAAGACTCATGTTTTAACCTTATCTGAATCCGTAATTGATTACATATCCGTTTGAATCAACTAAAGTGTAGTATCCGTCATCATAATTGATTCTCTGCCTTCCGTCACCCATATTTTCACGTGAAACCTCATGTTCCCTTGGGTTCCATCCGTCGCTTGTTGGTTCACTTTCATGGCGGGGATTGTATCCCTTATAATTCGGATCATTTTTCGGGCGGTTTGCTTCAATTGAATCGGCATCGTTACTGATGTCGGATGATGTGCTTGCATGGCTGTCATATTTAAAGCTTTTTGCAGAATTTGCAGGACCATATTTGCTGTTTCCATCAAATGTACAGGTCATGGCATAATTGCCGTCCTTCAAATCATCCAATGACAGTGTGGCAGTTCCCTTGCTGTTTGTGGTCACGTCATATTCGCTGACGTTATTGTCTCTTTCCAGCTTGATATGTATTTTAGCATCGGCTATGGGGGTGCCGTTTGAGTCCATAAGTTCAATTTTCACTTTCTCTCCATTGAACATCTTGTCAAGACAGGTAATCTTTAATTCACATTCCTCATTTCCGGCCTTTTGAAAAGTCAAAGTGCCCAAACACAATACGAGGATTGCTATTATTACAATTAACAGTATTATTATAATCTTATGGTTATTTTTCATTCCAACCGCCTATTTCAGGTTAAAGAAATTTTGAGCATTTTTATGTGAAATCTTTTCAATGTCTTTTTTGGCATAGTTCTGCTTTTCCAGTTCACGAACGGTTTTAGGTACTGAAAGGGGATCTGAGGGTTTGTTGCTGATGTCACTGTTTAGAAGGAATCTGTCAAAACCGTATTCGTCAAGGATAGCTATTGCATCTTCTTTATCCATTTTTTGAGGCTGTACGGTTAGACCAAGCATGCAATCGCTTTTAATGGCATCTCCCACAACTTCAGGATTGATGTGGTCAATGACTGCCTGTTTTTCATCCAGATGGTTTGGCAATATATCCAGAATCTCGGCTAAAACTTCCCTCTTGTTTTTTCGGGGAGTGTGGATGATGACTTTTGATTTTGTTTCATCAGCAATGTCCAACTGTCTTTTGAATGTGGCAATTTCCCCATCTGTTAAATCTTCAAGGCCGATTTCTCCAATTGCTACAATCTGACTGTTTTCAATCCATTGGTATAGGCTGTCGTAGATTGTTTGAGGATTTTCAATCGTATTTGAAGGGTGTATTCCTAAAGCAACTTTCAAATCAAGACCATATTCTCCTGCTCTTTTTGTATCATATTCCAAAATCCTGTTCAGGTGATTCAGGAGTATGGATTCGTTATCTATTTTATAGGGATAAAAGCTACATGTTATTGCTGTTTTTATTCCTGCCAGATACATCTTTTCAAAATCTTCGCTGCTTCTTGAGTCTGCATGCATGTGTGTGTCAATCATTGTATCACTTGATAATATTTGTCTGAAATCATTTTTGTCTGTTTTATTTAAAAAAAATATCTGAAAAATTCTTTATTTTTAAGCCTTTTGCAAGTGTTGTTCGGTGCAGTTGTTCACTAGGGCAGATTTTATATTTTTCAGTAATAAAAATAACTCCATAAGTAATACTACTTAGGTGGTTTGTTATGTATAAAAATGAAGAATATTTAGAAAATTTCGATACAATCTTTGAAGATGTAAAATTCACTGCAAATTCGTTTGTAAGGCTTAAAATTTTGGCCAGTTTATATGACGGTCCTCAGAACATGAGGGAAATGACAAAAACTACAGGATTAAGCTACAGTTCAATTTCAAGCAATATGCATGATTTGGAACTTAAAAACCTCCTTTACAGGGAACAAAACAAATATTTCCTGACCAATTCTGCCAGGGTTAGGATTGAGAACGTTTTGGAACTCAATGGTGTTATCAGACTATTGAATGAATTTTTCAACATTTTGGACGGTCATATTGTAGATATGATTCCCAATGAATCCGCTGCAGAGCTATATCTGCTTGGAAAGGCAAGGCTGATGGAATCAGAGGGTGTCGATGCATACAGGACATACAATTTCATTGAAAGTTCACTTTCCAATGCGGAATCAGTAAAATGCATCATACCATTTTTCTATGAACCGTTTTTTGATATTCTAAGTGAATTGATAAGCAAAAATAATGATGTTGAGATATTGGTTCCTGAAAACCTTTTGGATTTATTCCTTGAAAAATCAGATATTAAAACATTTATTCCATTTGAGGAATACAATTCCTTTTTATTAATCGTTACTGAAAATGTGATGATTTTGGGATTCTTTTTGGAAAATGGCAATTATGATCAGAACAGGCTGTTGATTTCTAAAAATGAGGAGTCCCTAGTCTGGGCCAATGAATTATTCAAAAATTTTAAAAAGAAAAATATATGAGTTTTGAACTCATTTATAATATTTTTCCAAATAGTCGTGTAATTGGGAAATTGCAATTCTTTCTTGCTCTTCAGTATCTCTGTCCCTTACGGTTACCTGATTGTCTTCAAGGGTATCAAAATCAACTGTTATTGCAAGAGGAATACCAATTTCATCTGCTCGGGCATATCTTTTACCGATAGTACCTGTTGCATCATATTCAACTGTAAAACCAGCCATCCTTAACTGTTCAGTCAATTCCTGAGCAATTTCACGCGGACCTTCTTTGTTGACAAGAGGGAAAATTCCAAGTTGCACAGGTGCTACTGACTTGTCAAATTTAAAGTAGTCCTTTTCATCGGTTTCAGTAAATGAATGCAATAACACGGAGTATGTTATACGATCAATACCGAAGGAAGGTTCAATAACATGGGGAATAATGTTTTCTCCTGTTATTTCTTCTTCAATGTCTTCAAATATAAGCAGGTCTTCGGTTACCTCATAGGTTTTGTCCAGCTCCACGACAAATTTGCCATCGTTTTCAAGTGCTGCTTTGATTTCATCAACCTCGGCATCTTCAATGGCCTGTTTTACTTTAGGGGAATCTCCTTTAAATATAGGTCCGAATTTGGACAGGTTTGGTTTTACGATAGTTTTTTCGACTTTTTTAGGTTCATCGTATTCCATAAATACATTCAATTCATCGTTACTGTATTTTGAATGTGAGGTCAGGTCATAGTCGCCCCTGTCGGCAATTCCGATAATTTCAACCCAACCGTATTTGTCGGTTTTGACTTCAACGTCCCAGCAGTCAAGGGCATAGTGAGCCATTTCTCCTGCGAGGTGTTGTCTGAATCTTAAAACATCTTCAGGTATGCCTATTTCAGTTAAAAATTTACGGGCTAAATATAACTGATATATTAACATTTCATTAGCGACAATTCCTTTGTCAAGCGCTTCACGGGCGGTAATTTCGAGAGGTTCCAAATTATTTTCCTGAACCTCTTGTGAATTCAGACGCAGCACGACATCCTCTATCTGTGAAAATTTAGGGTGGGTTTTGTCTTTAGGATTTAAAAAGATTTCCGCTTCTGCTTGTGTGAACTCTCTGAGTCTGATAACTCCTTGCCTTGGTGAAATCTCATTTCTGTATGCCTTTCCGAGTTGTACTGCACCGAATGGGAGTTTTCCTCTGAAAAATCTTTCCAGTCTTTTGAATAAAATGAATATTCCCTGTGCGGTTTCAGGTCTCATGTACCCTACTTTATCTCCTTTGGCGCCTATTTCAGTTTTAAACATTAAATTGTAGTTCCAGATATTTGATAATTTCCCGCCACATTCCGGACAGGTGATGTTATTGTCAATGACGATTTGGTCAAGCTCTTCGTTTTCAAGGCTTTCCACATCTTCACCGATTACCTCTTCGATGATGTGGTCTGCTCTGAAAACTTCTCCACAGCTTTCACATTTACACATTGGATCTGTGAAGTTGTCAACGTGTCCTGATGCTTTTAAGACTTCTTTAGGCATTACTGTCGGGCCTTCGATTTCGTAAAATCCTTCACCGGAAACATACTGTTTTCTCCATTTTTGCATTATGTTATTTTTCAGGCTTGCTCCGAGAGGTCCGTAATCTGTAAAACCTGATACTCCTGAGTAAATCTCGAAAGATGGCCATAAAAATCCTCTTTTTGCACTGATGTTTGACATTTTATCATGATTCATAAATATTATCTCCAATTATTTTTTTAATTCGTAATCTAATTTAACTCTACTGCTTTCCGGGCTGGTCTGGCCCATGTATTTACTGTTTCTTTCAGGATGTCCGTAAGGCATCTCAGATGGTGATGTCATTGTTTCAAAAACAATCTGACATACTCTTTGACCGGGATAGAGTGCTACAGGCATTGCGCCGATGTTTGATATTTCCAAGGTAATCTTTCCTTCAAATCCGGGGTCGATGAATCCTGCTGTAACATGCATGGTAACACCTAATCTGCCCATACTTGAACGGCCTTCCACTCTTGCAACAAGGTCTTCCGGCACTTTAACATACTCTAAAGTAGTTGCCAAGGCAAATTCATTGGGATGGATAATGAATGCTTCGCCTTTTTCAACGGTTGTTGATTCCATATATGATGCGATGTCTTCTTCATCTTTTGGATCAATATAAGGTTTCCTAATAACTTTAAACACTTTGAACTCATCTCCCAATCTCATGTCAATGGAAGATGGCTGTATTTGTTTTTCATCTAAAAGAGGCTCGATAACTATTTCTCCCTCTTCCAAATATCTCTTTATATCTTTATCACTTAAAATCGCCATTTTTTCACACAAGTAATTTTATAAACGTTATAATTCTTTTATTTCAATCAAATCTTCCATTCTGTTAACTACATTATCTATGGTTTCGTTAGTGTAGTTGATGGTAATTGCATTGAATTTGCAGACATTGACACACAGACCGCATCCTTTGCAGATGCTGCTGTCAATGGTTATTTTATTATTCTTAAAGCTGATGGCATCAAACATGCAGATGTCATCCAAACATTTTTTACATTTCTTACAGTTGTCCTCATGAAGTTCCACACTAACCCCGTCAAGCTTTTCCAGTTTATTGCTTATTTCGTCATCCAGATTAGGATAAACTTTCCACAAACAGCAGCATGGACAGCAATGACAGATTGTTAAAAGGCCTTTTCCGGGATGTATGTTCATCCAGACTGTATCGATTTTGTTTCTTCCGATGATGTGGCTTAAACCAGCGGCATCTGCTCTGTCAACTTGATTCAAAGCCTCTTCAACGGTTGATAACTTGCCTACATGTTTTGGAATTTTTCTTGCAGTCGGTCCGAGGAAAATGCAGCCGATATCCTGCGGATAGTCCTTGCAGTTGTTGGAGCTGCGACAAAGGCAGGAGTTCATAATGACAATATCGTCGCTGCGTTTTATAACTTCTTTTATAACATCTGTAGGTAGGAATTCAGAACCTTCTGACTCTATTTTTTTATTTATGTTGACTGTATTTGGTATGACAACGATTTCATCGTCTTTAAACAGTAAAGTATCGATAAATTTTTTGTATATGCCTGATTTTTTTGTAAACTCAGCTATTCTAAATCTCCAATTGAATATGTATTTGAGAATGAATTTGCTGAAATCTACTATTCTAGGTCGTCTCATTGTTCACCAATCTTATTTTTCAATCGTCTTAAAATGCCTTTAAATGTATGGGCTTCTCGTCCGGTTATGAATGCCCTTGAAATAATGTTGTTGAATGTTTTAAGGCCATTCCTTTTCTTATGGTCAGGAATATCAAGGTAATCTATCAGCTCCTTCATGTCCCTGATTAGATATTCCTTTTCCAATTCGGTACTTTCATTAATTCCTTCAACACCGTAATCATGCTTGTTTTTGAATAGTTCATAGAATATGATTGCAGCTGCATGTGATATGTTCATAATAGGATAAGTGGGATCTGTTGGAATGGAAACGCAAATGTCACAGTCATTTATTTCCTTATTTGAAAGGCCATCTCCTTCTCTTCCAAACAGAATTGCTATTTTATTTGAAACATTCATTGATTTGCCAAGCTCTTCAGGCCTTATAGGTATTCTTGATAGGTTATAGCTTCCTCCGGCCATTCCTGTTGATGCAACTTTAAAATCAATTCTTTGGGATTGGTAAAAGTCATCAAGTGTAGGAAATATTTTGGCGCTCTCAACTATATATTTGCCATGTGTTGCCTGATAGTATGCTTCGTTTGTTAATGTAGGGGGGTTAATCAACACCAAATTCTTCAATCCAAAGTTTGCCATTGTCCTTGCAAGAAAACCGATGTTTCCTGGAGTTTCACATTCCACAAAAACTATGTAGATATTTTCCTTAAAAAGGCGGACTTCTTTTTCTTCCTGTTCCCGCACAAGCTTGGTTCTTGCAGTTCCTCTGGATTGCTTTGTGGATTTGGCTTTTTTTGTTGAAGTTGATTTTTTCTCGGCAGTGCTTTCCTCTTTTTCCTTTGGAGAACTCATTGTAGTTTCCACAACCTTCTCTTCTGTGACTGCAGCATCTCCTCCTATTTTAATCAACTCCTAACTAATGGTTTATTCATAAGCTTTATCCAATAATTCCAACAGGTGCATGCATTTTGTGTCTTCACAGCCTATTGAATTCAGACCGTCCTGTATATTTAACTGACAGAACGGGCAGATTGTAATTACAGCATCGGCGCCGGTGTCTTTAATCATTTCTGCTTTTGATTGTGACAATTCCATTGCAATTTCAGGTTTTCCGGATTTGATTCCTCCGCCTGCACCGCAGCATTGGCAAGGATACAGCATCTCTTTAAATTCGATGCCAGGTATCTTTTCGATTATGTCTCTTGGCGCATCCTTAATGCCCTGACCTCTGCCCAAATGGCATGGGTCATGGTATGTAACTGTCATGTCGACCTCTTTTAATTTGGTTTCATCGAGTTTGTCAACTAAAAACTCGCTGATGTCCATTACATGCAGTTTTGAACCGAATTCCGGATGGTTGTTTTTCAATGTGGCTCCACAACCGGAACAGATGGTAATAATTGTATCATAATCCTTGAAAACTTCCTTGTTCTTGTCGACAAGACCTTGAACGATATCTGTTTGTCCGGTTCTCAGAAGAGGAGAACCGCAGCATACCTGTCCTTCAGGAACATCAATGTCAATGCCGTTTTCCTTTAGAATCTTGACTAATTTATGGCCTATTTCAGGGAATTTGTAATCAACCATACATCCTGTAAAGAAGGCAACTTTTGAACCTGTGTAATTTTCAGCCTCTTCAATGAATGTTGGCTTGTCGGTTTTAATGGACCTTCCATTTTCTAAAATATTCTCTTTAAATGCAACATGTTGAGGAAGGGGTCCTGAACCGTTTGCAACTGCAATGGCTCTCATCTTTTCAATTGCATCTCCGAACGTGTTGATGTTTTTAGGACAAACAGCCAAACATTTGCCGCAGCTGGTGCAGTTGTACAATCCTTCATCCAGTGCTTCCTTAAGTCTGTCAAAGTTATCTCTAGGGTCTGTTTCAAATTTGCGCATGTATCTCATCAGATAAGGTCCGCCAAACTCTTCTGTTGCAATGTTTACGACAGGGCATGTTGACAGACAGGAATAGCATTCGATACAGCTTCTGACCTTTTTTGTGTCTCTGGTGTCGTCCTTGCTAATGCTTGTATCAAGCTCATCACATTTATGGTCACATTTGAGAGACAACTGCAGGTCCTTAACTTTGGATTCAATGCTTGATTTGTCAACAATTAAATCTTTAATGACTGGGAAATTAAGAGGTTCAATAATAGCTCCATCTTTAATCTCTTTCTGACATGCAAGAGCTCCATTTCCTTTAAATAAAATTCCGCATGATCCACATTGTCCTGCTCGACAGGAACTTCTGAAACTGATGTCTGCATCGTATTTTTCATTGATTGCCTGCAATGCATCAAGAACTTTCATATGAGGTGTTGGTTCTATTTCATAACACTCCAAATGTGGTTCTGTATCAGTTTCAGGGTTAAATCTTGAAACATATACTTTAATCATCATTCCCCTCCATAACTATTAAAAGCTTATAAAATATTATAATATAATATTTGTGTCTTAACAAATATATTATACTTACTATTATTATTGTGCTTTTAAGTTGAATGAAACAAAAGTTAAAAAGCAAAAGAATCATTCAATCATATATTGAAATGATCTTGAATTGAGTATTATTGTGATTTTGGATTTTCAGAGAAAAATAGTTTTGTTGAAAATAAAAAAAGGGCAGTAAATGCTTAAGCATTTACTTTTGAACTTTTTTGGTTTTTTAGCAATGAAACATGCTGAAAGTATATTTCATAGCTTTTGCACAGTGAACAGTATCAGATTAGAAACTCCAAATCCGTTAATTGTCCCCTATTTTTTTAAAATAATAACTAGAAGTTAATAATTAACTTCTAGAATAATCCGCTGTCTTTTAATTTTTCTTCAAAGTATTTGGATGATTTATCTGCTTTTTCTTTAATAGCAACTGAAACAATCACGGTTACAAGTCCTATTGCTAATAGCGTAATCAATGGCGGCCAGTAATTTGACCAGACAACACTAAGCTGGGCTTCCCGCATTAATTTAATAGCATAAGTCATTGGGAAATAATAGTATAGTCCTTTGAATGAAGAATGCATAATTTCGATTGGATAAATCCCTCCTGTTGTGGATATTTGAAGTACTAAAAGAAGCACAGCAATTCCTTTTCCAACGGTTCCAACTGCCGATATTACAGAATATACAAAAATCATAAACACTGCCGATACCAGCATCGCTGAAAATATGAACAGAGGATAATTGTCAATCTGCACTCCTAAAAAATGCGCTCCGATTATAGTTACACAGGCTTGCAGTATACTCAATGCCACATATAATAAAAGCTTACCTGCATACATTTCAAATGCGGAATATTTTGTTCCGGCACTGGATTTAGGTTCTATCATTACACAGGTAATTAAAGCACCGACCCACATTGACAATACTATATAAAATGGAGACACATTAGACCCATAGTCCTTAACTGGAAATACTTCATTTCTATCTAATTTAATTGGTGAATAGAAGTAATCTCCGAGAAGAGTTTCGTTAATGCCTGTAATTGCTGAAAGCTGATTTGCAGTTGCTCCAAGAGACCCTGCAGCAGTAAATAATGCTTGCGCTGCTGAGTTTCCAAGTAATTGCGCACCGGCTGCAAGACTCAATGACCCTTCGGCTAATTGAACTGAACCGTCTGCTAGCTGACTTGCTCCTCCGGCAACGTCACTTGACCCTTTAGCTAATTCAACTGAACCTCCAGCCAAATCACTTGCTCCCTGAGCAACTTGACTTGACCCTTCTGCTACCTTTCCACTGCCTTTTGCAAGTTCAGAACTACTTTCCACATACTGTTTAACTGGTCCGTCTGGAATTAAGGATGGATCCACTGCAGAATCCAGCTCTTCGGAACCCTGTTGAACCTGGCTTGCACCCTGTTGAACGTCACTCGAACCCTGTTGAACTTGGCTTGCTCCCTGTTCGACCGCACTGGAAGCCTGCTGAACCTGACTGGCACCATCTTTCACTTGGCTGGCACCACCTTGAACCTGGCCGACACCTGATGCCACTTCACCGGCACCTGCAGAAACCTGTGCGGCACCTGCCTGAAGCTGGCCTCCTCCGCTGGCTAACTGACTGGCACCTGCTGCAAGACCTGCCTGCAATTCACCAAGTTTTCCATATGCAGCAAGGTTAATGATTTGAATAATTTTTGCATTAAGTGTTGTATAAACAGTATTTGCACCATTATCAGTTAATTTGGTAGCTACCGGATTTGACTTTACATTTACAATATATTCTAACTTTGCCTGTTTAGGGTTGTCTGTCGTGATTGAAAGAACATTTTCCGATAGGTTTTTCGGTATTATTATACCTGCATAATACTTTCCGGTATTGACTCCGTCCCGTAGTTCGTCCTCTGTGACAAATGTCCAGTTAAATTTATCGTTTTTCTTTAAATCTTTAACAAGTTCATTTCCAACATTAAGATTTTGCCCATTATATGATGAACCATTATCCAGATTGGCAATTGCAAAGTCCACGTTTCCCGTGTTTCCATATGGATCCCAACATGCCTCAATATTTATAAGAGCATAAAGGGAAGGGAGGATAATTATTGCAATTAACACAACGGTTACAATTGGATTTGAAAATGCTGATTTAAAATCGTTTCTAGCTATCTCAGCAATTTTTCTAAAATCTTTTCTACCCATAGTTTCACTTTAATTTTTAATTTCGAAATTTAAAAGAAAGTATCCAAAGTACATTATATTATGAATAACTATTTATTATTCTACATTGAAACTTTTTTTTACATTAAATTATTACATTCTTAATTTTTGTAAAAAATTTTATATAATGGTTTCTGTAATTCATATAAAATTTTTGATAAAATTCAAAATAATGTTTTATTTATGTCACATGTTCTTAAATATTATGATATTATATAATAATGATAAGTATGTCCTGTTATTATTTCAAGATTTTTGGAAAACTTGTGGATATAAATAAAGTTATGCGGATTTTTCATAATCCTTTATGCATTTTTCATTTTTTAACATATTATTTATAGTTGGAAGTATTATATATTATATGTATAAATGATTTATTTGAGGAAAATATAATGAATTTAAAAGAATTAGTCACAGGGGTTGCCGGTGACAAACAATTTTTACTGGGTAATGAAGCTGCTGTAAGAGGAGTTATAGAAGCGGGAGTTTCCATTGCCGCAACATATCCTGGAACCCCTTCATCAGAAATTGGAAATGTATTATCCGTATTGGCAAAAGATGCCAATATTTATTTTGAATTTTCAACCAATGAAAAAGTAGCGATGGAGGTTGCAGCAACTGCGGCTGCATCAGGCCTCAGGTCATTTACTTTCATGAAACATGTCGGTATGAATGTGGCGGCAGATTCGTTCATGACAACCGCATATTCCGGCGTTAATGGCGGAATGGTTATTCTATCTGCTGATGATCCGTCATTGTTCTCTTCTCAAAATGAGCAGGACACTCGTAATTATGCCAGAATATCAAATGTTCCTGTTTTGGAGCCATCAAACTGTCAAGAAGTAAAAGATATGGTCAAATATGCATTTGATTTATCCGAGCAATTCAATTTGCCGGTCATTGTAAGGACAACCACCCGTGTATCTCATATGAGGGGTGTCGTTGAATTTGGTGATGTCAATGATAACTCATCAAACAATGAAAACCACTGGAAGAGAGGTCACTTTAAAAAAGACCCTTCAAAATATGTTCCAGTTCCTGCATTTGCCGGTGAAATGCATGTGAGATTATGGGATAAAATCCACAAAATGGAAGAGTTAACCAACAAAAGCGAATACAATGCCGAAATTGACTTCACTGATGAGAAGAAATACGGTCTGATTGCTTCAAGCAGCGCATATAACTACGCTCATGACGTTGTTAAATTCAATGATTTGGACATTAACATTTTAAAATTAGGATTTTCATATCCGTTCCCTCAGGATAAGGTAGCGGAATTCTTAAAAGATTTGGATGAAGTATTCATCGTTGAAGAAGTCGACCCGATTATCGAAAGGGATACTTTAGCCGTTATAGGCGCTAAAAATCTGAATGTAACTGTTCACGGTAAACTGGATGGAACATTCCCTCTTTACCATGAATTCAATTCAGATGTGGTTGGTGAAGGTTTGAATAATGTCTTAAACTTCAGTGAAGATGAAACCATGAAATTTTCATCCAGTCTCGAACAGCTAAAAGAGGATATTCCGTCAAGGGCGCCTGTATTGTGTGCAGGATGTCCTCACAGAGCAATGTATTATGGAATCAACAAGGCAATCGAAGAACTGGGCTTGAAAACTTCAGATGTAATATTCGCATCAGATATCGGATGTTACACATTGGGTATCAATCCTCCTTACAACTGTGCGGATTACCTTCTGTCAATGGGTTCAAGCGTAGGTGACGGATGCGGATTTTCAGTTTCAACTGACCAGAAAGTAGCAAGCTTCATTGGAGATTCTACATTTTTCCACAGCGGTATTTCACCATTGATAAATGCTGTTCACAATAAGCATAACTTTGTATTGACTGTATTGGACAATAGGATTACTGCAATGACTGGAGGTCAGCCAAACCCAGGTATTCCAATCGACGGAATGGGTGATGAAGCGCCTGAAGTGTCAATTCGTAAAGTGGCTGCAGCATGCGGATGTGATTATGTACGTGTCATAAATCCTTTCAACTTGGAACAGGTTGTAAAAACCTATGTTGAAGCTTTCCAGAGAGATGATACTGCAGTAATAGTTTCAAAAGCTCCTTGTACATTAATTAAAGGTTTAACCAAAAAACCACCGGTCAATTTTGTTGAAGGAAATTGTAACAACTGTGATAAATGTGTAAGTGAATTGGCTTGTCCGGCCATTTCAAAAATTGGTGGAAAAATTACTATTGATAAAGCACAATGTGATGGATGCAATGTATGTATACAGGTTTGTAAATACGGTGCTTTAGAGGCAGGTAGGTGAGAAAATGGATAATCATTATAGTATTTATATTTGTGGTGTAGGAGGTCAGGGAATCATCAAAACCTCCACTATCATAGGCGAAGCTGCAATGAATCAGGGATTGGATGTTGTGATGAGTGAAATTCACGGCATGTCTCAGAGAGGGGGATCAGTATCAACCGAACTCAAAATAGGAGGATTCAATTCTTCAATTATTCCGAATAGGGGTGCAGACATGTTGCTTGCATTCGAACCTATAGAAACAATAAGGGGTCTTGATAAGGTAAATGCTGAAACCAAAATAGTTTACAATACTCATCCGATTATTCCGTCTTCAACAGACAAGCCTTATCCCAGTGTTGATGGCATAACAAGAATATTGAAAGAAAACTTTAAATATGTTCTTCCAATAAACGGCACTGAATTGGCTATCGAAGCTGGAAGTGTTTTAGCTTTGAATATGGTTCTTTTAGGTGCAGTGACTGCGGACGATAATTTCCCATTATCCAAAGAATCAGTAATTGACGCCATGAAAAATAATTTGAAACCTAAATTCCATGAAATGAATTTAAAGGCTATTGAAAGTGGTTATAATTCAATCAAAGGTTAAATTTTAAATAGTATTTTTAATATATTTTTAATTAGATAAAAGAGTTGTGGTATTATGGCTTACAAAATTGACAATGCAATTGTGAAAAAAGATATGGCAGGTAATTTAACATTAATTGATCCGGAAAATGTATTTGAAAATGAAGATGCATTCATAGCTGTTAAAAGTGATGATTTAATCACTATTCAACTTTTAATCAATAGTATTATGCAAAACGATTTTAAAAGTTGGAGAGAATTGGGAGTAATTCCAGAAACAGAACCACTTAAAAGTCTTTTTGTACGTTTAGGTTATTCAAAAGAAGATATAGCCAATTTATTAAAGGATTTATAGCTATTTCCTTTACTCTTTTTTTATATTTTTTTTAAAAAATAAGTTGTAGAAAAGATGTTAATCTTTCCTATAAATCTTTAATGTCGTTTTCATCCAGTATTTTAACATTACTGTCTTTTAAAGCTTCAATGGCTTTTTCCATGTTTTCCAGTCTCATTACCACAATAGCTTCATCAGTCTTGCTGCTTACAAATGCATAAAGGTATTCCAAATTAATGCCTTTTTCATCGAATACTGCTAAAGTGGAGTTCAATCCGTTAGGTTCATCAGGAACGGCCAGGATGATAACTTCGTTTTCTTTTACAATAAAGCCGTCTTTTTCAAGTGCTTCTATTGCTTTTTCGTTATCTGAAACAATTAATCTTAAAATTCCGTATTTTGTTGTGTCTGCTATTGAAAGTGCACGGATGTTAATGTTTGATTTGCCCAATGTGTCAATAGCTTTTTTTATTCTTCCTTCTTTGTTTTCCACGAAAATTGATATTTGTTTTACTGCCATATTAATCACCTAGTCAAAATTCCTCTCATCAATTACACGAACTGCTTTACCTTCACTTCTTGGAAGTGTTTCAGGTTCACAGATGGTTACATCCACTCTGAGGCCGGTTTCGGATCTGATGGATGCCTGAATTTGTTTTTCCACTTTTTCCATTTCTTTCATTTCATCAAAGAATAGCTCTTTGGATGCTTCCACTTTAACTTCAACTTCATCTAAGATATCAGGCCTTGTAACATGAATCATGTAGTTAGGGCTGATTCCTTTGATTTTAAGCAATGCCTTTTCAATTTGTGATGGGAATACCATAACACCTTTAATTTTTAGCATGTCGTCACTTCTACCAGTGATTCTTGTCATTCTTACGGTTGTTCTTCCGCATTCACATTTTTCAGCTATAAGTGAAGTCAAATCTTTTGTTCTAAATCTTAAAATAGGCATTCCTGTTTTTGTAAGGGAGGTCAGTACCAGTTCACCCTTTTCCCCATAGTCCAGAGTTTCACCGGTTTCGGGATTGATCAGTTCAGGATAGAATTGGTCATCCTGAATGTGCATTCCGTTTTGGAATTCGCATTCCTGTGCAACACCTGGTCCCATAACCTCTGTCAATCCATAAATGTTAAATGTCTTGATTCCTAGTGATGATTCAATTCTTTTTCTCATCTCATCGGTCCACATTTCAGCTCCGTGAATTCCAGCTTTGAGATTTATGTCTTCAAGGGAAATTCCTGCCTTTTCTCTTGATTCACCAAGATACATTGCATAGGAAGGAGTACATGTTAGGATGTCACTTTGAAAATCAACCATGGTGTCAAGTTGTCTTTGGGTATTTCCTGCTGAGATTGGAATTGTAATTGCTCCCATTTTATTTCCGCCGTGGTGAATACCGAATCCACCGGTGAATAATCCGTATCCGTATGCATTTTGGATGATGTATTCTTTTTCAGCACCTGCCATTTTAAGACCACGTGCAATGCATTCTCCCCAAATGTCCAAATCATTCTGGGTATATGCAGTAACGGTTGGTTTTCCGGTAGTTCCTGAAGATGCGTGTACTTCCACAATTTCTTCACGGGGAACCGCAAGTAATCCTAACGGATAGGCTTCCCTTAAATCACTTTTGGTGGTAAATGGGATTTTTTCAATGTCTTTCAATGTTTTGATGTCTTCTGGTTTCAAACCAATTTCATCGAATCTCTTTTTATAAAACTCAACATTTTCATATGCGAGCTTTACAGTTTTCTGCAGTCTTTCAAGTTGTATTTTTTCTTTTTCTTCTTTTTCCATACATTCAGCTTTTTCATTCCAAAACATGATATCCCTATTTTAAAATTTTATGTTAATATCTTTAATTATAGTGTTTCATCAATATAAAACTTTGTTGTACTGTTTAATTTTTCTCTTTTATTTTTGTTTCATTGTCATATCTTCAAGTAAATATTGTTATTTGCTTGTATTTTTACAAATTAACATCAATATTTACTTTATTTTTTCAATAAACTATTTATAACTCTTTAATTATAGTTTTAGTTAGTGATAATCATGAATTCTAAAATCAAAAAAGGTAGAGTAAAGTTCAATGATGAAAATTATGAAGAGGCTTTAAAATATTTTAATGAAGTGTCTGAAGACGATGAGGACTACATGTATGTTCTGATTTTTAAGATTACCTGTCTGATGGAACTTGAAAGATATGACAAGGCATTATTTTTGATTGAATCATTGCTGAGAGAAGATCCCGAAGATGAATTGTTGCTTTATGAAAAAATAAGGTGTCATATTGCATTGAATGAAAAGGATGAAGCTTTTGCAGCTCTTAAAATATTTGAAAATGTCATATCTGGTGATGATAAGAGGATGCTTCTTTGTGTGTCCAAATTTTATAGGCTTTTGGGCGATTATGACAATTCCCTAAAGTTTTGTTGTGATGCTTTAAAAATAGACGGGGATTTTGAGGAAGCGGTACGTGAAAAATCACTGATAGGCATTGCATTGAATGATTATGAGATGATTAACTCATGTGCAGACAGGCTCTGTGAAATTATCTCCAATCGTGGAATGGGCATGGCTTTCGTATTTCTTCTCAAACTCTATGTCTCCAGATTTGATGACTGTCTTTTAATCATTGATTATATGGGGGATGAGTTTAATGATGATACTCTTGAAAGGTTCAAGTCAATTGTCTTTAAGGAGCTGTGCGAAACATTGGACGTCAATCTTCATGTGGTTGGCGAGGCGGAAATATCGGTTGACGAAGCCATTAGGCTGCTGATGGATTACGATGAAACTGGTGTCGATAGCGGAAGAATAAATGGTGTTGCCTTCAAAATAATGTAATGTACAAAAATGTACATCAATGTATACAATAGCAATATTTAAATATTTTCTCTATATAAATATTAATGTAAATATTAATGTGTTAATATTTTTAGAGGTAATTATTTATGGACGTAATGATTTTAGCAATTGTTTTTATAATCTACATATTCGCACTTGTTTTTGTAGGTTATTATGCATACAAAAAAACTAATTCCTCTGAAGACTTTATGATTGCTGGTAAGGATACACACCCATTCATCATGGCAATGAGTTATGGGGCGACTTTTATTTCGACAGCAGCTATTGTTGGTTTTGGGGGAGTTGCAAGTCAATATGGTATGAGTGTTTTATGGTTAGCATTCCTGAACATTATCATTGGCGTATTTATAGCATTCGTATTTTTAGGAAAAAGAACCCGTAGGATGGGTCACGCTTTGGAATCTTTAACTTTTCCTGAGTTTTTAGGTAAACGTTTTGACTCAAAATTCATCCATTATTTCTCAGGATTGGTTATTTTCTGTGCAATGCCGCTTTATGCGGCTGTAGTATTGATCGGTGCAGCAAGATTCTTGGAATCATCCCTATTGATTGATTTCAGTATCGCATTGCTTATCCTGTCAATCATTATTACATTCTATGTGCTGTTCGGTGGAATACGTGGCGTAATGTATACAGACGCTTTACAAGGAACCATCATGGTTTTGGCTATGGTCTTCCTGCTTGTATTTGTATACTGGTTGCTTGGAGGAATCGATACAGCAAACACAGCTTTAACAAATATGGTTAATCTTTATCCTGCTGAAGCCCTTAAGACGGGAGGAACAGGATGGACGGCATTTCCGAAGTTCGGAACACCATTCTGGTGGTCACTTGTGTCCTCCACATTAATAGGCGTAGGTATCGGTGTACTCGCACAGCCTTCATTGATTGTAAGATTCATGACAGTCAAATCAGATAAGGAATTGAACAGATCAGTTTTGATTGGAGGTATCTTCATTGCAATCATGCCGACCACTGCTTATATCGTGGGATCTCTTTCAAACGTATATTTCTATGACAAATTAGGCAAGATTGCTGTGGATGTTGTTGGAGGAAACATTGATAAGGTTATTCCAACATTCATTACAATGGCACTGCCTGAATGGTTCGTATATATCTTCCTGCTGTCCCTGATTGCGGCAGCAATGTCAACAATATCCTCACAGCTCCACACCCAGGGAACTGCATTCGGGGTGGATATTTACGGTACAATAAGGGATAAATCCAAACAGAAACTCGATCAGGTAAGCATTTCAAGAGTGGGTATTCTCATAGCTATCATTTTGGCATTGATTATGGCATATTCCCTTCCTGGAAGTGTGGTTGCACTCGGAACAAGTCTGTTCTTTGAAATCTGTGCAGCAGCATTCCTGCCTGTATTCCTGGGAGCGCTTTACTGGAAAGGAATTACAAGGCTCGGAGCCATTGCAGGTATAGTCTCAGGAACTGTTGTAAGTTTATTCTGGATGATATTCGTATTCAAGAAAACTGCAGTAGGACTTGGAATCTGTAAATTCATATGTGGAGTGGATACATTATTGCCAAATGCTCCATGGCCGTTCATTGACGTAATGTTGATAGCAGTTCCTGTTTCTTTAGTCTTTACAGTTGTAGTGAGCCTGATTACCAAACCTCCTGCTCAAGAGGTTATTGACAGGGCATTTTCAAAAATTGATACAAAAGGAAGTGATGCATAATGATGATTTTGGGAATAGAAGACCCATGGATTTGGGGAGTATATGTTGGAATTATCTTATCCACACTTTTATGTATCGGTTATGGTATTATAAACTGGAATAAAGGAGATTAATTCTCTTTTATTTTTTTCTATTTTTTTCGACAATTTTTTATTATCTTTTTTCCATACTTATTTTCATGAATGAATTATTTTACAATTTTGGAAGAATTGAAAAAAACGACCCTGAGTTTCATGAAATCTTTAAGAATTTTGCATATGGTGAGGTATTTGAATATTCCACATTAACGCAAAAGGAATCTATTTTAGTGATTCTCTCCTGTTTGATTGCGTGCCAGTCTCCGAAGGCATTCAAAAAGATTCTGACATCTGCATTGGATATGGACATAACTCCCGAGGAAGTAAAGGAACTGCTTTACCAATCTGTTCCATATGTCGGATTCGGAAGAGCACACAACTTCTTTGGAGTTGTAATTAAGGTTTTCGAGAAAAAAGGAATTGAAATGCCTTTGAAAAACAGGTCAAATACCAATCCTGAAAACAGACACGATAAAGGCCGTGAAATTCAGGAAAGATATTTTGGCGCTGAAAACATTGAGATGATGAGAAATTCAACACCTGACGGTCAAAAGCATTTCAACAGATTTCTTGAAGGTTTCTGCTTCGGTGACTTCTACACCCGTGACGGTTTAAACGACCAGCAAATGGAACTTATAACTTTTACATTCATTGCCACTCTTGGCGGTTGTGAAAATCAGCTGAGGGGCCACACTCAGGGAAATCTCTCTGTCGGCAATGACAAGGAAAAGCTGATATCTGCAATAACTGTCATGATGCCGTATATAGGTTTTCCAAGAACACTCAACGCATTGGCTATTGTCAATGAGATATGTGGATAACTATTTAAATGAGTTTGCCCATCTAATAAGCAAGGTGGTATTATGATATACAAATGTACAATTTGTGGTCACATACATAACGAAGAAGCTACTGGAATACCATTAAATGAACTGGATGCTTGTCCAATATGCAAACAGGACATATCCAAGTTTGTTGAAGTGGAAAACTCAAAATCCAGCGAAAACATTGACATTAACGCTGAATTGGCTTATGATAAGAACTATGCAAAAAGCGATAAGGACATAAGGGCAATGGATGCAATCCACCAGATGGCAATCACCGGCGAAAGCATTGTTGCCGCAATGTATACTGAGCTGCCAATGCCTAGTTGGGATGACATTCTCATTTTGGGAAACCAGTTAAATCCGCAGCCGTTGGAAAGTGATGTTGATGTAAATACCCGGACAATCATCGGCAAAAATGCTAAAAAGCCGCTGATTATTGAAAGTCCAATCTACATCACCCACATGTCTTTCGGAGCATTATCTAGGGAGACAAAAATCGCACTGGCCAAAGGAAGTGCTGCCATCAAAACCGCCCAGTGCAGTGGTGAAGGAGGAATTCTTCCTGAAGAGATGGAAAACGCTTACAGATACATTTTTGAATATGTTCCAAACAAATATTCTGCAACTGACGAGAATTTGAAAAATGCCGATGCAATCGAAATCAAAATAGGCCAGTCTACAAAGCCGGGTCTTGGAGGTCAGCTTCAGGGTGAAAAGGTAACTGATGAAATATCTAAAATCAGGGGCAAGCCATTGGGCGAGGATATTCATTCACCTGCCACAATACATGAAGTCAACTCAAAGGAAGACCTGAAGGATTTGGTTGATGAGCTGAGGCAAAGGTCCTGCGGAAGGCCAATCGGCTTGAAGTTTGCAGCCGGCAGAATTGAGGATGATTTGAAATATGTCCTATATGCTGAGCCTGATTTCATAACCATTGACGGTCGTGGAGGATCAACAGGAGCAAGTCCAAAACTTGTCAGGGATTCAACTTCAGTTCCAACAGTTTACGCACTTGCAAGAGCCCGAAAATTTCTGGATAGTCATGAAAGCGACATAGATTTGACAATAACTGGCGGCTTGAGGGTTTCATCTGACTTTGCAAAGGCACTGGCCATGGGTGCAAATGCGGTAGCTATTGGTACCGGAGCCATGATTGCGGCGGCCTGTCAGCAATACAAGATATGTGATACGGGAGATTGTCCCGTTGGTGTTGCAACGCAGGATGACGGATTGAGAATGCGATTGAAAATAGAGACTGCCGCTAAAAGGGTTGAAAATTATCTTAAGGTTTCAACTGAGGAGCTTAAAACATTTGCAAGAATCACGGGACATGATGATGTACATCACCTGAACGTCAATGACCTGTGTACAGTCAATTCCGAAATATCCGATTACACTACCATTAGACATGTTTAAAAAAGTTTGAGTATTGATGCTTGACATTGATACTTGAATCCTCATTTTTTTTTAAAAGAACTATTCTGAAGAATTATTTTAAGAATTAATCGGATATGTGATCTTTTTTTTCTTTTGCTAATTTTTACCATTTCATTCGATATGATGGCTTTTGATGATAATATTGGTTTATTTCGCAATAATTGATAATTTTTCCCTATATCTAATTTTAAGCTATATAATTAATGTTTTATTCATCGATATGATATTGATTATGAACATTTCATAACAATACTTTTATATGTACTGTTAGAAAGTATATTGTGTGTGAATTTATGTGCCTAACGAAATATTTTCAGTTTTCGGTCTTAAAATTAAAAAAATCACATGTATGCTGAAAGAATTGTTGGTCGATATGAAAATATTTATATGTCATTATTCATAGAATTATAAATGCTAATCATGATATTGAATGTAATTTGGGAGTAGTAAATGGATTGTAGGAAAATGTTATGAAATTATTCTATTTTGTAATGTTTCTGTTTAATGGGTTTGTTTCTGCAGTTTTGTCAGCTAATGAAAATGCGGATTGTTCATTTCACCTTCGTCTTCTGTTGGTGGTCTGAATGTTTGCAATTGCTTTTTTTACTAATCTTGATTTGGTATTTAATGTCTGATAGTGATATTTTGTTTAATTTACTCGAAAAAGGAGAATAATCATGAAATCTATGAAAAAGTTATTACTTGTTGCTATTTTATTAGCTGTAGTTGTTGTTAGTGTGGGTTCATGTTCTGCCGGAATTTTTGACTTTTTAGGTGGCAGTAACTCAACCAGCGCTGCTGATGCCAACGTGACTGGAGATGTTAATTTGGCTGCAGCTGCTAGTTTAAAAAATGTGTATGATGAAAAGTTAATTCCAATGTTTAAGGAAAAATACCCTAATGTAAAAGTAACTCCTACTTACGCTTCAAGTGGGGATTTACAAACCCAAATTGAAAACGGTTTAAAAGCTGATATTTTCATGTCCGCTGCAAACAAACAAATGAATAAGTTAATGGAAGAAGGTTATATTAAAAACGATACCAACAAACAATTTTTAGAAAACAAAGTTGTATTGATTGTACCTGCTAACTCAACTTCCAACATCACTTCATTCAATGACTTGAAAAATATGAGCGGTCACATTGCTATCGGTGATCCTGAATCTGTACCTGCAGGTCAATACGCTAAAGAAGTATTTACCAATTTAGGTATTTGGAATGCTACTGAATCCAAATTATCCTTAGGTAAAGATGTAACTGAAGTATTAAACCAAGTCGCTCAAGGATCTGCTGACTGTGGTGTTGTATATTCCACTGATGCTAAATCCAACAGTGGCGTAAAAGTGGTTTGTGAAGCTCCTCAAGGATCTTTAAACACTTCCGTTATCTATCCTGTAGCTGAACTTAGTAACACAACAAACCCAGATGCTGCAGATGCATTCTTGAACTTCTTACAAACCAAAGAAGCTAAAGATGTCTTTGTTGAATACGGTTTCACAATTCACGAATAGATATTTGAAAGATATTGAATAATAAAACATCTAAAGGAGATAAGGCATGACTACTGATTGGTCCCCGGTTTTCATTTCAATGAAGACAGCAAGTCTCTCAATATTCATAACCTTTTTTGTAGGGTTATTTGTTGCCTGGGGTCTTGTTAAATTAAAAAATGATTCAATAAAAATTGTACTTGATGGTATTTTCACATTGCCTCTTGTACTGCCTCCTACTGTAGTGGGGTTCTTTTTATTGTGGATTTTTGGTGTTAGAGGACCAATCGGTAAGTTTTTTATAGACTTTTTCACTGTGAAAATTGCTTTTTCATGGTCTGCAACAGTTATTGCTGCAGTGGTCATGTCTTTTCCTTTAATGTATCGTTCCGCTCGAGGTGCATTTGAACAGGTGGATTCCAACTTGTTGGATGCTGGCCGTACATTGGGCATGTCCGAGTGGAAAATTTTCTGGAAGATTTTATTTGCAAACGCATTGCCGGGAATTATCAGTGGTGGAATTCTTGCCTATGCCCGTGGTTTAGGTGAATTCGGTGCTACAGCTATGCTTGCAGGTAATATTGCCGGAGAAACCAGAACACTCCCAATGGCAGTTTACTCTGAAGTGGCTGCAGGAAATATGGGGGAAGCTTTTAATTATGTAATAGTAATTGTTATTATAGCGTTTATAGCTATTTTCATTATGGATTATATTTCTATACGTAAGGAAAAGCAGTGGAAATAATTTACTATTTTTTTTAATCTTTTATGGAGTATGGATATGTGCAATAAGTTGTTAAAGGTAAATATCCACAAGGAACTTAAGGAATTTGATTTGGATGTAAATTTTGAACTGAAAAATAAGCGTTTGGGTATTCTTGGTCCTTCCGGTTGCGGAAAAAGTATGACCTTGAAATCTATTGCAGGTATTGTGGATCCGGATAAGGGTGTTATTAGTTTAAACACCGGTGATGATACTGTTTATTTTAATTCGGATAAAAAAATTAATTTAAGGCCTCAAAAAAGAAATGTGGGGTATCTCTTTCAGAATTATGCGCTGTTTCCCAATATGACTGTTGAGGAAAATGTTGCTTGCGGTCTTCCTAAAGATGTTAATAAGGAAATCGTGCATGAAATGATTAAGCGTTTTCATTTGGACGGTTTGGAGAATAGGTACCCTCGTCAATTGTCTGGTGGTCAGCAGCAAAGGGTGGCTTTGGCCCGTATATTGGCTTATGGTCCTGATGTCATTTTGTTGGATGAGCCGTTCAGTGCCATGGACACATTCTTAAAAGAACAGTTGCGTATTATGACCGTGATGAGGCATTTCAGTTCTGCGATGAGCTCATAGTTTTGGATGAAGGTAAAATCATAGCAAAAGGAAATACTTATGACGTATTTGAAAATCCAACGAAAGTTCAGGTTGCAAGGCTTACCGGTTGTAAGAACATTTCTAAAATTGAAGTCATTGATGATTATCATCTCAAATCATTGGATTGGGGTGTTGTTTTTGAAGTATCCGAAAAGATCTCACCTAGCATCACTCACATAGGAATAAGAGCACATGATTTTGCTCCTGCCGAAAAGGATGATGTCAACGCGTTTGATACTAAAAATTCATCATTGTTGGAAATGCCTTTTGAATGGGAAATAACCCTGGCAAATGGCTTATGGTGGAAATATGATAAACAGATTGATGAGCACGAGTTTGTCATTCCAGAATATTTAAAAATAAATCCTAAAGATGTAATATTACTTGAAGAGTAAATCAACCACATCTTTTTTATACTTATTTTCATGTTTTTTTGGATTTTTCCAAAAATTCTCTTTTCATTGAATTTCTTTTTTTTCAAATATGCTATCTTATTTTTTCTTTATTCATTGTTATTCACTTCGAAAATTGTTTAAATCAAAGAAAATTATTTAAATAATAAAATTTAAAGTATTTCCAGCTATATTTCATGATTGTATCTAATTTGAATGATATTTTTTATTTTTTCATATATATGGGTGAGAGATATGGAAAATAAATTGTTAAAGGTAAATATCCAAAAGGAACTTAAGGAGTTTGACCTTGATGTTAGTTTTGAATTGAAAAGCAGAAGTTTAGGCATTCTCGGTCCGTCCGGCTGCGGAAAAAGTATGACCTTGAAATCTATTGCAGGTATTGTGGATCCGGATAAGGGCATTGTTAGTTTAAGTGCCGGTGAAGAGACTGTTTTTTTCGATTCAGATAAAAAAATTAATATAAAGCCTCAAAAAAGAAATGTGGGGTATCTGTTTCAGAATTATGCGCTATTTCCCAATATGACAGTTGAGGAAAATGTGGCTTGCGGTCTTCCTAAAGATGATAAGAAAACAGTATCCGAAATGATTGAACGTTTTCATTTGAACGGATTGGAAAAAAGATATCCCAGACAATTGTCTGGCGGTCAGCAGCAGAGAGTGGCTTTGGCCCGTATATTGGCTTATGGTCCTGATGTCATTTTGTTGGATGAGCCGTTCAGTGCCATGGACACATTCTTAAAAGAACAGTTGCGTATTAAAATCCAAGAAAGGTTCAGGTTGCAAGGCTTACCGGTTGTAAGAACATTTCCAGAATTGAAGTCCTTGATGACTATCATCTCAAATCATTGGATTGGGGAGTTGTTTTCGAAGTATCCGAAAAGATTTCACCTAACATCACTCACATCGGAATAAGGGCTCATAATTTCACCGTAGCTGAAAAGGATGATGTTAATGTGATTGACACTGCTGATTCAACAAAACTGGAGATGCCTTTCGAATGGGAAATAACCCTGGCTAACGGCTTATGGTGGAAGGTTGACAAAAGGATTCGTGACCATGAGTTTTCTGTTCCCGAGTATTTGAAGGTCAATCCAAAAGACATTATACTTCTGGAAGAGTGATTGAATTATTGATTCAATCATTAATTATTCTTATTTTGCAGAAATTTCTTTTGATTAATTTAATCAGATTTTACATTAACATTAACGTTTGAGTTTTTTGTTTTAATTTTTTCATGGGGATATATATCCATTAGTTATTTTTGGCTCAAGTCATGATTTGTAGAAGTTAATGTTAAAATTTGAAGCAGTTTTCCTGATGGTTGTCAATAATTCCAATGGCTTCAAGATATGAATATATTATTGTCGGACCTACAAATTTCATTCCACGTTTTTTCAAATCTTTTGAAATGGTTTTGGACAGCTCTGATTCGGTCAGATATTCTGCTTTAATGACCTTGCCGTCAGTAAAACCCCAAATATAATCGTCAAAGCTTCCGAACTCCTTTTGAATTTCAATGAATATCTGCGCATTATTGATGGCGGATGTTATTTTGCCCTTATGGCGGATGATTCCCTCATTTTCCCTCAGCTCATCAACTTTAACGTCATCATAACCTGCCACTTTAACAACATCAAAATCATCAAATGCCTCTTTAAAGTTTTCACGCTTTTTTAAGATAGTAATCCATGAAAGGCCTGCCTGAAAAGACTCCAGAACAAGAAATTCAAACAGTTCCTTGTCGTCATGGGTTGGAACACCCCATTCTTCATCATGATATTTTATATACACTTCATCATCGGTTACCCATTTGCATCGTTTTCGGTTCATGAAGATAAATATTATTCACGTTATTTAAATATATTAAGTATTATTGATAAAAGTAATATTGTTGATACTCTAAACATTTAACTAAAAACATTTCACACACATATTGTGTCATGTAAAAAAATCATTTATTAAAAAAAGCTATTATGAGGGATTTTGAATGAATAAATTAGGTATGGGAATGATGAGGCTTCCCCTTTTGGATGAAAACGACTTTGCAAGCATTGACTATGAACAGGTCAATAAGATGGTGGATGCGTATATGGATGCGGGATTCAATCACTTTGATACAGCATACATTTACCATGAAGGTGTAAGTGAAGATGCATTTAAAAAATGTGTTGTTGAAAGATACCCTAGGGAATCATTTAAGATTGCAACCAAACTGCCGTTATTTGTAATTACTGAAGAATCACAGCTGGAACCGATATTTGAAGAACAGATGAAAAAATGCGGTGTCGATTACTTTGACTATTACATGCTCCACAACGTAAGCGGATTTACAGAAGCCGCATGGAAAAACGTTGACTTATACTCATTTATCCAAAAGAAAAAAGAGGAAGGATTCATCAAGCACATAGGAATATCCACCCACGGCAATGCGGAATTTCTCGAAGAGATCTTATTCATGCACCCTGAGCTGGAATTTGTCCTTCTTCAGATAAATTATCTTGACTGGGAAGATGAAGGAATAGAATCAAAGAAGTGTCTGGAAATTGCAAAGAAGTATGACAAGCAGGTAATGGTTATGGAACCATATAAAGGAGGATTTTTAGCTGACGTGCCTAAAGAAGCTGAAAAGCTCATGAAGGATTATAATCCTGACCGGTCAGTTGTTTCATGGGCAATGAGATTTGTGGCCAACCTGGATGTCTGTGTAGTTCTGACCGGTGCAAGCAATCTGGAACAGCTTGAAAACAACATTCAGGAATTTAACAATGCAGATCCGTTGAACGATGAGGAATTGAAAATCATTGAAGATGTTTCAGAGATTATCAACAGCAACATTACTGTGGACTGTACAAAATGTAGATACTGCGTAGATTCATGTTCCGAAGACATTGACATTGCAAAAATCTTTGATTTGTACAATAAGGAGAAAATGCTTGACGATAAAACCGGATGGACACAATATGGAAATGCTTATCTGAATTATTCAAAGCTTCCTGACGTTGGAATTGCTTCCGACTGTATTGAGTGTGAAGTGTGCATTGAGGAATGTCCTCAGCAGATTAACATTCCGGAAGTCCTAAAGGATGTTGCGGAGATTTTTGAAACTGAAGGCTATGGTTTTGAAAATTAATTAAAACTTTTTTAGTGTTTTAAATCATTATTTAAAACACATTAATTCTTATTTTGTTCGCATTGTTAATTGCAGTATTCGTATTGCTGTCTGTAAGATTTAAAAATTCGTGTGACATTAACTGCCACATGTGATGCAGTTGATATCTCTTTTTTTGAATTTGGCTGGTGATTATTGCAGGGGTCTTTTAAGTACATATTTCCGTTCCTATTGGAAATATTTTAGTTGATATAATTTAAGTTAATTTTAAAAGTAATTAAAAATATAGTTATTAATAGTTAATTTATTGAAGGTTTTTGATATGATACCTGGTATGAACAAAAAACAAATGAAACAGATGGAAAGGCAAATGAAAAAAATGGGAATGAAAATGGAAGACCTTGAAGGTGTCCGTGAAGTAATTATCCGTTTTGATGATAAAGAATTGATTATTGATGAACCTAGCGTAAGCTTAATGAATGTTATGGGTCAGGAAACTTACCAGATCGATGGTAAAGCCCGTGAAGTTGAACTTGAATATGAAGTAGAAATTCCTGATGAAGATGTTGAAATGGTAGCAAACAGTGCCGGCGTTTCTGAAGATGAAGCAAGGGCCGCCCTTGAAGAATGCAAGGGCGATTTGGCTGAAGCTATCATGAAATTAAATCAATAGATAAAATGACAGTTATTGCACATATTTCTGACTTGCATGTAAGTGTAGCCGATTTTGATGAAAAAATATTCATGCAGGCAGTAACAGAAATCAACAAATTGCAGCCAGACATGATCATATTGACTGGAGACTTAACCAATAATGGATATTATAGGGAATTCGAACAGGCTACAAGGTATTTGGGGATGTTTGAAGCACCATTATTTGCAGTTCCGGGAAACCATGATTCACGTAATTTGGGTTATCAGACTTTTGAAGAGCTGATTGGTGAGAGAAGCTGGAAACTAACTTTAGGAGAGAATTTTACTGTAATAGGATTGGACAGCAGTTCTCCGGATGAAAGCAGAGGTCATGTAGGAACACCTCAGCATATGTGGCTGGAACACCAACTGGATGAATGTGTAATAAATGATAAGTTTTCTATTGTTGCCTTGCACCATCATGTGATTTCAATTCCTCAAACGGGAAGGGAACGCAATGTCCTGTCTGATGCAGGGGATATCCTGAAGACATTAACAACTCATGAAGTGGATTTGATATTGTCAGGGCACAAGCATGTTCCGAATATCTGGAAAATAAATAATTCTATTGTTGTTAATGCAGGCTCATTATGCTCCTGTAAGCTAAGAGGAAAGAATAAAAACTCATATAATGTTTATAATATCACTGACAGTGAAATAGAGATTTTCCTAAATACTGTTGGTGGCGAAAGAGTGTTATTGGGAAAATATCCAAGGAACACCTTATAATAAGTTTAAATATTAAAAGAATATAATATAGTATACTGAATTAAATTTATAGAATGATTAGGTGATATTATGAAAGTTGTCGTTGATGCTTCTAATGTGGCTTTTGCTGTTAAAAATGAAAATGGACAACCGCAAATGGCAAATATTATTGCTGCTGTTAAAGCTTTAGAAGAAAGTGAAGATGAGTTTGTAATTATTGCAGATGCATCACTTCGTCATGATATTGATGATAAACAAAAATATTTGAAATTGTTGGAAAGTGAAAATGTAGAAGAAGTTCCAGCAGGTAATGATGCAGATCACTTTATTTTGGAAATTGCGACCAATGAAAAAGCCAAAATATTATCTAATGATAAATTCAGAGATTATGCTGCTGAATTTAGAAACATTTCTTCAATGAGAATTCCTTTTGTAATCAATAATGGAAGATTGACATTCGGTAAACCAAACAAACCTAAAAAGGATAAGAACATACTTCAGCATATTTGTGAAGAAATCATCAAGGAACTGACCTTTAAAAAATGGGAAATATATATGGGCAAGGAAGGATTGGAGATTTCTCCATTAAACATTGCCAAACAGGCCATTATCCGTATTGACAATGAGAATAATGCCGAATCCAAACTTGAAAATATTTTCTCAAAAATACCAATGTTCAATAAGATTGTGGAAATGGTCGACGATGTTGAAATTGCAGCTCCATATGTAATATTTGTATTGGTTCACCCTAAAGATTATAAACTTGCAGTTAAAAATGCAGGAAATATTTCAGTGACTATTGCAGACAGATTAGGTCTTGAGAAAAAACCTTTAATTGCTGTTCGTAACGACCTGTTCACCAAACCTGGAAATTTCGAATTGAATATTCTGCTTGCAGATGAAGTAACTGAAAATGCACCATACAACATCCTGGTTCGCGTAAGCACTCATGATGAGGTATTCATAAAAAGAAACTCAAGAAATATTGCAAGCACTATAGCCGGCAGACTTGGATCTTGGAAATTTCCATTCGTATCAGTAAAACCGGACATGCTTTTAGAAAGGCCGGGAGAATTTGAAATAGAGCTTGAAAGAGGAGATGCTTTCGATGACTAGCTTTTTAACTAGGACTTATATTAAGTTGACCACACGACTTAATCCGATTGCTGTTGGAACCAAATTTTTTCCAACAAACAATCTTGAAACTGAATATGTCGAGTTGTTCAATTACACTCAAACTATTCTTTTTGAGCTTGAGAAAGCGGAAATTACTTCAGATTCAATTTTGGAGAATTTAGTTCGTGATGTTGGTGCTGAAAATATTCCTAAAGATTATAATTTTTATGAATTGACTCCTGCCGAGAACAGGGTAGAGGAATACGCTTTGGTAAGTAATATTATCATGGGAAGTGACCGTTATTTCTATATTGAACTACAGAATCCTTCTAATCTGATTAATGTTTTTGTTAAAATCATTGAAAATGAAAAGGGGGAAATTGTTGAAAAGACAGCAACAGAACTCGTTGCAAAAATGTTAAGTAAAAACGATGCAATTCGTGTAGCAATTGAACTTATCGGAATCGGACTTTCTGAAGGAATTCAGGTTATCTCAGCAGTCGGAATGACTGGCGCAGCTTCAATTGAAAGAGCTATTCACTATACTCAAAGTGTGGGAAGTTTCCCTGGTATCGCATTTACAAAACTTGGAGGAGAATATGCGCTGGTATTTGATTCTCCATTTTTGCTTCAGGAATCCCATCCTGTTGATTTGGACAATTATCTCTTCATTGACCTGATTGATTCCACCAAATTTATTGATAAGAACGGCAGAAACAGGCTTGTTGACCTTATGACCGGAATAAAGAATTTCATAGAAACTGAATGTGATGGTGAATTGGAAGGTTATAGGGAAGGTGGAGATGATTTCATTGCAAGATTCCCATCTAAGGACCTTGCTATTCGTGCAGGGCTTGATGCGGCATGGTTTGCACTTGATAATGGTGCTAAAATCAGAGCAGGAGTTGGTAGGAGCAGACGTGAAGCAGGTGAAAGGGCTCAATTGGTCGACAGTTTAAATTCACCTTCTCCGTTGTCACTGGTTGTTTTTGAATTGGCTAATGGATTGTATGCCTATAA
Source organism: uncultured Methanobrevibacter sp. (assembly GCA_900318035.1). Classification (GTDB taxonomy): domain Archaea; phylum Methanobacteriota; class Methanobacteria; order Methanobacteriales; family Methanobacteriaceae; genus Methanocatella. The sequence goes on from ONJC01000019.1 coordinate 66,992, forward strand.
CATTCCATCAGAATTTTCAAGAACCCTTATCAATTTGATTGAAAATGAAAAAGCTAAACTGATTGGAATTTTTGCATTCGTATTTATATTCGTATATATCCTGTCTGTTTTAGGATTGGGAATGTTCGGATTTGTAGCAATCATTATAGCTTTGGTATATGCATTTGTATCATAAATTAAAGAGAGCATATTATGAGGAGACGAAAAAAGGACAATAGGCCCATGTTGAGGCGAGGTAATGGAAGAGAAAATAAACGCAATCGCCGAACGCCAAATTTCAGTTTAAAAAATAGACATAATAATGATAATAGATATGCTCCTGTGGCACATAACAATTATAAAAAACAGAAAAAACGTAGTCGCAAAACAGTTTTATTGGTGATTTTAGTACTGTTTGCATTTATAGTAGGTGCAGGAATTGGAATTCTCCTGAGTTTTGATGATGGCACTGAGGATGTAAAAAATGAAACACATTATGAAAATGTAACTGTGGAAATGACTACAAATCTAAATAAATCTAAGGGTGTTGTTTTTGACGAATCAGATCGTGTAGATTTCAATCAAAACAAGACCTCTCAGATATTGGATGTCGAAAAAAATCCGTATTATAACAATACTAATCCCGATTAATTAAGTTATCTTGTGATTTTATGAATTATATTAGAAATATTGATGGTGGATTTTCAGTAATTGAAAATCTTAAAGTATCCGGCGCACGTGAAGGAAAATATGGGGTTAGCATTATTCTTTGCCCTAACAGTACTGCTTCAGGAGTTTTTACCTCAAATAAGGTAGTTGCAGCTTCTGTAAAATACACTAAAAATGTACTTAAAAAGGGTATTGTATCAGCCGTTTTTGTTAACAGTGGTAATGCTAATTGTTTTACTGGCGAACAGGGATTAAAAGACTGTGAAACATTGGTTGAATTGGTTGCTCGTGATTTGAAACTGCCTAAAGATGAAATTGCAATTTCCTCAACAGGAGTAATTGGCCGTGAAATGCCAATCGATACAATTTCCAAGGTTGCATATGAATCTCTTTCTAAATTGGGTAATCAGCCTGAAAATTCTCTTGCGGCTGCAAAGGCAATAATGACTACAGATACATTTCCGAAGGAATGCGCTGTTGAAGTTACATTAACAACAGGAGAAGTTGTTAAAATAGCAGGTATTACAAAAGGAAGCGGTATGATTGCTCCTAATATGGGAACAATGCTGTCATTCATCGTTACTGATGCAGTAATTCCTGCAAAAGAGATAAATAATGCTATTAAACAAGCGGCAGATATCAGTTTTAATATGATTGTTGTTGACGGTGATGAAAGTACCAACGACACCTGCCTGCTGATGGCAAACGGCGCATCAGGTGTAGAGGTTGTAAAGGATGGAAAAATGGATGAAAATTTCCAGGAAGCTCTGAATTATTTATGCATTGACCTTGCTAAAAAAATGGCCCGTGATGGTGAAGGGGCTACAAAATTTATTGAAGCTAATGTTTGCGGTGCAAAGGATTTGAATGATGCAAGACTTGCCGCCAAATCAATTATATCTTCAAGCCTTTTTAAATCTGCAGTGTTTGGAGGAGATCCTAACTGGGGAAGAATTGTCTCTGCTATCGGTTATTCCGGCTGTGATTTAAATCCGGATATTGTGACAATAGCTATTGCAGATGATGCAGATGAGGTTGATTTGGTTAAAAATGGTGAAATTTTAGCATTTGAAGATACTCCATACCTTGAAAGAGCCGAAAAAATCATGCAGTCCAAAAATGTCATAGTTAATATCGATTTGGATTTGGGTGACTTTGAAGCTACTGCATGGGGTTGTGATTTAACTTATGATTATGTTAAAATTAATGCAGAATATACCACTTAAAGAAAACCTTTAAATATATTAAAAACATATATTTTTATGTTATACAATAATTCTAATGTTATAATGATTAATTTTGAAGGAGGGTAAGATATGGCAAAAGTTAAAGGAACTAACAGAAGGACCAGACAAAAAAGAAGTTACACCAAACCTGGTAGTAAAAGAGGAAGAGGAGTAAAACAAACTTGGAAAAAATAATCCTCTTATAACTTTTTTTTATTATTTTTGACTATTTTTTAAGTGTTGTTAACCTATCATCACATTGACAATTTTTAAATACTATTTTTTACAAATCTTTTTTTAGGTGAAATTTATGAACGGTCACAGAGCACACGGATTTTCAAGTGCATTATTTTTAGACTCAGATGAAATATTGGCCGAATTGGACCTTAAAGGTGATGAAGTCTTTATGGATGCCGGTTGCGGTGATGGTCACAATGCAATCAAAGTTGTAGAAGAATATCTTCCTAACGGAACTGTTTATGCCGTAGATGTTTATGATGCATCTATTGAGGATATGGAAACCTATAAAAAGGAAAATGACGTTGTAAATCTTATAAATATCGAAGCGGACATTACTGAAGGAATTCCTGGCGTTGAGGATGAATCCATTGATGTTGTTTTGATGGTCAATGTTTTCCATGGATTTAAGGCATCAAGAAGGATTGATGAGGCAATATCCGAATTTGCAAGAATAATTAAAAGGGACGGTAAAATTGCAATCATGGATTATAAGGCATGGGATGTTCCCAAAGGCCCGCCAACTCCTGTAAGAAGTTCTCCAGAAGAGTTGGAGGAATACTTTGCAAAACACGGTCTTAAAAAGATTTATCTCAATGAGGAAATAGGTGAAGATATTCCTCAGGGCAAATCTCACTATTTGATAATGTTTCAAAAAGAATAGTTTTTAATTTGAAGGGATTCAATTCCCTATTCATTACTTTTTTCCAATTCAAAAAATAAAAAAAGAAGAGGATTCGAAATTTAGTCGTTTGCTAAATTGTCGAAGTATCCTTGTATAAATACTACTGGAGTTCCTTTGTCTCCGGAACCGCTTGTTAAGTCGCATAATGATCCGATTAGGTCTGTCAGTACTCTTGGCGTGGTTCCTTCGGTTATCATTTGTCCTGTCAGGTTTGCGGCTTTGTTTTTTATTTCGTCTATTATTGCTTCTTTTAGTTCGTTGCCTTTCAGGTCTGCGAATTTGTTGTCGGATACATATTTTAGTTTGATTTCGTTTGGGTATCCTACGAGTCCTGCGGTGTGTGCTGGTGATACTACAGGGTCTGCTAGTTCCCAGATTTGTCCGACTGGGTCTTTGAATGCTCCGTCACCGTAGACCATTACTTCTATTTGTTTTCCTGTGAGTTCTTTTAGTCTTTTTTGTACTTCGTTGACTACTTTGTCTCCTGTTCTTGGGAAGAGTTTTAGTTTTTCTTCTGTTGCTTTGTTGGATCCGAGTAGTCCGTAGTCCGGATTGCATCCTGAGCCGTTGATTGGTTCTGTTAGTATTTGGTGTAGTCCGTATACGTTGGCTCCGAGGGCTTTTAGTGTTTGTGTTGTTCTTTCTCTTGTGTGTATATCACAGGTGAGGACATCATTAGTGTAGTCAAGGATGGTTTTTATGTCATTGGAGAATACGAATTCCACTTCGCAGTCTTCGCTTTCTATTAGCTCTCTGTAAAAGTCGATCATGTTTATTCCGGTGAATGGGTGTATCCATGATGCGAATGTTTTATGGTATTCTTTTTCTGTGATTATGCTTCCTAAATTGTAATTGAATTTGTGTAGAAGGTTTTCGTCTAATATTCCGTTTCCCACTTCGTCTGCAGGGAATGTTGTTTGGAGTGTGATTTTGTCCATTGCTCTTGCGATACCTTTGAGGATTATGGAGAATCTGTTTCTGCTTAAGATTGGGTTTACCACTCCGATTTTTTTGGATGGGAATTTTTTTTGCAGGTCTTCTGCAACGTCATCTACGGTTACGTAATTTCCTTCTGAAATACCTACGACTGCTTCTGTTATTGCAACGATATCCTTGTCTCTGAATTCGAATCCTTCACTTTCTTTTGCGGCCATCAGTGAATCTATAACTATGCTGACCAAATCATCATTTTCCTTAATAATTGGTGTCCTTATACCACGTACTACAGTACCAACACATCTCATTTTTTTATACTCCTAATAAACATGTATGTATGCTGGAAAATATTTTCCAACAACCCATTTATTTTATATTTTTTTAATTATATATAAGTTAAGATTTTCCCATTTTCTTGAATATGCCCTTTATGGAGAATCTTCATATGTTTTGGCCTTGAAAATTATATATACTATTTTTTAAAGATTATTATTAATGAAGAGTGGTGAGATTATGGAACATAAACATCATGCAAAATCAAGTTTAAAGTTTATGAGTTCAGAAGAAATCCTGGATGAGCTTAACCTTAAAGGCAATGAAGTTTTTATGGATGCGGGTTGTGGAGACGGTCACATTGCAATAAAGGCAGTTGAAGATTATATTCCTGACGGTGTTGTTTATGCGATTGATAATTACGAACCGTCAATTGAAGAGATTAATGCATATAAGCAGGAAAACAGCCTTGAAAACTTAAAGGTCATAAAAGCAGACATTACAAAGGATATCCCTCAAATCGAGGACGGTTCTGTAGATATGGTGTTCATGTTTAATGTCATTCACGGATTCAAGGCATCAGATAATCTTGATGAAGTCATCGAAAGCCTTTTAAGAATTATCAGAAAGGATGGTAAAATTGCCATCGTTGAATTTAACCCTATAGACTGGCCTATCGGACCTCCAACGCAAATCAAATATGCTCCGGGCGAGCTTGTGGAAATCTTTGGTGGATACGGCTTTAAGAAAATATGTCTGAATGACAATGTTGGTCAGGATGGTCCTGAGGGCAAATCTCATTATTTAATAATATTTCAGAGGGAGTAAAACCATGATTTTTGCAGCTATTTTGGCAGGTGGAATCGGATCTAGAATGGGGGGAACTGACACCCCCAAGCAGTTTCTGAATTTGGGAGATAAGCCTGTTATTATTCACACTATTGAGAAATTTGTAATCAACAGTAAAATCGATAAGATTATTGTTCTGACACCTCAAAGCTTCATCAATCACACAAATCATCTGATTGGGGAATATATCGGTGAAAGGGACGACATTATTGTTATTGAAGGCGGAGAGACAAGGAATGATACAATAATGAACAGCATTACATATGTCGATGAGAATTTTGGAATCGATGATGACTCCATTATAATTACACATGATTCTGTACGTCCGTTTGTAACCCACAGGATTATTGAAGACAATATTGTCGCTGCAAAAAGATATGGGGCCTGTGATACTGTCATTCCCGCTACAGATACCATTGTGGAAAGCATTAACGGAACCACTATTGAAAGCATTCCCGTGAGGGATTATTTTTATCAGGGCCAAACTCCACAGAGCTTCAATATAAAGAAACTTTTTAATCTGATTAACAGTTTGACAGAAGAGGAAAGCAATATTCTAACAGATGCATGCAAAATCTTCACTCTTAAGGATGAGGATGTATACCTGGTTGATGGTGAAGTGACAAATATTAAGATTACATACCCTTATGATTTAAAATTAGCAAATACTATACTTGAGGATTCACATGATTAATATTGTTTACAGGCTGAAATCTCCGAAATTTTTTGAAGAGTCAATTGATGAAATTGAACTTGACGGTGTTGTTGTAAGGCCAACCTACATGTCAATTTGCCAGGCGGACCAACGGTACTATCAGGGTTCAAGGCCTGCCGAGATTTTAGATAAAAAATTACCTATGGCATTGATTCATGAAGCAATCGGGGAGGTTGTCTTTGACAGTGAAGGCAACTTCAAATCAGGAGATAAGGTAGTGATGATTCCAAATACTCCGTGCGGGGAGGATGTTTGCAGAGCCAATTATTCATATAAATCCAAATTCAGAGGCAGCGGATTTGATGGATTCACTTCCGATTTGATAAAACTTGAATCAGACAGGGTTGTAAAGCTTCCTGAAGATTTTAATAATTATGTGTCTTCATTCATTGAACTGATGTCCGTTGCGTATCAGGGCATAACCAAGTTTGACAGTATTGCCATTACTCCCAAAAGCCGATTGGGCGTTTGGGGAGATGGAAACCTGGGATTTATAACAGCCTTATTTTTAAAAGAGACATATCCTCAATCCAAAATCATAGTATTCGGCAAACATCAGGATAATCTTAATTTATTTTCATTTGCCGATGAAATCTATAGGATACATGATGTGCCTGATGATTTGGCGATTGACCATGGTTTTGAATGTGTGGGGTCTAGCGCATCCCAAACGGCTATTGAACAGATAATTGATTTAATTAATCCTCAGGGAACTGTTAACCTATTTGGAGTTAGTGAATACCCTGTTCCAATTAATACCAGGATGATTTTAGAGAAGGGATTAACCGTTCAGGGAAATAGCCGCTCTGAAAGGGAAGATTTCATAGGAGTTGTCAGGCTCCTAAGTGAAAATCCTCAACTTTTTGATTATCTCGAAAAGCTAATCACCAATGTCTGCGAAATAAATTCCTTAAATGATTTGAAGGAAGCATTTGATAGAGATTCTATTTCAAAATTCGGAAAGACAATTCTAAAATGGAACAAATAGCTAATGTTATAGTCTATTGGCTATTCTTATGTATTCAGTCATATAATACTTTCTATCCTCTTTTCGACACATTTTAGGAAGTTTAGCCAGCATCATCATGTCATTAACATCCAGTATTTCACCGTTTCTCATTTTTGTTTTAATGTGGTTTAGGATGATTTCACAGGGATCTTCGTTGATGCAGGCCAGTTTGATTGTAAAAGGAGCATTTGAATAAATATCAAATTCCCTAACATTAACGTTGATGTTTTTGGGGCAGAGAATATATATCGAAATCCTTTTTCCGTGTTTTTCATATAGCTCTTCGGCAAATTCTATATATTTTGCAAGTTCCTCTGCAGTAAAATCCTCATTTTGAAATTCCAAATCAATAAATTTTCCATCGGAGGTTATAAAAATGTCTCCTCCCTGATGGACGCTGCTGTCAATTTCCAATTCTTTGGCATCAATTGATGAAACTATGTGGCTATCGTCATCAAATGTTTCTTTTATCACTTTTGTTCTTATATTATAATCGTTTTCTTTCATGTTATCACTTCTTAATTTTAATGTATTCTTTATATCTATTTTAATCGCTTATAAATTAGTCAGTTCGAAATTAAAGCAATTTTATAAGATCAAATCATTTTTTAAGAAGGATTATAAAAGTTAGGTTTAAAGTAATTGTTGTGGTGATGAGGAAAAAATGCCCTCTTTTTGTGGGGTGTAAAAAATTAGAAATCCTCACCATATAAATGGTGAGGAAATGATATTTAAAGAGTTTCAAAACTTTTAATTTCCAAATATTGCTCTTATCCGTTTTATTTCGTATCTTGCAAATATGTAGTTTAAAATACTGGCTATTGCTCTTCCGATACATAATCCTAACCATATTCCAACCAATCCCCAACCGAGGACGAATACGAATATGTTGATTAAAGGAACGACGAATAGGATTTCCCTTAAAATTGTAAACATTAAGCTGTAGGTTCCCTTACCGATTCCCTGATAGAAAAAGCTTGATGGTATTCCGATACCTGTCAGAATCAAACATGGGCAGACCAGCTGCAGATATTCTGCAATTCCGGGAACCAGATTGGCGGTTTCTGGTGTGTATGCAAATATGGTGGCCAGGGGTGTTGCAAAAATCACCAGTATTAATGTTATGGCAGTTCCTAAAGCCAGACCAAATTTGGCACCGAATTTATGTGTTCTTGACAGGTAATCTCCATTGCGCGCACCGTATGAACTGCCTGCCACTGCAATAACTGCTGAACCGATTGCTGTTAGTGGCATTATTGCAAATAGGTACAGTCTCTGGCCTGTTGTAAATGTTGCGATACCGTAATCGCCTCCAATCATTGCGATTATGATTAGGTAAATTGACATTGCAATCGCCATAATCAGCATATCCAGTGCAGATGGAATTCCAACTTTGAGGATGTCTTTTGTTAATTTGGAGTCGAACTTAAAGTTTTTGAGTGTGACATCGATATAGGTATCCTTTTTGATTAAAATCCAGTACAGGATTATTATTGCTGAAATTAAAGCGCTGACGATTGTTGCAAGTGATGCTCCTGCTGAACCTAATCCCAACATGTAGATAAATATCGGATCCAGTGTTGCATTCAGGATGACTGTGGCAACAACAACATACATTGCACGTTTCATGTCTCCTTCTCCACGAAGGATTCCGCTGCATCCGTTTCCAAACATCATTGCAATAAGTCCTAAAAATAATGGTGTCGCATAGGATATTGCTTCATTTAATGTCTGGCCGCTTGCACCGTAGCTTCTAAGCAGGGGTTCCTGTATGATGAGGAATATTATTGTCAGTATGATTGAAGCTATCAGGAAAATGAATAGTGATTGTGTTGCTGATTTGGTGGCCATCTCTTTATTTTTTGCACCTATGAATCTTGAAATGCTGCTTGTTGCACCGTTTCCAAGTCCGACGCTTGCTCCATTCAGCACCATGAAAATGGGTGTCACAAATCCGATTCCCGCAATTGCGGTCGGTCCAAGTCCGGCCACCCAGATTCCATCAACGATATTGTATAATGCTGTTAAAATCATTGATATCATTATTGGAATAGCTAATTTTTTGACTGCTTTTTCCGGTTCTCCTCTCATTAACTCCACGTTTTTATTGGCCATGTTATCACTATTCTTCAATTATCTCTTCACTTTTTCTAGCTATTTGTCTCAATTGGTTCTTTGCATTTTCATCCAGTTTATCAATTCCGACTATTTCTTCCCATTCGTCCAACTCTTTTTTTAATAGTATGGCTAATTCTTCTCCTTTTTTTGTTGCATTTAATATGTATTTTCTTCTGTTGTTTTCGTCGATTTTTCTCTCGACATATTTTTTGTCTTCTAGTTTTCGCAGTGCTTTAGCTATTGTTCCTTTGCTTTGACCGAATGTGGCGGCCAAATCGTCCTGGGATAAGTTTTTATTGTTGTGTATTGCCAGTAAATAACGTCCTTCATGAATCATATCTATGCGATTTGGATTTTTCACGGTGTATCTGAGTCTATTTTTTGATATGTGATGTATTAATGCTATAAAAGGCATTGTATCAAATTTGTCGGATTCATTGTTTTCTTTTGTCATAGTTTCATCTAAAATTACTTTGTTGAAAATTATATATAAATGTTTCCTGGGAAACTGTTTATTGAAAAACAGTATATTCATAATTTAAATAGGGGAATGTAAATAATAATCAGTAGGTGATATTGTGGACTATGAGACAATAATATCCGAGAAATTCCCAACCTGCAATGTTGAAGTTATCAAACCTGATGTATTCGAAGTAGAACAGTTGATTGAATACATTACTGATGATATTGTGGTGTATAAACCATTTTCCATTATGGTTTATCGGCATATGATCAGATTTTTAATGAATGTCGGCAAAAGGGGTAAAATCTATTATCTCGAAGGCTTTTCGGATGAGGATTTAAAAATAATTCATGCGGGGCTGCTGAAATTCACATGGAAATGCGATACAAAAATTAATCTGTTTAAAAACGCTGACCCTGACAGGGACGTTTTAGGTTTAAACTAAAAATACGGTGGAAGTTGATTTTCAACTTCTGGAATAATTCATTTTCTCTAAAATGATAATTGCAATCAAGTGATTGTCATTGGGGGTTTGTAAATGTTCCTTTTAAATCATTTTTCACTATCCTGGCAATTTGCCCTATCTTTTAATTCTCAAATTTTAACAAATGATTTATAGTATTTAAAATAAAATATAATATTATTGGTTAAATTAATATGAATGTTATTAAAAACATATAAAATATTTTTTTTAATATGTGTATAAAATTAGGTGTTTTTCAATGAAATTTAAAAAAACTATGGTTATTTTCACATTAATGCTTAGCATATTATTTGCCATGTCCTATGTTGCGGCAAGTGATGTCAATGATACGTGCATGGCAAATGTTGAAGATGATGTGATTGAACAGACCTTTGAAGATTCACTGGTCGCTAAAAGTCAAGGGACCTTTTCTGAATTGCAAAAAAAGATTGACAATGCATCAGCAGGAGACACAATCACTCTTGAAAAAAATTATGTTTATGATGAGGGATTCAATAAAGGCGGAATTGTAATTGGAAAAGATTTGACTATAAACGGTAACGGTCATACAATAAACGGACTGTCTAAATCCAGAATTTTATTGGTGCATTATGGTATTTTAAAACACAATAAAGTGGTATTAAACAACATATCCTTTAAAAATGGAAATGCTGACAACTATGGTGGAGCAATATTTAATTTTGGAGATTTGACTGTAAACAAGTGTACATTTAAAAATAATTATGCAAATATTGCAGCAGGTGCAATAGGATCTGTTGGAGTCTTAAACTGTAAAAACACTGTATTCAAACAGAATTCTGCAAAGGGTGATGCCGGTGCCATATTCTCTTTGAATTTTGAATTTTCTTTCATGTATTTCGCCCAATACTTTAAGAATCATAAAATTGAGGATGTGGGAGGAATATTTACTGAACTGGCAATGGCCCCAGCTCTCAATTTCCAAACAGATTCTATAAGCAATAGTTTCTTCAAAAACAATGTTGCTAAAGGACGTGGTGGTGGAGCAATCTACGGATTCTCTCATTTGAATATCGTTTCATCAACATTTACTTCAAATAAGGCAAATGAAAAAGGCGGAGCAGTATTCGGATGCAAAAATCTAACCATTACAAATTCAAAATTTACCAATAATCAGGTACCTATGTACGGCGGTGCGGTTTACTTCAAAGGACATGAACTGACTGGAAGTTCTGTAAACGGAACTTGGGTTCAATCAGTTAATTTTTATTTTAACTTAATCCAGAATTCTGTTTTCACACATAACATCGCAAAACAACGTGGAGGTGCCATTTATGGATTTAAATTTGCAGCTGCTCCTCAAGTTCCTTGTGCTCAGGCAGTAAAATGCACATTCAGTGATAATAAATCACCCAATGGCAAAAACATTTATGGGGGTACTCTGAAAAACTGCATTTTTAAAAATACTAAAATAGCTTTAAAAACAGTCAATGTTAAAAAGTCATTAAAGAAACTTGTGTTAACTGCAACAGTTAAAAAAGGATCCTCTGCAGTTAAGTATAAACCGGTTACCTTTAAATTCAATGGTAATGTTTTAAAAGGAAAAACCAACTCAAAAGGAGTTGCAAAAGTAACTGTCAAATCAAGTATCTTGAAAAAACTTAAAGTTGGCAAAACAGTTAAATACTCTGCAGGTTATGCAGGTGTTTCAGTCAAGAAAACAGCAAAGGTTTACAATTAGATTGGTGATATTTTTAAATATATTTATAATGTATGAACTATAATTTTTAAATGGTGGAAAAAATGTTAGAAGAGTTTATGCCTTTTATCGGCTTGATTATTTTTGGTAATATTGAAAACTTAATCTTATCATCTCAGGGTGTTGTTGCTGGAGTCAATCCCAAAATATTGGGTGGATTAAGTATTCTTGTGGTAATTATATGGTTAATCATCGGAACTGTGGCAACAAATGTTGCAATGCAGTATTCAAATATTATTACATTCATCGGTGGACTTGCGATATTTCTGTTGGGTGTCAAGGCAATCTATGATGCAATAAAACATATGAGATCAACTAAAGGAAGTGAATAGAATGGTGAATTTAAAAGATTATCTTCCATTTACAGGTTTACTTGTTTTCGGAAACATAGAAAATCTTATTTTAGCTTCACAAGGGGCCGTTGCACATGTAAACCCGTTTATTTTAGGTGTATTGAGTATTATCGCAGTTATCATGTGGTTATTGATTGGAACTTATGGAACAAAAATAGCTATCAAATATGCCGATTACATTGAAATATTCGGTGGATTGGCCATTATCATATTGGGTATTCAGTCAATGCTTGAAGCATTATGATTTCAATCCCTCTTTTTATTTTTTTTAAAACTTAAAGAACTCATCACAATACTCGCAGTAATAATTATATTCGCTGCTGCAGCAGTTTCCAAGTATTATTTCTCCGTTTATTGATTCAACTGCTAATTCGTCACTTGAATCATGAAACACTTTTTTTAATTCACGTTCACATTTCGGACAGGTTTTCATATATCTTAATTTTATTAACGATGATTTTTAAATATTAATGTAGGTAGGTGTTAATATGCTTATTAATGTTGGAGGAGAATTCGGTACACATTTGGAATCAAATGAAATTGCTGTGGAATTGGTTGATATCTTAAACAGGATTGACGGTGATGATTTTATTTTGGATTTTAAGCAAGTCGTTTTTGTTAATATGAACTTCGCTCAAGCATATTATAATGCTAAAAATGAATCTCCAAAAAGGATATCTGAAATCAACATCTCTGATGAAATCAGTGTTGTTATGGGTGCTGCTGATGAAGCGTGCAATCCATGATTTTTCAAAATTGAATTCTTACAATATAGGATAATATGAAAATAGCTAAAAAGCCAGTGGAGCTAATAGAATTATTCTACGATCTGCTCTTTGTTTACGCAATATCTCAATTAACTGGCCTTATTAATGAACCTGTTGGAGGCATCATACCTCCATATGATTTTTTTTCTTATTTTGTCACTTGTTTTGTAATTCTGCAGGCATGGCTCTACTTTACAAATTACGTTAACCGATATGGTCAATGGAAATGGTACGATTATGTCTTGATTTGTATAAATATGATTGCCGTAATTTTCATGTCCAATACCATTCAGGGCGATTGGGCGGTAATGTATTTCACATATGACGTGTCAATGTTGATAATTCTTCTTACTGTTGCATTTCTCTATGTCATTCAGGCCAGAAAGGAACAGACATTGAAGGGAGCTGCTGGAAATTCAATAACGATTCTTTCAATTGTTTGTGCAATATATGTAATCGCAATCATATGTTCATTTTTCGGTTTTCAGCAGTATGTGCTTGCAGTCAATGTCGTAGCCATATTGGCGGGGGCATTTCTGCCGTTTTTCATCAGGGGAAAATTCGATAAAAGCATTATCAACTTTCCGCATTTGGTGGAACGATTTGAGCTTCTGACAATAATCACATTTGGAGAGGCAATTGTAGGTTTGGCTCATTTTTTCGATGCATTGAATTTCAGTCTCATTCCTATTCTGGTATTTCTCATTGTAATTTCAATGTTTGGAGCATATGTGATTCAAATTCATTATCTGATGCAGCATAATCGTGTTGAAAGGTCATTAAGGTTAATGTTTAGCCATTATTTCATCATAATAAGCATTAACCTTGTAACAGTAGCTCTTGAGTTAATCCGCTCAGGTGGAGCAGACCCAAAATTTGCTGGTGGATTAATGATTGTTTCACTGATTGTTTTCTACATTTCCATAATTGCAAATAAACAATATTATAGGCAAAGTATTAAATTAACAAAAAAAGATATAATATTTATGATAATGGCTACAAGTTTGGGAATAGCTATTATTCTGATATTTATTTCAAATTTATATGCTTTCTTAATTGGAAGCTTATGCATAACATTCGGCAATTTTTTAGTATTGCTGATGAAATATAAAGGGTGTTTAAGTGAGTGAACAAAAATTAGAAGTATTCAATGTTTTGAATTTTTTAAACAGTGGTTATGAATTAGAAGATATTTTAAGCGAAGACAATTTCGGAACTTTCCAGTCCGGTCAGGATTGCATAGATTATTTGGTTGAAGAGGGATATCTTTCAGGAAATGAAGGCACATTAACTGCTGAAGAAATTTCAAAAAAATATACTGTGGCTGATTTAAAAGAGCTGTTGAAAGAAAATGGTCTAAAGGTATCCGGTAAAAAACAGGAACTTGTGGAAAGAATTTCCCCGGTTTTAAATGAAGGTGCAGGTGCCGGAGATTATGAATTAACTGACAAGGCACACGAATTCCTGAAAGAAAATGAATGGATTGACTTGTATATGTTTGCACTTGTTGCATTCAGATTTGAAGATTATGAAACTTATGTTGAAGGATCCAGTGCAGGCAAAATAGAAACTGCCCTAAACTTCTGTGATGAGATTTTATCAAGGGCATTGGTTGCAAATCAGTTTTTAGTGTTTATTGATGCTTTATCCGCAAAGGCTCATGTTTATGCATATGACGGAGATTATGCTTCATTCATGGATTACGATTTGCAGAGGTATATTTTAGGATTAAATCCTATTTCAATGGATGCGCAAACCTATGCGTCTTATGATGTTATAAATGAAGCCAATATAATCAATTTAAGAAATGTACTGGAAAAATTGGACATGGGAAGTCTGAAGAAAAGATTCGATAAAATCTGGAACATATGTAATATTAGGAATACAACAGTTCCTAAAAAGACTTGCTATAAGATATTGCAAAAGGCTCTTGACGGCGCTGACATTGAAGAGCTTAACTTTGACATTAAAGAAAAATACTTCAATAAGAAATTCGGTATTTAAAAATGAAGTCAAAAGTTGCCGGATATGTCTTTATAATTAGTAGTTTGTACTATATTATTGCCGAAGTCATCTCTGCAACTTTTTTCAACGCTTCTTTTTTTAACACCTATTTTTTCCATACCATATCTCAACTCGGAATTCCAAATGGAAATTCTCCGCTGTTTTGGCTGATGAATTCTGCTTTTATCTTAATCGGTCTGGCGGTGATTTTCGGTAATATTTGCGGATTTAAAGATTTCATAGTCAAAAACAGGGCTGTTTTTTATATACTGACATTAGTGACAGGTTTGGGTGTCATTATCGTCGGTCTGATTCATGGCGGTAATCCTCTGACGTCCGGATATCATACTTTGGGTGCAGTAATGGCAATTCTTGGCGGAAATGTCCTGTTGATTGTTGTTTCAAAGTCAATGGCAGAATTTGGCCGGTTTCAAAAGATTGTATTTACATTGGGCACAGTTGGTCTGATTGCTTTCTGGATAATGTTTTTCATTATTGGAAATCATTTCATGCCTGTTTTTGAGAGGCTGTCAGTATATCCTCTGATTGTTTGGACTTTCCTCACAGGCGTTTACATCATCAGAAATTAAAATTAGGCATGATTATTCTTAATAGTTAAATAGTTATTTAACTAATTTTTATAGCTATGTTTAATATTTTTGATATGCATCTTATTTTCAACGGATTTTTTTGACCTTATCTACATATAGACATAAAAGTTTATATAGTTTGTAGGATAATTATTTTTAAAGGTGATATTATGACAAATCTAGATAAAAATATCGAAGAAGAAATTTTAGCAATTGTCGAAAAATATCAAAAAGAAAATACAAAACTTCTAAACTATCTAATAACTGATGATGAGATTACATTTTTCTCACCATTGGCAAACGGTAAATCAATAACTGCTGAAGACCTGCAAAAAGTTGCAGATATTTTAAAAGGATCCTTCATTGGAATGGAAATCGTAAACCAGGAATACAGATTTAAATTCAAATGCGGATTATAGGAGTTTCACACACTCCTAACTTTTTTTTTAATTTAATTTTTCCAAATCATATTCAAAAAGATGGAATTTTTCCAAACCAACTGCGGGATGGAACATTTCAACGGTATCAACATATTCGAATCCGAACCTCTTGAAGACATTCAGGGCTCCATCATTTCCATGGATGATATCCACTCTAATGGTTTTTTTGTTGTTTTTTTGTCCATACATTTTAATCTGGCCAAAAATTTCTTTTCCAATTCCTTTCCCCGCTAAATCGGAAGCTATTGCAAATGTGTGAATTACAATAATTTCATTGGGATTTGCATTAACGCCCCAGTTTATACACTCATACTCTGGGTCAAATCTATTGTTCAAAACAACACATGCTATTATTTCACGGTTTTTTGTGCAGATATACAATTCTTCTTTTTCAATATTTGTTTTAATGTATTCCAGATTAGGATATCTTTCATTCCATTTTGGATTGAATTCAGTGCCGTTAATGGAATTGATGACATTCTGATAGAATTCCAATATATGTTCTGCATCGCCAATATCTGCTTTTTTAAGTCCAATCATATTATTTTCCGTTTTCCAGATAATTCAGTGTGAGCTTGCATTCGCTCATGCATTTTGTACATCCTAACCCTGCCTTATATTGGCTAATGATATACTCTCCGCAGGCTTCAATATCAATAATGTCTTTTCTGTTCAGCCGGTCATTCCATTTTTGGGGATTGATTGCATCAACCGGACAGGCTTCCTGGCAATTTGTACACTCATCGCACTGTGAATCGGTTATTGGCTTGCCGAATTCCAATGGCATGTCTGTCAGTATGCCTCCAAGAGCAACTGCTGAACCGTATTCCTGTGTTACAAATAATGCAGAACGTCCAATCCATCCGAGTCCTGCTTTGGTAGCTATTGTTTTGTAGGGAAGAATGCTTAACAATTTTTCCATATCGCATTCGTTTCGTTTCATTGTCAGTGCAAAGGCATCATATCCAAGACTTTTTATGTATCTCTCGCCTTTGTGGGATATTTTGGTCAGTTTTCCAATTTGCCTGTGGAATGATTTCCAGTATTCTTCATATTCCTCATCTTTGACTAACTGTATTGTTTCAGCCGGAATTTTTAAAACAAGACTTATTCCGTTGGGAAAATCGACGAATTCACTTGCAAGACCATTTACGTCTGCAAATCCAACTTTGCTTGCACCTAAACTTATCAAGTATTCTTTAAGTTCATTCATCTCAGACATGATATTCTGTTTATTTATACAAAAATATAAATACTATGGTACTATAACTTTTGAATGAATAATTAATAGTGTAGTGATTAAATGAAAGATATCGATGTTTTAATTGAAGCTTTGCCTTACATTAAAAAATTTCATGGTAAAAAAATTTTAATTAAATATGGCGGACATGCAATGGTGGATGAAGAAGCAAAGTCATCTACAGCACGTGACACTGTTTTACTCAAATATGTGGGAATGAAACCTTTAATTGTACACGGCGGAGGTCCTGAAATTTCAAGGTCCATGGATAAACTGGGAAAAGAGCCAAAATTCATTAAGGGTTTAAGGGTAACTGATAAGGAAACAATGGAAATTATCGAAATGGTTTTGGTTGGTAAAATCTCAACAGAAATTGTATCAGAACTCATTAAACATGATGGTGATGCTATAAGCTTGTCCGGAAAGGATTCAAGTTTAATATTTGCCCATAAAAAACCTGCAAGCAAAATTGATGAGGAAATCGTTGATTTAGGTCTTGTTGGTGAAATCGATTGTGTAAATACTGATTTGCTGGAAATGTTCTTGGAACATGAGTACATTCCAGTAATATCTCCTGTTGGTATTGCAATGGATGGAACCAGTTTGAATTTGAATGCCGATACTGCGGCCGGTGAAGTTGCAAGTGCGATTGATGCTGAAAAATTAATAATATTGACTGATGTTCCTGGTGTTTTAAGAGACCCTAGCGATCCGGATACTCTGATTCCAAAAATAACAATTGATGAGATTCCTGGATTAATCGAAGATGGAATTATTTCCGGAGGAATGATTCCAAAAATAGAAACATGTGTTAAAGCCATTGAAAATGGTGTTGAATCCTGTCATATCATTGACGGTCGTAAAAAACACTCATTGCTTTTAGAAGTATTCACCACCAATGGTATTGGAACTATGATTTGCAAATAAATCATAGTCATTTTCTTTTTTTTTAAATCTTTTTTTTTAAGACTTAAACATTTTTCTAAGTTCTCGTCTAAGTAATTTCCAGCCGTTTACTCTTGGAAGCTCATCAAGCGGAAATATTTTCTTCGGAACTTTATATCTGGATAAGTTTTCACGGGCATATTCTATTAACCCTTCATCATCAGATTCATTTTCCCATACGACAGCGGCAACAGGTATTTCTCCTCTGTGACAGTCATTTATGCTGAAAATAGCTATTTCTTTTACTGAGGGATATTTAATCAGAACCTCTTCTACTTCAGTCGGATAGATTTTCCATCCGCTCATTACAATCATGTCTTTTTTTCTGTCAGTAATGAACAAACGGTTATCTTCATCAAGATATCCTATATCTCCTGTTAAAAACCATCCGTCATCCAAAAATGATGCTTTGGTTTTCTCTTCATTTCCCCAATAACCTTTTGCAATTGCAGGTCCTCTAAGGGCAATTTCTCCCTGTTTGTATGATGGTAATGTTATTGAACAATCAAGCTCATCGACAATTTTGACTTCTGAAAAGCAAACCGGATGACCTACACTTTCAAATCTGTCTGCTTCCCAATAGTCTTCCGGTCTGATAACAGTTCCGGTTCCGATTACGATGGATTCTGACAGTCCGTAAGCGTTAATGATTGGTATCTGATAGGTTTGGTGGAAATCTTTCCATATCTTTTTGTGCAGAGGTCCTCCCCCTGAAATGATTTCACGCACGGTTTTAAGGTGTTTTCTTCCGTCCATTGTTGTTAGTGAGTGTATTACGGGAGGCATTCCGCTTAGGACAGTTACCTTTTCATGTTCGCATAGCTTTAAATATTCATCAAGGTTAAACTGTTCCATCATTATGTAGTAGGCCGCTGCTCTCAGGGCTGAAATTGCCCAGGAAAGTCCGACATGAGCCATGGGATAAATTCCCAAAAACACATCATCCTGTTTTAATGTTAAAACATCACATTCATTGTGGATTGCAGTAAAATAGTTTCCATGAGTAAGCATTGCACCTTTTGGCTTTCCTGTTGTTCCTGAGGTATATTGAAGTTGACATAAGTCATCCCAATCGGTTGATGTAGCTTGCAGGACTTCACGGTCCTTAAAATCATTTATATTCTCGGGGATGTAGGTGGCAATGTCAATGATGTCTTCAGCTTTGCTGTCTGTAATCATCAGTTTTGCCTGGGAGTCGCTTGCGATATATTCAAGTTCGGATGCGGTAAATACTCTGTTTGTCGGAATGGCTATTGCGCCTATTCTCCAGATTGCAAAAAGTGAAAATAAGTATTCTTCGGAATTTTTTAAATAAATAAGAACTCTGTCTCCTTTGTTTACTCCCAACTCTTTAAGTTCACGTCCAAGTTCGGATACTATTGACAGTATTTCTCCGGAATTGTATTTGTTTCCGGTTGTTGGGTTGTACAGCACATCCTTGTCTAATCTTTTTGAATTTGCATCCAGGAAAGTGGTAATATTCAGCATTTAGATTAACTCCTTTACAATTGCTTTTGTAATTTCAATGGTGCTTGCATCTCCTCCAAGATCGGGAGTTCTAATCTTGCAGTCTGCAACTACTTTTTCCACTGCATTTTTGATGTCGTTTGCAGTTTCCCATTCTCCCAGATAATCAAGCATCATTGAAGCGGAAAGTATCATTGAGCATGGATTTGCAACATGTTTTCCTGCAATGTCAGGTGCTGAACCGTGAACCGGTTCGAATAATCCGTTGCGATCTCCGATATTTCCGGATGGAGCAAGTCCTAATCCTCCGACGAGTCCTGCACTTTCGTCTGATAAAATGTCTCCGAACAAATTGGTTGATACAATAACGTCAAAGTTTTGTGGCTGTGTTACAAGATACATTGCCATTGCATCCACATAGTAGTCTTCAGTTTTGATTTGAGGATATTGTTTGGCAATATTGTAGAAGCTTTCCTTGAAAACGCCGTCGGTCTTTTTGAGGACATTACTCTTGTGAACGCATGTGACCTTTGACTGGCCTCTCTTTATGCACAGGTTGAATGCCACCTTTGAGATTCTCTCTGATGCCTTTCTTGTGATTACTCTTTCTGCAATCATCCTGTTTTCATCACCGTATTCAAGTTGTGAATAGAGTCCTTCGGTATTTTCACGAACGATTACAAAATCAATGTCGTCTCTGAGGCAATTAACTCCTTTATATGATTTTATAGGTCTTATATTTGCATACACGTTCAATGCTTGTCTTAAATTGATGATCGGACTAGGTTGTCCTGGTGTTGATGTTGATGCTCCAAACAGTACTGCATCACTTTTTTCAGCTATTCTGATAGTTTCTTCAGGTAATGTAACTCCATTTTTATTATAACAGTCAAAACCAGCTTCACCATATTCAAAACTAAATTCTATGTCTATTTTGTCAAGCAGATACTCGCAAGCATTCATCACTTCTTGACCTATTCCGTCTCCCGCTATAATTGCAATATCATACATTATTTCACTTAAAACATTTTTTTGTTATACTTATATTATTTCCATTTTATGGTATATAATTTTTATAAAAAAATTTTGTTCGTATACTATCGAAATACTTTTATATTACCAAAGTATAATAGTATATTAATACAAAAATAAGATTAGATTTCCTATTGAATTTTGTGAGGGATTGAGATGGAAAGAAGTATCGACGAATTAATTGAATTATTGAATGACAAAGATGATTTTGTTGTTGAAGATGCCATTGGAGAATTGGAATTGAGAAAGGATGAATCTTTAGATCCTTTAATTGATGCATTATCCAGCAGGAAGAAAAATATCAGATTACATGCAGCAACCCTGCTTGGTGCAATCAACGATCCAAAAGCGATTCCTGCATTAATTGAAACTTTAAAAGACAACAACAAGTTAGTTAGAAGGGAAGCATCCACAGCCTTAAGCCGTATGGGCGGACCTGCAGTTGACCCTTTAATCGGAATATTGGATGATGAGGACTGGAGAGTAAGGGGTGCAGCAGCATGGGCACTCGGAAACATCGGTGATGAAAAGGCTATTCCTGCACTTGAAAAATTGCTTGACGATGAAAGCGGTTTTGTAAAACAAGGCGCACAAAGTGCAATTGCTTCAATCAAGAAATAATTTTTTTATTTCTTGCTTTTTTTTGTTTTTTTGATATTTTCATTGAGTTATATTCATTTTTTAGACTAACATTAACGGTCAGCTATTTTTATGCATCACATTTTTCCAGGTATTGTATGCTATTTCTTGGTTAAACAAATAGGTAAATGTATATTTTTTTCATTTTTTTAATTTTATTTTTATTATTTTCTAAACATTGTTTATAAAATTTTTATTTTAACTACTTTTTTTCAGAATTTTTTCTAGTCGGAAGATATCTTCCAACACATTTATATACTTGTTTTATTATAGTATAATACGGAAGTTATTTTCCGACTAAAATTATTTTATGTGGAGGACTAAAATTGTGTGGAATCGCAGGAATCGTTTATAAAGATAAGGAATTGCATAATATCGGTAATGACATGACCAATATGCTCCACCAATTACAGCATAGGGGGCCTGATTCAGCAGGATACTCTATTTACGGTGGAACTGGTCTTGAAGAGAATGAATACATTTTAAAAATTCAAGTAAAAGAAAGTGAAAAGTTGCTTGATAAAGTCAAACATGCTATCAACTTCATCACTCCAATCAAACAGGATGCCATCCTGCCTTCCGTTGGAGATTCATTCATCTATAAATGCAAAATATCTTTGGACGAATTTTCCCAGCTGAAACCACTGATTACAAAAGTGGACACCATAGATGATGTCATTGTAATCAACGGCAGCCACGACTTTGAAATGATAAAGGATGTGGGTTCCGTACTTGATATTGCCGACAGGTATGATGTAAGGGATGTAAAGGGAACACATGCAATTGGACATACACGTTTCTCAACAGAAAGTGGTGTTGACAGATACCATGCACATCCTTTCCAGACTTACATTGTACGTGACATTTCAGTAGTGCACAACGGACAGATTACAAATTACTGGAAAATCCGTGATCCTCTTGAAAGGAAAGGACACGTGTTCGAAACATTCAATGACACTGAATGTCTGGTTCACTACATTGCAGATAAACTTGCTACAGGTTATTCTCTTGAGGAAGCCCTGGAGCAATCCGTAGAGGATATGGACGGTCCGTTTTCATACATTATAGGAACTCCACAAGGAATCGGAATAGCTAAAGACAAGTTGGGCCTGAGGCCGGGTGTAATGGCAGAAACCGATGATGTGTTTGCAATTGCATCAGAAGAGGTATCCTTAAGGGAAGTGGTTGACACACGCCATGTAGAGCAGATTTCCCCTGGCGAAGTAATGGTATATGAAATATAGGTGGTCATGATGGAAGTGTTTGAAATAGATGCAGAGAAACTGACTCCGCGTGAGGTAAACTCACAAATAAAAAGTGCAGCAGATGAATATGATAAAATCATCATTAGAAATCCGAATGCAAACCATTACCTTGCAGCAGGAGTAACGGAAGATGTGGAAATAGAATTCGATGGTTCCGTAGGATACTTCGGAGGCTGCATGTGTGACGGTCCTAAAATAACAATCAACGGAAATGCGGGCTGGTTTGTAGGTGATAATCTCACAGGCGGTGAAGTAATAGTTGAAGGAACAGCCGGTGATGGTGCAGGTCAGGGAATTTATGATGGAACTGTAGTGGTAAAGGAATCCGTCGGTTCAAGAACTGGTGAAATCATGAAAAACGGTACAATAATCATAGGTGGAAACTCAGGTTTCATGACAGGAATTTTCATGATGGGAGGCAGAATCATCATTCTCGGAGATGTCGGTGATGATGTCGCCGAATCCATCATTCGAGGAGTCGTATATGTCAGGGGCAAAATCAAAAGCCTGGGAAATAATGCAAAAATAGAAGAGATGACATTTGAGGATTCACTTGAAGTTGAAGAGATACTGTCCAAATACGAATTTGAAGTTGATGATATTTCCCAATTTAAAAAAATTGTTCCGGAAAGTACAAGGCCATTTTACGGTCATTAGGAGGATAAAATATGCCATACAGAGTAGAAAGAAATCCAGATTTATGCAAAAAAAATTTTGGCCGTCCAGGATGTTGCTGGTATTTATGTGATGACAGGGATGAAAAAATCTGCGGAAGATGTTTTTCATGCTTTAACAACTGTCCTCATGGTGTTTATGAAATTATTCAGGGTGATCCTTATCCATTGAATCAGGAAAAATGTGTAGGTTGCAGAATATGCCTTGAAATGTGTCCGAACAGGGCAATTGAGGTAAATGCAATACCTGAAGATGCAAGACAGGGATGGGGTTTCCCGGACATTGTTGAAATTGTCAGGCAGTCACAGACAGCATCATATAAGCTCAGAAGTACAGGTGCATTGAGAAGAATTCCAGACTTTGATGATTTGGTGGTAATTCCTGCACAGGTATCAAGACCTCCTATCGACAAATACCGTGAACCCTGTGGAACTGATGTGGTATTGGGGGACCGCTTTGCGGAAAATCCTTTAAAAATAGACACTCCAATCATGATTGGTGCAATGTCATTTGGGGCACTGTCTAAAGAAGCAAAAATGGCACTAGCTATCGGGTCCTCACTGGCGGGAACAGTAACAAACACTGGTGAAGGAGGTATGCTTCCGGAAGAAAGGGAACTTGCCGATAAACTGATTGCACAATATGCATCAGGCCGTTTCGGAGTATCTGCCGATTATCTCAAAAAAGGAGATGCAATTGAGATAAAAATCGGTCAGGGTGCAAAATCCGGAATGGGAGGACACCTCTTGGGTGAAAAGGTAACTGCAGAAGTGTCAAGAATTCGTAATATTCCTGAAGGTTCCGATGCGCTGTCACCTGCAAGGCACATGGACATTGTAGGTCCTGAAGACTTGAGCATGAAAATATCACAACTGCGTGAAATAACCGACTGGAAAGTGCCGATTATGGTTAAATTCGCTTCAGGTAAAGTCGCATCCGATGTAAAAATTGCAGCAAAAGGCGGAGCGGACATTATCGTTGTCGATGGTATGCAGGGAGGAACAGGAGCAGGTCCCGAAGTAATCATGGAACACTCAGGTATTCCTTCAGTAGCTTCAATCGTTGAAGCAGACATGGCACTTAAAGAAATCGGTTTGAGAGATCAGGTTAGTCTTGTGGCAGCAGGTGGCGTTCGTTCAGGTGCGGACCTGGCTAAGGCAATCGCATTAGGTGCGGATGCAGTATACATTGCAACAGCGGCTCTGATTTCAATAGGATGCAGAGTATGTCAAATGTGCTATACCGGAACATGCAGAAAGGGAATAGCTACACAGGACCTGTCCCTAAGGCATCGTCTGGACTATAAGGAAATGGGCAAAAACGTTGCAAACTACATTAACACAATGACTGATGAAGCCTGTATGCTTGTCCAGCAGGCAGGTAACACTCATATTACAAAACTAGAAAAAGAAAATTTAAGGTCACTCACTTTGGAGGCATCAGCACTGACAGGTGTGCCTATGGCAGGTGTTGGCAGAATTTAGGGATTAAATTCTCTAAATTATTCTATTTTTTTTTTAATTGGGCTTTTCGATGTCCTTTTCGCTATATTCTTTAAATCCTAATTTTAACTTAGGATTAATTTCCATAATCTTTTCAGATAATATCTCTTTTAATTTCAACAGGTTTTCTTCAGAATGGCAAAATAGGTAGATTTTCTCAGTTTTAAGTTTTATGTTTCCAATTGGATGTGATTCCTTTGGGCGAAAATCAGGTTTATAACCTTTGCAGATTCCATGTTCTGTTTTAAAATTTTTTAATTCGTCAATTTTTGCATATGTTCCCTCTTTTATAATCTTGATGTCATTAAAATCAATGTAAATCACGCCTACAAACTTGACATAAACAAGCATTTCACCTGTGTTCTGGTCTCTTAATGCATAATCCACATTTGCTTGGTCAAGTTTTTCAATCAGAAGGTTCAATTTATTCTCTAAACTTGCTTTGTCATCAGCTTCTATTTGGAAAAAGGTAATGTCCTGTACAATTTCGTCTGGATTGATAGGTTGTGTATCAAAATATATGTGTGAGGATGATTGCATTACTATTTCAGTATTTTTCACAATGATTTTGTTGATTTCGTTAATTTTTTCAGAATCAAGAACGGTTATTGCCAACTCTCTTTTTATAGACATAATTTTAGTAGGTGTTTAATAAAATAAAAAGCTATTTGTCATGTTAACTTTTTTAATGACAAACCTATATTTACTTGATTGATTAAAGGTTTAAGCAGTGATTTTATGGTACATAGGGTTGGTTTTTTCAAAGATAAGTTCAGTCGTGAAAAATACGAAAAAGATATCGAAGCGGTCAGAAACGAAGATGATTCCAGTGTATTGGCTGATTTTGCCCTAAATAATGATTTTTCCAATGTCCGCCTCGAGGCCACCAACCGTATTGAAGAGGAATCCGTTTTGGTAAAAGTTGCTTTAAATGATTCCAATAAGAAAGTTCGAAAGGAAGCCATAAGAAAGATTCATAACGAGTTTGTTTTGGCAGATATCGCATCCAACGATTCAGGCAGGTCCATTCGTCAGGCCGCATCTGAAAGACTTCACGAACTTGGGTATCGCTAAAATTTTTCAATCATTTTTTTAATCTTGAAATACAAATTATTCACTATGAACATTAAGAAATTTAATAGGTATTGGATATATTTGCTTTCTTTGTTTATAATCTCTTTAGGCGCTTCATTATCTATTAAAGCTAATCTGGGAACTTCTCCATTGATTTGTCTGCCTTATGTTTCAAGTTTAATTACAAAACTGACTGTTGGAGAGGTAATGTTCGTTTTCACCCTTATTTTTATCATAATTCAGGTTGCACTTTTAAGGGGAGATTTTGAAAAAAGACAGTACCTGCAGCTTGTCATAGGAACGATATTTTCGTTTTTCGTTGATTTTTCCCTAATGCTTGTTGATTTCATCAATCCTGTCGGATATGTAAGTCAGATGGCTCTGCTTTTGTTTAGCTGTTTGGTAGTGGCTTTTGGCGTGCTTTTGGAAATCCAAACTGAGATTGTATATCTTCCGGCTGATGGTGTTATTGTTGCTATTTCAAAAGTCCTGAAAAAGGAATTCTCCACTGTAAAACCTTTTGTTGACTCATCCATGGTAATTATAGCTGCCGTTTTGTCTGTTGTATTTTTAGGCTATCTTGCGGGTGTTCGTGAGGGAACAATCATTTCAGCCATAATTATAGGGCCGATTGTCAGACTCTTAAAGACTCATCTGGACAAATATGTCCTGGAATTGATAGACTAATTGTTGGCATGTGCAACATTTAAATAATATCTTTTAGCATATTTCTAATTAGGTGATTTGATGAAAATTGTAGTTTTGAAGGGAAGTCCAAATATTAATGGTTCAACAGCAATGCTGGTTGATAACTTCATTAAGGGAGCAACCGAAGCCGGACACACTATAGATGAAATCGATGCAGCCCACAGCAATATCTCTCCATGCATAGGTTGTGTGCACTGCGGATATGAAGGGGAATGTGTTTTAAATGATGATATGGATAAGATAAGGCAAAAAATTTTAGATTCTGACATGCTGGTGTTTGCAACTCCGCTATATTACTATGGAATGTCTGCACAGCTTAAAATATTGATTGACAGGTTCTGTTCAAGAAACTTTTCAATCCAGCAAAAGCACTTCAAATCTGCACTTTTAACAGTTGCATACAACTCTGACGATTGGACTTTTGACGCATTGGAGGCCCATTACGATACCTTGGTGAGATATCTCAATCTCGAGGATATGTGAAGAGTCCTTGGCTATGGATGCGGAACGCCTTCAATGACCAAGTTTTCCAAATATCCTGAAGAGGCATATGAATTCGGAAAAAATTTGAAATAGGATTAAATCTTCTAATTCCATTCTTTTTTTTATTTTAAGAGGATTGTTTCATAAATCATTTCAATCAGAAGCTTGTTTATCGGATTTTTAAATGACAGCGGATGTTCCTTTGGATATTCAGTACTTAATGGAAGCACCATAAAGCTGGACATGCATCTGTCGGTTGACCTGATTGCAAAATAAGTTTTGTATTCTCCGTCAATGATGTTTGTCATTATCCCGATGTCTTCGGTCGGCTCATGGCCGGATATTCCCTCTTCGGCATAAACCTTGAACTTTTTAAGATTGTCTGCAGAAATTAATCCATACTCAAGGAGATATTCATATTCATCTTCCTCAAGGTCATAATCGTCATATTCTATTATTTCATCACAGTTTTCATCCGGAAGGATTATATTTGAACTGCAATAGGCAAGTGAAATGTAAATTCCGTCATGGTCCAGGGCTTTTGAGATAATGTCGTAATACAGGTTATCCAATGGCTGTGATTTGTAACGGTCTCCTAAAATCTCAGGAACGGTATGCGTAAATCCTCCCTCTTCAATGACGGTGCAGTAAAAATGTTTTTCTCCAAGATAACCTGCAGTAGCTGCTTTTTCGATAGTCTGTTTAATGTCAATGTCTGCATTTTCCAGCTTTTTTGCAATTTCAAGCGTTTCATTATCACTTATCATATTATCCCATTTTTGTCCAATTTGAAAAAACTGATCAGATGGATGTCTAAGTATCTATTAATATTATTAAATTTCTTTTCAATGTTGTTTTTGAGGTTTTTCCAGTTATTTTTCATTTTTGCCATACTATTCATTCTCAAGATATTTGAAGATTTCATCGATGCTGTTTGCTGTTTTGTAGATTTTGTCAGGTTTGTTTAAAAATCCTTTTTGAACCATTTCATCAATCATTTCTAACATCTTATCGAAAAATCCGTCGATATTGAAAATGATAATTTCATCATCGACAAGGTTTAGTTTTTTAAGGGTTACTATTTCAAAAAATTCGTCAAGGGTTCCCACCCCTCCCGGAGCGATTATGTATGCATCTGAATTTTCCACAAATTTGTTTTTTCTCTCATCCATTGATTTGACATATTGGAATGTTTCGCAGTCTTTGCAAAGGGGTTCAAAGTTATCCATCCACTCCGGAGCTATTCCAATGGATTTTCCGTTATTGTCATGGACGCCTCTGGCACATGCTCCCATCATTCCTGTGTCTCCTCCGCCAAAAACCAGGCAATGTCCTTTTAAAGCTATGGTGCGGCCTAGATTATAAGCTTCATCAGTATATTTACTGTCGATTTTTCGGCTTCCTGAGCCATAAAAGCAAATGTTCATGTTTTCTCTCCTAAATGTCAGGGGTCTGCTCGGCTATGCATAAATGGCAAATTGCATTTTCATTATCTTTTTGATTGTCTTTGACGGGACATAAAAATGTTCCGTTCCTGTTTTCCACTTTTAAATTTCCCGGAAATTCACTGCCTACCGGATGTATTGGCTCTTCAAGGATGAATGTTGTATACAATGATGTAATCACATAGATTAACGGTAACTTGTCATCGCTTGATGAGGACATTCTTTCATTTTCAAAAGTTTTTTTGAGCAGGGGCAATGATTTTTCGAAGGAATTCCTGTTAATAATGGCTGTTTTGTCGTAATCGTCTTTTACCAGAACTTCCTTCATGCGCATAAGGAAATATTTTATATATATTTCCAAGTATTTTTCACGATAGCCGGCCTGTATAAACTCTCCGTCCTTTCTTATGTATTCTGTAGCCATCATTAAATCATAAACCGAGATAATACTAGCATATTTTTTCAAAATATCCATTATTTCAGATTTTTTAATTTCAGTCTTCACAGACAATTCTTCAAGTTCAGCCAGTATTTCCTCAGGGTTCATGACTGTTATTATTAAATTCAAATAATAAATACTTTTAATATTGATAAAAATCTAAGAAAATAGTATGGTAGAAGAATACATGGAGATTTCAAAAGAGGATATTGAAAATGTTGAAAATGCATTGAAAGTCAATGCCGACTACAAATTGAACAATACCAAATTTAACACAAACACCTTTGAAAAGGGCCAGGATATTGTTATAACTCAGTATGTTGCTAATGTGGAAAACGAATTGGTCTTTAAAACCAAAAAGGAAAACGGCAAATATTATATTTCCAAATCTTTCGAGCTATTCATTGACAATATTATTGGAGGCAATGTCTCAAGGGATGTTTTCCAGTCTGTTTATCAGTATTTCCACGAGGTCATAGCTGATGAGGAAAATGATTTTGCAGATGAAAAGGCAGAGCTGATCAATTTTTTAGTTTTGACTGAAGAATATGAAGAAGATAAACTCCAAAGAGATTTGGATCCTGCAAAAATCCGTCAGGACTATAAGGCCGATTACGACAGGATTTATGGTGATGAGTCAATGAACAGGGTTCAAAAAAGTTTGGCATTAAAAGAGTTGTTGCACATGTCAATTTGCCAAGTGGTCAATGATATTGATTTATTTTTCACAAGGCCTTATGATTTGACTCCAGAAGAGAATGCGGAGAAAAATAGGCAGGAAGCAAAGGCATTGGAAAATGAAATGCAGTTAACCTAAATGTTTAAGTAATATTAAAACATAATATATTATTAATTAATTTTTAGATTGATTTTATGATTACCATTACTAAAAACGAGGAAGTTGTTCTTGACCAGATTAGGATATTCATCATTGAATATCCTGAAGGCGTTCCTTTAGGAGTATTGAGAAAGGAACTGGGATTTCATGAATATGATCTGGTTGAAATTCTTGAGGAATTGTCTGCCAAGGATCTGGTTATTTTCAAGGACAATAAGGCCAGTTTAACAGACCATGAAAAGGAAATTAACACGGTCAATTCCAAAAAGGATTTGGAAGAGTTGGAGCTCAACATGAAAGAAAAGGAATCATATAAATTGATTCAGGAGTTGGTTGACGATAAAAATCTCATTTCCAAATATACTTTGGAGGGTCATTTATTGTACGGGGACTTGAAACTCACTAATTTTAGAATGTATCACATTATATTGTCTCTTCAGAATAAAGGGCTTCTCAAATCCATCCATAAGGATGATGGGGAATATTATCTTCTTGTTGAGTAATATTATTTTTACATTTCTTAATAAAACAGTAATATTTTTTTTTAATTTAATCATAATATTTATATACATTTAAAAATATAATATCAGTATAAGATTAATATTTTGGCGTGTTTTTTATGATGAGAATAAGTATGTCATTACCAAAAAAATTATTATCAGATTTTGATGAGGTATTAAAGGAAAGAGGATATCAGTCACGTTCAAAAGGAATACGTGATGCTCTTCAAGATTATATTGTCAGATACCAATGGATGAACTCAATGGAGGGTCAAAGAATAGGTATCATAACAATCATCTATGACCATCATTATACTGGAGTAATGGAAAACCTTGCAGAAATTCAGCACAGTTTCAGAAACGAGATAAACACAAGCATGCATATCCACATGACCGACAAATACTGTATGGAAATTGTTGTTGTAAATGGAGATATTGCAGAAATTCGTGATTTGACCGAAAGGATAATGAGACTCAAAGGTGTTGAACACGTAAAACTTACAAGTACTGCAAACGGAGAGGAATTCAGTGAACCTGGTCACTCCCATGACCACGGACACCACCACTAATTCTTTTTTTTATTATTTTTTTATACATGAAATTCAAAACCACTCCCTATCATTTTGACCTGATTAGGGATTTGCAGCGTCTGTCCGCTTTTTACCAGGCCATAAGTGACTATGACGGTACAAAAGACTTGGCTTATGACTTGGGATGCGGAAGCGGAATACTGTCCTATTTTTTAAGTTCTCATTTTAATGAAATCATTTCTCTAGAAATAGATTCAAGTGCATATGAATGCGCAAAGGAAAATTTAGCTGATTTTGACAATGTCAATGTCATAAACACTGACGTTTTGGAATATGGATTTGATGAAAAGGCGGATTTGATAGTTTGCGAAATGATGGACACTGCATTAATCGATGAAGAGCAGATTCCTGTATTGAATCACGCCAGAAAATGCCTGAAGCCGGAGGGCAAAATAATTCCACAGGCGGTAATTAACTCTGCCGAACTGGTCAATCTTGAAAGGGAGTATGTCCATTGGGATGAAAATGCCAGATATGAGGTTTTCTCCGATGCCCTGATATATTCCGAATTTGATTTCATGGAGGATATCGACCCTAATTTTGAGACAACCCTGTCCCTTAAGGTCAAAAAGGATGGGACTGTAAACGGTTTGAAGATAACCACATTCACAAAACTTACAGACGATATTGTCTGTGGACCGACACCGATGTTAAATCCCCCTTTATTAATTCCATTTGAAGAAAAATCCGTTAAAAGTAATGAATATATAACTGTAAAACTAAAATATATTATGGGAAATGGAATTGAAAGCATTGAATTATATGTAATTTAGGGTAATAGCATGTCTTTTGAATCACAGTTAAGAAATTTTTTAGATGGTTTTGAAAAGCTGATCGTATTGGGCGTTGGAAATGAGCTTAAATGCGATGACGGTGTAGGGCCTTACATAATTAAAAAATTGAAAGAAGGGATTGTTGAAGATAAGGACAGGTTATTGTTTATTGATGCTCAAACAGTTCCAGAAAATTTTACAGGCAAAATCCGAAAGGAAACCCCTACCCATTTAATAATTGTTGATGCATGTTTGATGGGCGGTGAAGCGGGGGACATGAAAGTCGTTGATGAAAATGATTTTGCAAGCATTGGGATTTCAACACATTCCATGTCATTGTCTTTTTTTGTCAAATATTTGCAGCAGGATTGCGATTTTAGAATAATTTTCGTTGGAATCGAACCGGAATCCATGGATTATGCTGATAATCCAACCGTTAAAGTTGAAGAGGCTGCAAATGAATTTATAAACATTTTAAAAGGGATTGTATTATGAAAATTTTATTTATCGGTTCAAGATTATATGATGATGTCGATTGGTATGTAAAGGAAAAGGGTATCGAAAGCGTACTTACAGAATCAAATGAAAATGCTATAAACCTGGATTTGCCGGACCAGGTATTCATCGTGCCAAGGGGTATGGACGGTCCAAAACAGGTTGCACTTATGCAGAATGTTGATGCGATTGTTCCGTTAATTGGCATTGACCCTCCATTGATTGATGTTGCCCGAATGAAGGAGGAAGTTGAAGCAGAATACGGAATTCCTGTTGTTGCAGCGGGCGTAAGGGCAGTTGAGCTGACATCCAATAAAATCAAAACCAAGGAATTTTACTCCCAAATCGGAGTGGAAACTCCACAATATCAAATCCTCAACAGTCCTGATGAGCTTGCCTTGGATTTTCCTGTTGTACTAAAGCAGGGTGAAGGCCAGGGCGGAAAGGACATTATGGTGGCGAGGACAATGGATGACGTCAATGAATACTTCGAAAACTTTGACCAGGCATTATGTGAAATGTTCATTGAAGGGTCTGAAATATCCATTGAGGTTTTGGGCTTCGACGGACAGTACGTTGCATTGCCTCCAATCTATAAGGGCGAAACAACTCTGGAAGGAACACACCCATTAAATAAGGTCAAAACCGGCCCGTGCATGGTTGAAGGACTGGACAATAATCTGGTTCAGCATACTGCATATAAGGTGGCCAAAAATCTTGATTCAGATGGAATTTTTGAGATGGATTTCATGTATTCCAAAAAGGACAACCAGCTGTATGCAATTGAAGTAAACACAAGACCTAACGGTACCAGATATTTGACTACAGCCACATGCGGTGTCAATTCATTGTGTGAACTGATTAACATGGCCTCAGGCGAATTTTCACTTGCAGACATTTCAGATAAATTGGAGTATAACTATTCCACTGAAATCCCTGTGGGCAATTATGAGGGGCCTGCTGTAAATGAACCTGTAAAATCCTTTAAAGTCAATGATTTTGTTGTCCATGGTCCTGAAGGATATCAAAGGGTTACAGCCAAAGCCAGCTCCAAAACAGAACTTGAAAAATTAGTTGAAAAATTGACATAAATCTGTGTTATAAGTTATCATTATATACTATTATAAATAGATATCATAATGATTGAAGATTTTAATAGTGTGATTTGATGAATAATACGGAAATGTTAATTCTTTTTTTAGTAACATTGCTTGGTACAATATTCTTTACATGGTATGTTAAAAGGATATTGATTAAAGCAAAGATTGCAGATAGTCCTATAGTTAGTGAACATAGACATAAGAGCGGCACTCCTACAATGGGAGGTATTGCATTCTTATTTACTATCTCTTTGATAATTTCACTGTATTATCAGAATACTCCTATTCTAATTGTTTCATTCATCATGCTTGCAGGCGGAATCATTGGTCTGGTGGATGACCTGATAGGTCTTAAAATTAAGGAAATTCAAAAAATTGTTGTAAACATTTCAGACGAAGTCATCACTTTGGGCAGACTGGACGTCGAACCTGGCGAGGAAGTGCGTGTTGCAACTCCAAAGGCAAAAGCTGAAGTCGATGATTTGCTTAAGGAAGGAAAAGTTGAAGTAATTGGTGAAGTTCCAATCAAGACCGAGCCTGAAGAGTTTGAAAAAATCTGCAGCCAGGTTGTTTTAGGAATATTTTTAGGATTGACCGGTGCAGTCACTACATTAGGCGGTTTTAATTTAGGTCTGCTTGCCATTCCTATTGTAATCATTGGTGTTTTGGGATCAATCAATTCAGTCAACCTTATTGACGGTATGGACGGTCTTGCAGCAGGTATTGTAGGTATAGCATCCATAGCATGTTGTCTGTACGGTTATTTATTTGGACCTGCAACAATCATTCCTCCGTTCTTGATACTTGCAGGCATATGTTTGGGATTTCTGGTATTCAACAAATATCCGGCTTCAATATTCATGGGAGATACAGGATCATTTGTATTGGGTACAGGCTATGCGGCTGCAGTATTGATATGTGACATTCCTTACTTCGGAGTTCTCGCATTGGGAGTTCCTATTATTTCAGTTGTCGTAAGCCTGCTTCACAGGGCTCATATTATAAAAT
Source organism: uncultured Methanobrevibacter sp. (assembly GCA_900318035.1). GTDB lineage: Archaea > Methanobacteriota > Methanobacteria > Methanobacteriales > Methanobacteriaceae > Methanocatella. The sequence continues at coordinate 100,724 of ONJC01000019.1, forward strand.
TGCCGGTTGAGCCATTGCATCACACTTTAAACCATTACGGCATGTCCGAGACAAAAATCGTATATAGCTACTGGGGTTTTACAGTTTTATTATGTGCAATTGGAATTTTAGCAAAAATGTACATCTTTTAAGTTTGGGTGATTAAATGGAAATTCAGGATTTGGCGGAGTCTATTGGCGGAAAATTATATGGAAATGATGATTTTTTTTCTATTGACGGTTTTACAGGCAAGTTTACTTTTTTAAATGATGCGCACACTGGAGATATTGTCATAAGGCACTGGATAAATGGTACTGGTGTTAGAATGGCATTCGATAAGAATATTGCCTGCCTTATAACCAGAACCCCTAAGGATGGCGCAATTGAAATGGCCAACAAACTCAATTTCCCTTTGATTGTTGTGGACAAGATTGAGTTGGCCAATGCTTATGCACTTTCACATACAATAGATAAGTATTCTCCAAATTCAACCAATATAATTATTACAGGGACAAATGGCAAATCCACAACTTCCCATTTGATTTATCATATTTTAAAAACTGCCGGTTTTCATGTTTTAACCAATACAGACAGTGAATCTGAATTCAACACATTAATTGATCCTATGGTTTCAAAGTTAATTTCCGATGAGGTAATAGAAAACGGCGAGCTTGATTATCTTGTCATTGAAGTGTCTGAAGTTCAGGGATGGCTTGGTGATTTAATGGAAAACCATGCGTCACTGATGAGTGCGGCCATAAATCCTAAAGTCGGAGTCATAACAAACATTGCAATGGACCATATAGGGCTTGTAAACTCAATTGAAGATGTATTTAATGAAATTTCCACAGTTCCTGAAGCTATTGGTGACGGAATATGTGTACTTAACCGTGATGATGATTGGGTAATGAAATTGGATGTTGAAAATCCGTTTTACACATCAATGAGCAAAATTGATGAGAAGAATGCAGTCTATTATGACGGAAGCGAAATTGTGTATGACGGTCAGACAATATTGAAAAATGATGAACTTCCTTTCACAGGTTCACATTTCATACAAAATATTCTATCCGCCATAGGTGCGGCAATTTCCCTTGACCTTGATATTTCCACTATAGCAAATGGTGTCAAATCATACGAGGCATTGAACAGGAGATTTGCAAAGTTGAACGATGAACCATTGATTTATGATGATTTCGCTCATAATCCTGATGGGATAAAAGCCACAATTTCAGAGACTAAAAAGATGCTTCGCCCAGGCCAGAAATTATATGTGGTATGTGCCATCAGAGGCTCAAGGGGCATTGAAATCAATCAGCTGAATGTGGACGCTCTTGCCGAGTCTGTGGATGATAATGTTGAAGTGATTCTCTCTTCAAGTAATGATGTTGTCAATGATTTGAATTTTGTTGAGATGGAAGAACGTGAGGTATTTTTCAACACTTTAAAAGACAAAGGCATCGAATTTGTTCATTATGATAATTTAAAGGAATGTTTAAGTGAAACTTACGGCAAAGTTGACAAAAATGACATAATATTATTAATCGGTGCTCAGGGAATGGACCCTGCAGAATCACTTTTAAAAGACATAATTTAAATATCATATCAAATTAATATAATAAATGTATAATTTATTCTGTAACGGAATAAATATGTAAGAGGATAAAACATGTTTATAAAGATTAGAAGAGACACATTAATTATTTTATTACTTGCTTTTATTTTGATTCTATGTGGCCGTTTAATCACTTATGTGGCTTTCGCATCTTCTAGTGAAATCAACGATGGTATTCCAATTTCTGGAATTATTGTAAAAGGAAATGACATTGTTCCGGTAGATACCATCAGATCCAATGTGATGCAGGCCGGTTTTAGGGATGGCAGTGTCATATATGGCGATATCTTAAAGACATCTAAAAGAGAGGTGTCGCTTCAAGACGCGCTGCAGACGGCACAGGAATTTGCAACGCAATCGACGGTTCCTGGTACATCAGTAACTCCAATCACTGCTGCTGATGTTCAGGTAGATAAGAATACTGGTGTTGTAACTGTAACTGTTATAGAAGACTTTTCTTCGGTTGAACTAGATAATAATACTGTTAAGAGTGGGGGATAATAATGGATAAATTCAAATTCTCAATTGTTTTATTCGTTATATTTTTATTATCCATCAGTTCTGTTGCGGCTACATGTAACATTATTGTTATTACTGACCCTACAGGAAAGGATCCGAACGGTGCTGCAGCAGGAAGTATGTCCTTTGCAGACAACATGTTCCAGTCAACATTTTTAATGTCAAAAAATAATCATTTCGCCGTGCTCTCAGGGGGTACCGGTAGTTCCGATACAAGGCTGGATTCTATTGTAGCTGCTGTTGCAAGTTTGGAAAATAATGTTTCTGCAGCTTCAGCCGCTTCAATCGCATCTCAATATAAGGGAGCGCGTCTTGTTGTCGGTGGTCCCGGAATAGGTGCTGCTGTCGGAGGTTCTTTTGATGCATATGTTGTCACTGTAGATGATGCAACAAACACAATTCAGGTAACTCCTTATAACAGTGGTATAGCTACATTGCAGCCTGGTCAAAAAGGAGCTATTATTCACTTGAGAAATACAAATGGAAATCCATTGTACGGTACTGCAGATTCTGTCAGAAAAGAAACTGCAATGAATATCGGTAAAATGATTCGTGACGGTTATCCTGCAACCACCATTCTTTCAGAAGCTATGGGTCAAGTAGCTAATGAGTCCGGTGAAAAATACGGTGGTGGTGGAGTCAATCTGGTTTCCGGAATTTCCACAGGAGACATGTTTACTCCTAAAGACATGAACACAACAGGTTACCCTATGGATGAGCAATACTCCAAAGTCTGTGACGAGTGCGGATGGGGTATGGGATACCCTGCATCCGAGGCATATGACAAATGTCCTGTCTGTGGTGACGACTTGAGAGTTGTCTATGCATACGAAGCTTTAGGCAATGCATTGACTGTAAGTCCTAATGCGGTCAGCGTGTCGGTTTATGGAAGTGATAAGCCTGGTTTGGCTGAAACAACAAAAGAAATTGTTGAAGCATCTGTTGCCAAAAATGGATATGATGCATCAGCTATTGCAACTTCCATTAATAGAGGAATCAACAACGGTCTTTTGATGGGTGTCGATCATGTTGAACCTAAAGACCTGAATGTAAAACAGGGTTCCAAAGCAGTTGGTGTTTATTACAAGGCTTTACCTGGAGATAAATCTTCTCCTTCCTGGGATTTGCCGGTTGATGGAAATATCTTAGGCATTTTAGGAAGTATTCAAACAGCGGTAGGTATTATTCTTATACTGCTGGTTGTATTCAGAAGCAGATTGTTAAAATCTTTCCAGAATAGGTGACATCACCTATATTTTTTTTTATTTTTTTTTAAATAGTGATTATTATGGCATTAATTTTAGTTAGAGGAGAAAACAATTCAAAGTTACTTAATGCAATTTCAGACATGGAAAGACATGGAAATTTAAACTTGATAACAACACCTAAAGTAATCGATGCAGGTTTTGCCGATTCTTTGGTTGAAAGCATTTTAAATTCTAAACTTAGAACAAAATCAAATGTTGCTACTGCATTTTTTGTAAAGGAAGATACCACATTAAGCATTATGCAGATAAAAAAGATTCATCCTCCCGCCCACGTGGTTGTCGTAAGCGATGAATATGGAGGTTATTCTCAGCTTGAAAAGTTATTGGATGATGCTGACAATTTACCTGGCTACAATTCTCATAAGGCTAAAAATGATGGTATGATTGATTATAAAATTAAGGCAGAAGACAGATATATTAAAAATGAAAGGTTAAATAGCTATATTAAGAAATAGCTATTTTCTTTTGATTTTCATTACGTTTCCCAGGGTACGTTCTCCTGAGGAACTGCTAATGAACTGATTCAAATCGACATTATTTACTTTTTCAAGCAATTTTATGTTCAATGCCTTTTCTAATTTTTTTGTAAGTTTTGTATCGGGTGTCATTTTACCGGTTTCGATTCTTGTAATGACTGATACCCTTTCGTTGATTTTTTTACCCAGATCCTCCCTGGACCATTTTTTGGATTCTCTTGCCCTTCTGACTTCACTGCTGAAATCCTCAATCAGTTCTTCGGAAGGTTCGTCATTCCTTGAGTAATTTCTTTTAGGCGCATTTTTTTGCTTTTTGTTTTTTTGTTGTACATATTTTGGTTTTGGAGGAGCCTTTTGAATCTTTCCAAGTTTTGAACACTCTTTACATACAACCATAACTGATCCTTCGATTTTTGCTCTTATTGGATTATGTTCCGGTACGGGTTTACCACAAATTTCGCATTCCATATTAATCAGTTTCCTATGTTTTTTCTGTATAATATTATATAATGCTACTTATTAATATTTGTTAGTATGCTATAAAATGAATACCTTTAAATACTTTAAAATTACAAATTGTTATTAAAGTACAAAGTTTATGAAATTTATAAAAATCGAAGGAAGTGATTCACATGAATGATTTCGATGATTTGGAAAATTCTTCAAAAGAGCAATTGATAGAACAGGTCGAATCATTAAGAGAAGAGATTGACTTGCTTAGAGAAGAAAAATCCAAGGCAAAAAGTAACTTGATGTGGAAAGTTAGGAAATTGGAAAAGGATAAAGTCCTAATTGAAAATGAAAAAATCAGATTAGAAAGAGAAACCAAATCACTACGTTCAGAAGTGGATAGATTCAGATCTCCACCATTGGTATTGGCTACCATTACTGAAGTTCTGGATGATAATAGAATGACAGTTAAAAGTAGCACCGGACCAAGTTTTCTTGTTAACTATTCAAAATTCTTAGATGAAAAATTATTGGTGCCTGGTTCAAGAGTGGCATTAAACCAACAGACCTTTGGTATTGTTGAAGTGCTGCCGTCTGAAAAGGACGCAAACGTTTCCGGAATGGAAATTGAGGAAAAACCTGATATCACCTATGAAAAAATCGGTGGTCTTGAAGAGCAAATCAGGGAAGTTAAGGAAACTGTTGAACTGCCTTTAACCCATCCTGAACTGTTTGAAAAAGTCGGAATTGAACCTCCAAAAGGCATATTGCTTTATGGTCCTCCTGGAACCGGTAAGACATTGCTTGCAAAGGCCGTAGCTAATGAAACCAACGCAACTTTCATTAAAGTGGTTGCATCAGAATTTGTCAAAAAATACATTGGTGAAGGTGCAAGACTTGTGCGTGAAGTCTTTGAGCTTGCAAAGGAAAAGGCTCCTGCAATCATTTTCATTGACGAACTCGATGCTGTTGCAGCCAAAAGGCTTAAAAGTTCCACAAGCGGTGACAGGGAAGTTCAAAGAACATTGATGCAGCTTTTAGCAGAACTCGACGGATTCGAATCCAGAGGAGACATCGGTATCGTTGGTGCAACCAACAGACCTGATATCCTTGACCCTGCACTGTTGCGTCCAGGTCGTTTTGACAGATTCATTGAAGTTCCTCTTCCGAATGATGAGGGAAGAAAAGAAATTCTTAAAATTCACACTAAAAACATGTCCTTTGACGAGGAAGCAGATATTGACTTGCTTGCCAGTTTGACTGACGGGCTTTCCGGTGCCGATTTAAAGGCAGTATGTACTGAAGCCGGTATGTTTGCAATTCGTCAGGAACGTGATGTAATTACCGTAGATGACTTCATGGATGCTATTGAAAAGGTCATGAATAAGAATAAAGAGGATGAACTGTTCAATAGTGAAGCCGGAGTAATGTTCGGATAAATTCATTGTCATTTGTAAAAATAAGCCTATGATGAACCCTATGAGCTCTGATATGTGATGAATGATGGGCGAGCTGAGGCTTATTTTTTTAATCTTTTTTCGGAAAAATTCTTAGCCGGTCACCGGTGCTTTTTTTGTAAAACTATATTTAAAAGAAATATCTAATAGTATAATTATGTTATTCAATAAAAATGATGGAAGAGCTAATGAAAGAGTTCTTTATAAAACAAAACCCAACATGTTTTTAGGTTGCAAAAAAGCCATTATTGGTGTTGTTTTATTGGCTGTTGTTTTTGTTGTTTCCCCAACGGTTATTCAGTTTGTGGGGCAAATGCAGGTTTATATGATATCTCAGGTTAAACTTCCATTGACCCGATATGCTGCAATAGCGTTTTTTGTTGTTATCCTTGTCATAATACTGTATATCATCTGGCAGATTATCGGCTGGCATTCAATTGAGTATACTCTCACAGATACAAGAATCATTGTCAAATCCGGAATCTTTTCAACTAAAAAGAATTACATGCCTTACAGCACTATCCAGGATATCAATGCATCTCAAAGCATTTTTGCAAGAATATTCAATGTCGGAACGGTTTCCGTATTCAGTGCATATGACAATAATCTGCTGAAGATTGAAAACGTATCCAATCCGTCCAAAGTTGAAGACATAATATTCTCCAACATGATGGGATCCAGAAGATTCCAGGAACCTCCTAGAAGTTACATTGACAGGAATGAGGATGCATACTATTCTGAAAATGTTGCAGGCGATGACTATTATGACGAATATGAACCTATCACTCCAATCGGTCATGAAAGGAGGGCTCCTCCAAGAAGGGAGTATGAATATTATCCCGAAGACTTCAGTTTTCAGGATGAAAGGCTCAGCAAGTATGAATATGAGCCTTATCATGATGAATATGAAAGCGTCATGAACCGTGTTTCCAACAACTCCAATGAAAATATTGTATATGAGGGAGCTTCAGATACATTTTCTAATGATGTCCGTTATAATGAAGGAAGGCAAGATTATTCCTATGAGGATGATGATTACTATCAATATGATGAGCCTCAAAGTCAGTATTATGAAAGTGATGAAAAAGTTTATCAGGATGAGCCCGAACAGGTAGAGGTAAAGGAAGATTCCAGTGAAAAGGTTATACAAAGGCATTTTGATAAGTTTAAAAGATAATTTTTTTTTTCAATTTTTAGGAGAATTATAATGGAATTATTTTGCATACAGTCTCAAGAGCATCCGGAGTTGCCTCTTGCCGAATTGAAGGCAGTCATGGAATGTGAAAATATAGATGCAACAATAGATGTGGTTGCTGAAGGTCTGGTTATCCTTAAAGACATTCCCGATGAGAGAATTGATCAGTATCATGAAACATTGACCAAAAGACTGGGATATACCCATGAAGTCCATCAGCTGATAATGAAGTCATCACCTGAAAGGTTAAGTGAAGATATTCCATCCATAAACTGGCAGGACTACATATCCGAAACGTTTGCAGTTCGCGTTAAAAGACTCAATTCACAAATCGACACCGTTGCAACCGAAAGAAAAGCAGGCGCACTGATATTGGATAACTGCAATGACATTAAGGTAAAGCTGAGGGAACCGAACTCACTGGTCCGCATGGTCGCTTCTAAAAATGATATCTATATTGCTGTTGAAAAGTTCAAACTTAATAAAAAACATTTCGTTGAAAGCAAACCTCATAAACGGCCGTTTTTCTATCCCGGATCCATGAGTCCGAAACTGGCAAGATGTATGGTTAATTTATCCAGAGTAACTGAAGGTCAGCTTCTGCTTGATCCGTTTTGCGGAACCGGAGGAATATTGATTGAAGCGGGATTGATAGGGTGTAAGGTTGTAGGCTCTGACATCTACTGGAAAATGAAGAACGGGGCTGCCATTAACCTGGACCACTTTGGAATAACCGATTACAGAACATTCAATCTGGATGTGCGTGAACTTAAAATGTATGAAAAGGTTGCGGCTGTTGTTACAGACCCTCCATATGGCATCTCAACATCAACAGGTGATATTGAAGGTGACAATATCTTTAAAGAGTTTTTCATTGCAATTTATGACAACATGAGGGATGATGCCTACCTGTGCATGGCCAGTCCTCACTATGTTGATTTAAAGCCGATGGCTGATGAAGTCGGATTTGAAATTGTTGAACAGTATGGGATTAAAATGCATAGAAGTTTAACAAGAATAATATCTGTAATCCGTAAAAAACTAGATTAATATAGTTACATTTATATACTAGTTGTTTTTATTCTCATTATTTTTTAGTTGAATATTGGCTATTCTTTCTCAATTAATAATTTGGATAAATATTTTTTTTTATTTCAATATTTCAGCTTTTTTTAAAAATTTAATTTTTAATTTTTTTAAATTTATTATTTTTCTTATTCAAATTATATTTGACTTTTATTATATAATTAAAGTTTTAAAATTAATTTTTGAAATTATTAATTTATTATTGCAATATTTTTTAATTGATTTTGTTACTCAAACTTGTCTGTCTATTAGTTGTGCTATGTGTTTTTATGGCGTTGGTTTAAGTCATATTGTATTTACAATTCTGACTATGATGACTGCTTTTCCACATGTAGCTATAATTTAGTGAGTACTTGAGTTTTTTCGAGTATGATGTTGGTTTTGTAGATGTGGTGAATTAGTTACAAATTAATTTGTTTCAAATTTATTGTGTATACTCGTCTATATTTTAGCGTACTTCATAATACTTATTATTATGTCTGTTATGTGTTCAATTCTGTTTGATCCTGGCAGATGCTACTGCTATTGGGATTCGATTAAGCCATGCAAGTCGAACGAGTTTAGGCTCGTGGCGTACGCGATTAAGCCATGCAAGTCGAACGAATTTAGATTCGTGGCGTACGGCTCAGTAACACGTGGATAACCTACCCTTAGGACCGGGATAACCTTGGGAAACTGAGGATAATACTGGATAGGCAATTTTTCCTGTAATGGTTTTTTGTTTAAATGTTTTTTCGCCTAAGGATGGGTCTGCGGCCGATTAGGTAGTTGGTTAGGTAATGGCTTACCAAGCCGTTGATCGGTACGGGTTGTGAGAGCAAGAGCCCGGAGATGGAACCTGAGACAAGGTTCCAGGCCCTACGGGGTGCAGCAGGCGCGAAACCTCCGCAATGT
>ONJC01000042.1 GCA_900318035.1 uncultured Methanobrevibacter sp.
GATATTGGCTGATGATGTTCAAATCAGAAATGTTCCTGAGCTTATTAAATTGATTGATGAGAATAAACCTGAAGTTTTAGAAATTACTCCTTCAAGAATAGGCTCTTATCTTGAATTAGAGGAATTCTGTAATGTGATTTCTTGTCTAAAATGTATTTTCCTTGGTGGGGAGCAATTCTCAGCAAAAGTTTTTGATGATTTAAGAAAATACTGTGATGCGGTTATTTATAATAGTTATGGTCCAACTGAAACAACAATCACTTCAAACAACAAAGAGGTCACTGATGTGCATGATTTGACTGTGGGTCCTCCTTTAACCAATTATGTTACTGATGTTCGTGACATTGATGGAAAATTGGTTCCTAATGGTGTAATGGGTGAATTATACATTGGTGGTACTGGTGTTGGTAAAGGATACTATAACATGCCTGAAAAAACCAAAGAATCATTCTTAACTATCAATGGCATTCCATATTACAGAAGTGGGGACTATGCTATTGAACTTCCAAATGGTGAAATCGACATTAAAGGAAGAATCGACAACCAAATCAAATTAAGAGGATTAAGAATCGAAATAGGTGAAATTGAAACTAATATTGGTCAATATCCAGATATAATGCAAGCCGTTGTTGTAATTAAAGAAATTAACAATGCTGACCATTTATGCGCATATTACACAGCTAATGGTGAAATTGACACTGATGATTTAAAAGAGTTTTTAAAAGACAGGCTTACTAATTATATGGTTCCAACCGTGTTCATGCAGCTAGATGAGATGCCGCAAACACCAAATGGCAAGACAGACCTGAAACAACTGCCTGAACCTCAACTTAAATTGGCTTTGGTGATGCCTGAAACTGAAACGGAAGAAAAATTATTTGAAATTGTTTCATCCATTGCAGATGTTGATGAATTTGGTGTTACAGATGACTTATACACTATTGGTTTTACTTCATTGTCATTAATGAAATTAAATTCCATAATCTATGAGCAAATGGGTGCGAATTTAGACATTTCCATATTATTCAATGAGCCAACAGTTAAAAACTTTGCAATAGCAATTGATAATTCATCTGAAAAAGAGGCTGGCATTCAAGAGATTATTAAATCAGCTAAAGACATGGAGTATTTCCCATTGACAGAAAATCAATTGGGTATTTACTATGAGTGTAAGCAAAATCCTGATGTGATTAAGTATACAATGCCTACAACAGTAAGATTTAGTAATGATGTTGATGCAAATAGACTTAAACAAGCAATTATTGATACTATTGAAGCACATCCATATCTTAAAACAAGAATTGTAAATTATGATGGCGAATTAAAACAGAAAAGATGTGATGATTTGGCAATCAACGATATTGAAATTGTTAAAGTCGATAGCATTGTTGATGAAGACATTGTTAGAAATGATGTCGCCCCAATCGCTATAGAGGACAGTCAATTGTTCAAATTCAAAATATATGAAACTCCTGATGAAGTTGTATTATTCACAGATTTCCATCATATAATTACTGACGGTGTATCGCAAAACAATTTATTTAGAGATATAGCAGATATCTATGAAAATAGGGAGATATCAGAAGAGATAATCGATGGTTATACCTACAGTCTTCTGGAAAAAGATGCCGAAAACAGTGAAACATATCAAGCTGCAAAAGCATTTTTCGATGATAAATTAACTCAAGGAATAGAATCCACAGTTCTAACTCCAGATCTTAATGGAAATCCTGATGAAGGCAAAATAAAAAATGTTTCTGATACTATTGATTCAGAATTTATTAATGAGTTCTGTAATGATAATTCTATAAGTAAAAATGCTTTGTTTATCGCAAGTACCATTTTAAATCTAAACAAATTTACATTCAGTGACAAATCATCAATAACAACAATATTCAATGGAAGATCAAGTCCGAGTTATTTCAATACTCAAGGATTTTTGGTAAAAACTGTTCCGTTTATAATAAATAATGAAAACAGGCAGGGGTCTGTCAGAGATTTCATTAACTCCATTGATCAAACTTGGAAAGAAACCTTAAGAAACAGTTCATATCCATATATTAAAATTGCTGAAAAATATCAATTAAAACCTGAATTCTTCTATGCTTATCATGAATTCTTGGGATCAGATGAAATAAAAATAAACAATAAAGAGTACATTCCACAAGAGTTAGCTGGGTTTTATATGGTTACAGTTGAATCTAAAATCAATTTGGCTATTTATGATAATGGAGATGAGTTTAATGTTGTCATGGAATATAATGACCAGCTATACAGTGAAGATTATGTCAGGACATTCATACAATCCATGAAGAACATTTTAGTTCAATTCCTTGAAAATGATATTGACAGTTGCAGAATCTGTGATGTAAAATTAAAAGATGATGTGGAATTACATGAATTTGTCGATGTTGAAGTTCCATTTATCCATAAGCGCTTTGAAAAACAGGTTGATGAAACTCCGGAAAACACAGCATTAGTTGCATGTGATTGTTCATTGACCTATAGTGAACTTAACAAAAAAGCAAATCGTGTTGCTAATGCCCTTATAAACAGAGGAATAAAACCTAACAGTAATGTGTTAGTAATGCTTCCACGGGACAGCAAGCTTATTTCAGCTATTTTGGGTGTTTTAAAAGCAGGATGTGCATTCATACCTATTGATATAAACTACCCTGCTGGAAGGATTAATTATATTTTCGAAAACAGTCAGGCGGATTATTTAATAGCTGATGGCGTGATTGAAAATTCAATCGATATTGATGAATTGCTCGAAGAAGAGAATACCTCAAATACTCAAGTGGAAATTAATCCGGATGATTTGGCTTATATGATTTACACTTCAGGTTCTACAGGCAATCCTAAGGGAGTAATGACCAGTCATATGAATATTACAAATCTGTTCTCAAAAAGTGAGGATAGTGTAATTTATAATGCATATTCAAAAATGAAAAAGACCCTTGCTCTTTCAACAGTATCTTTCGATGCATTTTTACTTGATTTCATGCCATTAACCTACGGTTTGGAAATGGTGCTGGCTAATGATAGTGAAATAAAAAATATTAAGGAGTTAGCTGAGTTAGTTAAAAGAGAAAAACCAGATGCACTTACATTTTCCGCACCATCAAGATTTAAACAATATTTGGAATATGAGGAATTCGCCAAAGAAGTACCTAACTTCAAGTATATTGGTGTTGGTGGAGAAATGGTGCCTCAGGACCTAATTTCACGGCTTTTAGAGTATCCTAATTTAGAAGTGTATAATATTTACGGTCCGACTGAAACAACAGTAACATGTAATACTCATAAGCTTACTGCTGCTGAAAATATAACTGTTGGAAAGGCTCTGCACAATTGCATAACTGAAGTTAGGGATATTGACGGAAAATTGGTACCTTGTGGTGTAATGGGCGAATTATACATTGGAGGTAATGGTGTATCTAGAGGATATTACAATATGGAAGAAAAAACCAAAGAAGTATTCCTATCTATTAATGATATTCCATATTATAGAAGTGGAGACTATGCAATTGAACTTCCAAATGGTGAGTTGGTAATAAAAGGAAGAATTGACAACCAAATTAAATTAAGAGGATTGAGAATAGAACTTGGTGAAATTGAATCCAATATTGCCAAATTCCCAGGCATTAGGCAGGTTGTCGTTGTAATTGACAAAATCAATAATGTTGAACATTTATGTGCTTATTTCACATCCGATAAAGAAATAGATTTAAATCTCTTGAAAAGGTATTTGGGAAATAAATTAACCGAATATATGGTTCCAACTGTATTTATGCCTCTTGATGAGATGCCAATATCTCCAAATGGTAAAACGGATATTAAAAGACTTCCAAAACCAAAATTAAATCTAGATTATGTTGAAGCTGAAAACGAAACTGAAGAAAAATTAGTTGAACTTGTTGCATCCATTGCCAATACAACTAAATTCGGTACAACAGATGATTTATATCAATTGGGTTTCTCTTCTTTAACATTAATGAAATTAAACTCAATGATTTTCAATGAAATGAATGTGAATATTGATGTAACCTCATTGTTTACAAATCCAACAATAAAATCGCTTGCAGATAAAATTGACAATAATATAGAATCTGAAATTGACGTGGATGAAATTATTGAAACTGCAAAAGATATGGAATATTTCCCATTGACTTCAAACCAAATGGGAATTTATTATGAGTGTATGCAAACTGAAAAAATCAAATACACAATGCCTTTTGCAATAAGGTTTGAAAGTAGTATTGATCCTAATAAACTTAGAGATGCTGTTATTAAAACTGTTGATGCACATCCATATCTCAAAACAAGAATTATTAACACGGATGATGGAAAAGTATTGCAAAAAAGATGCGATCATGCTGAAATTGAAGAAATAGAAATTGAAGAAATAGATTCTATTAGTAATGAAGAAATAATGGAAAGAGACATAAAACCAATTCCGTTAGACAATAATCAATTATTTAGATTTAAAATCTATAAAACACCAGCAGAAACAATATTATTCGTCGATTTCCATCATATTATTACTGATGGTGTATCTCAAGGTATTTTCTTTAATGATTTGACCAAAGCATATAACAATGAAGAAATTGAATCTGAAATAATTAACGGATTTGAATACAGTCTGATTGAAGAGAAAACCTCTGTTAGTGAAGTTTCCGAGAAATTCTTCAAAAAACAATTTGGCCAAGACATTGAATCAACAGTTTTAACTCCAAATATGAATGGTAATCCTGATATTGGAAATATTAAACTTGTTTCAGACCAAATAAGTTCTAATTTTGTCAGGCTATTCTGTAAAGACCACTCAGTAAGTTCAAATGTTTTATTTATGGCGGCTACACTTTTAAGCCTTAATAAATTTACATTTAGTGATAAGTCATTAATTACAACAATATTCAACGGTAGGGCAAACTCAAATTATTCAAATACTCAGGGAATGTTAGTTAAAACATTGCCTATTATTGTAAATGGCGAAAATCGTGACATGTTAGTTGAAGATTATGTAAAAATAGTTGATAAAGCATGGAAAGATGCATTAATTCATAGCGATTATCCATACACAAAACTTTCAGAAGACTATCAACTAAAACCGGAATTCTTCTATGCATTCCATGAATCCTTAACGAATGATATTGAACTTAATGGTAAAGCTTATGAAGCTATTGACCTTGATGGTACTGTTTCAACTGATTATAAAATAAACATGGATATTTATGATGATGGGGAACTTATTACTCTGTATTTGGAATATAACGACCAAATCTATACTGAAGAGTATGTTAATATGTTCCTGCGTTCAATTAAATATGTATTGTTCCAATTCTTTGTAAACGATATGGATAAGCTAAAAATAAATGATATTGAATTGATGGAAGGGGAAATTCCAGAATTTATTGAAATTGACACTCCAATTTTACATAAACGCTTTGAAAAACAGGTTGTTAAAAAACCAAAAGATGTGGCATTGGTTGCAAGTGATGCTACTTTAACTTATGCTGAATTGAATGAGAAAAGTAATAGGATTGCAAATGCATTAATCAGGCGAGGTGTAAAGCCTAAAAGCAATGTCCTTATAATGCTTAAAAGGGACAGTAATTTAATTGCTTCCATTTTAGGTGTCCTGAAAGCAGGTTGCGCATATGTTCCTATTGATCCGGAATATCCTCAGGAAAGAATCAACTACATTTATGAAAACAGTCAGGCGGATTATATCATAAGCTATGAAACTTCTGATAATTCCATCGATGTCAATGAACTTCTTGAAGAGGGAATTACTGTTAATCCGAATGTTGAAGTTCTTCCAGATGATCTGGCATATATGATTTATACTTCAGGATCAACAGGTAATCCTAAAGGGGTAATGATTAGTCATAAAAACATCTGTAATCAGGCTCAAAACCCTAAATCCACTTATGATAGTTTGCTTTGTATTACAACTATCTCTTTTGATGTTTCTGTTGATGACATATTGACATCTCTTTCTAATGGTTTGAAATTGATATTGGCTGATGATGTTCAAATCAGAAATGTTCCTGAGCTTATTAAATTGATTGATGAGAATAAACCTGAAGTTTTAGAAATTACTCCT
>ONJC01000018.1 GCA_900318035.1 uncultured Methanobrevibacter sp.
TAAAATTGCTATTATTAAAAGTGGTAATATTGGTACTTCACCAGTAATTGACCTATTGTTAGACGAAAGAGCAGACAGACCAAATATCGATGTAAGAACCTTTGGATCTGGAGCAAAAATGAACCCAGAACAAGTAGAAGACGTTGTTCCTAAAATAGACGCTTTCGAACCTGATTTCGCAATTTTCATTAGCCCAAACCCAGGAGCTCCTGGACCAGCTAAAGCAAGAGAATTATTATCTGAAAAAGATGTTCCTGCTATTATCATTGGTGACGCACCTGGTAAAGGTAAAAAAGACGAAATGGATGAACAAGGCTTAGGTTACATCATCGTTATGTCTGACCCAATGATTGGTGCAAAAAGAGAATGGTTAGACCCAACTGAAATGGCTATCTTCAACTCCGACATCTTAAAAGTATTAGCCGAAACCGGTGCTTTAAGATTAGTTCAACAAACTATCGACGCTGTAATCGCTCAAGCTGATGCTGGAGAAGCAATCGAATTACCTAAACTCATCGTTACTGCTGAAAAAGCTGCAGAAGCTGGCGGATTCGCAAACCCATACGCAAAAGCAAAAGCTATTGCTGCTTACGAAATGGCAGGATCTGTTGCTAACTTAGACATGAAAGGTTGTTTCATGACTAAAGGTTTCGAAAACTTCATCCCATTAGTAGCTGCTGCTCACGAAATTGCTGCATGCGCTGCTAAATTAGCACAAGAAGCAAGAGAAATCGAAAAAGCTTTTTAAGAACCCCTCACATGAAAGAAGGTAACCCTGGTTGTAAAACTGACTTAATCTCAAAACCAGAATAAGTAGTATTCTTACTACTTTTATTTTTTTATTTTTTAAAACCGACCATCCAAAAACAGACCATTTTCCGTAACTGATTTTTAATAATATTGCACCCAATGTGAAATTAAGGTTTAGAATACTTTAATAACCAAAAACTTAAATAAATAGTATTAATCTTAAATATTGGGGTGTTATTTTGAAAATTAATAAAATTTTAATGGTTTGCATTCTGCTAATAATGATGATTAGCGCCGTAAATGCAGCGGACAATGCAGTTCAAAATGACACCGAAACCATTGGCGAGTCATCTTATGATTTAGCCGGTGAGTCGAACAATGGAAATGATTTTTATATAACCTCACCTGAAAACTACACAAGAGATGAAAACACATTGAATCCAAACGGCATTGAAAATTATGAAGAAATCCCTTATGACAACACATACTATCTTTTCCGTGGTGACTGCTGGACTACAAACAACAATTTTGAATCAAGTGCGACAGTGACCAGTGAAACTCACAACGACCTGACTGTTACCGGAACTTTCCGTACCGAAAACGACTTTGTCGGATTATACTGGAATTCGAAAGATCCGATTCAGCATCCATATATCAGCTACGGAAATCGCAGCAATTATACTGATGTGACTCTGGAATTTGATTATGAGATGACAGGATGTATGGATTTCTCAAACAGCAGAATAAACATCGTCATTGCAGCCAATACTGGCGAAACATATTTCCTCACAATGAACCGCTTTATTGAAGACCATCACGTCAGCCTTGATTTCAATAATTTAACATTGCTTCCTGGAAATTCATATCTTGACAGGAACGGACAAATCGTAATGGTTGGAAAAGAAACAAAACTCAATGTAACCAACCTGAAATATATCATGCTTTCATTCCTGCCTGCAAATTTTGTTGAAAGCAACTCCCAATATCGAATTACTGAAAATGAAAATTTCACCTGTAAAATATTTAACATAACTGTCGCCAATGGAAAAATCCATAACGAACAATTGCCATTACCTCCTCATCAGTACCGACTTTGTGAAGGATATGATGATATTTATAATCTTAATCCCATGAGAATTAGCAAAGAAATGAGAAAATTAGGCTATGTTGAGTGGGTTGACCTGTACGTTGGCGCTTCATATTTCTATGAAAAAAGAGGCATTGCAGGAGATGTGATTACCGACACGGGTTTCAACCACAACAGAACTGAAAAAATGGTGTTGAATAAAAATGTGCCATTGAACGCTGCATTTAGAGCCTGGCTGGATTGCTATTCACGTGAACTGAAAAAGAATGGTGTTGAAAACCTCGTCATTAGCCTATCGATGGAGAATTTGCAATGCCCTCAAAGCTGGAGGCAAATGGATTCCAACGGCAATTTTGCCATGACCGGATGGAGCCCGTCAACATTCATATACAGCCCATGCCATGAGGACGTGATTCCATATATGCAGAAAGTGAGTGAATCCTGTCTAGACATTATTGTAAGCAATGGACTTAAACCTATTTTGCAGATGGGCGAATCATGGTGGTGGTGGAATGAAAACCAGTGGCCAAACCAGCCCCCATGCTTCTATGACAATTCAACAAAAGCCAAATATCTATCCGAACACGGCACTGCAATACCTGAATATGACAATGCATGGGACAGTGAATATGACCGGACAGTCATGCACTGGCTGAATCAGCAGCTGGTACATTACAGTGATGCCCTTCGTGAAGTCGTCAAGGGCGACAAGTACATAAACGGATCATATATGGCGCTGTTCTTCCCGCCAAGCGTTACCGATACTGATAGAGTTCCCCCAATGATAAGGGACGTGAATTACCTGATTGATGCATATTCCCCTTCCAAACTGGACATTCTCCAAATTGAGGATTACGATTGGGTAACATCTGAAAATCCACATCACAAAGAGGCATATACAATTGGTCAGGAACTGGGATTCAGTGAAGACAGACTGCATTACTTCGGCGGATTTGTACAAAATCCTGAAGATGAAGACAAATACTGGAAACTGATAAATCAATCAATGGACGATGCCCTGGAAAAGAAATTCAAAGAGGTTTTTGTCTGGGCAGGACTGCAGGTCCGCAGGGACAATAAAATTGTCGGCCATGACGAGGATGAAATATTAAGTAATTTAACACCGCCAACAGTAACTTCACCGGATTATGTAAGCGTTGATGAAAAATTCAAAATCACAATGCATGCAAATAACTGGATTAACGGTACTTTCAATGTATATGACTATAACAATGGTGAAAAAGGAATATTGCTGGCTTCAGATACAATAGCCAATGGAAGCTCATCAGTTCACCTGTCAAGCAAAATCACAGGTTTAAATAAATTTTATTTGGACTTCAATACTTCGGGCGGAGAATATCACCTGATTGAAGGAGTTTATGTAATTGAAAACTCACAAAATATAACTGCTGACATTCCAAATGAAGTTGAAACAGAATCTAATGTCAATATTACCTTCAAAGCCCCTAACAGTCAATTTAACACATTATCCATTTCAGTTGATGGAAACCTGCCTAATAACTATAAAGTAGAAAACGGAAAATTCACAACAGCGATTTCAGACCTCACAGCAGACTATCATGAAATTTCACTGAAATACAATGAGGGAAAACTGGAAGGAGAGGTATATTCAAATACTTTTACAGTTAATGTAGGTTCAAAAACATCCATTGAAGCCAATAACATGACCACAACTTATAATTCAAATGAAAAATTAGTTGTCACTTTAAAAGACAGAAAAGGTAATGCAGTAAAAGGAAAAGAGATAGAAATTAATTTGAACGGAACAAATCACAGTCTAACTACCGATGACGACGGAAAAGCCACATTAACAATTGACCTGATTCCCGGCAATTATACTGCAGAAATACAATTTGCCGGAGATGGCGGTTATTTATCTTCATGGGCAAATGCCAGCATTATCATGAATCAGATTGACTCACAGATAACAGCTCCTAGCATAAGCACCACATATAATGTTGCCAAAAACCTGGCCGTTACACTTAAAGACGAAAAAGGCAATGTTTTAGCGGGACAAAATGTTATTGTTAGGTTAAACAGTAAAATCTACAATAAAACAACAGATGCAAACGGACAGATTAAGATATCCGTAAATCTGCCTGCCAAACAATATTCCGCAAAAATCACATTTTCAGGAAGCGACATCTATAAATCTTCAGCAAAAACCACCAAAGTAACAGTTAAGAAAGCAACTCCAAAGCTTACTGCATCTTCCAAAAAATTTAAGGCCAAATCAAAAACCAAAAAGGTAACCGTGACATTCAAGAGCAATAAAAACAAAGTCATTAAAAATAGCATTATCAGATTGAAAGTAAACAAAAAGACATACAAAGCCAAAACCAATTCAAAAGGAATTGCTGCATTTAATGTTAAGTTAACCAAAAAAGGAAAATACAGTGCGGTTTTCAAATATGCTGGAAATTCAAACTACAACCCAATAAGTAAAAAAATTAGAATAATTATTAAATAAAAAGAAGAGTATTTAACTATAATACTCCCTTTGTAGATGGAATCTGATCATGTTCAACTTTAATTGCTTCTTTTAAAGACTTTGCAAATGCCTTAAAAATAGCTTCAGCCTTATGATGATCATTTACTCCTTCAACAGTGCCGTAAATATTTATTTTTGCGCTGCCTGCAAAGGATTCAAAAAAGTGAATCACTATATCTGAGGTCATGTCGCCGATCTTTTCATTTTTAAAGTTAAGATTCATATTGCAATAGCTACGTCCGCTTATATCGATTGCAACGGTAGCTACAGATTCATCCATAGGAACAATGGCATGTGCCATTCTTTTGATTCCTTTTTTATCGCCAATAGCTTCACTGAATGCTTCACCAAGCAATATTCCAACATCTTCAATGGTATGGTGGTCATCTATTTCAATGTCGCCGACGGCCTGAACATCCAAATCAATCATGCTGTGCTTTGAAAAGGATTCCAGCATATGATTGAAAAAATTTACTCCTGTGGAAATATTGTAATTCCCTGTGCCGTCAAGATTCATTTTTATATCAATTTCGGTTTCTGAAGTTTTTCTTGAAACATTAGAATTTCTTGTCATGATCTAACCTATATTTAAATTGATTTTACCTTCAAGCATTCAAGCATCTTCGCCCGGACGTATAATTTTAATACAGTTTGTAGGGCATTCCATTGCACATAGTGTACAAACATGACAATATCTTAAATCCAATATATGTGCAACGTTAGTGATTTTCCAAATTTTAGCAGATTTTGGACAAATCTCTTCACATTTACCGCAAGCAATGCATTTATCTTCATCAACTAAAATCTGTAACATCAAACCATCCTCATAACTTTAAAGTAGCAACTGACATTGCTTTAAATCCAACATATACCTCTTTTCCAATATTAAGGTTCAATTCTTTTTCGGCAGAAACAGTAATGTCTGAACATAGAGTAACTCCACCAACATTGATTTTAACACGAATAATCTCATTTTCAAGCCTCATTTCAACTATTTGACCTTTGAGAATATTACGTATGCTTGAGGTTTGCGGTTCCAACATCAAAAAGATATTATCATAACTGATTAATGCAAGTATCCTATCTCCAATTTCATATTTTCTGTTTAAAGGAGCATTAATCATGAACTCGTCCATTTTAATTGTCATTACACCTTTAACAGTATCAACATCAACAATTTCCGCTTCTATTTCATTAACGTCCTTATGAAGTTCCATAATTGCGTTAATTTTTTTACATTCTTTCAAAATAGAATATCCTTCATCAGTAAGGGTAGTTCCACCACCCCCACCTTTTCCACCTTTAGTTGTATTCACAATTTTAACATTTAGTGTTGATTCTATTTTTTCAATGTAGTTTAGGGCAGTTCTGTAAGAAACACTAATAGCTTTTGCTGCCTGAGTTAAGGATCCTGTGTCCAAAATGTATTCTAAAAGCTGGTATTTCTTACTGTCCAATAAGAATGAATTACCATCTACATTGATTTTATATTCAACACCTGCACTCACATCAGCCATTATATAATCCCCCAATCATATAATATGATAGATTTATGTATTTTATATATAAATAACTTTTCTATTATTTATTTCTAAATTCAATTCTTTCAACGAAGTCCAACAGTTTATTGACAATTTTGGATAGCGGACCGAATTTGGCAGCATATCCCCTTAAGGTTTCGATGTCATCTTTTGTGAAGAATTTGACTAAAATCAATGCAAAGAAATAGGCAACCATACATATCAATATTCCAGGGAACAGAAACAATGTGGTTTTTGGAATCAGAAGTCCGACAACACCCATAATTGCGGTTGCAGACAATATTTTAATAACTGGCTTGGTTGGCGCTTTTGTCTTGGTTAGTTTGAATACAAAATAAATACATGGAACCATCATTAAAAAACAGGCGATTGTTGTAGCGGCCGCACCACCTGCAATTCCTAAAATCGGAGCAAATATCCAACAAAGGCCCGCAGTGACAATGGAACCGAAAATTAAAATGTACATAGGAATTCTAGGGTTTCCGATACCCTGAATAATACTGGTTGATATTGCAAATATTGAATAAAAAGTCATACCGATGGACAATATTGCCAAAGCGGGAGCTCCTGCAGCATAAGCAGGTATTTTAAAGTAAAGCAACCTTAAAATAGGCACTGAAAACAGTGCAAGGCCAATGCACATAGGAACTACAAAGAGCAGTGAAATCTTATATGATTCTCCGACATATTTTTGAAGTGCGGAAATGTCCTTAAGCTTGAAGGCTTCAGAAGAAGCCGGCAGGATTGTAGTAGCTACAGAAATAGAAATCATCAAAGGCAATCTGGCAATAGGATCTGCGGCTGTGAAAAAACCGATGCTTTCCAATGTTAAAAATCTGCCCATAATAAGGGTACAGATGTTATAAATAAGCATTTCGGCAATAGCTGTAATGATAACCGGAATGGAGAATTTAACGAGCATTATGCCCAATTTCAATTCCTCTCTAAACGGAAATTCAAAGTCTCCAGTTGGTTGTGGAATATATTTCGGCATGTAAAATTTAAATATTAGCACAGATGAAAGTGCCGCAAGAGCATAACCGATTACAGTACCCCACAAAGCTCCAATGACAGAAAAACCTATTAAAATAAATGCAGTTGCACATAAAATCATTGACAGCTGCTCAATAGCACGGGTATAGACAATGTACTCCATCTTGTACACACCCTGAAATGCACCTCTAAATGCACCCAGAACAACACTGAAAGGAGTAATCAGACCTATAATCTGTAATGGAACCATTACTTCAGGTTTTCCCATGAAATTATTGGCCAACAAGGGAGCAATGACAAATATCATCAAAAATCCCAATAGCAATCCCAGAAAAACCATAATCTTCAACGCAGTATAAATGGTCTGCCGGGCCATGTTATGATCTTCAACAGCTTCATATTCCGCAATATATTTGGATATGGCTGGAGGAAGACCACCTGAAGCTAAAGTTTGAAAAATTCCCTGAACGGACATTGTAGTTCCCAAAATACCGTTGTTTACAGGTCCTAAAAGTGTAGCCATTAAAAAACGGTAAAGGTAACCGCCGATACGGAAAATAATATTACCGATGAAAATTATCAAACTGCCTCTTACTAACTTATTTGCCATGATATACCTTTAAAAAAATTATTTATTATTAATTTAACTTGATTTTAATATTTAAATATATTTATTTAGAAAATTTTTAAATTCATGTAAAGTCCTGTTCAAAGACTCCATTCCATAATCATCCTGTTTAATATCCTCAATGGAATCATTTGACCAGAATGATGCACCTAAATTGGAACCGAATGGTCCTCCACTTACGGGGATAATTCCATGAATCATGAAATATGTTACATTTTTCAGGTGGGCAAAATCCTGACCGCCTGTCCTGTCCCCTCCAACTGCAATACTCATACCAATTTTCCCGCGAAGCAGATTATAATCAATAGCTTCCAATGCCCTTGTTCTGTCCATTATCGCTGAGAGATTACTGCTTATCCCTCCGCTTTGAACTGGAGTTGCCAAGATAATACCGTCAGCTTCCTGAAGATTTTTGTAAACTTCAAGCATGTCATCCTCTATGACGCATCTCTTATTTTCAAGGCAATAATCGCAATGCATGCATGGTTTAATGGTTTTAGCCTGACAGGTGAACATTTCACACTCAAATCCGTCCTGCTCAAGCTGACTTAAAGCATTTTTTAAAACATATTCAGTCGTGTTATTTCTAGGGCTAGCGCAAATACCAAAAATTTTCATGAAAATACTATGTAATGCACTTCTTAAATACTTTTAAAAAAAAGTTGAAGATTGAAAGTCAATCATTATTCTGTATATGGCCTGTGTAAAACAAAACACAAACAAATAAAATGCCCAAGATAGCATAAACAAGAGTGTATGTTGGTTCAACAGAACCTGAATCTCCATTTCCCGCTGATGAATCGGCACTAATTTCTTCTGCTGAAACTCCACTTAAAGTCAGCATTAAAACAATGCAAATTACCAGCGAAGCCAATATTTTCCTAATAGTTTTTACCCCCAATCAATAAATGAAAATCTTAAAAATGACATCCACCCCAATTATGCTGCCGTGGAAAATTCATTAATTATAACTTTGCATTTTTAACTTAATATATGCAACACATTTTATTGAAAAAATAATAAATAACTGAATAAAAGCAGGATATAGGTAACATATATAATTAAAAACAAACATAACATTTAATGAGGATTTAACTATGAAAGTTGGTAAAGGTATTGTAAAAAAATATTCCAGAGAATATAACCGGACATTGAAAAATGGTGAGAGAAAAAAATACACCACCGAACAGATTCAAATCACAGTACCGAAACATGAAGACATTTACCAGAACAAAGAAGAAGTACTAATCATACCTCATGGAGAAATTGAAAATTTTAAAAATATTACAGAAGAAAACAAAACACTGAAAATTGCAAACTACTTACATGTTGAGGAAGTGAAGGAATTGGAAAAACAACTAGAAGAGAATTTAAACCCGTCCACATTTGAATTTCAAAATGAAATTGATGAATTAAAAGCTGAACTTGCTCAAAGAAACTCCCATTTGGCCGAAATGGAAAGCAAATTCAATTCCCTGCATGAGGATAACATCAACGATTTAAAAAATGAAAATAACATGATTAAAGACAAACATTCCAAATTGATTATTGAAAATGAAAACCTCAAAACCAAATTCGTTAACATAAAAACCGAAAACGAAAACCTCAAAACCAAATATTCAAGCATCAAGGAAGAAAATAAAAACCTAAAAACCAAGTGTTCCGCTTTAAAGGAAGAACATATTTCAATTAAAGAAAGCTACAATCAGGTAAGCACAAAATATGATCAATTAAAACAGGAAAATCTAAATACAAAAACAAGTTATGCAGAAATGTATGAACTTAATGAGGATTTGGAAAAAGATTATGATTCCCTTCGTCTTGAATACAATGATTTAGTTGATAAATACAATGCATTAGAAGAAGAGTTATTCAATATTAAAAATTCTAAAACTCGTGATGAACTCCTTGCCAACAAAGTTAGAGAATTTATGCTAAGCAGAGGTTAGAAAGAGTTATAATCATCTTGAAATTCAGGATTCCATCTTTTTAATCCCGGAATAAACATCGCGGTAATGCCAGTAGCTTGAGTTTCTGGCAATCTAGGATTTTTTTCCATCATTTCTTTTGTTTTTCTGACAATCATTTCATTTAGAGTTATATCCGGCTCTGTATATTCTCCATCCTGGAAACAATCTTTACAAAACTCAGGATTTAAACTGCCATCCTTATTAGTTCCGTAATCTTCTTTTACGATTGGCCTTCCACATGAATTACAAAATCCCATAATAAAAACTCCTTTTTAAAAAAATAAGAAAATAAATTAGAATAAATCTAATCTATTTTTTCTCTTCAGAATTGCTTTCGTCTTCAGCAATGTTTTCGTCTTCATCCATTGCAAGTCTCATATTGTCTGGGTCAGGTCCGAAGTGTGCCAAGAAGTCCTGAGCGGATCTTCTTACATCTCTGGAACCGATGATGTATCTGCCTGCAATGATAATATCTGCACCTTTGTCGATTGCTTCTTCGACATTGTCAGGAGTAATACCACCAGCTACAGCTACTAAACTGCCAGTGATTTCTTTAATCTTTTCAATGTTACCCCATTCGGTCATTCCTTCAGTATTACCACCATGTTCTTTAATCCAGGTTTCTAAATCAACATTTCTGTGTAATAATACAATGTCAGGTTTTAAGTCATCAGGTATTGCAGATAATTTTTCTTCGAAGTCTTTAACATTCATCATGTCAAGGATGGAGTAAATACCTTGTTTTTGAGTTTCATGGATAGCTTTCTTGATGGATTCAAGGGTACCGAGTCCGGAAATAGCTACTGCATCAGCAGTTTCATCAGCTGCCATCTTAACTTCAACACGACCAACATCCAAAGTTTTTAAATCAGCAATGATGAATGCATCTGGGCGTAATTCCCTGATTTTTCCAACAACTCCAACACCGAATTTTTTGACGAGAGGAGTTCCTGCTTCGATAAGTACTCTTTCCTTGTTAGGTAAATCTGCAAGAATTCTTTCCATTACATCCAAATTATCCAAGTCAAGTGCAACTTGTAGGTATGGTGGAGCCCAAAGTCTTTGTACTCTGAATCCCATAATTGGGTGAGTTCCACGGTCTTTTTCTGCAAGTACCTTTTCGATGGATGGGTATCCTTCCATTGCTCTTCTAATAGCTAATTTGGTTGCTCCATAATTATATTGATAGATTTTTCTGAAATCTTTAGCGGATGGATCAATGAATACGCTTACATTAATAACCATATCTTCTACGTCTTCTTTTGGAATGTAGCCATCTTCCACTGCATCAGCAACTGCTCTTGCAACAGCAGTTTGTGCAGGTCCAAATATCTTACTTGCATCTTCTAAATCACCAACAGTTACTTTAGGGATAATTAAAGTAGCTGGTTTGGTCATCAAATTAGGTCTAATTACACTTGTTAAAGGAGTGTGGCCTACAGAAAGAGTAGATAAACCATTAGCGAAAGCTTGACCAACAGGTCCGTTTTTATCACCAATTAATAAATCGATGTGTGCTAATTCAGGGCCGTCTCCAATAAGAGCTTCTCCTATTTTATACATTGGGTCCATTAAATTTCCTCCGTTATAATATAACATTTAATAGTTTATTTTTATTGATAAATATAATTATTGGAAGTTAATCCTTCTTGAGATATCCTTAGGTAAAGGCAATTTTCTGAAAGGTTTTCCTTCACATTTCTCATTGATTTGGGCTATCAAATCATCTACTGTCATGTCCACTTTTTCACCGGTTTCACGTACTGTTACCTGGAATTTACCGGTTTCGACTTCTTTGTCTCCAACGACAAAAATGTATGGAATCCATTCTTTGGCAGCATTTCTGATTTTTTTACCGACACTTTCATCTCTGTCGTCAATGTCTACACGGATGTTTGAGGCGTTGATTTTTTGATATAACTCCTCTGCAAATTCCTTGTGAGCATCGCCGACTGTAAGAATTCTTGCCTGAATCGGACTTAACCAGGTTGGCAACATAGGAGCCCTTTCATTGATTTCCAATGCTGTCTTTTCAAGCATTGCACATAACACCCTTTCAATACTTCCTGTTGGGGAAGTGTGCAGGATTGTTGGATTGTGCTGTTCGCCGTCTTCACCCAAATAGGTGATGCCGAATCTTTTACCACTTTCAACGTCGATTTGAACTGTTGGATTTTCAATCGGACGGCCTAAAGCGTCAATGTTGGCCAAATCTATTTTACATACCCAGTAATGATGTCTTTCAGGTAGGATTTCCAAAAGAATAGGTTTGCCGAATTTGCTGGCGATTTCATACATCCATTCCTCATTGTCATCGAAGAAGTCCTGGGTGGCTCTGAAAATTACTTCAAAGTCAAGGTCCAAATCCTTACCGGTCTGCATACACATGTCAGTCTGACTTGAAAATTCCTCTAAGGAAGATGGAACATCTGCACAGAATGAATGACAATCCGGCATTGTAAATGCTCTTAATCTTTTAAGACCTACAACTTCACCCTTTTTCTCGAATCTGAAACTGTATGTGGAAAGTTCATATATCTTTGCAGGCAAGTTTTTCCAGGTCAGGTATGAATCTGCCATTATTCTGAATGCACCGAAACAGCATGCGAATCTGAGCATGAGATTCTTTTTGGTGTCTGTTCTGTATTGTCTTTCACCGAACTTGTATGCGTGCTGGTAAATTGCTTCATTGTCAAGGTCATAAAAGATTGGAGTTTCGACAGGCATTGCTCCACGGTCAACAGTTAAATTGTAAACGTAATCGGCCATCAAGTCACGAATCAAACGTCCTTTAGGATACCATCTGAGGTTTCCGACATCGGAAGCCGGTTCGTAGTCACAGATTTCCTTTTCCCTCATTAATTTTACGTGTGGAGGTTCGCCCTCATCTGATGCGCCTACTCCAAGTTCATAGTCAACCAGCTGTTTGAACGCTCTGTTTTCGAATTTGAAGTCTTCGATTTGGGTGATTTTGTCTCCTTCAAGGATTTGCCAGGTGGAAGGTTTTCTTTCAACTTTCTTTTCATCCTCATCGGCAGTTATTGTTCTTGAAAGCTCGCTTAACGGATGTCCTTTACAGGAAATCTCAAATGCCTTATACCATCCGAAAGGCACCCTTTTAACAGTCAAGTTTTCATCGAGAAGTGCCTGTTCAGCATTCTTCAATATTTCAACAGCAACTTTTGGAGAGCTTAATGATGAAGATAAGTGAGCATAAGGATATAATACAATATTTTCTGCTTTAACTTGATCATTAGCTTTGATAACTTCTTTAACTAAATTACTAACAATACCTTCTGGATTATTTTCGTCTTCTTTTTCAACAGCTGTAAATACTACTAAAGAATCGTCAAAGGAGCCTTCTTTTTTAGCTTCTTCGATTTCTTCGGCTACAGGTGTTTTATTTTTTACATTATAATTTAAATAATCAGAATGGATTAATAAAATTCTCATTATATCACCATATATTATGATTTAAATTTTATTTTTAATATTATATAAAATTAGGTAATGATTTAAAAATAATTCAATTTCTCTCTAGATGTATAAGTCATGAGCCCATTGGCGGTGTCTTTTCCATAGGTTTCATGAAATTTAATATCCGGTGCAATAAAATGACATTTTTTATATCCATATAGTATTTAAATGAAGCTTTAACAGAGCATTTTAGGACTTAGTGACAGTTCGGTTCTGAAGTTTTTTTGAAATGGCGCCATATCCCAAATTTAAAAAACAATTTATATAACCATAATATATAATCTATAATTATGAGAATTATTTTAGCAGGAACCGGCAGTGCGGTCGGAAAGACAACAATAGCTACCGGAATAATGAAAGCGTTAAGTGAAAAATATAATGTGCAGCCATTTAAAGTTGGACCAGACTACATAGACCCTTCCTATCACACCTTAGCAACTGGAAATACTTCCAGAAACCTGGATTCATTTTTTATGAAGGAAGGACAGGTCAGGGACTCATTTTTAAAGGGAATGCAGGGAAAAGACATAGCAGTTATTGAAGGCGTTCGAGGATTATATGAGGGAATTGATTCCATCAATGATATAGGAAGCACCGCCAGTGTTGCAAAAGCCCTAAACGCTCCTGTTATTTTAATCATAAACTCAAGAAGCCTTGTTAAAAGTGCGGCCGCTCTGGTATTGGGTTTCAAAAGCCTTGACCCTGAAATCAACATTGCCGGAGTCATCCTAAATAAGGTGAAAAATGAAGCACATTATCAAAAGACAAAGCGTTCCATTGAAGAGCTGACAGACACAGAAGTCATTGGCGGAATTGTGCGTGACAACAACATTTCAATTGAACAGAGACATTTGGGTCTTGTTCCTGCTGTCGAAAGGGAAAATTCCCTAAAATTCATTGACATCTGGTCCAAAACAATCAAGGAATCAATCGATTTGGACCGCCTTGTTGAAATTGCAAAAGGCGCACCTAAAATCACCTCCAACATCGTTCCAATCTGGAATAAGCTAAACAGGCAGCCAGTCAAGATTGGCGTTGCATATGATGAGGTTTTCAACTTTTATTACAAGGAAAATATCGAAGCGTTAGAAGCCAACAATGCCAAAATAGAATACTTCTCACCGCTAAATGATGAAAACCTGCCTGACATTGACGGCCTTTATATCGGCGGAGGATATCCTGAACTCTTCTCAAAACAGCTTTCACAAAACAGGACAATGCTTTCAGACATCAAACAGTTCCATCTGGAAAACAGACCAATATTTGCGGAATGCGGAGGCCTCATGTATCTGATGAACTCCATCCATGACGACAAGGTGGTTGATGTCTATCCGTATAAGTCAATCCTGACAGACCGTGTACAGGCACTGAAATATACTATTGCAGAAGTGACACAGGACAACATCATCTCCAAAAAGGGCGAAAGGTTCCATGGTCATGAGTTCCACTACTCAAAAGTCCTTGTCGATGCAAACAACATCAGACATGACATGGCTTTCAATATATTGAGGGGAAAGGGATCCTACAACAACCAGGACGGATTCATGGAAAAAAATACCCTTGCAAGCTATGTCCACACTCATGTAGCTGCAATGCCTAACTTTGGAGGAAACCTTGCAATATCATCTTTAGAGCTCGGAGGATAAAATGAAGCTTGAAAAACTAGATTTCTTTCAGCCGCTTATTGTGGTAGTTGCAATTCTTGCTTTTCTTTTGATGGGATATATAGGTTCATTCAACTACCGGTTCGAAGACCCGATTAACTCACAGGTAATTCTGACAGTCATTTTCGCCTGTATCGTCTTCAGTGCAAGCGCACTGTTTATAAAGTTTAAAGTCAGTGCTGAAAATACAAGAGAAGTCAGTTTCCTATCAGAAAAACTGGTATTAACACTAACCATAATAGCTTTGGGCCTTCAAACCCTGAATCTGGTACTGATTGGAGGAATTCCACTTTTAAGCAGTACCCTGAAAGCAAACGCAACAACAAACATCTGGAGAATAGCCTACCCTCTGTTTTTGATAATGATTAACATTTTGCTTGCAAAGTATTATGATAAAAAATATCTGCTTTTGGTTATTCTTGGAGCCCTGATTTTTGGTCTGAACGGATACAGGACATCAGTTTTGGGAATCCTTGGAAGCTCATTCATCACACTTTATTATCTTGAAAAAATATCCAGAAAAGTTGGAATCGTTTTTATCGCAATCATCGTGATGGGAATTATGGCAATCGGCTATATCGCATCCAAATCTATTGCAACCCAAAGCTGGACATTAAATCCATTGGAACTTATTTTCTACAGGGCAGCATTTACCTTGGAACTGTTTGAAAAAATCATTCCTCTTGCCGGAACTACACACGGCCATATCTTAAGCATGATATTCTCATCCGGAAGTCCTAGAACCTTTGTCGGAGAATATGTGATGAAATATACCTTCTGTGCAACTTCAACAATGTTTGGACCCGTTATGCTAGACTTTGGTTATATCGGCCTTACAGTTCAAATGTTAGTGATGGGACTGCTTTTAGGTTTGATACATAAATTAAAAAAAGGAATCGGTGCCGGCATCTATTCTATGATTTTAACACACACATTGATTTGGATAGAAACCGGACCAACAGACATCATGATTTGGTTTTTATATCTGATAGGATTTGTTTTAATAATGATTAATTTTAATTATATAAAATTAAACAAAAATTAATATAATCAAAATAATCAATGAAATAAAGAATACGAATGTTCCTTTAATTACAAAATCACTATTTCTATCAGTGTAGAAAGACAAACCATAGGACAGCAGTAATGCTACAACCATCTCAACCAGACCTGTTATGCCTGCATTCATACCTAAAAGATTTCCTAAAATATAAGCAAGAGCATATGCAATGATTACAACCAGAATAATTAATATAATCGGATTATTAATTAATTTTAAAAACAAAGGCTGGTAATTTGAGTTTCTTTGGGAACTGTAGTTGTATAAATTTGTCTGTTCGCGTGAAAGACTTCCTACAGAAGATTTGCCCCTATTCAACAGGGAAGGTAAACCTCTGGTTTTTGGTTCATCGATCTGTCTGTATAATGAACTCTTATATACGTTAGGATGCGCATCTCTTCTCTGCATTAAATATTCCATGTCAGAAGCGTCATATTGATATTCGGAATAATCCTCTTCAATATAAGATGCTCCACCGTCATAAGGAGTATTGTCCAGAGTTGTTTGAGAAGTCCTGTCCTGATAACGTTTTGCAAGTTCAAGCAGATTATCCCTATCAACCAATTTAATATTTTTCCTGAGCGCATAATTCTTTGCCTGATTGGAAAAATAGGAAGAGGATACAATAGTCACCTTAGATGCTTTTAAACTCTGCTGGACATCTTCCATTTCTTTTAATACATCAACTCCAATTTCAAAGTCCTTGTCATAGTTTTTACATGCTACAACTACTCCAAAATCTCCCATTGTTGTCGGTAGTATAGCATAAATGTCTACGACTTTCTGCGAGGTTTTAAAATTCTTGTAAACCTTGAAACCAGAGTCCTCCATTACTTTTGCTATAAAATTTATTAATTGTGGTTTTTCCAAGTTTCCACCCTTGTGTGTTTTTTCATAGAATACTAATATTATATTTTATAATTGAAATTATTATTAAAGTTTTTTATATTGTAACTCAACCTAAAATTATTTAAAAAAAGAACTGCCTTAATAAATATATGAAAGCATTAATAAGTAATGATGATGGAATAACTGCTTCAGGAATACTGGCTGCGAAAAAAGCAGTTGATGAATTATGTGAAACCTATGTTGTCGCTCCTGAACACCAGCAAAGCGGAATAGGTCATGCTTTAACTTTAAATGAACCATTGAGAATTAATGAACGTACTTTAAGGGACGGAAGTAAAGGCTACGGAGTTACCGGAACACCTACCGATGCGGTAACACTTGCCCTTTTTGAAATCATGGATGAAAAACCGGACATTATGATTTCCGGAATAAATACCGGCTTTAATCTTGGAAAAGCAGAACTTACAACCTCCGGAACAATAGGAGCAGCAATTGAGGCTGCAAGCTTTAATATTCCGGCAATTGCCATTTCACAGGAAGTGACACGTGACGACATCAAGTTCGATACCGGCGAAGTTGAAATTGACTTTGACTTTGCAGGAAAAATGCTTAAAAAAATAGCTAAAATAATATTAAAAAAAGGCTTGCCTGAAGGAATCGATTTGCTGAATGTAAATATTCCGGCAAACCCCATAAATGAAGAGTTTGAAGTTGTAACACTTGGAAAAAGAATGTATGTTCCG
Organism: uncultured Methanobrevibacter sp.; assembly: GCA_900318035.1. Lineage (GTDB taxonomy): Archaea > Methanobacteriota > Methanobacteria > Methanobacteriales > Methanobacteriaceae > Methanocatella. The sequence continues at coordinate 17,275 of ONJC01000018.1, forward strand.
ATAATCGAAAAACGTTTGAACCCCCGTGAAAAACCGTATTACTGGATTGGCGGTGACCCGTATGAATCAGATGTGCCCGGAACCGATGGTCATGCATTACGCAAATATCAAAAGACTACAGTAACACCATTAAAAATAGATTTAACCAGTGATATGAGTCTATTGAAAGAATGGTTAAGTTAAAATACTTATAAGTTTAAATCTTTAAGTATTTTTTCCCTTTCTTCCCTAAGATTGTTTAAAATTTTTTCATCAGTGCATCCATCTTTTTTTAACTGAGCTATTGTACGAGTAATAGCCTCTAAATTACTTTCTAATTGATTTATTGCCATACTAATATTTAGAACATTAAAGTATTTAAAGTGCAAACATCAATATAAAAATAGAATATTCAAGGATTTGAAAAAATGAGTCAAAATAAAGAAAATGTAAATAAACTTTTTAGACAATTTAAAAATAAGTATGTTAGTGTTGATTTAAGAGATAATAATCAAAGCGAAGGAAAAGTAATTGCTATTGATAATTATTTAAATCTTGTCCTTGAAAATGAAAATGGAATTGAAACCATTAAAGGCGGAAATGTGGTATTTGTCAGTTTAAAAGAAGACAAAAAATAGGAATTAGATGTCAACTTCAATTCCTAAAATTTCCTTTTTACCATTATAGACATCCATCGCTATTTGAGCAGCTCCAATAGCTCCAGATTCTTTTGAAATAACTTTTAAATCATATTTGTTTTTGAAATATCTGTTTATTTCATCACCAAAATTGAACGGTTCGGTTGCACTGCCTACTGAACCTGTAAGCACAATACCTTCTATTTCATTTTCACATACTGCAACAAGGCCAGCTATTTCCATGGCTACAGTCATTATCAATGTATCAATGGCTAGTTTCGCCTTCTCATCACCGTTTCTATAATTTTCAAGAAGCTTATCCTTCATGTTTGCCACCTTGCCGTCAATGCCGGCAATCTTTATTGCTCCCGCATGTGAAAAGCATTCGTTGGCGGATGCATTGTTCTCATCAATATTTCTAATCATCTCCAGGTCAATCGGTCCGTGGACAATTCCCATAGCACCAACACAGGCATCCATTGCCCCTCTGATCTTGCCGTCCTCGATTAAAATGTCTACACTGTTGGATGAGATATCGGCCACTATAAAATTGGACCATCCTGTTTCCTTAACCGCATTGTATGAAATGCTTACCTTTTCCGGGCTTGCCTGGTGAGAATATGCTGCCCTGAACAATTCATCCAGTGAAGTGGAATCCTTATGAAGGCCGGGAATCATTATTGAATCGATATTCAGCTGTTCCAGTTCAGAAAATACTGATGTTCCACCACCGGTCACCTTACCTGCGCCGTTTATTGACAGAATTCCCCTGTCCTCAACCTTATCGGTAGGCAGAATCTTGTTAATCCCATCGCCCATCGCATAGGTAATGGCCATCAGTTTGACATCATCAAAATCAGTGCGTTTTTCAAGTTCCTCTGTTGCAGAAACCAGACCTTTTTTACTTTCTTCCCTTCCGATTTTGAAAATATCAACGATGTCTCCTTCATCAGACATTATGCAAAAAGAGATTCCAGTAGTTCCATGGTCCATCCCAATAAATACCATGATCATCACAAAAAATAAAATTTAAAAATAAAAAAAAGAAAAAAGACGTTTAATCGTCTTTTTGTAATCCACAAGCTTTTCTTAATCTTTCACCAACAATTTCAATATCTTTTTTACCTTCAGCAGCTCTCATTTCTTTTAAGTTAGCGCCGTTGGTGACATTTTCATCGTGCCATTCTTTTTTGAAGGTGCCGTCTTGGATTTCGGTCAATACCTGTTTCATGCCGTCTTTTGCTTCCTGAGTAATGACTCTATTACCTCTGGTCAATCCACCATATTCAGCTGTGTTACTTACATCTGTCCACATTCCGGCAAATCCTTTTTCATAGATTAAGTCTACGATGAGTTTTACTTCGTGGCAGGTTTCAAAGTAAGCAATTTCAGGTTGATAACCTGCTTCAACCAAAGTGGTGAATCCTGCATTAATCAATTCGGTGATACCTCCACATAAAACTGTCTGTTCACCGAACAAATCAGTTTCGGTTTCTTCTTTGAATGTGGTTTCCAAAACACCGGCTTTGGTAAGGCCACAAGCTTTTGCCATACCCAATGCTAACTGAAATGCTTCACCTGTTGCATCTTGTTCAACAGCAACAAGTCCAGGAATACCGAATCCTTCTTCGTAAGTTCTTCTTACCATGGATCCAGGTCCTTTTGGTGCAAACATTACAATGTTTACGTCTTCACCAGGTTTGATTAAACCGAAGTGGATATTGTAACCGTGAGAGAATGAAATAGTGTTTCCGGCTTCAACATTTGGTGCAATCTGTTCGTTGTATACTTTTTCCTGGATTTCGTCAGGAAGTAAAATGTGAATGATGTCAGCTTCTTTTGAAGCATCTTCTATGGTTTTTACAGTCATTCCATCTTCTTTTACTAAGTTCCAAGAACTACCGTTTTCTCTTACACCAACAATAACATTAGCTCCACTGTCAGCCATGTTTCTAGATTGTGCTCTTCCTTGGGAACCATAACCGATTACTGCAATGGTTTTTCCTTCAAGAGCATCTGTATTTACATCTTCATCGTAATACATTTTCATTTAAAATCATCTCTTTTAATAATTTAATAAAAGTTAAGATATCTAAAATATCAATTAATATTTTTGAAGTTCTACATTTATAAAAGTAACTTAAAAAAAAGGCTAATGTTTAAAGTGTATACAATCAATATATTTAGTACAGGTGATACTATCAAAAACAAAATTTTAAGATTGACTGTACTGACATTTATCTTATTCATTACAATAGGTATCGTATCCGCAGGTGAAAACGGTACAACGCCTATTGAAAATTTCAATCCGGCATCCAGCGATAGCCCAACACTGGCAGATGATGGAAGCTTTGATGAGATTAAGGACATGATAGACAATGCGGCTGAAAATGATACCGTCAAACTAGAAGGCAAGATATATGGCCTTTCCGGAAATAGGGAAATTACTTTAAACAAATCCCTGAATTTTGAAGGGAGTGACGGAACTGTAATCGATGGGAACAACTCATCTTTGTACTTCAGCTGCGTCGAAAAGAAAAAACAATCCGAATTGGGTTTCGGCATATGTAGGACCGGCTATGAAATTAAAAACACTGGAAAGCACATCACGTTAAAAAACATAACATTCACAAACATCAACATAATCGAATGGCATAAAATGGACTTTATCGATTGTAATTTCATAAACTCAACAGTAACAAACTATGAACTGGACAACACATACAAAAATTCCGTTTTTATCAACTCAACAATCGAAACCAAAACTCCGCAGGGCTGGCTTCCGGACAACTACACAGCGGACTGTAGCAAAATTGAAGACTGTGAATTCAAAAACTCCAATATCATATCATCCAATCTGTTTTTAAGCACATACATGGCAATCGTAGGCGGTTCCAGATTCGAACTGATCAATACAGTGAACATTAATGGATGCAATTTTTCAAAATCCAAACTAGAACTGACCTATTATACAATCAATATTGAAGACTGCCTCTTTACAGACGGCACCTGGAAAGGAGGCTCATCCAACATAACCTTAAATTCCTCATCACTGTCCAACCTAAACATTGATTATTTCTTCCCAATTCTAAATGCTCGAAACTCCTATTTCATCAATGATACAATGAGCTTTAGGGGAGGATATTTCTCATCCGGAAACAGAATAGCTATTGAAAACTGTGAGCTTGATGACTGTGAACTTAAAATCGATGAAGGAATGAATTCCAGAAAATCTGCCCTTAACATTATCGGTTCAAATTTAAATAATGGATTTATTGACTGTACATTCTCAGACATTACAATAAATGACACAAATCTTGACAAAACAAAAATGCATTTGCTGCACACAAAAAACATTGTGAAAAACACAAATCTGACCAGTGATGAAAACTTATCTGAAATATTTAAAAACTACAACAGCAGTTTTGATTTTGAAAAATGTTACATGATTAACGGAAGTGAAAAAACAGAACTGGACGTTGAGGATATTGATGCAAATAACATTGACGAACTGTTGATTGATGAAAAAGAGTCATATTCAGTTGGAGACAAACTGATAGTTACAATAATAGATTCCAGGGGAAATCCTCTTGAAGACGGATGCATCAACATAAAAGACCTCTCAACAAATGAAACATTCAACGACTACAGCGATGAAAACGGAACAGTTAAATATCCACTTCAAAAAAGCGGAAAAGTTAAACTTCTCATATTCACTCCTGAGCCGTTTGGAGCTCATATCTATAGCAAAATCATTGAGCTGAACGTAAGACCAATTCCGATAAGCATTACTGCCCCCGCAATAACAACCACATATGGAAACAGAGGCAATTTAAAAATCAAACTTAACAGCAATGAAACCAATTCCACACTAGACGGTTTCAAATTAACCGTTAAAGTGTTTACAGGAAAAAAATATAAAAAATACACTGTAATCACTAAATCAAATGGAACCGCAACATTAAAAACACGTAAAAATCTTGCAGTCGGAAAGCATAAAGTCACAATAACAACAGGAGATTCATTCACCAAAAAAACCACAATAACAGTCAACAAGATAAAAACAACCGTCAAAGCTCCGAAAGTAACCAACAAGTTCAAAAAATCCAAATATTTCAAAGTGGCGGTTAAAGACAAGGCAACCAAAAAGGCCGTTTCAAATGTTAAAGTCAAACTTAAAGTCTTTACAGGCAAAAAATACATTACAAAAACTATCAAAACCAATTCAAAAGGAATAGCTAAACTTAACACCAAATTCCTGAAAATCGGCAGCCATAAAGTTGTGATTTCATCCGCAAACGGCAACTACAAAATATCCGCCAAAAGCAAAATAACCATAAGATAACTGTAGCTTAAGCGTTAATGTGTGTGAAATTTCAACACCACCTACATTAACATCAGCCTTTTTAAAATACAGACCTAAAACAGAAGCGGGATATATATGTCCTGCTTTAAAACACCTTGAAAAGTGAAATGTCAGCCGTTAATGTAAAAAAAATAAGAAAAGATAGATGGATTTAGTAACCATCTACTAAAACTTTCAACTCACCAGTTACGATATCGATTATAAGACCGTGTACAGGTACATCTGGAATCAATGGGTGGTTTTTGATTTTTCCGACAACATTTTTAACGTTTTCTTCTTCGTCTTCAAATCCGCCAATCCATTCAGCCAAATCGTATTTTGCAATGTCTTCTTCAGCAATGCCACGTGCGAGCATTTTTTCTTTTAAAGCTTCAGCATCTGCACCAGCCATTCCACATTCAGTGTGACCTACAACAAGTACTTCTTCACATCCTAAATTGTAAAGAGCTGCACCGATTGATCTAATTGCGTCTTCGCCAACAATAGAGTTACCAGCATTTCTAACAATTTTTGCATCTCCCCTTTCAAGACCTAAAGCAGGTTCGAAAAAGTCAATTAATCTGCAGTCCATACAGGTTAGAATAGCCAGTTTCTTTTGTGCATGGTGAGACATTTCTTCACCTTCAAAATTTTCAACAAATTTCTTATTATCTTCTAAAACATTTTCCAATAAAGTCATCTTATACACCTCTTGCCATAGCAGTTAGGCCGGTACGTGAAATCTTTTTGATTCCATAACCTTTCAATAAAGATATGAATGCATTAATTTTCTCCATATCCCCAGTTAACTCGATAATTAATGTTTCTTCTGTAACATCAACGATATTTGCCCTGAAAATATTGGTATACTGCATTATTTCTGCTCTTGCTATTTCATTAGGAACATGAACCTTAATCAGGCACAATTCCCTTTTGACAGCATTTTTAGTAATATCTTTAATCTTGACAACATCAACTAATTTATTAAGTTGCTTTGTAACCTGTTCCAAACCTTTCCTGTCGGCATGAACAGTAATTACCATACGGGACAGTCCTTCCACTTCGGATACTCCAACAGTAATTCCGTCAATGTTGAAACCTCTTCTGTTGAACATTCCTGCCACTTTCTGTAAAACCCCCGGTTTATTTTCCACCAATGTTGAAATGACATGATACTTTTTATCCATTTAAATCACATCCTTTTCCAGTTTATATTCACCAATCATTTCATTTATTCCTGCTCCGGGAGGAAGCATAGGCAGTGCCTCTTCAGAGTCTATTACAACATCTAATAAAATTGGTTCGTTATCCTTAATTGCTGAAGACAGTGCTTCTTTGGTTTCTCCAGGCTTTGTTATTCTTACTGCATTAACGCCAAAACTTTCAGCCAGTTTAACAAAGTCCGGACTGTTTCCAAGCAGGGTTTGGGAGTGTCTTTCATTATACAATAAACTTTGCCATTGATATACCATTCCCAAGGTCCTGTTTTCCAGAACAACTGCAATTACAGGTATATCATATTCACGAACGGTAGCCAATTCCTGACATACCATCAGAAATCCGCCGTCACCGTTTATTGACACAACAGGATCGTCAGGACATGCCACTTTTGCACCGATAGCTGACGGGAATCCGAATCCCATGGTTCCAAGACCTCCAGAAGATATGAATTTGCGGGGTCTTTGTGTGTCATAGAAATGTGCCGCCCACATCTGGTTTTGACCGACGTCAGTTGTCAGGATGGATTCGGGAGTTAAAACCTCTGAAATTTCCTTAATTACAGTCTGCGGTTTTAACGGTACATCATCATATGTTACTCTCGGAAGCAAATCCTGTTTTCTCTGCTTTATCATGTCTGTCCAAGCATTTACATCATCAGATACTGTATAATCATTTAAAAGTTTATTGAGTGAACCTAAAATATTTTTAGCATCTCCTACAATAGGCAAATCAACATCCACATTCTTTCCTATTTCGGCAGGGTCAATGTCAATGTGAATAACCTTAGTGTCAGGAGCAAAACTGTCAAGTCTACCGGTTGTCCTGTCTGAAAATCTTATACCGATAGCTATCAGTAAATCAGATTCGTTGATTGAATCATTTGAGACCTTTCTTCCATGCATACCTAGCATTCCCAATGCCAAATCGTCAGTCTCATCAAAAGCTCCCTTACCTAAAAGTGAACTCATTACAGGAGCATTTATTGTGTATGCAAGCTCCTTTAATTCTCTGCATGCGCCAGAAATGATTACACCTGCACCCACTAAAATCAACGGTTTTTTAGCTTGCCTGATTAAATCGAGAGCCTTCTTGATTTGTCTAATATTGCCTTTAGTAGTTGGATTATAGCCTGGCGTATCAATTAATGAATCGTCAAATTTGGACAATTCACCTTCCTGAACTTCTTTTGGAACATCAATAACTACTGGACCAGGTCTTCCGCTTGCAGATATCTCAAAAGCGGACTTAATCATTGAAGGTATTAAATCCGGATTTTTCGGTTGATATGAATGCTTTACAATAGGCATTGTAATTCCAATAATGTCAGCTTCCTGAAAAGCATCATTACCAATCAAATGAGTTGGAACCTGTCCAGTTATGGCCAAAATTGGAGAAGAATCCATGTATGCGGTTGCAATACCAGTGACTAGGTTTGTTGCACCCGGACCTGAAGTTGCCAAACACACACCAACTTTGCCTGAAGCCCTTGCATATCCATCTGCCGCATGAGCCGCACATTGTTCGTGTCTAACTAATATATGATCCAAATCTGCATCATATAACATGTCATAGAATGGTATGGTTTGTCCACCAGGATAACCAAATATTGTTTTTACCCCCATATTTTTGAGGGATTCAATTATCGCTTCTCCGCCTCTCATCGTAATAACCTTTTTATATATTATACATTTAATTTTGAATACAAAAATATATATAATTATTGAAAAATATAATTAATGTACTAAAATTGTGATGATTGATATGGAACTGACAAAATACCTATGCCATAGGAGACCCGAAAGAAGTTTTTTCTTAAAAGGCCATCAGTTTCCGGTTTGCGCAAGATGCACAGGCTTTTACACTGGTCTAGTGGTATTTTTAATTTGGAACTGGTTTTTTGAACTTAATCATGACATTAACACCATTATAATTTCAATGATATTGATGATACCGGTAGCCGTTGACGGCTTTACACAGTATTTCGGTCCAAGGGAAAGTACAAATACCATACGATTCATCACAGGATTTATTGGCGGAATAGGTTTAATAATATTTTTAAAAATAGTGATTAGAGGGATTTACAATGTTTTGTTATAACTGCGGTGAAGAAAATCCGGATGAAGCTAAATACTGTAGAAACTGTGGAGCAACACTTAAAAAGGAAGAGACAGTTAAAAAAGTAGAGGTTATAGAAGCTCCCAACTATCAGCAAAATACCAATCGCCAGCAAACCACAACAACTTCAAAAAATAATGGCAGCAACTGGATAGGCTGCTGCTTATGCGTAATTGTGATTTTTATTATCTTTGCAATCTTCGGATCATTATAGAAAAAACTATTTTAAATAGTAGTATAAAATTGCCTTTTGCGCATGCATCCTGTTTTCCGCCTCATCATAAATCACGGACTGAGGACCATCAATCACATCGGCTGTAACTTCCTGACCTCTGACTGCAGGAAGACAGTGCAGGAAAATAGCATCATCATTAGCTATACTCATCAAATCCTTGTTTACCTGAAACGGAGCAAAATCAATTTCCCTTTGAGCTTTTTCGACTTCGTCGCCCATGCTGACCCAAACGTCAGTAAATACTGCATCAACATTTTCCAAAGCAACACCAATATCATCAGTAATGGTTATTTCAGTATTGAATTCTTCAGCATATTCCAGGGCAGTTTTTAAAATACTTTCACAAGGTTCATATCCTTTAGGGCATGCTAGGGACATATCCATACCGAGCAATGGAGCAATCAGCAATAGGGAATTAGATACATTGTTTCCATCACCTACAAAACAGATTTTCCTGCCTTCCCAATCACCTAAATGTTCTTTGATTGTCAGCATGTCGGCAAGCACCTGGCAGGGATGTTCCAAATCAGTAAGACCATTAATAACAGGCACATCTGAATATTTGGCTAACTCTTCAACATCTGAATGTTTTATGGCCCTTATCATTATTCCATCAACGAAACGGCTTAAGACCTTTGCAGTATCTGAAATCGGCTCTCCTCTTCCCATCTGCAAATCATTAGAGGACAGAAAGATTGCCCTTCCACCCAGCTGATACATTCCAACATCAAAAGAAACCCTTGTCCTTGTTGATGACTTCTGGAAAATCATCGCTAATGTCTTGCCTTCAAGAGGCCTTTCTTCAACATCACCAGCCTTTATTTTGATAGCCAAATCCAAAATGTATTTAACATCATCTTTAATGTCACTAATAGACAATAAACTACCCATTACTAATTCCCCTTTATAAACATTATAAAAAAAGATATTTGTAAAAGATATATATTAAAGGTTTCTATGAATTTTAGTAGTGAAACCGTGTGGCAAATGGTTGATGGAATAATCAAGAACAGATATGTAAAATTATGAAATTAAAAAAAAGAAAAGAAATTTAGTTTAAAATTTCTTTCATATGTTCAACACGTTTGTTGACGAGCTCTGTTGTACCTACATCTCTTCTGTGGTAAACATTACCCTTAACAAATTCACAAGCCTTTTCAGCTATTTTTTCAGCATCTTCAATTGTTTCTCCACTGGCTACAATTCCCAATGCTCTTGAACCGGACAGATGAATGCCATCTTCTTCCTGAGAAACTGCAGCATAGAACACTTTGGCACCTAAATCCTCTATGGCCTCTTCGTCTACTTCAATAAGCTCTCCGGCATATTCGGTTTCAGGATATCCGTCAGGCACAATGTATTTGCATACGCTGGCCTTGTCTTCAAATTCCACTTCATCCAAATTACCGTCAACAATAGCCTGACAAACGTCAACTAGCGGGGTTTTTAGAAGCGGCAATACGTTCATAGCTTCAGGATCTCCAAATCTTGCATTATACTCGATTAATTTAGGGCCATCGGCAGTCAGCATGAACTGACCATACAGGATTCCTTTGTACGGTTCTGCTTCCTCAGCAATAGCTTTAAGAGTTTCTTTCATTATTTCAACGGCCTTGTCATAATCTTGTTGGCTTAAAAATGGCAATAATCCTCCAACGTCAGAGTATGATCCCATTCCACCAGTAATTGCACCGACATCGCCTTCAAAAGCATGAGGATGGTCCTGTGCTGCAGGCATAGGAGCGAGGTGTTCACCATCACAAAATGCCTGGATAGTAAATTCTTCACCAATCAATCTTTCTTCAATGATTACTTGAGCAAAACCACCCATTTCATTGTCAATTACTTCGCAGGAGTACTCTTTTGCCTCTTCATTATCCTTCAAGTGGTCGCCTACAATTTTAACTCCCTTTCCACCTGTTAAACCGACCGGCTTTACAACAACATCACGGTCGAATTCATCCAGAAATTTGGAAACATCTTCAGAGTTATCAAATACTTTGTAAACGAGTGACCCTTCGATTTGGTAATCCTCAAAGAGTTTTCTCATGAATGATTTATCAGTTTCAATTCTTGCCGCACTCTTTGTCGGTCCGACACATTTGATTCCATTCTTTTGAAGCTCATCCACAATTCCTTTTCCAAGCGGAGCTTCAGGACCGATAAATGCGATTTCAATATCATTTTCAACAGCATATTGCGCTACGTTTTCAACTTCCCCTTCATTTCCTTGCTTGAATTCTGCAATTTTAGACATTCCGGGATTGATTTTACTCATGTAGCAATATAATTCCACATCATCTTTTAGAGCATCAGCAATAGCATGTTCACGGGCACCTGTTCCAACAACTAAAACTTTCATAATAAATTCTCCTATTGATTTAAGGTATGTATTTAAAAATATTTATAATTAATTTTTGAATGATGATGTCATCCTTACCTATATATACAATTGTGACAAAATTTAATACAAGGTGATTTTAATGGATAGAAAAATAATAATTGCTCTCATAATTATTGTTTTAATTGCTCTTGTTGGACTTCTTTCATTTTCAACAGGCATTAAAACCGACAGCCAAATCAATTTTTTATCAGGGAGCAATCTAAAAAACGGAAATCAGATAGAGTTTGAACTTGTTGATGCGCAGGGAAATGCTCTTTCAAATCAAGAAATAAAAATTACATTCAGTGGAGTGAATGAAACACAAAACTTCACAATAACTACAGATAATCAGGGAAGGGGAAGCCTAATCTTAAAAGATGAGAATTCCGGTAATTATACAGTGTCAGTAAGTTATGGTGGTGACGATAAGCACAACGGATGTTCCGCCAATCAAAAAATAACAATCAAGGGTGGAACTTCAGAAAGTTCAACAGGCAATTACACCCATGAAGACAGCAGCACAAGGCATACTTCTAGTGATTCAACACGTTCCACAGCATATTCAGATTCCAGTCAGCAGAATGACCAATCAAGTGAGGGTTCTGACATAATTGAAAGCGGTCAAAATGTGGGCATTTCCAGAGAATACCTTGAAACCCACCAACAAAGAGTTGTAGATGGCAGTCTCGAATAGCCATCTTTTTTATTATTTTTTTAATGATTTACTAATTTTTTAGAAATTGAAAATTAAGATGAATTTAACTGGAAAATTATCACCAATTAAATCCAAACTAAAAAAAATTTTAAAGTCCTTTAACTGTTTTTAAAGACAAGCCAGTACATTTAGCTATTTCTTCATCACTTAAAACATCTTTAAGATTCTTAGCAATGTTTTTACTAACATCCATAGTAACCTGCTGAGTAACTTGCTCAGTAACTTGCTCAGTAACCTGCTCAGTAACCTGCTGAGTAACGTTTTCAGTAGTTTCTTTAATTAAGTTTTCCTCATATTCAACTAAAAAATCATTGTTCCACATAATAATCTCCCAAAATTTATTGAATAATTTTTTATCACCGTTTGCAACAATTTGAGCTACAACATATTGACATTTTTTAATTTCCGATTGTTCTTCTGCAGAAAACAATTCTCGATTATTTGCAATTCGAAAGACTTCAAATGCTACTTCAACTTGATTAACATTGCCCATAAATGGTATGAATACCAAATAATAATGGTCAAGTAATGTTAATTTCTCTTTATTTTCTATTTTATCCTTTATATTATTTAAAATTTCCAATCCATCATATTCAGAGTAGAAAAAAATCTTTGGCTTAAAAAGGAAGAATTTCGAGATGAATGCAATTAGTTTTGATTTGTTTCTATTTCCTGTGGATATTATACTTGTTTCAACAAATTTACGACTGATTACCCTCAAATTAACTGCATATTGAGCACATCTAAGGAGAAACTTTTCTGTCAAATCTCCTGTTTGAAACTCAACATTAATCAAAACTCCATCATCCAACTCCAAAACACCATCCATGAATCTGTGCCTAAACGTTGGAATTATTAACTCCGTTGGATAGAATCTAACTACTTTTCTTTTATCACCCATCATCGCCAGTATTGCCTGTGCAAAGGCTATGAGAGATAGTTTTTGCAATGTGTCCTTACCAAATGGGATATACATATTCTCACCATATTTTATTAAATATGATATGCCGACATATACAAGAATATTTTAGATAAAAACCCTATATAAATTGAGTAGTTATAAATTAAAGCAATTTAATAGCTTTAAATCAATATTAAATAGATATACCAATATTTCAAAATGACATCAATAACTTTAAATACAAACACTTGCATATACAAGAGTATAATTGCATATGCAAGAGTGAGGTAAATTATGGGAAAGAATGAAAATATTGAAATGATTACCGGAGATCCTAAAAAAGCCATCAATAAACTGTCACTGCCAATTATAGGAAGCATGTTTCTAATTTTAGTAAACAACATTATTGACAGTATTTGGGTAGCGGGACTCGGTGCAGAACCGCTGGCAGCACTAGGATACGTTACGCCACTGTTTATGATTTTGGTAGGTTTCGGAAACGGACTCGGAGCCGGGGGAAACTCACTGATATCAAGATACATCGGAGCCGAGGACAAGGCTTCGGCAAACAATGCTGCAATCCACAACCTCATTTTAAGCTTTATAGTTTCAATAATCATATCAATCATATTCATCGCACTTATGGAACCCATGCTCAACATGATGGGCGCCGGAAGCGTAATAGGCTATGCAATGGATTACGGATTCATAATATTCGCACTGACATTTGCAATATTAATGCCTCCGATTGTAGGAGCAGCATTCAGAGCGGAAGGAGATGTCAAAAGAGCAACCATTCCAATAGCTCTGGCTGCAATAATCAACATGATTTTGGACCCTATATTCATTTACCCTATGGGAATGGGAATCAAGGGAGCAGCATTGGCAACAGCCCTAGGGCCGTTCATAAGCCTGCTTCTAATGCTTTACTGGATTTATGTTAAAAAGGACACATACCTTTCATACGACTTTAAAGATTTCCATAATGACTTTAAAATGTACAAGGACATTCTGGTTGTAGGTATTCCTGCAAGTCTGGAGCAGCTGGTGCTGTCTGTACTGACAATATTCGTAAACTACATGCTTACAATAGTATCCGGACCTGTGGCGGTGGCCGTTTATACTGCAGGATGGAGAATAATCAACATCGGAATGGTTCCTGCAATCGGGGTTGGAACAGCGGCCATATCAGTTGCCGGAGTAGCATACGGTGCAAAGAAATACGAAAACCTGAGGGTCACTGCAAGATATGCCGTCAAGGTGGCGCTTATAGCTTCAATAATCGTGTGCATAATCCTGAATGTATTTTCAAACCAGATTGCATTCATATTCTCATACTCCAAAAGCAGTGCGGATTTAGCTCCGATGATAGCAAGTTTCCTGCAGATAATGTGTCTTTTTATCCTATACGTTCCGTTCGGAGCCAGTGCAGGTAACGTCTTTCAGGGAGTCGGAAAGGGAACCATATCATTTGTACTTACAACATTCAGGGAATTCATACTTGTGCTGATTTTCGCATACCTTCTCGGATTTACATTCAATATGGGTGAGTTCGGAATATACTGCGGAATGCTTCTAGGAGGAGGAATAGGCTCACTGATATGTTATGCATGCATCGAGCTCTACATCAACAAGTTGATAAAAGGTGAGAAAAATGGCATTTGATAAAGACATGCCCACATCCCCCCTTGTTTCCCTGATTTACAGAAAACAGACATCATATCTCAACGACAAGCTGAAGGATGTCAATCTCAGTTCAGGCCTGTACCCTCTGCTGATTAAAGCTTACAAAAACAAGGCAATAAGCCAGGAGGAACTGGCCGGCAAGCTGCATGTCAATGAAAGTACAGTGACAAGAAACCTGGATAAACTTGAAAAGAAGGGGCTGATTGTCAAAACTCCGGAAAAAAGAAAAAAGATTGTTAATGTGACTGCTGAAGGTGCAAAAATAGCTCAAAAAATAATGGATTATGATGAAAAATGGGATGAAACAATCAAAGAAAGCCTGACTGAGAGAGAATTTGAAGATTTTCAAAAATTACTAATAAAAATATGTGAGGAACTAATATGAACCAGACAATAGAAGACTTGAAAACCAGAAGAAGTATCAGAAAATTCAAAGACGAACAGATTTCAGATGAGGATTTAAAAACAATTCTCGAAACAGGAACCTATGCCCCGACAGCCCGTGGAGCACAGTCTCCTAAAATTGTCGTGATTCAAAATCCGGAAACCATCAAGGAATTTTCAGCATGGAACAGAAGCTTTTTCCCGGTTGACGTTCCAGAGAATATGGATCCCTTTTACGGTGCCAAAACACTTTTAATCGTGCTTGCCGACAGTGAATTTCCGACATATGTTGAAGACGGATCAAGTGTATTGACTGTTTTGGTCAATGCGGCCCATGCGATTGGTGTGGGAAGCTGCTGGATTCACAGAGCCCGTGACGAATTTGCTTCTGAGAAGGGCAAAGCATTGCTGAAAGAATGGGGAATTCCCGAAACCTATGAGGGAATCGGTCATGTGGTGCTTGGTTATCCTGATATGGAAGCGCCGGAACCGTTACCAAGAAAAGAAGATTACATCCACTTTGTGGATTAAATCTTTACTTTTTTTCCTGTTAAAAATAAGCTATGTAACATGATGAATTATAGTCTAATTTAAGTGTGAGAATACTTTGTTTTTTAATGAATTATTTTAATGGTTAAAGTTTAAAGTAATGTTTAAAACTAACCTATTATTAATTAAATAAAATTATCAGTTGAAAATTATATGATTAAATCGTGTGATGTAGCTGTAAAAAAAAGAAATTAAAGATGAGTTAAAACTACCCATCTACATTTTACGAGGTGCTGAAACACCTAAAATATCTAAAGCATTTTTGATTGTTGTTTTGGCTCTGTCAACCAGAATAAGTCTGGTGTCCTCAACATCGGAACCTATGACCTGCTGTGATTTGTAGAACTTGTTGAAGGAACCGGCCAAATCCTGACAGTACTGTGTGATATTGTGAACTCTCTTTTTGTTTGCACAGTCTTCAACGACCTGAGGGAACTTGGCGATTTGCCTTACAAGGTCCTGTTCAAAATCATTAGGAACCCAGTCATCGGCAACTTCCAAAGAAGCGATGTCTTTGCCTGATCTTGCAAGCAACTTGCATGCTCTTGCATGTGCATATTGAATTGAAGCACAGCCTCTTTCAAAGCTTAAAGCTTCATCCCATTTGAATGTAAGATGCTTTTCAGGAGATAATTTTGCGATGAAGAACCTGATTGCTCCAACACCAATCTCTTCTGCAATCGGTGCGATTTCCTCTTCGGTCAAATCAGGGTTTCTTGATTTGATTTCATCGTGTGCCCTTAAAACAGCTTCGTCAATGAGTTCATCCACTGATACGAATTTACCCCTTCTTGTTGACATTGAACCTTCAGGAAGAGTAATGAATTCATAAAAGATTACTTCAGGAGGTTCCTGCCTGAAAATCTCTTCAAATATTACCCTAATCTGTTTTGCAGCAAGCTTATGGTCTGAGCCTAAAATGTCAAGTACAGTATCTCCCAAGGTAGCCTTGTACCTGTGGTAGGCCAAATCACGGGTTGAGTAAAGTGAAGTGCCGTTGGAACGTCTTAAAACGAATTCCTTTTCAATGTTGAAGTCTGTCAAATCAATGTAGAGGACATCATCTTCACGGGTAAAGCCTTCCCTTTGGATATATGTTACCAGATCGTCGACTTCACCATTTCTTATGAACTGTCCTTCCCATACAAAATCATCATGGACGATGTTCATTCTCAAAAGAGACTCCTTCATTCCGCTGATGCATTTTGACACCACGTCTTCAAAGATTTTATTTAATTCCTCATCGGAGCCTTCCTCGTATTTCTGAATAAGTTCATCAACCTTATCATTCAATGCATCATCCTCTTCCACAGCCTTGTTAGCATCAAAGTACAGCTTTCCGATTTTGTGGTCCAGTTTTTCGCCTTCATAATCTTCAATTTTAAGACCGCATTCAGTTATGCCGCATACGATGATTGCGATTTGCCTTCCCATATCGTTTACATAATACTGGGTTATGACATCCCTTCCGGCCAGTTTCAACAGTCTTGAGACTGAATCCCCAAAGACGGAGTTTCTGATGTGGCCTATGTGGAGCGGACCGTTGGGATTTGCTGAGGTATGTTCAAGGACAATCTTTTCACCGTATTCAGGAAGCTGTCCGTAATTTTCATCAACCTTATCCAACAATAATTTTGAGAATTTTGAATAGTCAATGAAGAAATTGACGTAAGGTCCGAAGTTCTGGACTTTTGTGAAAATTTCCGGAACTTCAATTTTTTCAACCAGGTCCCTTGCAACTTCAGGAGGTGAAGTCCTTAACTTTTTAGTAAGGGCGAATGCAATGGTACTTGCAAGGTCTCCCAAATCTGGATTTGGAGGGAATTCCAGCTTGAAATTCCTGTCAACTTCTACATCATATTGATCTAATGCCTTGTTAATAGCTTCAATAGCTTGTTTTTCAATTTCAAAATACATTAACTCACCTTAATAATAATTATAAACCTCTTAACCAGAGGGATAGATAACCGACTTTTGGAATAACGACCAGACTGTCGCCAAATGTCACTACTTTTTCCTTGATTTGGCTAGCCTTTACATAATACGGGTCAGGAGCATTGTTATTGTCCCCTTTTATTATATACATCGTGGTTCCATTAATCTCCGTAATATTTATAATTCTATGAATGACCGGCTGGTCATACCATGCAGCATCATATACAACCACATCTCCCACTTTGACATCTTCGGGATTGAATTCATGGATTCCCAGAAAATCCGCCTTTTCGACAAGGACGATATCTCCCCTGTAAAATGCCGGTTCCATACTTCCTGAAACAACAACGTTCAGGTGTTGGGCCGCAATTAATACAATTACAAGAATTATTATGTATGATGCAACTTCTTTAAAGTCTATTTCCATTGTATTACCTTCTTCTTTTCTTGAATGCCGCTTCAAGCCCAAGTTCTATGGCATCGGAAGTCTTCTGCAGATCCTCCATGGTGTGCGCATTTGATATGAAATTACATTCGAACTGGGATGGCGGTATAAATATTCCTTCTTTCAATAATGTCTTAAAGTATCTCAGGAACTGTTTTCTGTCAGATTTCTGAGCGTCCGCATAATTGTATACCGGTGCGGGATTGAAATAAATCTGAAACATTGATGCAAGTCCCACCGGCTGAATATTGTACTCCTCATCTTCGATTATGGATTTGATGTTGCCTCTCAGGTAATTGCCTTTTCGCTCAAGCTCCTTGTAGAATGCATCATCAAGCTGTGTGAGTGTGGAAATTCCTGCCTGTACGGATACAGGATTTCCTGAAAATGTACCTGCCTGATAGACTGGTCCTTGCGGTGCAATCAATTCCATGATTTCCCTTTTACCGCAGAATGCACCCATTGGAAGTCCACCACCAACGATTTTACCTAAAGTGGTCAAATCTGGAGTGACACCGTAATATTCCTGGGCTCCTCCCCTTGATGCCCTAAATCCTGTGATGACCTCATCAAATATAAGTACGATTCCGTTTTCCTCTGTGATTTTTCTGATGAATTCCAAAAATCCAGGTTTAGGTTCGATGCATCCGACATTGCCCATGACTATTTCCATAATGATACATGCAATGTTTTCCCCTTCCTTTTCAATGAGTTCGCTCATGGCTTCCTCATCATTGAACGGAACGGATAAGGTGTTTTTGGTAGTGTCTGATGGAATGCCCGGGGAATCCGGCAATGTTGCAGCTCCGGAACCTCCCTTAACCAGTACATAGTCATGTGCTCCATGATATGCACCTTCAAATTTGACAATTTTATCTCTACCTGTGAAACCTCTTGCAAGCCTGATTGCACTCATGGTGGCTTCGGTTCCGCTGTTACAAAATCTCACCATTTCAGCAGATGGTATTCTGTCAACAACTTCCTTTGCCAGTTTAATTTCATTTTCAGTTGGAGTACCGTAAGCGGTTCCAATAGTTAATTGATTTGAAACTTCCCTCACTACCTTAGGGTCAGCATGTCCCAATATCAAAGGACCATAAGCCAGGCAGTGGTCAATATAGGTTTTTCCATCCACATCAGTGAGTTTAGACCCGCCGGCACTTTTGACAAAGAACGGATAAGGCTTAAAAGCACGCACCGGAGAGTTTACTCCACCCGGAAAATAATTTTTAGATTCATTGAACAATTCTTCGGAATACATTTTATCACACTACAAATGTTGTATTAATGAGTTTACACAAGCTACGGCAATTGGGGTCCCTCCTTTCGGACCTTCAACAATAATGTTGGGAATGTCGGAATTATGCAGAGCCTCTTTAGAATCGGCAGCACCTACAAAACCAACAGGAACTCCTACAATAGCTTTAAGATTCATTTCGCCTTTCTGGTATAAATCCATAGCTTCAAAAACAGCGGTTGGAGCATTACCTGAAACTACAATGCCTTCAAAATCATTATCTGCAGCATAGCGCATGGCGGCCGCAGCTCTGGTAATCTGATTTTCCTTGGCTATTTTTACAACTTCCTCGTTTTTAATGTAACACTCAACTTCCCCTTCATATCTGGTAATACCATATTTAACCATATTGATGTCGGTTAAAATGGTTTCTTTATTTCTGAGGGAATCCATAGCTGCATCTACAAAATCCGGGCTGATTTTAACCAGTTTTGCATATTCCGGATCAGCTGTGGAGTGAACAATTCTTTCAACAATATCTCTTTCGAGAGGATTTAAATCTTTGACATCATCTCCAATAAGGCCACGGATAATTTCTCTGCTTTTGTTTGCAATATCCAAACCTTGCTTAGTTGATGCACCCATGAACATTTTGTCTGTCATAAGTTAATTTTAGAATTAAATATATGTTAAATATTTTGTTTATAGAAAAAGTCATGGACTTTTAAGTTTGTAAAAAACAATGCCCCCATTTTTTATTTTGTCGGTGCAATCTTTCTCAATTAATTCATTTAAATCTTTAATATCTGTATTTCTTGAAATATCAAACAAATCAATATATTCCTGAGTTGTTATGTTATCTCTACTCATATTCAGGAATATTTGTCTACCGTTAAAATTCTTTGTCTTGTCATCGACTCTGAAAATTACCTTAAAAAATTCACCCGATTCCATGAATTCCGGTTCTGGTAGACCATACCTTCTCATTTCATCCTTCATTCGTTTAATTCCAGTTCCCACATGCTCCATATACATTGTTTTTGAAAATATTCTGCAAATGTTTTCATTCCTCTGGATTGAATCGTTTTCCTCCAAATCGAATATCATCAACGGATAAACCAAACATCCGATACTTTTGATTTACATTCTGTCAGGACATATGTAGAATGTTATTGATGAAGTTTGAATTGTATAATCCCCGTGGGCTAAAGCATTGATGAGATCTTCTAGTATCGCTTCAAAGGGATATTTAAAAGTGGTTTGTCTTTTAAAACCCTTTATTTCGGAATGCTGTTGTAGTTTTACAGAAAAATACGAGTTTTAATCCAATGAGATGTTCAAATCTTTTTCACAAAAGATTAAAAAAAATATTATTATAAAAATTTTGAAAAAAATATAAATACGACTTTAAAATAGAGTATAAAGAAAATAAAGAACAATTCAATATTTAAATAGGAAAAATAAGTAAAATTATTAAATTAACTATTTATTGACAAACCCATTATTTTTACTCGCTGTCATTTATTTTTTACAGTTTTTTTCTGTTTTAGAATAGATATATATGCATATTCGTATAGAATTCTTAATATCTTTCAAGTGTTTTATCAAAACAAGTTTCATTTAACACTTTTTAGAAAAAAACATGAAAAAATTATTAAACTCTGGAGGATTTAAAAAATGAAAAAGATAAACATTTTGCTGATTTTTACATTAATATTACTGTTATTCAGTATATCGAGCGTATGTGCCAGTGATGTTAATGATACAGCAACAATAACTATTGACAATACAGGTCAAATAATTGAAGAAACAAATACCGAATTAGAAAATCAAAACGATATATTGAATTCAGCAGATGAGGATACTGTTTCAATGGACCCTGATTCTTGGTTTTATAATGATGTTATATGGTATGATGGAGATTACGAACAAACAGACCATGTTTTCATTATTTTTGCAGATGACCTTCAAAATCCTGAAAACATTACTGTACAGTTATTCCATGATGCAAATTCACATCTCATAAATGATGATGAAAACCCTGAAGAATATACTGTAGAATATTATGACTGTAAAAATCCAATTTCAAATGTTGATTTGGCTATTATAAATAATCAGAATTTTGAAATTACTAAATTAACCACTAATTCAAATGGTATTGCAACATATAAGATTCCATTCAATGTTGATGAGTTTTCATTTTTTGTAGGATTCTGGTATGATGAATATCATGTGGCCAATTATGTGGATATGGGTAAAACTACATACAATTCATGCAACTGGGGCACTTGGAATGGGAATAAGACTAATGGTGCTGGTGAAAATAACGATGTGTCAAGTAACTCAAAGAGTTATGATGTTTCAAGCTTCGAAGAATTGGTATCTGCATTATCAAGCCACCACTATTCTGATGTAATCATTAACCTAAAAGAAGACATAATATTAAATACTTTTTATGATTTAAGCCCTGCAATAAAGATATTGACAATTAATGGTAACGGAAAAACTATCAACGGTTTTTCAGAGTACAAACACCAATTCCTAGAAATAAAGCATGATGTTGATGTAACAATCCAAAACATTAGAATAATCAATTGTGAAGCATCTTATGGTGCTGTAATATATAATTCAGGTAATGGCAAGTTAACTGTTGTTAACAGTGTATTTGAAAACAACAATGTACTTAGATATGGCGGTGTAATCTACAATACAGGGGATAATTCTATAATAAGAAATTGTACATTCAAAAATAATTTTGCTTCTAAAGGATTGGATTCGACTGGAATTACAATATTGGGAGGAGCTATCTACAACGATGCAGAAAATGTGATAATAACAGACAGCCTATTTGAAAACAACGCTGTGAAAACAAGCGCATGGGGTGTTGACGATAGAACAATAGAAGGTGGAGCAATATACAGTATGGGAGATACTGTTAGAATAACCGGAAATATTTTCAAGAAAAATTCTGCTGATAACGGTGCTGCAATATATACTTATGGAGATAATATTTTAATAGATTCAAATACATTCAAATCAAATAATGCAGTTTCAAGCAGCCGTGATGAAGCGATAATCTATATGTATCGTGGCGGATTTTATAATGAGATTGATGAGTCCAAAAATATATTCATCACAGATACTGAATGTTACAGCACTATATTTCATTATGCTTACGGCGGGTCTGCTGTTATAACCAACAATGTATTTGATGATAGACTTAATACAATAATTGAAACAAGCCCGGAAAATACATTTACAGAAAATAATAAAAATAATTATTTGGTTATTACTTTAATGGATGAAAATAGATGGTTATTGAATGATTTTTTATTATATGTTGATTTTAATGGTGTTAAACATTTAAAAACTGATGATTATGGTCAAATTAAACTATCTGTCGATGGCATGGCTCCAAAAGTGTACACTGCAATAATTACTTATGCGGGCAATGACAAGTATGTTGGATCAACAGCAACAGTTAATATAACTGTTTTAAAATCACCTGCAACTACAAATCCGGTAAAATCAACTCCAGTTAAAAAACAAACTGCAAAAATAATAGCTAAGAATAATAACTACAAAGCAAAAACTAAAGTTAAAAAGTACACAGTAACTTTGAAATCAAAAGCTGGAAAAGCAATTAAAAATGTAAAAATTACCATTAAAATAAATAAAAAAATATTCACATCAAAAACAAATGCCAAAGGTAAAGCTACATTTAAAATTTCAAAGTTAACTAAAAAAGGAACTCATAAAGCAGTCATCACTTTTAAAGGAAATAAAAACTACAACAAAGTTAGTAAAACAGTTAAAATTAAAGTTAAATAAGGAATAACTCCTTATTTATTATTTTTTTTAAATTTTTGAATCAATAGCTTGAATATGTCTATACATTCATTAAAAATTGACATTAACTACTTTCACTGGCTGACTTGCCTGCAAGATAACCGGTTGAAAAGGCAATTTTTAGATTATAACCGCCGGTCGGTCCGTGCAGGTCTAGAACCTCACCTGCAAAATACAAATTAGGTGTTAATGTTGATTCCATTGTTTTTGCATTGACATTTGACAAATCAACACCTCCAATTGTTACCTTTGCAAGGCCTTCATTAAATCCTGTGATTTCAAGAGTAAATCTCTTTAAGTTTTCAATCAGTCTGTTTTTGGCTTTCTTATTTATTCTGGACAGTTGAGTCTCGCCGTCCAGCCTGCATTCATCCAAAAAGAAACCGATGAAACTGTTTGTCAAAAACAGCTTCAGATAATTCTTAAGCATTGTTTTTCCCTTAAGCTGAAAATCATTTGTGAATTTCTCACTTAACTCTTCACGGGTAAAATCAGGACATAAATCAATAGCTATTTCAATATCCAAATCAGGCCCCCTCTCCAATAAGTTATAAGTTATACTTTCGGAAATAAGATTGCTCAGGTTGATGATTCCCGGACCGGTAAGCCCGACATGTGAAAACAGGAC
This sequence comes from uncultured Methanobrevibacter sp., assembly GCA_900318035.1. Classification (GTDB taxonomy): domain Archaea; phylum Methanobacteriota; class Methanobacteria; order Methanobacteriales; family Methanobacteriaceae; genus Methanocatella. The sequence goes on from ONJC01000018.1 coordinate 40,520, forward strand.
ATTGCCTTTGATTTTACTTTTCCCATAGCTTACAGCAACATCATACAATGTTATTCCAGCAATTCGAGAGAGATTCTTTTTTGTAATCAATGGAGAAAGCCCATATTTAATGTCTGTCAGTGGCTGTGAGGTAAGGGAATAGTTTTTTATGCTGCAGCCGGTTTGAGGATATGTAACACCGCCGGTTGCGATGATAACTTTGTCTGCCTTGATTTTATCGTTGATTATGAATCCTTCAGTTATAGTTTTAACTTCAAAGTTATAACTTATAACAACATCGTCCAGACAGTCAGTTAAAACTTTTAAGACATCGCGTGACTTTTCAGTTTCCGGAAATATTCTGTTGTCATCTTCCTCAATGAAATTCAATCCATTATCCTGAAAAAATGAGAGTAGCATTTCATTTGTAAATGTAAAAAAAGAGTGTTTTAAAAAGTTTTTTTGAGGATAAATGTTCAATAGCTTTTTTATTGGCTTAAGGTTGGTGATATTGCATCTTCCGCCGCCGGTCAAAAGGAGTTTTCTTCCCAGCTGTGGGTTTTTCTCAAGCAATATTACCTTGGAGGAATTACGGCTTGCGGCAATTGCAGCCATGATTCCCGCTGGACCTCCGCCAATAACAGCTATGTCATATTCATCCATTTAAATCTAAAAAATAATATTAAGGGGTTAATCTGTGTCTGTCTCTTGGGAAGAGTGCACATTCACGGATGTTTTCAGAACCGGTCATGACCATGGTCAGCCTTTCTGCACCTACACCCCAACCTGCATGAGGAGGCATACCGTATTCAAACGCCTTGAGGTATGTTCCGAATCCTTCCGGATTTAAGCCTCTTTCCCCAATTTGTTTTACGAGCAAGTCATGCTGGTGTACACGGGTAGCACCTGAAGACAACTCAAGATTGTTGTACATTAAATCGAATGCATGGGAGTATTTTTCGTCTCCATCCTTAGGCATTACATAGAACGGCTTGATTTCAGATGGCCATTCGGTCAGGAAGTAGAATCCACCCATTTCATCACCTAAAGCCTTTTCAGCTTCACGGGAGAGGTCTTCACCCCATGGCATTTCAACGCCATGTGCATTGACTATTTCAACTGCTTCATCATAGGTTACATGAGGGAATTTCTCATCCGGAATTTCAAGTTCATGTCCTAAGATTTCAAGTTCGTCTGCACATTTGTCATTGATGTCGTTTATTACATTGACGAGCATGTCATTAAGGATTTTCATTACGTCCTCATCATCTGCAAATGAAACTTCCGCATCTATGGATACTGCTTCATTCAAGTGTCTTAGGGTATCATGCTCTTCTGCTCTGAAAATTTGAGCTATTTCGAATACCTTGTCCATTCCACTTGCCATCATCATCTGTTTGTATAGCTGCGGTGATTGTCCAAGGAACGCTTCCTTGTCAAAGTAAGCGATTGGGAATAATTCTGTACCTCCTTCAGTAGCTGAAGCTACGAGTTTAGGAGTGTTAATTTCATAAAATCCATTATCATAGAAGAAATCTCTGATTGTATGGAACATTTGCCCTTTGATTTTGAAAATAGCTGAAACGTTTTCTTTTCTGATATCCAAAAATCTTGAATCCAATCTTGTATCGATTCCGGCTTTGACCTTTTCTGTAGGATCCATAGGTAAAGGCTGATTAGCCATGTTCAATACTTTCACTTCTTTTGGTAAAATTTCAACACCATTCGGTGCTTTAGGAGCTTCCTGAGCCATACCTTTAATGGCTACAACGGATTCTTTTCTTAATTCTCTTAATTGTTCTAACACTTCTGCTTCTACTTTTTTACTTGGAGCAGTTATCTGAACTCTGCCAGTCACATCACGGATGATGACAAACATGATTCCACCGAAATCACGGATTTCATGTACCCAACCCATGATGGTGACATCACTGCCTGCAATTTCAGGATTGCACTGGTTAGCATAGTTTGTTCTTCTCCAATCTTTTAATAAACCTTGCAAATTATTCACCTCAAAGTTGTAAAAATAAATAATAATGATAAATTTTCATTATAATTTTAGTATAGATTTAATGTTTAATAAAGATATGTAAAATTCAGAAAAATATCTGATATTGAAAAGGTTTGGAAAAAAAATAAAAAAAGAAATAACTTACTCATAAGAGCAAATTATTATTTAATATGATTTTCTAAAAGGTTACCTGTTTTTGCATCAACTACAATATATCCTGCATCTTTATTCTTGTCATCAAGAATGTATAACTTGTATGAACTTCCCAAATCATCAGAGCGGGTATCAAAACTGTATCCTGAAGGCAAACTAGCAGAAAGTGCATTTTTACATTCATTGACAGTTAATTTCTGTGGCTGATTGTTTGTAGGCTGATTGTTTGAACTTGATGAACTTGCAGGAGCGGACGGATTTGAATTTGAAGAAGAGCTGCTTGAAGTTGAAGGACTATTACTGGATGTACTAGGCTGTGAATGACTATTGTCTGCAGAACTGCTGCTTGCAGGGTTGTTCTGTGCAGGAATATTTTCAACTGTGTCAGAAAATGCATCAACTAATTCGTTACCGGATCCGCTGTTTGAATTTCCTGAATCATCACCTGATACAACTTTAGTTACATTGTCATTATCGTCAACAACATCAGATGCGGAGCCTCCGTCATCAGCTTCATTATTATTGATGAATATTGGGAAATTGTTTTGTTCCTGACTAATTTCAGAATTATATTCATCAACTACAGATATTGTATTGTTCTGGAACATTGCAACATTAAAATTGGTAGTATCCACATCAGCCAGAAGAATCATTGTAAGATTATAGTCTTTTTTAAATTCCATTTGTGGCTTGACTATGCTTAATCCGCCAACAGAAAGGCCGCCGGACTTTTGACTTTTTTGATTGTTGCTGAATATGATACTATTTGCCACTTTAGAAGTAAGTTCCCCATCCTTACATGAAACTGACATTCCCTCTACACCATTTGTAACCAACAGATTAATTGTATTGCCCTGTTTAAAGGCAATAGATTGTGGCGGTTGATTTTCCAATGGTATAATTTTGGATTTCTTAGAATTCTTTAAAAAATTAACCATAGAGTTATTATTTTTAAATGTGTTGATTGTTATTCCGTATTTGCTGTCCTTATAAACTCCATCCCCAGTTTTAACAAAATTTGAATCCGCAGGAACAGATACCTTTATTCCATCAAATGTCTCCTGTTTCATTGATACATCGCTGTTTAAAACAGTAGCTCCAACCAAACCAGCTGAAATTACACCGACTACAACGATGAGAAACAAAACGTGAGTATCTATTTTCATAAATTCACCATGACTATTGTATTTAAATATTGTCTATACTTAAAATTTTGTTTTAATAATATATAAATAATAGTATTAACAACATTTGATTATATAGTGCATATACTGATAATAAAATAAAGGTGTTAAGAAGATGGTTGAATGCCCTAATTGTGGAAAAGAAGTTGGAGATAACAATTTTTGTGGAAATTGCGGAACAAAAATAGATAAGTCTAATGTTTGTCCCGAATGTAACACCGAATTAGATGATGAAAGTGTATTTTGTCCACAATGTGGAAAAAAGGTTAAAGAAGATTTAGAAACTGAAGAGAAAAAAGAAACTGAAGAAACAAAAACCGAAGAAACAGAAGAAACAACTGAAGAAACAGAACCAGAAGACAAAAAAGAAACAGAAGAAACAACTGAAGAAACAGAACCAGAAGACAAAAAAGAAACAGAAGAAACAACTGAAGAAACAGAACCAGAAGATAATGCTCATTGCCCATTTTGTAATACTGAAATTGATGAGGAAACTGAATTTTGTCCTGAATGTGGAAAATCCATCAGTTTGGATAAGCAGTCCTTTGAAGGTATCAGGGCAACAATAAAACTTAAAAAAATAATTGTAGTTTCAATAATTTCTCTCATATTATTGTTTATCCTTTCCATTGCGTTTACGTATATTTTCGCTGTCGCAACACCAAAAGCCGATTACTATTGTGTAGGATTCTTCATGAGCCTTTTAATAGTTGTTGGAATATTCGGATCATTTAGAGACTTAATTAATGGTGGTCTTTTAGGTATTATTAACGGTCTGGTACTGGGATTGTTTGCGGCATTTATAGTTGAAATGTGCAATGGATACAGTTTCAGTTATGAACTTCTCTCCGGATACGGAGCAGTAATCTTTACAATATTCGGATTAATCGTTGGAATCATTTCCTCCAAATATTTAAGAAAACGTATTGTAAAACACATTGATGTTGAAAATTTGTTTTAAATAGCTAAAAAATAGCTATTTAACTTTTTTTTATTAAAATTTATTTTTATCCAAGGTTTTGACTATTTTTGCAGGAACTCCAACCGCTACCTCATAGTCACCGACATCCTTTGTTACAACCGCCGATGCACCTACAATAGCATATTCTCCGATTGTAACTCCAGGCAAAATTGTTGCGCCCGCTCCAATCCATGCACCTTTTTTAATGTGAATAGGCTTGCATAGTAGCACATTTCTGTTGTACTCGTCATGATTATTGGAAAGCAGCTGAACATTGGTGGCAAGCATCACATCATCTTCAATTGTTATTCCGCCACGTGCCATTGCCAAACAGTTAGAATTGATAAATACATTATCGCCTATTACCAGTTTATCCAAAGCCGCACCTGAAATGGGAGCCATTACCCTTGAATTTTCACCAAGATTATCACCGAAAAGCTCTTTTAATATCTCATCATACTCAGGAGTCATCGGCATGGTATGATTGAGCTTAAAGATTAATTCGCCTTGTCGGGCATATTTCAGCAATTCCTCTTCACTAAGCTCATCCATATTCACTCTTTCAAAATCCATCTAATTATCCCTCAATCTTGTTTTAAATGAGTTTGCATGTGCAAAGAAACCTTCATATTCAGCTATTGGAACGGAAGTTTTTGAAAGCTCCTTAAGGCCTTCCCTTGTAAGCCTTTGAACTGTCGGTTTTTTGATAAACGCTTCTGTTGAAAGACCGGAATACATTTTTGCCCCGCCACCTGTAGGAAGAACATGGTTTGTTCCGGAACCGTAATCTCCTGCTGCCACCGGTGAGTATGCGCCTAAAAAGATGGATCCGGCATTGTTGATGTGTGATAGTGTTTCATCGTCATCTTTTGTGGATATGATTAAATGTTCAGGAGCATATTCATTTGTAACATGGACCGCTTCATCAAATGTGTCAGTGATAATGATTTTTCCGCTTTTGGATAATGATTCCTCAATAATTTCACGTCTTGGTGCAATTTCAGTCAATTGTTTGACAAACTTATCAGTTTTAATTGCCAAATCTTCACTATCCGTAACCAAAAAGCAGGATGCGTTAGGGTCGTGCTCCGCCTGCGCCAAAATATCGGTTGCCAGAAATTCAGGGTTTGCACTTTCATCAGCCAGTATAAGCACTTCTGATGGACCTGCCGGAAACTCAATGTCTACTTGACCATAGACAAGTTTCTTTGCTGCAGTAACGAATATATTACCTGGCCCCACAATCTTTTCAACGCGCGGAATTGATTCTGTCCCAAATGCAAGTCCGGCAATGGCCTGTGCTCCACCGACCTTATAGATTTCATCGGCTCCTGCAATATCTGCAGCAACTAAAATCGCATCAAGAATTTTGCCGTCCTTTTGAGGGGGAGTGACACAGACAACTTTTTTAACGCCTGCAATTTTTGCAGGTATTACTGTCATCAGTATGGATGATGGATAAGCCGCACGTCCACCTGGGATATAACAGCCAGCAGAGTTGATAGGCCTTACGATTTGACCTGCAACCACACCGGGATTTACTTCCATTTCCCACTCTGATGGAATTTGCTTTTTGTGAAATTTTTCAATGTTTGAAGCGGCCTTCTTTAAGGCAACCAACAATTCATCATCCAAAGTATCATATGCCTCTTCAATTTCATCTTTGGATACCTTTAAATTTTCTATTGTAACCCCATCAAACTTTTCAGTATATTGTCTAATAGCATGATCCCTGTTCTCTTTGACATTATCTAAAATATCGGACACTATATCCAGTACATTGTTTACGTCCTGTTCTGACCTTTTTATGGTTTCTGTCAAATCAATTTCAGAGTACTTGAGTATTTCCATTATAACACTACCTCATTATAGCTCCGGTATCTGCTGAGTGTACTAATTTTTGATATATTGCCAACCATCCGGAGACATCACTTTCAGGGTGTTTTACTTCTTTCAATCTGGCTTCGATTTCTTCATCATCCAGTTCAACATTGATTATTCTATTGTTAATGTCAATTTCAATTATATCACCATTTTGAATGGCGGCAATCGGACCGTCTTCCCTGGCTTCAGGAGATACGTGTCCTATACAAGGTCCTCTTGTTCCTCCTGAGAATCTTCCATCGGTTATTAATCCCACATTCTTGATGTTCATTCCGGCAAGAGCAGATGTTGGATTTAACATTTCACGCATTCCAGGACCGCCTTTCGGACCTTCATATCTGATTACGACAATGTCTCCCTCTTCAATTTCATGGTCGAATATTGCTTTTGTAACATCCTCTTCTGAATCATATACCTTTGCAGGTCCTTTAAGATGCATAAGGTCATCGGCAACCGCACCTTTTTTAACAACACTTCCATTAGGAGCAAGATTACCTTTAAGAATTGCAATGCCTCCATCCTCATGTACAGGATTGTCCAATGTGTGGATAACATCGGTATTTTTGTTTTCGACAGTCTCCAAGTTCTCGGCAATTGTCTTTCCGGTTACTGTCAACTGGTCTGTATCAATCTTATCGCCTAATGTTTTCAATACAGCCTGAATACCTCCCGCAAGATGTAAATCCATCATTGAATCTTCTCCGGCCGGAGAAATGAGCGCAATGTGAGGTACTTTTCTGGATATTTTATCAAAGAGTTCCAAATCCACTTCAACACCTTCAACTTCACTTGCAATAGCTGGAATGTGAAGTGCTGTGTTGGATGAGCCTCCCAGTGCCATGTCAACAGCAATTGCATTGTTGAATGCTTCCTGAGTCATGATATCTGACGGTTTGATATCCTTTTCCACAAGTTCTATAATCTTTTTACCTGACTCGTATGCAACCTGATTATTTTCCTCTGTTCTGGCATGAGTAGTGGCACATGTTGGAAGGGACAGTCCAAAGGTTTCGGTTATGCATGCCATTGTATTTGCAGTGAATAAACCAGAACAGCTTCCTGCACCTGGGCACGCACATTTTTCAAGTTCATTGACTTCCTCTTCAGACATTTTTCCGGCAGAATAAGCGCCGACTGCCTCAAAGACTGTAATCAAATCTGCAGGTTTTCCATTATATTCACCGGATGCCATTGGTCCTCCTGTTACAACAATTGAAGGGACGTTTACTCTTGCAGCACCCATAATCATTCCCGGAACCACCTTATCACAGCTTGGAATCAGTACGAGCCCGTCAAATGCATGGCCCTTTGTCATTGATTCGACTGTTGCTGCAATTATTTCACGTGAAGGAAGGGAATATTTCATTCCTTCATGGTTCATGCTTATTCCGTCACATACTGCCATTGTATCGAATTCAAATGGAACACCGCCTGCGGCAATAATTCCATCCTTTACAAATTCCACAAGTTCCTTCAGGTGAATATGACCCGGTACAATGTCTGTAAAACTGTTTGCTATTCCAATGAACGGTTTTTTGAAGTCATCATCATCAAGTCCGCAGGCCCTTAAAAGTGACCTGTGGGGAGCTCTTTGAATACCTTCTTTGATACTATCACTTTTCATCTAATCACACATCAAATTTAATCATTAGTATATATCTTCCTAATTACTTTTAAAACATGATGTTGAAATGATTAAATTGTTGAAAATAGTCAAAACTGTTATGGATATCTACATGTCCATGTAAAGAATTATTATTTTGAAATTAGAAATTGATTATTTTAAAAATAAGCATTATTATTTTGCATGATTATTGCTTTTTCTACAAAATTATTAATTATAAAATCAATTTAAAGCAACTTTACTTTGGTTTAAAAAATAAAAAATAATGGGAAAATTTAATTTCCCATAAAGTGTTTAACTTTTCCTTTTTAATGATAAGCCAACAATTGCGAGTAATGCCAATAGCATCATTACAATCGGATTACCTGTAGCAGGCATTTTTTCAGGTGAATAAACTTTTCCGGAAGGTACATCGGAACTATTGCCTTTAGGTACATCAGTACCATTGCGGTGATTTGGCTCTTTTGGAGTTATTTTAACAGTATTTACTTTATAAGTAATATTAGCATCGTGAGTATCACTTTCAACACTAGTTTTTATACTAATTGAACCCGGTTTTAAAACTTTGGCATCAAGTTTAAGAACTGCCTTTTCACCAGGCTCCAAATCTCCGATAGTCCAAATTCCAGTTTCAGGATCATATGTACCTTCAGAAGGTTTAACTCCTAAAAATCTCAATGAATCAGGTATGATAATTTTTGTATAAGTATTGACTGCAGCATCTGGTCCCTGATTTACAACAGTGATTTCGTATTCAACTTCATCACCAACAGCAACATTACCAACATCCGGTACATCAATTATTTCTAAATCTGATACAGGAAGAACAGTAGTTGAATCATTGCCTTGATTGTTTTGTTTATTTGGATCATATGTATCTGAAGTTACACTTGCAAAGTTAATTATATCCTCATTGGTTACAACAACTTTAGTATAAATTCTTAGAGATGTAGATTCTCCACCAGCAAGATTACCAACATTCCAAATTCCAGTAACACTATTATAAGCTCCATTGGAATCATCTGAATCATAAACTACACCAGAAGGTAATTTATCAGTTACAACTACATTTACAGCAGTATCTGCACCATTGTTTTTAACAATGATGATCCAAGTGATTATATCACCCTTATAAGCTGCTTTATCAGAAACTGATTTGATAATCTCTAAATCAGCCTCAGCAACAATATTAACAGAGCTATCATCATAATTATTACTTAAATCCGGTTCATAAGTATCAGTTGAAACAGAAACATTTCTATAAACTGTAGCATCAGTAGTATTTGCTATAGTAGTAATAGTTAAAGTTACAGTCTCACCGACAGGCAAGTCGCCAATACTCCAAACAGCACTTTCATTATCATAAGTACCATTAGCATTATCATGAGTTACATAAATTACACCATCAGGTAAAACATCTTCAAGAACTGAATTAATGGCATCATCAGGACCGTTATTTGTAACAACAATCGTCCAAACAATGATATCACCATTATGACAAGTCTCACCAGACTCCTCAAAGTTGTTAGTAATAGTAACTGCTAAATCAGTTTCAGGAGGAATCTCAACTGTGTCATTATCCTTATTATTAGTCTCATTAGGGTCATAAGTCTTAGAATTCACAGTAACAACATTAGTAACATTGACATTGGATTTAGCAACAGTAGTCTCAATAACTAAAACTAAACTGTCCCCACTTTCAATCCTATCAATAGACCAAACATTGTTAGCAAAAGAACCATCATCAATACTTACAACACTAACATCAACCAACTCAACAGGAACAACATCAGTAACCCTGACATTCACAGCCGCATCAGGACCAAGATTAGTAATAGCAATAGTCCAAGACACAACATCACCAACATGAGCCTCAGTCACATCAGCAACTTTAGCAATTTCTAAGTCAGCTTCAGGTGGAATCTCAACAGTGTCATTGTCCTCATTATTACAGAAGTCACAACAGCAACATTAGTAATATTAACATTGGATTTAGCAACAGTAGTTTCAATAACTAAAACTAAACTGTCCCCACTTTCAATCCTATCAATAGACCAAACATTGTTAGCAAATGAACCATCAACACTTACAACACTAACATCAACCAACTCAACAGGAACAACATCAGTAACCCTGACATTCACAGCCGCATCAGGACCAAGATTAGTAATAGCAATAGTCCACTCAACAACATCACCAACATGAGCCTCAGTCACATCAGCAACTTTAGCAATTTCTAAGTCAGCTTCAGGTGGAATCTCAACAGTGTCATTGTCCTCATTATTA
>ONJC01000021.1 GCA_900318035.1 uncultured Methanobrevibacter sp.
ACATAATTGAGCGTTTTTCATGGAGTACATACAACATACTCTGGAACAGTATGGTTTACCGATTTGTTCATCTCTGGAACCGACACAGTGGATGAATGCTACACGTTTAGGTTCGATACCGTCGGAAGGTTTGATTACGTGTCCACCGGTAGGACCTGATGCGTTAATCATTCTTTCAATTTCCATAGCAGTGATTACGTTTGAGAAACGTCCGTATCCGTATTGGTAAATTCCGGATGGATCGAATGGGTCGTAACCGATTGCAGCAACAATAGTACCAACTTCTAATTCAATTGTTTCAGGTTGTTGGTTGTGGTCGATAGCATCTGGTCCACATGCTTGTACACATAAGTTACATTCGATACAGTAGTCTTTATCGATAGTAGCACATAATGGTACAGCTTGAGGGAATGGGATGAATGCTGCTTTTACCATACCTACACCTTCGTCGTAGTAGTTAGGTATTTCGATAGGACAAGCTTCTTGACAGGATCCACATCCAGTACATAATGCTTCATCTACATATCTTGGTTTTTTCTCTACTTTTACGGTGAAGTTTCCGATGTATCCGTCAACTTCAGTTACTTCTGCGTAGGAAATTAATTCGATGTTTTCGTGTTTGAATGCGTCTACCATTTTAGGTGCTAAAATACACATTGAACAGTCGAGAGTTGGGAATGTTTTGTCTAATTGTCCCATTCTTCCACCGATGGTTGGGTTTCTTTCTACCATGTAGGTTTTGAATCCCATGTCACCTAAATCTAATGCGGTTTGGATACCAGCTACTCCACCACCGATAACTAATGCTTTGTTATCTACTGCTACTTTGGTAGCTTCTAATGGTTCGAGTAATCTTGCTTTTGCAACAGCCATACGTGTTAAGTCTTTAGCTTTGTTGGTAGCTTCTTCTGGTAAATCCATGTGTACCCAGGAGTCTTGTTCCCTTAAGTTAGCAAATTCAAATAAGAATTTGTTTAATCCAGCTTCTTCTACACATCTACGGAAAGTAGGTTCGTGAAGACGAGGGGAACATGCTGCTACAACAATTCTGTTTAAGTTTTTCTCTTTGATGTCCTCTTGGATCATTGCTTGACCTGGGTCGGAACACATATATTTATAGTCGGTTGCGTATACAACATTTGGTAATGTCTTTGCATACTCTGCTACTTCAGGACAGTCGACTACTCCGCCAATGTTAACACCACAGTGACAGACGTAAACACCTATCCTTAATTCTTCGTTATTATTTATTTCTTCTGCCATATTAATTCACCTTGTACAAGTCGTGAAAAATATCTAATATATAATAAAAATTGCAATTTTTTAAAAAAAGTCTATAGAATTTTTACATAGTATTAGATATACATATGTAGTAAATACACATATTTAAAGCTTTCTTATGAAATTGTAGAGTAAAGTTTATATATGATGAATTAAAATACTCTTTAAAATGGCGTTGATAATAAAAAAAAGAATAAAAAAAGCTATTGATATTAAAACAAGCCTAATTGTTAGATTTATGAAAAATAATAAATTTAGGTTGTGATAAATTTAGCAAATTTTAGCTATATCAGCATGATAATTGCCGGTAGTGTAATCAAAGAGATTACAGTGTTGATCAATATGCAGTCTGAAGTCTGTTCATAATCCAGTTTATATGTTATGGAAAGCAGCAATGACAACATTCCGGAAGGCATTGCAGCCTCAACAATTGACACCTGATACTGTAAGTCCACAAGCCCCAAATAATTCACAATCAGAAATGCTACAATCGGGAAAAACGCCAATTTCATGATGGAAGTGAAAACAATCATTGATTTGCTTCTGGCCAATGCTGAAAAGTCAATTGACAAACCTAATGTAACCATAATCAATGGAATTGCACCCTGGCCCAAATAGTTAACAGTATTGTCCAAAACAGACCCTATCGGAATGTTTAACCAGTTAAAGCATAACCCTAAAACTACAGCCCATACCGGAGGAAAGAGTGCAATCTTTTTAAAGGCAGTTTTGATTGTGCCTCCAAATTTTAAAATCAAAACAAATGATAATAGCAAAAATATGCATAATGTAGCCATATCACAGAAAATTGCCCTTAAAAAACCTGCCTGACCATAAATGCCCAATGTAACAGGATATCCCATGAAAGCAGTGTTTGCTATCATAACTGTAACGAGAACTGACCATAATTTCTTGTCATCCAATTTAAGCTGTTTTAAAATAAAATAGGATATGATTCCGGTGGCAAAGGATGATGCCAAAATTATAAATGGTAAAATGCCCAATTTTGGAATTAAAGATATGTCAGCGGTAAAAATGGCATGAAAAATCATGCAGGGCATTAAAATGTACATTACTATTTTATTAAAAGGATCAATGTCCTTTTCTGATAGAAAATCGATTCGTTTAAGGAAATATCCCAAACCGATCATTATAATTATTGATAAAATTGTAGTTAGAATAGCATCCATAAAGTATTATTGAATTTTGAAATATTTAATGATTATTGCAAAAATAATATGTCAGCCAAATCCGGTTTTAAATACTGACTAAAAAAAGAATGTCACACAGAACAAGAAATAGTAATCAAAAAAGAAAAAAAGTTAGTGAGATATTAATCCCACTATTTAATTGTTAATTTTACAGATTTTGTTGCAGATTCATATGTTTTGTCACCTTTATAACTGATTTTAGCAGTGTATTTACCTGTTTTCTTCAAATTGGTAATTTTAAAGGTGAACTGACCTTTAGAGTTGGTTTTTCCAGTGTATGTTTTACCATTCACCTTGAGTGTTATATATTTAGGGCTTAAATGCATCTTACCGTCCAAACTTTTGATTGTGGACAAGGCAACAGTGTATTTTTTGATTTTGGTAGTGGCTTTGTATGATTTAGCAGAAGCCTTGATTGTAACTGGTTTTTTATCCAAATCAACACAAACACATGCAAATGCATTGGTGTAGTTGTCATCACCTGCAAAGTTGAAAGCCATTGTGTATCTGCCCGCCCTTATCATATTAAGCTTGTAAGGTCTGAAACTACCGTTTTCATAGGTTGTCCTATTATAGATTTTGTTGTTAACCGCAAATTCCATATATACATTGGATACAGGATTTCCATTAGCATCAAGCAAAGTAGTTGCATAATAAATTCCCTGTTCGTCTGCAGGACCGTCTACGGCATAACCGTAAATAGTTATTGCACGGTCAGGAATATCAAAGTAGGTAGCAGTTTTAACAACAACAGGAACATCCGGAACATTGAAGGTCAATGTCAGGTTAGTAGGCAAGAATATTTCACTTCCGGCATAGAAGATGTCCACCTCAGCACCGCTTACAGCCTTAACTGTAAATGAACCGTCAGCATCAGTAATGGTTGTACCTGCAGTTCCGTTTACCATATAGTTAATAGGAGCATTTGCGATGACATTGCCATATTCATCCTTAAGGACTACATAAATGGTTAAATCATCCCCAATAGTTATGTCACTGAATTCAGATGCAACTGAAATGATTACAGGTTTTATTTCAACAACAAATGAATCAAATGTATTGTTTGAATTGAATATATCATCGCCCATGTAAGTTGCAACAACAGTATAATCACCAACTTCAAGCACATCGTCCATTACTGCTATTCCGTTTAAAACATCAGCATAAACAGTGTATTCTTTAGCACCAGTAACTTCAAACTTGACAATACCGGTAGCATCAGAATCAACAGTAACAGTGAATGTTACATAATTTAGGAGTGTTTTCCTTAATAGGATCTACAACTGTGAATATGATTTTTGTCATGTTCTCATTGAAATTGTCATCACCAAGATAAGTCACATCCACATTGTAACTGTTTGCAGGTAAATCGACTGTAAGAGAACCTACACCATCTGTTAATTCAATATTGAACTCAGTGTCAGTGAATTTCATGTTAACAAAACCGGTAGCATTCTCATTGACATTAACAGTAACAGTAACCTTATAACCGTCCACATCAACATTAGCACTAATCGGAGTATCCTTTTTAACATGACCTTTAACAGTGAAACTCTCAGAAGTTACATTACTGTTGAATCTGCCATCGCCCATGTATGTTGCAACAACAGTATAATCAACATCAGCATAAACAGTGTATTCTTCAGCACCAGTAACTTCAAACTTGACAATACCAGTTGCATCAGAATCAACAGTAACAGTTACTGTCACCCTGTTTTCTGTTACATTTACATCAGCACTGATTGGAGTATCAATTAATGCAATATCAAATGTTGTGGAATAATCTGCAGAATAATTGCTATCTACAACACTAACATTAACAACATGACTGCCAACAGTCAAATTAGAAACTGTAACGTTTCCAATACCGCCAACAACATTTACGCTATAAACAGCACCATCAACATCAACCAAATACTCACCATCAAGATCAGACTCAATAATTACAACAGTATCTTCTTCATAGGTTGTATTTACAACAGATACAGCAAGAGAAACCTGTTTAGGTGTTACGTTAAATTCAACTTGATTAAATGCTGAATAATTGCCATCAACAATAGCAATTTGTACAAGATAATTGCCAGCAGCCAAACCAGAAATAACCTGACTTGCTTTACCATCAATTACCTCAACAGGATATTCAATGCCATTTACAGATAAAGTATACATTCCATCAATTTCAGCAGTAACATTGACAACTACACTTTCACCATAAGTAACATCTCCAACAGCAACTTCAACATTGGTCATTTTACTAATAATATCAAATGCAGTTTCATTAAATGCTGTATAGTTGTCATTACGTTTAACGGTTGCTGCAATTTGATTTCCAACAGTTAAATTAGGGACAAGTATAACTACATTTCCACCACTTACGGATGCAGTATAGTTTTCATCTCTAATAGTTACTATGTAATCACCATCAACATCAGCCTGCACAACAACAACCGCATCATCACCAAAAGTAATATTTCTAATTGAAATGTTTACAGACACCTGTTTAGGAACTACATTGAATGCAGTAGTGTTAACAGCACTATAATTTCCATCCACAATAGACACAGAAGCTAAAATACCTTCATTAACAAACAGACCAGAAACTGAAGTGTTTCCTTTTCCGCCAACAACATTTACAGTATAATTCTGATTATTTACCTCTACCACATATTCACCGTCAACTTCACCATAAACGAAAACAATAGCATCCTCACCATATACTATATCTTCAACAGAAACAGTAACATTGGTCATTTTACTATCAATATCAAATGCAGTTTCATTAAATGCTGTATAGTTGTCATTACGTTTAACGGTTGCTGCAATTTGATTTCCAACAGTTAAATTAGGGACAGATATAACTCCATTTCCACCACTAACGGTTACATTATGGTTTTCATCTCTAATAGTTACTATGTAATTACCGTCAACATCAGCCTGCACAACAACAACCGCATCATCACCAAAAGTAATATTTTCAATTGAAATGTTTACAGACACCTGTTTAGGAACTACATTGAATGCAGTAGTGTTAACAGCACTATAATTTCCATCCACAATAGACACAGAAGCTGAAATACCTTCATTAACAAATAAACCAGAAACTGAAGTGTTTCCTTTTCCACCAACAACATTTACAGTATAATTCTGATTATTTACCTCTACAACATATTCACCGTCAACTTCACCATAAACGAAAACAATAGCATCCTCACCATATACTATATCTTCAACAGAAACAGTAACGGAAACTGGTTTAGGAACTACACCGAATACAGTCTCATTGAATGCAGAATAATTTCCGTCAATAATAGTAGCATTAACAGTATGATTTCCAACATTTAAATTAGAAACAGGAACATTTCCAGTACCATTTATAACATTGACCACAAACTGATTATTGCCTACATAAACACGATACTCACCATCAACATCAGCCTCAACAATAACAATAGCATTTTCACCAAAAGTTATATTAGCTACAGTAATGTTTAAGTCTACACCTTTAGTATTGACAACTATTGTACTGGATGTGACTTTGGAGTCTTCAGTGTAGTAGGAATCAGCTTCAAATGTACCTGTGACATTATATTTTCCAGCATTCAGATTAGGAACAACAAGTTCTTCCATACAGGATTGTTTGATAGTGTAAACCTCTTCATTATTCTCATCATATATTATGTATGTAATGTTTCCATATGCGTTGACTGGAATTTCTACGCTAATGGTTGCATTTTCACCATAAGTAATTGTATCGTTTGATAAATTGAATACACCGATAACCTTGTTAAGAATTAAATTGGCATATCCGTATGCTTCATTATAGTCATCAGTTTCAATTTTATAAACTTTGATTTCATATTTACCAGGTTTGAAGTTTTTACTTGGGACTGAAAATGTTCCGCTGCCGTCAATATATAATGAAACTGATTCATCGTATATGTCATCTAAAAATACGGTATAATAATCAGCAACATCAACATCTGCATTAATTTTAATATCTTCACCATAGTTAGCTTCAGCATCACTTACAGTAATGTTTGGAGTTATTTTGTAAACTTCCACATTAACCGGTATAGCAACTGGATAGTAGTTTTTATTTCCACTATATGCTGCTGCAACTAAATAATTACCATGGGTCAATAAGAGATTTTCCAGTTGAGCCTTATCATACCACTTTCCATTCAATTGATAGAGAATTTTATCAGTAGCATTATTGATAAGTGTCGCATTAACTTCTAATTTTTCACCCTGAGTAATATTTGATATTGTAACTTTTAATCCAGGATCAATACGATTAACAGCGAATGTTTTGGTTATTTTATCAAATACGAAAGTGTTTGAATTATTGTCTTCTGGATTTAATACAACCTCATATTCTCCACCTGTAAGATTGCTTAAAGTGTAGGTGAATTTATTGTTAGTTACTTTGACTGGATAGACTTTGTTGTTAATGTTTAAATTGACAGTGAAAGGAATGTTTATACCGATATCAATAGTACCTTCAATTGTTTCATTTTGTTTATAGTCAATACCATTAACACTATAATCAACGTTTATAGCGTCAAATACTGAATTGGTAATGTTCAAATCAGCTATAACCCTATAAATGTTTCTGTAATTGTCTGCCTTATTGTCTGCAAACACACAGCCGTCAACAGTTGTATCTGTCATTGATTTAATGTATATTGCACCGTCGGCTTTAATTGTGTTGGCTGAAAATGTGGATTCAGAAATTAAGAGAATATCGTCGTCTTCAATGAAAACAACATTTTTAACTGTGTTGTCTGTGAATGTACATTCTGAAATAATACTCTGATTATTTTCATCTGAACAGATTATATAACCATACGGCATAATATTGCCTATAAATGTTGAATTTTCAATATTTAGGTTGGTATTATTCCATGCAAAAATAACTTGTTCACCTTGAGTATTAGTATTATTGTAAAAATCAGAACTAATGAGAACATCATTACAATGTCTAACATGAATGATGGAGCCTGATTCTAAAGTGTTTTCACTGAATTCAGTTGATATAACATTTACTGAATTCGCATAAACTATATCAATGATACGGGAGATACCACTGAGGGCATTGTTTTCAAATATTGATTCATTAATGGTAATATTTGATTGTTTTGATTTACTAAATATAAGTGATTGGCCACTTAAAATATTGTCATAAAATTCTGAGCCAACAATGTTTAAATTATTTTCATTATATATACTACCATAATCCTGTGAATCTTCTGAAATAAAAGTATTATTGACAAAGGTGCATCCGTCAAGAGTCAAATTGCCAGAATTCTGAATGATTATGCCAGTATATCCAGTAAATATAATGCCTTCCAGGGTGACATCACACATAGAACCAGCATACAAAACTTGTCCACTTATTGAATTTGCATCAAAAACAACTTCTCCGAGTGCAGTTATAGTTAAGTTTTTTAAAATATTCACACCGAGATTGTCAAAACCAGTGTAATTTCCTTCCATTACATAAATGATGTCTTCAGCTTTAGAATTACTGATAGCTTCATTTAATGTGTCGAATTTTCCGCCGCTACTGTTGACAATGAAATTGCCTAAATATTCACTGACAGTGAATGTAGTTGTATTTACTGCATCGTTATAGTTTTCATCACCTTCACGGAAAACCATTACACTGTAGTTTCCTTCTCCAACACTAACCAAATCTATTTCGGCTTGAGTACCAGCAATAGTGAAATTTGAAAGCTTATTATTGAACAGAAGCTGGAATGTTCCGTTTTTACTTGCGCTGATTTTTAAAACCGGTGCGCCTGTTTCTGAATTTTTAAGGATAATATCCTCTACAGTCAGATTGATGTAGACATTCGCCTTATTTACGATAAGCCTGTCTCTTATTGATTCACCATAATAAACGTTGCCGTTTGTGTCATAAATGATTTCATTTAATATAACGTCATAAGCACCTTTTGGTAAAACACTGGTATTATATTCAAATATTCCATCTGTAACATTAACTCTAGCATCTTGATAGTTAACAAATCCAGGTAATATTAATTGAATGTCCTTGTTGAATTGAGGATCAAGTGTACCTGTAATTGTTGTAGGAATGCCGTATTCACCATCCGGTACGTATAATATCACATCATAGAAATCGAATGTGTTTCCACTAAATGATTGAATATCTCCTGCATTGTAAATGTTTGCATACTCGTAAGCGTAGTTAATTCCAAAGAAGGAATCTGTAAGTTTCAATGTTTTGTTGTTGTAGATTGCCCCACCATTGCCTGTTGCGGTATTTGCAACTAATGTGGAATTATTCACAACCATTGTATTATTATTGTAAATGGCAGCACCATCTTTTGCACTGAAACTTCCACTAAATGATGAATTGTCTATGTTTGCTTCACCGTTATTGAAAATTGCACCACCATATCCGTTTGCAGTGTTATCTTCAAAATCAGAATTTAAGACTTCTAATGTTCCTTCATTATAAACAACTCCACCGTCTTTACCTTCGTTTTCATTGAAAACAGTGCCATTAATAGATAATTTCTTTTTGTTATATATTACACCACCATTTCCGTTATTGATGTTTTCTGTGAAATTGGAAGCAACAATTTCTGCATTTCCATTGTTGTACACAACAGAATTTGTATTTATGACATTGCTTGAGAATTCAACTCCATTGATGAATAATTCTCCATCATTTAAAACAATAGCATTATTAATGGAATTTAGTGAAAATACGCCTTCTGTTATATTTAAGGAACCGTAATTGTATATGATTGATTCTGTTTCAAAACCGGTGAAAGTACAGTTTTTAAGTGTTAAACTGCCGTAATTTTCAATTGATGCATGATCTTTTATGCCTCCATCAACAAACTCAATGTTTTCAATTACAACATTATATCCTTCAGGTACTGTAAAGAACCAGTTTGTGCTGTTCCCATCGAAAACAACCATACGGTCTCTGAAATTGGTAAGTGTGAAAGATTTGTTGAACACAATTTCCATATTCTCATCAATATGATAATTTAAATTTGCATAAATAATACCATTTTCCTCAACAGCATTAATAGCATCTGTTAAGTTTTCATATACCTCATCTTCGGATATGATGAAGTTTGGAACTTTCATTTCAAATGAAGCATCTTTAAAGATATATGTATTTAAGTCATGGTCATTCATTACACCTATGGTGTAGTTTCCGCCCATTACATCCTCGAAAGTGACATTAAATGTTTGGGAACCGTAATTGTAAATTGAGTATAATGGTATATGATCAAAGTACAATAAAACGATTGAATCGAAGACATCAGTAGATGTGCCGACAACAGTAACTGTCTGGTTGATGTTATCCTTTGACCAAGTTACTGTATCCTTAGCGTTAAATATACAAGCTTTCTTGACTATTTCTTCAACGGCATCGCCTGCAAAGTAATTCATAGTTCTTTCATCGCCTTCACCTTGGTAGTTGTCTAAAAATGTACATCCGACAAATGATGCGGATACGAACTGTTCAAGACCTTCTGAAATGTAGATTGCTCCACCTTCAGATCTTGCAGTATTGTTTATAAATGTACAGTTAAATGCAATGACATCTGCATCCTGATCTGAAGAAAGTGAACCGATATATATTACTCCACCATATTCAGCATCGTTATTGTAGAAATTACAGTTCAGCAATGTTAAAGAACCTGCATCCATTTCGATAACTGCACCATCACTGACGGCATATCCGTTAATCACGGTAAGGTTTTCAAGAGTAATTGTAGGGCCTTCTGTAGTATATACGATAGGAATAGGTGGAACTGTCTCAATTATCTCAACTTCAGTATCATATGATAAATACAGGAAGTCACTTTCATGTTGACAGTCAAAAATAACCTCTTCGCCTTCAAATGCTCTGATTGTTATTTCTAATTCTCCTTCAATATCAATACCAGCGTTTCCATCTTCCCACTTATAGGTTCCGCCCCTAACTGTAATGATTCCTCCCATTAGTGAAGCCGCATCTATTGCTTTTTCCAGGGTTTCATAATATTCATAATAATCTGAATCTTCATCTTCCTGGTATATGAATGGAAGGTTATAATATTCATCATCAATGTAGTCATCTTCACCAGAAGTGCGAATATCTTCATTATTTGCAGCCCTCATAATGGATAATGGGGCCATTTTGATATTACTGGTTGAATAGTATAAATCATCACCTTCAAATACTGCATTGATTTCATAATCTCCGGCATCCAAATCTGAAACGATTAAATCGTCCCTGCATGATTGGGTTAAGGTTTTAACAACGTTTTTATTTGAATCTGTAATTGTGTATGTGATATTTCCTACTGCATTTTCCGGAGCTGAAACACCAATGATAGCCTTATTTGGAGATGTGACTTTATTAGAGGCACCTAATGTGAATACTCCAAGAGTTTTAGTGACTGTCAAAGTAGCCTCAGTGTAATTTGATTTGTAGTTTACACGTTCCTGTGAAGTTACTTTGATTGTGTAGGTGCCAGGTTCAAATATTTTATCTATTTCAACAGATCTGCTGCCGTTAACATATTTATCAGTTTTGTAGTCTCCGATTTCTATTGTATAGATTGACGGAACATTTGTTTTTATGTTTACAACAACGGTTCCATTATCTTTTACTTCCACATCCTCTACAGATATGGTCGGATTGGCTTTATATACTTCAAAATTAATAACGGAAAATGAAGGTGCGAAATCTTCATTATTGTAGCTAGCTACAAGGGCATATTTTCCTGCATCTAATTTCAATGATTCAAGTTCATCTTTTGTGTAAGATTTTCCATTCAATTGGTAACTTATTGTACCTAAAGCAGTGGAAGGCAGTGTTTCAACAACTTTCAGGGTTTCACCATATGTAATATTGTCAACAGAAACATTTAATTCAATGCCTACACGGTTAACTTTGAAAGTTACGGTTATGCTGTCCATCACGTAGATATTATCGTTCATATCTACAATATTGTTTAAAACAGCTGTATATTTACCATGATTCAATACGCCTGCATCATAGCTGAATTTATTGTCTTTAACTTCTGCAGTAACATTTTCACCGGCAACAGTTAAGTTTGCTACGGCATAGATGTTGGCACCGATGTCTGCTGTACCTTTGATTACTGAGTTATTACCATATGAAACAGTTGACGCTTTTAAGTTAGCATCAACAACCTCAAAAACAGTATCATGAGCTACAGTAAATCCATTGCTGTAAATATGCCTGTTTTCTCCAGTGTTATTTAAGAAAACACATTCGTCAAAGAGTGCTGTAACTTTAGGAGAGGTTGCAACGGCTCCTGTTGTTGCATGGTTATTTGTAAAGGCACTGCCGTCCACAAATAATGTGATTTTTTTGTTATAAGGGTTTTTGATTAAAATTGCAGAACCCAACTTACCGCTGTTGTTATTGAAGACACAGCTGTCAATGTATGCATTTGAAATTCCATCGAAACATATGGCTCCGCCGTCCACATCCTTGTTGGCGTTGTTTTCAAAGTTGGATAATCCTATGTCAATTGTTACTTCGGTAGTGTTTGCATTGACATATATTGCTCCACCTTCAAGTTGAGCTTTTTCTCCTAAACTGTTTTTGATGTTGTTTTTAACGAAATTAGATAGACTTACAGATGCATATCTTGAATTGTTTCCGACATATATTGCAGATCCTTTAACAGCAGTATTCTGTATCTGTAATTGAAATATCCTCATAACCCACGGATGTGACTGCCGCAGTACTTACTTTTAACGGAGCGACATTATTTATGAAATAACAGTCGTCAATTTCCAGTGACTCTCCGTCACTGAATATGGCTGCTCCACCGTTTCCAGCAAATGATGTTTTTGTAATCTTATTGTCTGTAAAATTACATGAATCCAGTGAAAGATATCCGTGATTGACTATAGCTCCATAATTTGTATTTCTGTTTTGAATTCCTCTGAATGTAATACCATGTATATAGACTTCAGCATTTTCGTTGACAATTATGAAATTTGCATCAGCGCCCTGAGCATCAAAGACTACTGTTTCCAATGCAATAATATCTAAAGTCTTATTGGATATTACTACTTTTGTGTCTTTATATGTACCGTTTTTAACATATATTGTATCTTCATTACCGGAATTGGCCACAGCTTCTGCCAAAGTATCATATTCCACATTTGTACTTATGACAAGGAAGTTGCTGTAGGTTTTACTTATGGAAAAAGTAGTGAAATTTATGGCAAGATCAAAGTTTTCATCAGCATCGCGCATAGCAACAACTGAATGATTGCCTAAATCAAGGCCAGTCAGCTGCATGCTGCCTTTACCGTTTACAACTTCGAGCTGATAATATTTATTTCCGATGAAAATTGTGTAATTATTATCCCAATTAGCATAAAGATTTAAAACAGGTATTTCCGGTATTAATACATTTTTTACTTCAAGATTCAATAATATTTTACCTTTTTCAATCACTACTTTTAGATATGCAGGGTTTGTTAGATAGAATTCGTTTCCATTTAAATCAGAATAATACCTATGGTTATAGAAATGGTCAACACTGTCTCCCTGAGTAAACATTCCAATCATGGATAATTCGTGTGTTCCACCGCTCAGCACTCCAAGATTTATATTGAATTCGTTATCTTCAACAGGAAGCACATCTAGGAAATAATTATCCTCATCCATAGTTCCTGATAAAAGAGTTTCAGTATTATTTAAATTTGAACCCCAGTCAAAAACACCAGTAAGAATATAATCTGCACCATAGGAAGCATCTTTTTTATTCATTGATAAATTCAAATCATATTCATTAAACTCTAAATTAAATTTCCTTGTTGGTGATGCAGAGTAAATGTTTCTAGAATTGGTTGCAACATTTGAATCAAAAACAGAGGAGGTAATATTAACGAGGCTGTCGCCTTTGTCAGTTATATAAACAGCACCTCCTAATTCCGCAACGTTTAATATAAATTCACTACCTTCAACTTTAAGATTAGTAGCATATATTGCACCACCTTCAGTTGTTGCATTATTACAGATAAAATGTGAGCTGGTAACAGTTAAATCTGAAGAAGAATTTGCATTAATTGCTCCACCATGTTCGCCAGTATTATTGGTGAAAATACATTCATCTATAGTTGCAACAGTGTTTTCTAAGATAATTTGACCATTTAAATCAAAATTTGTACCATTAAGTTCCAATTTTGAATTTTGAGCAGAAATAGGAGTTCCAGGCTGGTTTTGAGAATTTTTAATATTATTAAATTCACAATCTGTAATGGAAGACTCCAAATCGCTAGTGAATATTAATGCAGCATTTGAAAATTTACCGGTTATAACTATATCTTCCAAGATAAGTTGGGCATTAGGACCTACATCCAACAGATAACTTTGAGAATTAGCTGAAAAAGTAACAGTATCCTCATATTCAGAAATAAGTTTAGGCCTAATTGTTACTACTTTATTTCTAATCTGCACATTAAAATTAGCAGATTCTGTGTAAGTTCCGCCTTCAACAGTAATTACTCCACTTCCGCCATCACGAATAGCATTTACCGCAGCAGTTAAATTTTCAAATACGTCCTTATCGTCTAAAACAAAATAAGGTTCTATAATAGGAAAAGTATTATCAGGATATATGTATTTTTTATCAGGATCTTTTATCAGGTAAACAGTATATGTTCCTTCATCCAAGCCATTGAACTCAGCATAAGGGAGAATAGCAACAGATTCCTCGCGATAATAATAACCATCTTTATATAAAACTACAATATTTACATCATCTGTAACACTAGGAGTTATTGTGACTGATTTATTAGGAGCGTCTACTTCAATTTCAAGGGAACCATGTCCTTTAAATTGGCAATCGTTAAAAATCCATTCTCCAGGGTTACTTGCACTATCTTCATATCCGAAGTCGTTATCTTCCTCGACACCATCTTTAATCTTTTTATTCCCTTCAAAATAACAATTATTAAGTTGAACAGTACCGTCATCCTCACAGGAGATAGCTCCACCATCGTCTTCCGCCCAATTATTTATGAAACTGCAATTGTTGGCTATGAATGTTCCAGCATCGGCCACACTTACAGCTCCACCATAATCCAGGGCTTCATTTTCAGTCAGTATACAGTTGTTCAATGTCACTTGTCCTTTAGCAACTTCGATAGCACCACCACTGGCTGTTGCATGCCCTTTTTTGAATGTTATGTTAGTGAATGTGACTTTTAAGTCTTTATGGTCTAACCAAAACAGGTAATTATTTACCGCAACACTGCCGTCGAAAATAACAGTATCACCTTTGTTATAAGGCTGTATTGTTATAGTTGCTGCATCTGTAAAATGGATATATATGTCCCCACAGGTTGTTCTGTCAAGCTCGGTGTATGTACCACCTTTAACATATATTGTTCCTATTTTACTATCACTATTTTTAATATGATCCATTGCGTCACGCAAATCTTCGAACCATTCATTATTTTCATCCCAATAAAAACAGTCTGAGCTGGCTTTAAGCACATCATCGTTTGAAGCGGAAAGGATCTCTTTTGAATTAGAAGATGCACTTTCCACCTTATGACTGGATATTTCCTCTCGATTATCATTTACACTAATTTCAACATCACTGCCGGCTTCACTACCAAGCGAAGTGGCATTGTCTTTTTGTTCAACAGCTAAAGAAGCCGTTGTAATATCCGTATCACTGACTTCCTGAAGTAATGTACCATTCGTATCGGCCGCTGAAACGGCGGTGATACTTATAATCATTACACTGAGAAGTATTAGCAATACTCCTATCTTTTTATTCTTCATTTTAAATTACCCCATATTGTATAAAAAATAAGTAATTTACAGAACGTTCGTTCTTTTCTTTAATGACAATGTTAAATATTGTAAATAATTACAATACTTAATATTAAGTTTATTTTTTACATATTAATAAATATACCGCCTTATTCATTTATTTGAATTGTAAAGTTGAATGTTCAATTTTTTGTTTTTTTATGTATGAGACTGTTCAAAAATCCTTTTTGAGTTCTATTAAACCACATCAAAAGAAAAGAAATACAAAAAACAAACAACTTCTTGAAGATTCTTCAAAATCACATTTCCCAAAAAATACAAAAAAGATTCATAAAGAAGATATGAAAATTACTTATGCCACATGAAAATACGTTTGTAAGAATGCAACATCTGCCCAAAAAAAATCTAAAACAACACCGTGAAATATTAGACAGTGTCAAAATATGTAACCCAATCCAAATACACTAAGACGATTTTTACTATATTTCAGCCGTGAATCTTATCATGCCAACAGTAAAACAAATGTAATACTACAAAAAACACACACAACCAAGTGAAAATCCAAAAATAGCATATAACCCAATTCATGGAGAAAAAATAAGAAAAATATAATCGATTATGTGAGATAATATCGACTACAAACCATAAAAAAATAAATAAAATTAACTAACGATACCTTCGCTAGTAATTTTAAATACACATTCACCTTCAGGCAAATGAGGAGAATCCACTAAACGTGCAATTCTTTTACCTGCAAGACCTTTTTTGAGCCATATCCTATAAGTTGAAGCGTGACCTAATACGTGTCCACCAATAGCTTTTGTTGGACTTCCAAAGAATGAATCAGGTTTAGCCTGAACTTGGTTAGTTAAGAAAACAGCAACATTGTAGGTGTTTGCAATTTGTTGAAGTGAGTGTAAATGTTGATTTAATTTCTGTTGTCTTACGGCAAGGGATTCCCTTCCGACATATTCTGCTCTGAAATGTGCCATCAATGAATCGACAATAACCAATTTTACATTAGTGCCGTTTTGAATGAGTTCATTGATTTTATCAACCATTAGAATTTGATGAGCTGAATTGAATGCGCGGGCAACATGAATTCTGCTTAATACCTGTTCAACATCCAAATCGAAACCTTCTGCAATTTGTCTTATTCTTTCCGGACGGAAAGTATTTTCAGTGTCGACAAAAACACATTCCCCTTCAAGACCTCCCTGTTCAAAAGGCAATTGTACAGTAACGGCCAATTCATGGGAAATCTGACTTTTACCTGATCCGAATTCACCGAATACTTCAGTGATTGATTGGGTTTCGATACCTCCGCCAATTAAATCATTGAATTCCTGACTGCCTACAGTAATGTGACCTACATCTTTTCTTCTTTCATCCACTTCTAAAGCAGTTTCAAAATCAATGTTTTCAGCTCTACGAGCGGCTTCAATAACTTTTTCGGCAACTCCTTCACCGATTTCTGCTTTAACTGATAATTCTTTTGGAGTGGCAGTAGCTAATCTCATCATATCAGCAAAACCTGCATCTCTTAATTTTTCTGCTGTTTTTTCACCAACACCTGGCAAATCTGCTAATTCGACCATAATAATCATTCCTTTTACTCATTTAATTTAAAAATATTTGTTTATAATCTTTTTAGGACTTAACCTGTTTTCTTCATTAAATTCATCAAAACTAACATTAGCGATAATCTCTACAGTTAAACCGTTTAAATCTTCAAGTTTATCTTCAATACCATAGTTATCTTCCATAAGACTAATGATTTCTTCTTTTTTCATTCCAATCAGTTCTTCTGCCAATTTGTCAAAGAATGTAACTTGGATATCTCCTGTGTCATCTTCTATTCTTGTAGGAACCATAAGAAGATATTCAGGTTCATCAAATGTGAATCCGCAGTTGTCACAGACGTATTCATCTTCTGATTCTTCTACACTTTGGTTACAGTTAGGACATCTTTTAAGAAGTACCCTATCAGTGCTTACGTCTTTTATTGTTCCTGTGACACAGACATTAGTATCATCTTCTAACAATGATTCGATAGTTTTTGGAGTGTAAATTTCAGCCATCAATTCATCAATGGAAGGTAATTGTTCCAATTCGCTTTCGCTTGGTTCAAGAATAGTAGTGGCTCTTGATACATTAGCTTCAAGACGGTTATCCATATTTAATGCTAAACGTGGATTTTGCAATTTGATTCCGTCACCGATTTGTCTTTCTTTAAGTGCATCATTGTCCCATAATGCAACCCTAATCGCTCCGGTGTCATCGGCTATTTCAATATTCCTTACATGACCCTTATCGCCTGCATCCCTGTCAAATTCACGTATATCATTGATTTCAATTATTCTACCGATGATGATAGTGTCCTCTTCGTCCTCATCCAAATCTTCAATTTTTTTATTATTGTAAATTGTTTTTTCCAAGGTGGACAGTTCAGGTATAAACATTGCTGATGCCTGTTCTTCTGATAATTTTATGACTCTGGAACCGCTTCCGATGTTTAAATCAACACTCATCATTCCAAGTCTTGTTCTTGCATTTTCAATCTGATATGCATCGCCGACAACATATTCTTCCTGTGCCCTTTCATTCCAGAAGGATAACTGGACTTTACCGGACTCATCGGCAAACATGACTGATCTGACAATTCCTACAGAACCGTCATCACGTTGGAATTCATTAACATCATTTACTGAAAGAATTCTGCCGACAACATCAATTTCCTTACCTTCATCATCAATTTCAGCGATGCTTCCAATAGGCACCGGCCTTAACTGCTCTTTTATGGCTTCGAATTCATCCAGTTCCTCAATAGTTAAATTTTCAGGATTGATTGTGATTTGAGTATTGAAATTAGTATTCATTGAATATCCGCTTTCGGTATAATCATCAAAGCGAACATCTCCACCGATAATCTTGACTATATCTCCCTTATTTATCGGTAAAGCAGTGTCATCACCCCAAACAGTGACTCTGATTGAACCGGTATTGTCTCCAACATCAAAGTTTCTTAACCTTCCTTCGGAATTGTCTGTTTTTCTGAGGAATGTTCTGATATCCTGGAGTCTGACTACAACCCCTTTGATGGAAACGTCCTTTTGCTCTGAGAGGTCTCCTATCTGAGAGAATTCCTGTTCGATTTCCGGAACATCAAATTCGCCTTTAATGATTCTTCCATCCCAATGAGTCAGGGATATTTCAGATTCGCCGTCCCTGTTAATTCTTTCACGGGATTGTGCTGCAAGGATTTTTACTGTATCTCCATCTTCCAATTTTAAATCTTTAATCAATTCAACATTCTTATTCCATAAAGTATATGTAATCTTACCGGTTGCATCCTGCAATTCAAGAGAAGCGACTTTTCCTTGTTTTCCATTTTTCTCATAGCTTCTGATAGTAGGGATTCTGATGATTCTTGCAATGATATTGACTTTGGTTTCAGGTTCAATATCTGCAATATCAGTAATTGTTTCTTCATAAACAGGATATTTTGAAGAATCTTCCTCAAGGTGTGCAATAGATGATCTTGGTCTTAGATTAGCTTCCAGACCTGAATATCCCTCTTTGATGTCAACCATTTTAATTTGAATAATGTCCCCTTCATTGAATTTATTCAAAAGAGGCATGTTTTGAGTCCAGAAAACACATCTCATTGTACCGGTATTATCCTGAAGTTCCACATTACAGACTTCACCGGCCTTGCCTTTACGGGTTTTAAAGGACCTTTTATTGGAAATGGATATTACTCTACCTGTAACATTAACATCCTTGCTGCCGTCTTCCAAATCTTTTATAAATTTATCTGAATATTCCGGTCTTTCTGATATTGTTTCAACTTCTTCCACTTTGTCCTGCAATTCACTGACAACCATATTGGCAAAATCAACATCACCCATGAATGAGATATCCGCATTTTCTTTTTTGAATACATTCATGCGTTCAAAGAATTCTTCCTGAGTTATCTTGTCTTTTACCTTATCGTAATACTCCTGAAGTTCTTCAGTCATTACAAAGTCTGTATCATCATTTTCTGTAGAATCGCTTTCATCTTCACTAGCAGAGTCTTCACTTGTAACAATTTCCGGGACTTCAACACCATAATTTTCTAAAATCATGCGTGCCAAATCCAAATCGTTCATAAACTCTACATCACCGTAATTTTCACGTAATTTTTCTATTTCAGCATTAAACTCTTCTTCAGAAAGTTTATCTTTAATTTTTTCGTATAATTGTAAAATTTCTTCTTGCATACCAAACCCCTCATGGAAAAGTTAATTATTATTTTATGCTCATACTCTATATAAACTATTAGAGAGAGCATTTGATGAGTAATATTTAAACATTATAAAAAAAATTTATTATAAATATAGTCCACCTGTGCTCCTGTGCAAGTGTGCAAATGTGCAAAAACCTAATAAGCATTAGGATTTTTCTTTAAAACTGTTTTGATCATTATAGCCAAGTCTAATCCCATGTGCCAGTTTTCTACGTATTCAATATCATATTCTATACGTTTTCTGATGGAAGTGTCTCCACGGCATCCATGGATTTGAGCCCAGCCGGTTATTCCCGGACGCACTTGATGCTTGACCATATATTTCGGAACACTTTCCTTAAATTGCTCAACAAAATAAGGTCTTTCAGGTCTTGGACCGACAACACTCATATTTCCTTTTAAAACATTGAAAAATTGAGGCAATTCATCCACACTAGTTCTTCTGATAAAGTTTCCAACAAAGGTAACGCGGGGATCGCCTTTTGTTGTCCATTCGGATTCCTCTTCGTTTGGATCCTGAACCTTCATGCTTCTAAACTTATACATCATGAAAGGCTCGGCATTATGACCAATCCTTTCCTGCTTAAATATTATAGGCCCCCTTGATGTTAATTTAATAGCTATTGCAGTAATCAGCATTATTGGAGATGTTATAATAATTGCTATTATGGCTATTATATAATCTGAAGTGTATTTTAAAAATTTATTAAACTCGTCATCCAATGGAACGTAGCGTATATTGATTATAGGAATGTCTTCAATCATGTCAACAGACGGTTGAGCCGGGAAATACCTTATATAATCAGGAATGATTTCCGCCTTGATTCCGTATTTTTCACAGCTCTGCACAAGTTCGTTGATACGATAATAATATTTTAAAGGAATTGCCAAAACGACACGGTCATATCTGTTCTTTTCCAGAACAACATCCAAATCCTTAAAAGAACCGATGACTCTTGTTCCGGAAATTTCCAGACCTATGTGTTCGGACCTTCCCAGAATTCCGCTGACAACATATCCCAAATAAGGATTATCCTTAATCTTTTGAGCGAAAGTATAAGCCAGGTCATTATCCCCCACAATCAGAATATGTTTCAGATTTCTGTTGTTGATTCTGATTCTTCTTAAAATGCTTCTAACAACAAACCTTTCAATTATTCCGAAAAATGACCCTATTACAGCCATGAGGAATAGCATGATTCTTGAAAAGTCCGGCTGATTAATGATAAACAGGATAGACACCAAAATAAAAAATGCCACAATGTTTACCTTAATTATTTGAGTCGCTTCGGAAAATATGTTTTTATAAGTTCTGCGCGGCTTGTATAATCCGAAAGCGAAATAAAGTATAAGATAAGTAGGGATAACAGCGAAAATTAAAAACATAGTATAGCTATAAAACCCTAAATGACCTCCAATCGGACCGAATATTGTTGTATTGAATCTTAACCAAAATGAACAGATAAGAGATAAAGTAATTACTAAAACATCAAGTAAAACTAAACTAATATTTAACAGACGTTGATTTTCCTTTATCATAGCAATTACCAAAAAAACTAGTTTTATAATATATATTGTCTAATATCTTATTTAACTTTTTATTTGAACAAATTCAAAAATAGCTTTAAAATGCACAAAACAGATATTCCAAAGTAAACGACGATGTTTACAATGAATGATGATTCCTCTGCATGGTGCTTTTTATAATAAATATACATTGCATGGTAAAACTCATAAATCAGTTTATTTTTCTGTTTTTTGCTGCTGGCGCCTTTAAAATGAGTTATAGAATTTTTGCCGTAATAGACGATTTTCCAGCCGGCCTCTTTTATACGGTAACAGAGGTCAATGTCTTCGCCATACATGAAAAATGTCTCGTCAAGCAGTCCCGCATCTTCAAGAGCCCTGTCTCTTATGAACATGAACGCCCCTGTCAAACAGTCAATTTCATAGACCTCATCGTCGGGCAAATCGGTTAAATTGTAATTGTCATCCTGGCTTTTGTTTGGAATATGAAACAGCCTGAAAAAAGAATTCTTAACATTTGGAAATGTCCTTTTGCATGCCTTGTCCAGCTCGCCGCTTTCCAGCCTGACCCTGCAGCCGCATGCTCCGACGTCGGTGTGTTGTTCCATGTAGCTGTAAACATTTTCCAGAGTATTTTCCCAAACAACAGTGTCCGAATTTAAAAGAAGCACATAATCGCTTTTAACCTGTCTTAAAGCAAGATTGTTTCCAGCCGCAAACCCGTTATTCTCTTTGGATTCAATGAATTTGACCTTGTCTTTGAAATAATCCTGTAATTTAATTAAGCTATCATCGCCGGATGCGTTATCCACTACGATAATTTCATAGGAGAACGGGTAGGAATATCTAAGAACAGAGTTGACGGTATCCCTGGTCAGTTCAAAGGTCCGATAATTTAAAATTACAATAGACAAATTCATGAAAAATCAACCGGTTATCTTTTTAAAAATTTAAAAGTGTTAATAATTAATCTATATTCTATTTTTAAATAATTTTTTATATTTGCGGATTTGAATTCTGTCTTTTTAATTTTATTCCTTGTGGATAAACCTTCCCTAATTCCGGAAAGATAAACTGAACCGAATCCTTTCTTTAAAAAGAACAGATATTTTATTAAAAATCCTAAAAACAAAAAGATGAAATTGATAATCTTTAAGGGTATTGGAATGTTTTTATAAACGACCCAAACATTGTTTCGAGCGGCAAGCCTTACCTTAAACTCATTATGTCTGCTTCCGCTTGTTGCACTTCCTATATGATACACGACAGCCTGCGGACACAAAAGGTTTCGATAACCGTTTATTCTGGATCTAAGTGCAAGGTCAACATCCTCCATATATGCAAAAAAGCTATCGTCAAACATGCCCAGCTCATTCAATAGTGATTTTCGATACATTGCGGCTCCGGCACAGCTTGAAAATATTTCCTTTACCTGCGTGTACTCATCTGATTTGTGATTTTCACCTGTCTTTTTAGTCCAGGCAAGCAGATTATATTCATCGCCAACGTCATCAATCAAATCCTTATTGTTGTATTGGAGCATTTTGGCCTGAACAGAAAATATGTCTTCTTTTGATGAAATCAATTCGACCATGTGCCTGATTGAACCTTTTTTAACTTCAGTGTCGTTGTTTAGAGAAAAAATATATTCATGTTTGGCATTTGAGATTCCCTGGTTAACTGCAGGGGCGAAACCCATATTCCGTGAATTTTCTATTAGCTTAACAGGGAAATTGAAAGTGCCTTTGTTAATGTAATCTTTACTGTTATCAGTGGATCCGTTATCTATGATAATTACTTCCCCAATGAGCTCACTGTCATTGTTAAGTGATTCGAAGAAAGTCTTCAAGAACCTTTCTCCATTATAATTTGGTGTTACAACAGAAACTTTCATTTTAATCAATGGAATTTTTAAATCTAAACCACATTTTATAATATAACTTTGGATTTAATAAAAATAATCTTAATTTCAATTTAAATTTCTTGTCCGGCCCTTCGTATTTTTTCAATTTGGAAAATAAATCCCTTTTCTTCATTTCCCCTATGACCTCTTCAAAATCATAACCGCCATAAAAGAAGTAATTCATGTTTCCAAAAATGGCTTTTGGAATTCTGGAATGAATAATCAGGCTTGCCAAATCGTTTTTATCCTTAGATTTATAGAAATCGGCCAGACCTTCAAAAATGGAAATAATATCAAATCGCCTGAACTCGGTTGTCTTAATGGCTGAATCTGACCTCTGAACATAATAGTAAGTTACTTCATTAGTTACATGAATCTTATCGCTGCAGCTCAATGCTTTCAGTGCAAATTCTATGTCTTCGCCATAAACGACCCCCGGAGTGAAGCGAACATTGTTTTTCTTAATAATGTCTGCCTTATAGGACAGCTGGAAAAAATTGAATAAGATTGCCATGTTCAGCTCTTTTTTTATGAATTGGCCGGTTGAGATTTCAGTGAAACTGAAGTTATTGGGAACTGAAATTGAGTCACCCTCTTTTTTTGCAAACTGTACCAAACTGAAATCATAATCGGGGTTGTAGAGTTCAAGTAAATGATTTTCCAGAATATAGTCATCAGCATCTACAAAAACCAAATATTGTCCGCTGGAAACGTCGATTCCACGGTTTCTTGCAACACTTACCCCCGCATTTTCCTGATGAATTATGTTATTGTGAACTTCGCAGTCCCTTAATGTCTCATTGATTATTTCCAGGCTGTTGTCTGTTGAGCCGTCATCGATGACAATGATTTCATAATCATCAAAATCCTGATTAATTACTGATTTGAGAGTTGCACCTATATACTCAGCACAATTATAAACTGGTATAATAACACTAACCTTAAAATTATTCATTTTAACCCTCATATTTTAATAGAAAATCAACAACTCTTTTAGATGCTTTACCATCAATTGCATCAAATTGCATCTTAGAAAAGTCTGACATTTTGCTTTCATCAAATTCCCCATTAGCAATAACATCAATCAACTGATTTGAATTGCTTACAACCGGTCCCGGAACGCCGGATTCGAAATCAAAATAAAATCCCCTTTCATTGCTTAAATAACTATCCAAATCATAAGCGAAAAATACAATAGGCTTATTTAAAATTGCAAATTCCACCATTATTGATGAATAATCTGTGATTAAAACATCACTAATCAGCAACAGTTCCTGCTCTGATTTATAATCGCTGCAGTCTATATATTTGCCTTCCGTAGAGATGTCACCGCTGTAGAAATCCTTGATTTTGGGATGCAGCCTTAACGCCAGGACATACTCATCACCCAATGCATTGTTGAACTCATCCAAATTCAGGTAATCGAATACGTTATTGTATTTCTCCTCCTCCCTGAAAGTTGGAGCATAAAGAATTATTTTCTTATCA
Organism: uncultured Methanobrevibacter sp.; assembly: GCA_900318035.1. GTDB lineage: Archaea > Methanobacteriota > Methanobacteria > Methanobacteriales > Methanobacteriaceae > Methanocatella. The sequence goes on from ONJC01000021.1 coordinate 24,510, forward strand.
AAGTCAATATCATATTTTCTGCAGAATCCGGATTTTAAATCATCAGCATCATGGCTTTCAAAGTAATAGTCAGCTCTTGGAAGACCCAACGGCTTAATCTTATCGCAGGATATCTGAAATGCCTCGCTATAGTAATCCTCAATGTTTTTTGAAGATGTAATCAGGTAATCCATATGGTCTGAAATTTTCAAAAGCATCTCTTTGGTATCCCCGTCGGCTACAGAACCGCCAAATTTTTTAAAGGCCCCCGGAGCATGCCATAACTGTGTGACAACTGTTTCGCTTTTAAAGTTCATGAATGCCATAGGAAAAAAGTTATCATTTAAAAATACGTATTTTGAAGTGGCCAAATTTTTAAATCCTTTAATGGAGAGTTTATCCTTATAAAAAAAGTTAAATTCAAAATTTCCTCTTTTTTCAAATTCTTTTTTAATATAATCCAAATTGCCCTTAAAGGATTCGCCGGAATCGACTATAAATGTGATTTTATTTTTTTTAATGGGAAATATTTTAAATAAATTAAATATGATTCCATAGATTTTATGCTTAAGATACTTCATAAAAACCAACAAAGAAACTAGACATCAATCTTAATGGAAAAATTCCATCATGCCCGGAATTGCATTTACCATTGCCTGAATACCTAAAACGAATATTGCAAAACCGCCTATGAAATTAATATATCTTGCATATTTCATGGCAATTCTTGTGCCTAAGGTACCTATCAGAAGCCAGCATACAACGGCTGTTAAACTCAATAGAGCCAAACCAAGAGGATTTACGCAAGCTGCAACACCCTGTGCAGCCAAAATTAAGTTTTCAATGTTTCCAAAAATCAGCAAAATTGAAAAATTCTTTAAACCCTGATCCACCCTATTCACCTCTTACAGATTTAATCATTGCCTGCAAACCTAAAGCAAATATTGCAAATCCGCCTATAAATTCAATGAAATCCACATAATTGATAAGAATTTGAGTTCCGAAAGTTCCAATAATAAGCCACATTGAAACACATAAAATACTTGCAATACCTAATTTTACCGGATTTATACCGGCAACAACCCCCTGTGAAGAGAGCACCAAATTTTCAATATTACCAAATATAATCAATGCAATAAAAGGTAAATATTGTTTAAACATAAAATCACCATCTCCCATAAAGCAGTAAAAAAAATTTACTGTAATTTAACATTTACACTAATGAATATTAAAGAATAATAATATATATAATTATCTTTATTTTAAAGAAAAACTCCAAACAAAAATTGAATAAGATAATACAAAAATTAAGAATTTAATTGAAAATTTTTATACAAGCGTTGAAAAAAATTAATGATAAATAATAAAAAAATAGAAAAAAGAGGCATATTTCAAGTGTAAAACTTATCTATTGCCATACATTTTTTCGTAATATTTTTGGTAATCGCCGCTTTTAATCTGGTTGGTCCACTCCTGATTGTCCAAATACCATTGGATTGTTTCTTTTATCCCCTTTTCGAAGGTATATTCCGGAGACCAGCCCAGGTCATTTTGAATTTTTGTTGAATCGATTGCATAGCGTCTGTCATGGCCTAGCCTATCAGTTACAAATTCAATTAATGATTCGTCCTTATCCAATTCGTCCAGAATTAATTTGACAATCTCAATGTTTTGCTTTTCGTTGTTGCCACCAATATTATAAACTTCACCAAGTTTACCTTCATGCAGCACCAGATCAATGGCTCTGCAGTGGTCTAAAACATGCAGCCAGTCACGAACATTTTTTCCGTCACCATAAATCGGCAATTTCTTATCTTCCAGGGTGTTTGAAATCATCAGAGGAATTAATTTTTCCGGAAATTGATATGGTCCATAATTATTTGAACAGCGTGTAATATTGATTGGCAGATTAAAAGTTTCACCATATGCCCTTGTAATTAAATCTCCACCAGCTTTTGAAGCGGAATATGGACTATTAGGTTGTAATGGAGTGGTTTCTCTAAAATAACCTTCAGCACCAAGAGTTCCATAAACCTCATCTGTTGATATCTGAATGTATTTTTCAACGCCGAACTCCTTGGCCGCATTTAAAAGAATCTGTGTTCCCAAAACATTTGATTTAATGAAGATTTCCGGATCTTCTATACTTCTGTCAACATGACTTTCAGCCGCAAAATTAATTACATAGTCACATTCCTTTACCAAATCATCAACAATGGTTTTGTCCCTGATATCCCCTTTAACAAAGGAATAATTGTCCATGTCTTCAACATCTTTCAAGTTTTCAAGATTTCCGCAGTAGGTTAAAGCATCAAGATTGACAATTTCATATTCTGAGTATTTGTTAACCATATACCTGACGAAATTGCTTCCGATAAACCCTGCCCCACCAGTAACAAGTATTTTGGTCATGGTATCACTCGTATTTGATTTGAGATTCCTTCAGGGTTTTCCATTGCTTGTCCTTATCTGACAGAATAATCTCATCAATATCATCAATCGGCCAGTCAATGGCAATATCCTCATCGTCCCACATTATGCCGCTTTCATCATCGCCATGATAAAATTCTGTGCATTTATATTGGAATTCGGCTTCATCTGACAAAACAACAAATCCGTGTGCAAACTTAGGCGGAATGAATAACTGCTTTTTGTTTTCTTCGGATAAGATTGCTCCGGCCCATTTTCCATAAGTAGGAGAATCCGCCCTCAAATCAACTCCAACATCAAACACTTCCCCTCTAATGACACGTACGAGTTTGCCCTGAGGATAATTGACCTGTAAATGCAATCCTCTTAAAACGCCTTTTGATGATTTGGACTGGTTATCCTGAACGAAAGTTAAATCATGACCTGCTTGCTTAAAATCATTTTCATTGTAGGATTCCATGAAGTATCCCCTGTTGTCCTCAAAGACTGTAGGTTCAACAATGAACATCCCTTCAATATCTAAATCAGTAAATTTAAATTTTCCCATAAAATCACTTTTTAACTAAATTAAATAAGTATTGCCCATAATCAGTTTTTTTAAGTTCATTGGCTGTTTTTAACAATTCTTCATCGTTAATGTAACCTTTAAGATAAGCTATTTCCTCAAGACATGCGATGTATAATCCTTGTCTTTTTTGAATAGTTTCTATAAAGTTTGAAGCTTCCAAAAGCCCCTCATGAGTACCTGTATCAAGCCAAGCCATACCTCTTCCCAGAAGTTCGACCTTAAGCTTTCCACGCTTTAGATACTCTTCATTGACTGATGTAATTTCAACTTCCCCTCTGTCTGAAGGTTTTACGTTTTTAGCTATTTCTATTACATCATTATCATAAAAATAAAGACCAGGTACAATATAGTTTGACTTAGGCTTTTCCGGTTTTTCCTCAATTGACAAAACGTTCCAGTCATTGTCAAACTCAACAACACCAAAGGCTTCCGGATTGTTGGTGTAGTATCCGAATATTACAGCACCTTCTTTCAGGTTTTTTGCCCTTTCAAGAATTTCTGTAAACCTGTGACCGTGGAAGATATTGTCTCCCAAAATCAAAGCAACATTATCATCGCCAATGAACTTTTCCCCAATGATGAATGCTTCCGCAAGCCCATTCGGATTTTCCTGAATTTCATATGAAAATTCAACGCCGAAACTGCTGCCGTCGCCAAGTAAATCTTTATACATCGGCAAGTCACGGGGAGTGGATATAATTAAAATTTCACGAATTCCTGCAAGCATCAATACAGATATGGGATAATAAATCATTGGCTTATCATATAAGGGTAATAATTGCTTGGAAACTGCTTTGGTAATCGGATAAAGACGAGTTCCGGAACCTCCTGCAAGTACTATACCTTTCATAACAATCACTAAAAAATAAATTTATTTTTAATGATTAATATAATGTTTTGTTTAGGATGTGAATTTTTACAAATATTTTTCAGGCTGAAAAAAAGAAATAATTCTGATAGATTTGCAGATTGATGTATGAGCCCCGATTTTAGGACTATTGCAAGTATAATGTAACTCCTTTACTCATCATTACATATGTTTTAACATGAACATGTTGATTAGACATGTTCAATATTTTAATAATGACCGTTTCTTTTTGTTGTTTTATAAAGATTTTGTTGTTAATGAATGAAAAAAATGAATTTAAATACAATTTTCCAATATAGCCAAACATTCGTTCCCTAAATCAAATTTTCAACATAACAGAACGTTCGTTCTCTACATTATTTAATAACAATGAAACATAAATATCTAAATGTATGGACACTAAGGAATTAATTTTAGAAAAGACTTTAAAATTAATGATTGAAAAGCAAAACTCCATCGTTTCAATAAGAGAAATCAGCGATGCCACTGGAATTGCTACCGGTGGAATATACTATTATTTTTCAAGCAAAAAACAGATATGTGATGAGATTACTGAAAGATACCTTATGAACTATGCCAAATTCGATATGGACAAACTCACTCAGATAAAGGGGAATGCAAAAGAAAAAATCCACGATGTCATGGCTGAAATTTTTAAGCAAAAGCAAACAGGAATAAAGATTGAAACTATTGAATATGAAATAGACTACAGAAATATAGTGAATGTTTTGACACCAAACGTATTTAGTTATGAAAATTCCATGGAGTTTTACCAAGGTGTCCTAAGAAAATTAAAAGACTTTTTTGCAGAAATTGTTGAGGAAGGTCAAAAAAACAGCGAGATTCGGCAAGACTTATCAACCGAAGACATTGTAGAGTCATTAATTATCATGTATCTGGGAATTCAATATAAATGGGAAGTATATTTGATTGATGATATGATTTCAGCCTTTGAAGATAATTTCGATTTGGAATGGGAAAAGATAAAATTCAGAGAATAATTAAATTAACATGTGGTTAGATGAACACTAAAGACTTGATTCTTGAAAAAACACTGAAATTAATATTGGATAAGGGCACAATTGATATTTCAATCAGTGAAATTCGAAATTCAACAAAATTGACGACCGGAGGCATATATTATCATTTTTCAGATAAAAGCGACATATTTGAAGCGATTTTGCAAAAGTATATGGTGGATTACATTAAAATCGATTTTGATAAAATCATACTTGAGGGCTCTTCAAGGGAGAAAATCCATGACACATTGCTTTATATTTTACATCACTTCATAAACGGTGTGGAAATCAAAAGCATCAATGAAAAAATCAATTATAGAAGTGTAATGTATCTTTTAACCGCAACAGGCTATGCCGAAGATAAGGTTACCAGTATAATTTCACAAACTGGAAAAGATATTGAAATATTTTTGGCCGGCCTTGTCGAAGAAGGCAAAAGGCAAAATGAAATCAGGAAAGACTTCTCAACTAAAAACATTGTCGAATCATTGTTTATAATGTATATGGGAATTCAATATTTTTGGCTTACTTTCGCAAATGACAATATTGATTTAACTTTTGAGAAAAACTTTGATATAACCTGGCAAGCCATCGAATGCCAATGAATACTATATAAAAAGTTTTGTGGCGAAAAATAACATCTAAATTTTAGTGAAATGCCTGAAAAATTCTTCAATGGAGTAATATTTACAATTCAGTCTTTTCTATAATGTTAAAAAAAAAGAGAATTTCCCGGTTAAGGGAACATTTTTAATTTTAAAAAATCATTTTCACAAGCTGCATCTTTAAACGTGTCAATAATATCCTTATCAACAAAACTGGCATTGACCAATTCGATTTCGCAGCTGATTTCAGTTAGACAATCATATAATGCATCCAGGTTTTTGCCGTAATAATCGGGAAAATTCAGTGCTTCGGCCAAATAGTCATGCCCATTTTCATTTATTAATTTGCCGTCCAGTTGCATTTTAAACCTCTTTAAATGTGCTGTAGTGGTCTGCTGTATAATAAACCTTAAAGTCTCCGGTATTGTAGACAATCCTTTCAGCTCCGCGTGCTGTTCCATTGGCGTTAATGTCACATTCTATGTATTTTGAATTGCTGTCGGGAAGCACGTGCTGTCTGTTGGTGAATGTGTCCCCGCCTATGCTTTTTCCGGGAGCATAACTTTTAAGCGGTCCGCCGTGCCAGCCCAAATCCTGTGCTTCCTTTTTGGTTATGTAATTGCTTGGAAGCTTATGATACTGTTTGATATAAGCTGCAACTTCATTTACTGTACAGTACTGGCCGTTTTCATCAACACTGCCGGAAGATGAGTCATCGCCAAACTTTAAAAAATCGAAAAAACCTGCACTTACAGATGCCATTGTAAATAATGCAATGACAAGTGCAAGGATAAACACTAGCTTTTTATTCATTTAATCAACTCAATATATTCACTTATAGCTTCTTTATAATCTCTTAATGGTTCAAATCCATTTTCAATCCATTTTTTATTCATCAGTACTGAATAGCTTGGTCTTGGAGCCGGCCTTGAAAATTCGGATGCTGTAACCGGAACCACATTAACGTCACGACCTGCAATTTCAAATATATACCTTGCAAACTCACACCAGGAGCAGCTTCCTGAATTTGTCAGATGGTAAATTCCATAAAAATCAGTTTCTATTAATTCAGAAATTCCATAGGCCAGATCAGGAGTGTATGTTGGAGTGCCGACCTCATCATAAACGACTGTTATTTCAGGATGATTTTCAGCCAGCTCAAGCATTGTTTTTGGGAAATTTTTACCGTTGATGCCGTATAGCCATGCTGTACGCACAATAAAGTATTTGTCCAAAATTTCCTCAATGGCCTGCTCGCCCATAAGTTTGCTTTTGCCGTAAACGCTTATAGGGCCGATTTCCCCATCTTCAGGAATAGGATCTCTTGCGGTTCCGTCAAATACATAATCAGTACTTACATGAACCAGAGGACAGTCGATTTGCCTGCATGCAAGGGCCAGGTTTTTAACGCCCTGCCCGTTTACGGCATACGCCAAGTCCTGATTGGTTTCACATCCGTCAACATCGGTATATGCTGCAGAATTTATAACAATGTCAGGATTGTTTTCCTTTATAATTTCCATTGTTTTATCTTTATCCGTTATATCTAATGTTTTGGATGTGGTTAAGATTAATTCGTGCTTGTCCTTTAAAACATTTTCCAAATCATGGCCCAACATTCCGTTGGACCCGGTAATTAAAATTTTCATGATAATCCCTTAAAACTTTAATATATAGTTAGATATATATTATTTTAAATATTTAAAATAGGAGTTAATATTATGAAAGTATGTATTATGGGTCAAGGTTATATCGGACTTCCAACCGCCGCTCTTTTTTCAAGAAGCCATTGTGAAGTAGTTGGAGTTGACATTAACGAAGAGATTATTGGCAATCTGAATAAGGGAATTATCCACATTGAAGAGCCGGGGATAGCTGACATTATCAAAAAATCCGTGAAAAATAATACATATAAAGCCTCATTAACTCCCGAAAAAGCAGATGCTTTCATTATTACAGTGCCTACTCCATACATCATTGAAAACTACAGCTGCGACTTGAGCTATGTCATTACAGCATGTGAAACAATAATACCTTATCTGGAAAAGGGAAATACTGTCATTATCGAATCAACAATAGCTCCAATGTCAACTGATGAGACAATCAAGCCTATTTTTGAAAAGGCCGGTTTTACCATCGGAAAAGATTTATATCTTGCACACTGTCCTGAACGAGTTCTTCCGGGCAGGATTTTAGAGGAACTGGTTCACAATGACAGAATCATCGGCGGAGTTACACCGGATTGCTCAGTCAAGGCAAGTGAAGTATATGGACAGTTTGTTGAAGGAAATTTGATGCTTACAGAAGCAAAGACTGCTGAACTATCAAAATGTATGGAAAATACTTTCAGGGATGTCAATATTGCGCTTGCAAATGAGCTGACAAAAATATGTGCTGAAATTGGCGTGAATGCACTTGATGTAATAAAAATGGCAAACAAACATCCAAGAGTAAACCTTCATTCCCCTGGACCTGGTGTTGGAGGCCATTGTCTTGCGATTGACCCATACTTCATTTATGCAAAGGCGCCTGAAACCGCCAAAATAATTAAGCTTGCCCGTGATACAAACAATTCCATGCCTGAATTCGTGTGCAAATACGTGAGAAAAATAATTTCAACCGGAAAAATTGCCGTTTTAGGCATTTCCTATAAAGGAAATACAGGTGATGACAGGGAAAGTCCCGCTTATGAAATAATAGCCGAACTGGAAAGTGACGGCTATGAAATTGCCATACATGACCCTCACATAAAGAGGGATGATCTTGTAAGTTTAGCTGATGCGATTGACGGTGCGGATTTGATTCTTATTTTATGTGACCATAATGAGTTCAAACATCCGGATTATGAATTAATTAGTAAAAAAATGAAAAAACCAGTAATATTTGATACAAAAGACATAATTCATAGAGTTCCGGATGACGTTACCCTCTATAATTACGGCAATCTGTATACCATCTAAATTCAATATTTGACCGAAATTAGATTCAAAAATTTTTGTCAAAAACTGTATTTTAAAAAAAATAATGGGTTAGAGATTATATCTCTAACTTTTAACTTTTAAAGTTGCTTTTACAACATCACTCAGGTAGCTTACTTTAATTGCGTATTTTTTACCCGCTTTAAGCTTATTGATAACTGCCTTTTTAAGGGTTACCTTAGCAATACCATTCTTGGTGGTTTTTGCCTTGTAAGTTTTGCCGTTGACCTTGAATTTGACAACTTTGCTTTTGATAGGTGTTTTTCCCTTCTTGAGAGTAGCTTTCAATACAAGTTTTTTGGCGGACTTTTTGACATTGACTGTTTTTGTGGTTTTCAATACCTGTTTAACAGTCAATTTATTTTTAACAGTCTGGCCTTTGTATGTTGCATAAATTTTGTATTTTCCAGGAGTTATTTTGGAAGGTATTTTCAATATTGCATATCCGTTGACATTGGTTTTTACTTTAAATGACTTTTTACCTATTTTGATAGTTACAACTGCATTTTTACCTACAAAATTACCATGGTTATCTTTTACACGCACTTTGTATTTATGTCCGTCAAAATAGTACATGTTGATATTTGCATTTCCAACAAATCTGGAAACAATATTGACTGTAATTCTTACGTTTTCACCAGTATTTGGATTTACAAAGTCAAGGTAGTGTTTTCCGATTGAAATTTTCGCCTTGATTGGTATGGTTAATATACCCTTTTCATTGGTTTTTGCATCAGAAATTTTTTTATTGTCGAATTTGGCAGATACAACGGTATTTTTAAGAGGGTTTTCGTTTAAATCAAAGAACTGTAAAGGTACAGATCCTGATGCGCCATATGCCCATACCAAAGTTTTTTCGTCGACAACACGAATACTTGGTCTTACAATTACATGACTTGAAAAAGTTTGATTATTGTAGGTTACAGTTACAAGGTATTCCCCACTAGGTAAAACTCCTAATGAAATGCTTCCGGTACCATTAACAATGTTTATGGTATAATTGGTATTGTTGAAGCTGGCCGGAATGCTGTCGGCTTCAGTAACATTGAAAACGGTGAATATGGTTTCATTATGGTCATAATGTTTTTCAACACCCTTGGTAATTACCGGACTGTGATAAGTGTATGCCTTAATTGGAGCAATTTTGTTAAGTTTTGCAAGGTCAACTACTTTATTGCCCTCGACCACATAATTGACACCGCTCACAAAAATGCTTCTTGTGCTATCAACGATTGGTACTGAACTGGAAGTTATTCTGATTTCAAATGTGGAATTTGGATCAACTGCAATATACTTGTTCAATTTTACTGTTTCATATCCGGCATGAGTTGATTTACCACTTTGACTGTAAGCAAGACGATTATTGAGGAATATTGAAATGGTATATTCGCTTTTTGCATTTTCAAAGTATGTTCCGACAGCAGCAATTATATCTCCGGTTTCACTTGTGAACATCTGTCCGTATGTATCAACTTCATCGTCATAGGAGAACTTTCCGTTGACTTCATTTTGATAAAGTGTCTCATAATGCTCCACATTGTCGAATGTGAATCCCACTGCATTTGCCATTAATGATTTGTCGTAGTAGGAAATATAGAAGAATCCTCCGTCTCCCCAGTCGGTTCCCCAACTGTTTTTACAAATCCAGGCACCGTTGCCCGGAGCTATAGTTGAGAATTTATTTTTAGAAAAGTTATCATCCCATCCGACTAAGGCTACATAATGGTCTCCATAGTATTCGGAGTTGTACACTGACTTGTACATGTTGCTGTATGCTTTGTCCTGTGAATTTGCACCATATACGAACAGGTTCATTGCCCCATATTTTGTTAAGAATTGTTTAATCGCATTTTTGTCTTTTATGTTAATATAAACAGCATCTACTGTGTGGATTGCATTAGGACCATATTGTAGGGCAGAAACTTTTCCAAGTTCATCGTATGAATCACCTGTTGTGTTGATTGCACCCAGCCAGCTTACAAAGTATGATGTAGCCATATTCATGTTTCCACCTTCCTTATCCTCGGTTTGTCCATATTCTGAATAAGGTAAACCGAGGTTTTGAATATTGTTTTCAGAAATGTCTATTTCCTTTCCAGTTGCAATTAAATATGAAGATTCAAATGCCCCTGCTGCTCCAAATGCCCAGCATGAACCCATATAACCTTGATCTTTAACAGGAGTTACCAATCCTAAATCATTCAGATTGAAGTAGGAATCTTTAGCGGAACCTGTAATGGCCTGTGGGTTCAAAATGATTTTTTCTCCACTGTATCTTTTGATGTAGGTTATTTCTTTTTCATTTATAGTGGCTGAATAGTCTCCACAGTTTGTTATACTGCTTCCATCATCATCAAATCTAGTGTATATGCCATTGTTTTTGAACTGTGAATTTTTGATATTATATAATGTGGCTAAACTGTAAATTGCTCCGCCTTTACCTGCAACATTGTCTGTAAATGTGGAATTGTCAATAGTTGCGGTTTCATAGTCTAGGTATACTGCTCCTCCGCAGCCGTCAATTTCATGTGCCTTGTTGTTTGTAAAGGTGCTTCCTTCAATGTTTACAGTTGAATGTGATGTGAAAATTGCTCCACCGCTTTCAGATGCAATATTGTTTGTGAATACGGAGTCATATGCAGAAAAGTTTCCTCCAAGCTGAAGTACTGCTGCTCCAAATTCCGCATTGTTGCTGTCAAACTTAGTTTTAAGTATTCTAACAAATCCGTCTTTATTGTCCTCGGCCTGGGTGTCTGCAAAGATTGCACCACCATTTTTAGCAGCGGTGATGTTTGTAAATTCACAATCATAAATTATTAATCCAACAACTGTTTTTATATCTTGATTTTTTACTGCAATAGCTCCTGCAGTTGCAGTTGCTGTTAAGTTAACGAATTTTGATTTTTTTATAGTTGTGGAAAATGTATTATATATTGCAGTTGCATATTTTGAGGTTGTGTTTGCAAAAATACTGTTTGAAACGCCAATATCACATTTGCTTCCATAAATCAAACCCCATTGTACAGGATTTTTGCTAGTAAATGTTCCGTTGTCTATATATATTCCTGAATTTTCTCCGTATATTGCGGATCCACCCTCTTTAGCGGAATTGTCAATGAATTTATCGTTGGTACTGTAATAATAACCATTAGAGGCATATACTGCCCCTCCAAAATCTTGAGAATTGGCATTGATGAAAGTTACATTGACAGTATTCAACAAACCACCATTCAATTGAATTGCACTATCCTTGGTATTTTTCAATACAAGATTTTTTAATGTTAAATTACCTCCTGCAACTTTAAACACTAATGTTTTGCCGTCCGCATCTATTACATGATTATTTCCATCTATAGCATAGTTAATTTTTCCAAATGAAATAAACTTTTCACTGTCTGTTTCTTTATATTTATAATCGCTTTCTAAAGTTATTGATTCTTTTGTTTCTTTTATATTGTTAAACAAATCGTCAAATGACTTTTCGGAAGAATTTGAAATAACATCTTGTGTATCTGCTATTTCCAAAGTGTCCTGAGCTGTCTGATTTGCATCTTCAGCACAGACGACTCCCATCGTCATTATCAATAAAAATAGAAAAACGATACTTATCTTATAAAATTTCAAAAATATCGACTCCATATTTTTATACAATATTTATATATGAATTTTTTTTATATAAAACGGTTATATTTTTCAAAAAAAACTTAATATAGGCATTACTTTGAAATTCAATTTAATGTATATTGACTAATACATTCAAATAACTGTAAAAAAATATAATTTTAAAAATAAGATAAATTAAATAATATTTCCTTTAATTAACGACACAGGACCTTAATTAAAACCTGCAAAATTATTAAAATTGTTAAAAAAAGTTAATATCGATAAAATAAGAAAAGGGATTTTACTCCCCAAAACTAACTCTTTCGAATTTTTCCAAGGATTTTAATGATTTTGTTGCATCCACACCTATTTTTGTAGTTGTTCCATCACTTTCAGCCACCGGATCAAGAGAGGAACCACGAACATTAGGTACAATCATTATGTCCCTGTCACCTTTAACACGTGTTGATATTGCATACTCGACATCTTCGGCATCAAATACGTTGACGTCTGTGTCAACGACAACGCAATGCTTGAGTGACGGGTGTGCAGACAATGCTGCCATGATTGCATTTTTTCCATCCCCTTCAGTCTGTTTTCTGATAGATACAACAGCATGTAACCAGCAGCATCCTCCTTCAGTCAAAACAACATTTTCAACTGTAGGAACAGCATTTTTAACAGCTTTAAATATTCTTGGTTCCTGTGGAAGACCTTGTAACAGCTTATGTTCAAATCCTGCAGGAATAATTGCGTGATAAACTGCATCCTTTTTAATATGCATGGTTTCAAGGTTAATGATTGGCTGGTCACGAATGATATCATAAGTGTCAGTCAAATCAACAAACGGACCTTCAGCAACAGTTTCGGTTACTGAAATTTTACCTTCAAGAATAATATCTGCCTGAGGAACATTCAAATCGCCGCATTTAATCAATTCAAGTTCGCCGCCTTTAAATGCATTGGCAACATCCATTTCGTCATAATCTATCGGAATTGAAGTTGTACTTGCAAGCAGAATTGCAGGATCCATTCCGATAGCTATTGCAATATCCAAATCTTCGCCCAATTTCTGTGCCCTTTGGAAATAGGTATAAAGATTTCTTGGAACTATTCTGATAACCAATCTTTTGTTATCCAAAACCATCATTCTATGAATTGATGCATTCTGAACGCCTGTTTCAGGGTCACGTGCAAATACGACACCTGCAGTAATGTAGGCTCCACCATCCCTTTTATAATGGGTTAAAATCGGAATCTTATCTAAATCCACTTCCAGATTATCATATTCACTGAAGTCTGTAAACTTATCGACCTTAATAGGTTTTTCCATAGCTTCAATGATTTTTTCTGTTATTTCACTGACTTCACAGTTAATGGATTTGGCAATCTTGTCTCTGGTATTGCAAATTCCGGAAATTACAGGAATGTCAAAACCTTTAACATTCTTAACAATAACTGTATCTTTCGGATATTTCCTAAGCACTTTAGCTACTTCAAATTCGCTTGAAAGCTCTTCTGTTATTTCAATTATGTTTTCACCGTCAATCTTCATGTTAATCCCTATAAATTTAATTTTTTATCTTTTAATTTATCAAGAAGTCCTATGGTATTAGTGTCTTTTATAGAAAGAATCTCACCTGTAAGCACAGCAGCATTCTTACCGTTGTTAATGCCGACTGTAGCAACCGGCACGCCAGGCGGCATGCTAACGGTGGTTAAGATATAATCATCACCATTTTCATTTGAACAAGGCACACCAATTACAGGTCTGTCAGTAAGACCAACAATACCTCCTGTAACCTGTGATGAGTTTGAACTAATTCCAATGAATACTTTAGCCTTTTTCATTGATTTTACATAACTTGTGAATTTTTTGTTTGATCTGGTTGGACACACAACTTTAATGTCATGGCTGATTTTAAGCCTGTCCAATATTACTCCGGCTTTTCTTGCAGTTGTCAAATCAGCCTGCCTACCAACAATGATAGCCACTTCCGCATCCCTGTTTTTACATTTTGATATTGATTCTTCATCTACTTTAACGTCATTTATTTCAAGATTTTTAATTCTTAAAAAATCGTTTTGTATAAATGGTCTGTCAATCTTCTGAATAATGTCTTCATTACTGTCATAGACTTTTTTAGCGTAATCCTTTCTCAAATCAATTACTTTCTGACGTATTTCATCGTCATGAAGAGCCATGAATTGAGCAGCAAGTATTGCAGCATTATCTCCCCTATCGATTCCAACAGTTGCAATCGGAGAAGGATAAGGCATCTGCACTACTGATTGCAACGCATCGATACCTCCGGTTTTAACATCTACAGGAACTCCAATAACAGGCCGTGGAGTATATGCAGCAATAGCCCCAGGCAGGTGTGCAGCCAGACCGGCAATACCAATGAATACTTCAATTCCGGCATCTGTTCCCTGACTAACTATTTCACGAACAAGATTAGGTGTTCTGTGAGCAGATGCAATTTTTAAACTATAAGGTATCTCCAATTTATCCAAAACATCCATAGCTTTTTCTGCAATAGCAATATCCGAACCGCTTCCAAGAATAATCATTATCTTTGGTGTCATTAAATCCCTTCTTAAATTATTAATACAATATAATATTGACTTTAAAATATATTAAACTATCATAGACAGATTAATCCTATTCCTCTTGAGGTCAACATCCAAAACCTTAACGTCAACAATTTCACCAACACTGACAATATCCAACGGGTGTTTTACATATCTGTCAGCTACCAGTTGTGATATATGAACCAATCCATCCTGATGAACTCCAATATCGACAAAAGCGCCAAAATCCACAATGTTTCTTACTGTTCCCTGCATTATCATTCCTTCCTCAAGGTCTTCTATTGACAATACGTTTTTTCTTAAAACAGGTTTTGGCATATCCTCCCTTGGATCACGGCCGGGCTTTTTAAGTTCCTTAATTATGTCCTTTAAAGTTTCGAGCCCAATATCCAACTCATCAGAAATGGTTTTTAAATCAAGATTATCCAATTTCAGATTATTGGAACCTATGTCATTGACAGTATAGTTCAAGTTTTCAAGCAATTTTTTGGTGGCTGCGTAGGATTCGGGATGTATTGTAGTGTTGTCCAGAGGATAGTCCGGATTGTCAATCTTTACAAATCCAGCACACTGTTCAAATGTCTTTTTACCTAACTTTTTAACATTCAAAAGCTCCTTTCTGTTGGTGAATCTTCCATTTTCATCCCTATACTCTATTATGTTTTGAGCTGTTGTTTTTCCAATTCCGGAAACGTGATTCAAAAGGCTGTAAGAAGCTGTATTCAAATCAACCCCAACCTCATTTACCACCTTTTCAACAACACCGTCCAAAGACTGCGAAAGCTGCTTCTGATTCATGTCATGCTGATACTGTCCGACGCCTATGGACTTCGGATCTATCTTTACAAGTTCGGCCAACGGGTCCTGAAGTCTTCTTGCAATTGAAACAGCACTTCGCTCACCTTCCGAGAAATCCGGAAACTCTTCATCCGCAAGTTTTGATGCAGAATAAACTGACGCCCCGGCTTCATTGACAATGATGTATTCAACATTTGTTCCCCTGATGATTTTGGCCACAATTTCTTCTGATTCCCTTGAAGCAGTTCCATTTCCAATAGCTATAACGTTAATGTCATATTCCTCTATTAAACCACGGACTGTTTTAATTGATTCTGCAACTTTATTTTGAGGAGCAGTCGGATAAATCAGTGCAGTGTCAAGAACTTTTCCGGTTTCGTCAATGATGGCTAGCTTACATCCTGTTCTGAATGCCGGATCCCATCCTAAAATGGTTTTGCCGACAAGCGGAGATTCCATCAAAACCTGATTCAAGTTTTGGGCAAACACTTCAATGGATTTCTCTTCAGCCTTCTCAGTTAAGTAATTCCTGATTTCACGCTCGATTGCCGGAGATATCAACCGCTTATATGAATCTTCAATAGCTTCCTTTATGACCGGAGTGGTAAAGCGGTTGTATTCAATTTTTTCAGGAATTTTAGAGATGTTTTTTAACGTGTACCTTTCCAAATACCTTAAAACATCCTTGCTGTCACATTCTATTTTTGCTTTGATTACACCTTCATTTTCCGCCCGGTTTATGGCCAATATCCTATGTGGAGGAATTCTTTTAATGTCCTCTGAGTAATTATAGTAGACATCATATTCTGTTGAAATGTCTTTATCCTTAGCTTTGGAAGTTATTTGACCTGTAAAAAAGGTATTTTTCCTAATTTTGCCCCTGAAATCTGAATTGTCAGATATTATTTCTGCAATTATATCCTTTGCACCATCAATTGCATCCTGGGGAGTATTGACGTCCTTATCTGGATTGACATATTTTTCAGCTATTTTTTTAACCGGTTCATTTAGATTTTGAGCAAGAATTACCTTAGCAAGAGGCTCCAACCCTTTCTCCTTTGCTTTAGTGGCCCTTGTTTGTTTTTTGCTTTTAAACGGCCTGTATAAATCTTCAAGCTCAACCAATGTGGAGACATTTATAATCCTGTTTTTCAAATCACCGTCGAGCTTTCCAAGCTCTTCAATTCTTTTTAAGACCTTTTGCTTTTTTTCCTCCAAATTTCTAAGATATTTTAATCGTTCATCAAATTTTCTTAATGTTTCATCATTTAAAGAGCCTGTAACATCCTTTCTGTATCTGGCAATGAAAGGTATGGTATTTCCCTCATCTATAAGATTTATAACTTTTTTTACTTGCCAGTTGGATAAATTCAATTCCTTTTCTAAAGTATTTTCTATCATTAAAATTACTACCTGAATAATTATAAGTTACTATTAGATTAATTCTTAATTTAAAATTTTTTGTAGGAAATGGGTATATTTTCAAAAACCTTTATATCTATTTTAATAACATATTTATTAATGAATAAAATAAATTTCGGTGAATTTAGTGTATTGGTTTTTAGTGATTCTTACTTTTTTATTGGCCGGCATAAAAACTGAAAAGCCAAAAAAATATCAAAAAATTTCAGTGATTATTCCGGCATATAATGAGGAGGATACTGTTGCCCAGGTAGTTGAAGTGGTAAAAAAGGTGTCGTTTGTAGATGAGATTATCGTTGTTAACGATGGATCAAGTGACAATACCGTTGAGGAAGCCGAAAAAGCCGGTGCAATCGTAATTACCCATGAAACCAACAAAGGAAAGGGTGAAGCATTATATACTGGTTATAAAAAAACTGAATGTGACATTATAGCTTTTATCGATGCGGACATTTATAATTTAACTTCAAAAAAAGTTGAATCAATGATCAGACCTATTCTTGAAGGCAAAGCCGAAATTACAAAAACCAAATTTGCCCGTGAAAGTGGACGTGTAACTGAACTTACTGCAAAACCTCTGTTGAATTTCTTTTTCCCTGAAATCTCATTTGAACAGCCGTTAAGCGGTCAGTTTGCAGCCCGTAAAGAAATATTGAAAAAAATTAATTTTGAAAAGGACTACGGTGTCGATGTAGGAATTGTTATTGATGCTGATGTTTTAGGAATACGTATTTTGGAAGTGGACATTGGTGCGATACAGCATGACATGTCCCCTCTTGCCGATTTAAATCTGATGGCAAATGAAGTTGTAAGAACAATTATCAACCGTGCGAACAAATACGGTAGGGTAACCCTGATTGACAACATCGGATATTATATCCGGATGGCAATCGTTGGCCTGTCCCTTGTTATTCTTGGATTGTTCACAATATTTTTCGTGAAATTCGTTCCATTGTCAATTGCTGTGATTGTAACAATAATAGGAATTATAGTTTCCATCTATTACATAATAAAAGTAATCGTGCAATCCATTGTCATGTTTAAGAAGGCACCCGGAAGAAGCATTATAAGGTCTTTCATTAAAATACATTTCCCGATGATTATTTCAATAATCATTCTTCTTTTAATGATATCAACTTTCCTTGGAGCCGCTCATTTTGAAAACGGTGTGCTGTCCGTAGAGCCAAACTCAAGGAATTTAATTATTTATGCCGATTCTTCACAATCCGAAAGCACTATTTCAGCCAGAGGCCCGTATACTGTCGACACTGCAATTGAAAATGAGTCCGAACAGATACGTATGCCTTCCGATGCAATGATGACACTGGGCATTGATGTTAATGATACGATGGTCATCAATAATGAAGAGTACATAATTAATGAAACAAGACCTGGAGAGCAGGATGTGTTGAGATTGCCTCTCGATGCTAAAAAAGCATTAGATTTAGAAACAGATTCCATTATTCAAAACAGCCGTTTAAAAGAGATTTTTGAAGGCGTTGGAGTAGTTCACAAGCATAATAATGCAAACTCAACAATTTCAGAAAACTTTGTTATAACCTCAAGGGCTAAAGTTTCATCTTCATACGAAGTATTTATAGATAACAGTTCTGCAGCAACTTCATATGGAATTTTCCAAAAGAACTCAAGCTACATGATTAGTGTCAATGGAGAACCTGTAAAACAGGTTAATTTCCTAAAAAACAACACATTTGATGAAAAAGTCAATGAATTTACATATAATGGACATAACATTACGGTAATCTTTGAAACTACCAACAACACATCAATAAAACAGTTATTGAAAGAAAATCAGAATTATTTCCTAAACATTGACATTGGATGATTAATCTTACTTTAAAAAAAATAGTAAAAAATCTAAGAGTTTAATCTTAGATTATTTTTTGTCGTAGGCTTTTACTGCCTCTTCAACATCATCATAAAGACCAAGTGCAGCTAAAGCACCAACTTTTCCCTGCTGGCCTGTTACGGCAATCAAAGGAATATTTAATTCTTCTGCAACACTTTCAGCAGTTTCAACATCCATCATTCCTGATTTTGTGGCGATCGAATATTCCCTTAATTTTTCAGGAATATCTAAACCTTCCAAAATAGCTATGGCGGTTTTATCGGATAATGTGTCTCTTTTTAGAATCTCAATGACTCTGTTGATTAAATCTTCTTTTTTGGATTCTTCAACTGCGAATGTTAATGCAATGGAAACACAATTTTGAGTTTTATGAGGGTTATGCGGATATAGCTGGACAATGATATGATCCAAATATTCAAAACCTTCACCCGCAAGCTCAACACCAAGATTATGAGCCATGGTCCATGTTGCACCTGCATCCTTGGTATCTGTATCGTCAACACCGATGACAACCTTTTCAAGTTTAGGAGTTACGACAGTGGCTTTTCCGGCCTTTGAACCTCCACCGACTTCGATGAGTTCAACATATTTCACTCCTTCACCCATTCCTCTGCACATTCCAGCACCTACGCCGGCACCTGCAAGTCCAGCATGAGTCACTTTCACTTCATCGCCATCGACAACAATCTCATCGATTCCGGCAGCATTGAAACTGGCCTTCAGGTCAAGTGGTGCACTGCCGACATGACAGGAATAGACATGCTTATTTCCATCACGATAAGCTGAATCTATTAATTCAGAGTTGTTTCTGTATTGATTCAACAGCCAGTGAGATCCGGAAATGCACGGATGGTATTCAACGATTTCAACTTTATCCCCGTCAACCATTGTCAGCACTTTTTCATATGGTGCTATCCAGGGGTCTTGGAATTTTTCCCTTAATTCTTCAGGTTTTAAAATTTCCATCTAATCACTAGATTTCTTTTAATCTGTCGCACATTTTAATTGCTGCTTCAACAGCACTTTTTGCGTTTTTAACACGTCTGTGAGCATCTAATCTGGTCATTCCAGGACCGGTGATTCCGAGTGCTACAGGAGTATCGTATTCCAATGCCAAATCAGCGATTTTACGGGAAGCATGCTGTGCTACAATTTGATCGTGGTCTGTTGCACCTTCAATTACTGCACCTAAAGTGATAATTGCATCATATTCATCTTTTTGTAATAATTTTTTAATTACAAGAGGCATATCGAATACGCCAGGCACTGCGACCACTTTTGTAATTTCACAATCTCTATTTTTTGCTTCTGCTTTAGCCAAATCTAACATCATTTGAGTTATGTCATAATTAAATTCTGCAACAACTGCTGCAATTTCATATTTTACCATTTTATCTACCTCTTAATTATCCGAATATAATGAGAAGAAATCCAGCTACCCCACTAACTACCATAATGAATATGATAAAAAGTGCTGCCATCTGCATTCTAGTCAATTTTTTGAAATTCATATTTTTTATTCTCCATTAATTTTTATAAATTATTTCTAACTGCCTGGGCTACTTCCATTGTGGAAGCGTTGCCTCCCAAATCAGCAGTCAAAATATCAGCATCATTCAATACTTTTAAGATTGCCGCATCAAATCTATCAGCGGCTCCGTTTTCACCAATGTATCTGAGCATCATTATTGCAGACAACATCATGGCTATTGGATTTGCCTTGCCCTGACCGGCAATGTCCGGTGCTGAACCGTGAACAGGTTCGAATAAGGCTCCATCTTCACCAATGTTGGCTGAAGGTATCAATCCAAGACCACCAACAAGCCCTGCACCTTCATCGGATAGAATATCTCCGAAAAGGTTTGTTGTTACAATAACTTCAAAGGTTTGAGGCTGTGTAATAAGATACATTGCAGTTGCATCCACGTAAAAGTCCTCAGTTGCAATGTCAGGGTATCTCTCTGCAACTTCATAGAAAATTTCCTTGAACAAGCCATCGGTTTTCTTCAATACATTGGCCTTATGAACAGCGGTAACCTTTGTCTTATTATTTTCCAATGCATAATTAAATGCATAGTCAATAATGCGTTCTTCAGCTTCCTTAGTTATAATACGTCTTGCTACTGCGCCATCGTCAGTGTAGGACTCTTCATCTGCAATATACATTCCTTCAGTGTTTTCACGAACTATCATGAAATCAATGTTTTCAAATAAGGAATTTGTATTGGGATAAGTCTTGACCGGCCTTAAATTAGCAAACATTTTCATTTCCTGACGTATCTTGACTATAACGTCAGCTGCGGTTTCGCCCGCTGCACCAAACAAGCAAGCATCGGCATTTCGAATAGTGTCTAAAGTTTCACCTGGAAGGGCATTTCCAGTTTTTTCAAGACATTCATCTCCTGCTTCTGCATAAACATAATCAAAATCAATATCTAAACTATCAAGAACAAAAATTGTAGCTTCCATTACTTCCTTTCCTATTCCGTCTCCCGGAACAACAGCTATCTGATATTTATCTTTTGTTTTTGAGGTATTCAATTAAACCACCCTGTTCCAATATTTCCAGCATGAATGGAGGCAATTTCTTGAATTCTATTGAATCTCCATTTTCATTGGTTATTAATCCTTTTTCCATATCAACTTCAATTTCTTCTTGATTTTCAACAAGTTCACAAATTCCCGGAGCCTCCAAAAGCGGAACGCCAACATTTGTAGCATTTCTATAAAAGATTCTTGCAAATGATTCGGCTATTACAGCCGCAACCCCAACACCTTTAAGAGCAATCGGTGCATGTTCACGGGATGATCCGCAGCCGAAATTCCTTCCTGCTACAATGAAATCTCCATTTTTGCATTTCTTGTCAAAATCAGCATCCAAACCTTCCATACAATGCTCGGCCAATCTTTCTTCATCTGTATAAATCAAATATCTTCCAGGAACAATAATGTCTGTATCAATATCGTCTCCAAATTTCCATGCAGTTCCTTTCACAATATCACTCCGGTGCTACAATTCTTCCTTCAATAGCTGAAGCTGCCGCAACAGCTGCTGAAGCCAGGAAAACCTTTCCGTCCGGTGAGCCCTGTCTACCCTTAAAGTTTCTGTTGGAAGTAGAAAGACTCACTTCTCCAGGCCCTATGATTCCGGTGTGTCCTCCAAGACATGGACCGCAGCAAGGAGCTGATACGAGTGCTCCGGCATCAACAAATATTTTCAGCAATCCTTCGTCAAGTGCTTTTGAGTAAACCTCTTTTGAAGCGGGAATCACTAACATTCTGGTGCCGTTAGCCACCTTTTTACCTTTTATAATTTTAGCGGCCTCCCTTAAATCACTGAGACGTCCATTGGTACATGAACCTAAAAATACCTGGTCTATTTCCTGGTCAACCTCACTTACAGGTCGTACATTATCAACATTATGAGGGCAAGCAACCTGCGGTTCCAAGTCACTTACATCAATATCAATTATATTAAGAGATGGGGAATCCAAATCTGTCTTATAAACTTTATACGGTTTTTTTGAGTGGTTTTCAACATATTCAATAGTTTTTTTGTCAGGTTCTACCAAACCGGTTTTTCCACCCATTTCAATTGCCATATTACATATGACCATTCTTTCAGATACGCTCATATCTTCAATGGTTTCGCCGGCAAATTCACAGGCCTTGTATGTTGAACCGTCAACACTCATCTGACCGATGATATGCAAAATCACATCTTTTGCATAGACATTTTCCTTCAATTTGCCTGTGATTTCAAATCTATTGGTTTCAGGTACTTTAAACCATAAATTACCTTCAGCAAATACCATTGCCATATCAGTTGAGCCTATTCCTGTTGCAAATGCTCCTAAAGCCCCATGAGTACAGGTATGTGAATCTGCACCTACAATTACCTCACCCGGCACAACATGGCCCAATTCCGGGAGAATCTGATGACAAACACCGGCATTAACATCATAAAAATGCTCAATACCCTGCTGTTTGACAAATTCCCTCATCAGCATGTGATTATTGGCTGAGTCAATGGAATCGGCCGGAACCTGATGGTCAAAAGGAATGACAATTTTAGAAGCATCCCAGACTTTTTCAGCTCCAATTTTTTCAAATGATTCTACTGAAAGAGGCCCAGTTAGATCATGAGTCATTGCTACATCAATATTTGCTATAACTATATCTCCAGCTTCAACTTCGTTTTTACCAGATGCTCTAGCTAATATTTTTTCAGACATTGTCGGCATATTTTCAAACCTCTTAATAATGATAATTATATATATTTCATAAAATATATAAGTTCGTTTTATTTTTATGAAAATTAACTTTTGAAAAAATTCTAAAATTTATATAATAGGTTTACCTAAATATTATTATGAGCTCATTTTTGAATAGATTAAAGAAAAAAGAAGAACCTATCATAGAGGATGAACCTCAGATAGAAGATAGGATTCATTGGGTTTCAATATTACAAAAAATAACATTTCCTGTTCTAAATAACCTTGCAAAAGGTTCACTTAGAAAAAACATGCCTTATGAGTCTACCAGTGCTGAAGGTCAAAAATTTTCGTACCTGGAAGCTTTTGCACGTGTCTTCAATGGAATTGCACCATGGTTAGAGTTAGGACCAGACAACTCAGAAGAAGGAACTGTCCGTGAAAAATACATCAGAATGACAATGAAAGCCATTTCAAATGCGGTCAATCCTAACAACAGCGATTACATTTTTGTAGTTGAACCTAAACAATCTTTGGTTGATGTTGCTTTATTTGCTCAGGGATTGCTCAGAGCTAAGAATCAGATTTGGCTCAATTTACCTATGGATGATCAGGCCAGAATAATCCGTGAACTTAAAAATACACGTGTTATTGCACCATATGAGAATCATTGGCTATTATTTACATCCATGATTGAAGCTGCTCTTTTAGAATTTACTGGTGAATGTGATAAAGAGCGTTTAAGCTATGGAGTTAGTAGATTCAGAGGCGACTTCTATATTGGTGATGGAATTTACTCCGATGGGGAAGACTTTACTTCCGGCTATTTCAACAGCATTGTAATTCACCCTATGTTAAATGATATTTTAAAAGTGATGAGAAAATACAGTATCAGCGAGGGTGAACTTTTAGATGTTCAACTGATGAGGTCCTCAAGATTATCCTCACAATTAGAAAGAACCATCTCCCCAGAAGGTACCTATCCTCTTTTAGGCAGTTGTCTGTCATATCGTTGCGGTGTTTTCCATTTGCTATCTCAAGCGGCTTTATTGAAAATTTTACCAAGAAATATCAAACCGGCACAGGTCAGATCAGCTTTAACCACAGTATTGAAGAAGCAATTCGCCGAAAACCAAAACTTTTCAAGCAATGGATGGTTGGTTGTCGGATTAAACGGTTCACAATTGGATATTTCTGAAAGTGATATCAATACAGGCAGTGTTTATTTCTGCTGTGCAATATTTTTAGCATTGGGTTTGCCTGCTTCCGATTTATTCTGGACAGAACCATATGCCGAATGGACAAGCGTCCAGGCATGGACCGGACAACCAATACAAAAAGATCAAACTATTGATTTTTAATTTTTTTCTTTTTTGGTATTGTTTTTAGTAGGCATTTAATTGATTATATGATTAATTAAATTGATAGTGACATGATTTCTATTTTTTTACTAAATCATGCCTTCAATATTTTTGATGTTAATGAGTAATTTCCAAAACTATTTTTGTGACATCTATATGATAACAATGAAAAACATGATTGTACATCAAAAGTATGCTGAATTTTCACTTGCAGCAACATTTCCAGAATAATTATAGTATCTTCATTAAAAAGCGGCTATTAAATATTTCCCAGATAAACATTTTTAATTCCTTTATTGAGTGCGATTTCTTTAGCCTTATACAATATTTCAGGATTTGTAGGTGAAATATCGTTCATTTTATAATATGGAAAAGCTCTTGAAAAGTGAAGAGGAACATCAGCAGACAGTTCATCTACTACAAAATCACATAATTGAGTTATTTCCTCAACAGAATCATTATAATCATTTAAAATTAAGTTTGTAATTTCCAAATGTTTTCCTTCGATATGTATTCTCCTTAAATTGTCCAATACAATGTCCAAATCTGCGCCACAGACTTTTTTATAGAAATCTTTTGACATTGATTTTAAATCTATGTTGAATGCATCGACAAAGCCTAAAATTTCATTTATTGACTGTTGTGAAAAGTATCCGTTACTCACATAAATTACTTTCAGATTATTCTTTTGGGCTAAAAGAGAAGTTTCCTTATTAAAAGGCAAATGTATCGTAGGTTCATTATAGGTCCAGGCAATCGACTTGCAGCCATATCGAATTGCATTATCTACAATGGTTTCGGGGTTAATTTTAATTGAACGTGAATTCTTGTCATACTCCTGTGAAATAGTATAGTTCTGACAATGCAAACAGGTCATGTTGCATCCAAAACCACCAATTGAATATGTAAAAGTATGGGGCATGAAGTTATGAAGTGGCTTTTTTTCAATAGGATCAGGACTTAATGATGAAACAATACCATAAGACTCATCAAACAACTCTCCGTTGACATTTTTATGTTGTCTGCAAACTCCAACATGGCCTTCAGCTATTTTACAGTAATTCGCGCAAATTTCACATCTAATCTTTTGTGATTTTGAGCTTTTTTTGTAAAGATTGTTATTCACTAACATAATGTTCATAACCTTTGTTTTTTATTTCTTCTGAAAATCCATTTTCTAATATTAGTTCTATTTTATCCGAATCTGTAACTTTTCCGATGACCTTATAATCAATGCTTAATTTTTTTAAATTATATTCTGATATTGTAAAAAGCAGTTCAAAGTCTTCACCAACATAAAGTATTAAATCTAGATAATTAAGACCTAATTTAGATGCTAATTGTTTGTATTCATCTGTTATATGGAGCATTTCTTCATAAATTATAAATCCAAAGCCGTCTTTTCTGATTTCATATAATTCACTTGCAAGTCCATCAGTGATGTCTGTTGCTGAAGTTGCACCCGCCTGACTAATTAAAATGCCCTCATTTAGTCTTGCTATTGGCTTTAGTACCTTATTTACATAAATATTGTCACCTAATTCCAAATTTAATCCTAATGCAGCATGACCAATATCGCCTGTAATAACCAATAAGTCATCAATTTCATATGTATCTTTCATTAAAGGATTATCAGATAATCCTAATGCGGTTCCTGAAATAATAATTTCGGATGCTTCATTAGTATCTCCACCGATTAATGGAATGGAATAAAAATTGCATGCGTCAACAACTCCTTTTATAATTTGTTTGAATGAGTCAACAGGCAAATCCTTAGGTATTGCAATGGAAAGTAAAAATCCCAAAGGGTCAGCTCCCATTGCTGCAAGATCACTGACATTAACTGTGACAGATTTGAACCCCATCTCAAAATAAGACATATTTTTAGGAAAGTGTCTGGATTGAATCAGCATGTCACAAGTTGAAATCAAATTAGAATCATTTAATTGAGTTATAGCCGTATCATCCGGAATTATATCATTTGAATTGGCAATTATGTATTTAACTAATTCTTTCTCACCAATATCTGAGACTTTTAAGGTCATGAATATTAGTATCTAATTAAGAATTAATAAATTTTAAGAATTTAAAAAAACTCAATGAACTCGAAGAAAAAGTAAAAGAATCACCAAAAGACGTAATTAGTATTAACGACCCTGATGCTCGCTTAATGATGAATAAAAAAGGCAAATGGGAATGAGATTATAACGCACAAATCATCGTGGACGAATACAAAGGAATAATACTTTCATCATACATTACACAAAATCCAACAGACCATTTCGAACTGATTCCATCAATTGAACAATTAGAAAACAATTTAAGCAAAATATACGAAGAACTGCCTTCAAATTTCCAATTCAGTGCCGATAATGGATATTCAACCGATGAAAACACAACATATCTTGAAGAAAAAGGCCTAGATGGATACATATCCACCA
>ONJC01000017.1 GCA_900318035.1 uncultured Methanobrevibacter sp.
AGTAGATGGAATACCTTGAGCAGCACGAGCAGCACCTACGTTAACCATAGTTGCAGCTACAGCACCAGCAGCAGCATATGCGTTCCATTTAGCTGCGTCATCAGTGTTGTAGATAGCGAAGTCGGTTAATTGTTTTTCAGGAGCAATTACGCCGTCAGCTTCTGCACGAGCAATAGTTCCTTGTACTACACTACCAACAGTACCTTCTGCACCGTTTTCTTTTACTAAGTCGTATACTAAGTTATCAGCATTTAAACCTTGGTAAGCTAAACCTAATAAGTGTAATCTTTCGAAAGCACCTAAAGCGTCAGCCATTTCGAACATTGCAGTTTGTTCAAAGATGGCAGCTAATGCAGTTGCTTGGAAAGTGTTTTTCAAAGTAGCAGCAGCGAAGTCGTTTGCTTTAACGTTTCTTAAACCGTAACCTGCACCTTCGAGTTTTTGTGGAATGTCTAACATGGTTGCAATGTTAGATCCTTTGTAGTCTACAGATTGTGGGTATCTACCTAATACTGCAGCTTTTACGAAGTTAGCATCATAAATACTTACGTCGCAAATGTCAATAACAGATTGTACTAAAGCTGAAGCGGAAGACAATGGAGCTGTGGAGTATTCAGCAGCAACATCAATTCTTTGAGTTGGTACTTGTACTAATAACCTTTTTCCTCCGGAAATAGGTGTTACAACAGTATCATCGTCTGCGGAAACTTGAATAATTTCTTTCATTTTTTCTGCGATTGCTTCTGCGTTATCAACAATAGCGAGATCCATTTCTCTTCCTAAAATTCTAGATTTGTCTCCACCAACGGAAGCAGTTTTAATAGATTTTTCGAGTCCTTCTAAGTTTACTGCAACAGTTCTTTTAACACCTTTTACGATGCTTTGAATTGCAGGGTTTCTTAATGGACTGATAGCTTCGATTGGTACGTCAGATGCAATTTCGTTGCCTCTATCATCGAATAAATCGATTTTATCATCAAACTTTGCCATTTTTTCCCTCCTAAATAAAAACTAATATACCACTCTCAATGGTAACATTTTTTACCAAATTGAGTATTTAGCTACAAAGCAAGTTTTTGCAATAGCCAGCCATATGGTATACAAATTTTATTTTATTAAAGATATAATATAAATATTACCTATGAAACATTTTAGAAAACTTTATAAAGTATAATAAAAGATTTTTTCTTTAAGAAAAATTACTCTAAAAGTATTACTTTTTATTATTGATTAAATTAATGTAAATATAAAAAATAAAAATAAATAACTATTTAATTAAAAATAAAACGATATTAGAAATAATATGATAAAAATAATAAAAATAATAAATTTAAAATAAAAATAAAGCAATATA
Source organism: uncultured Methanobrevibacter sp. (assembly GCA_900318035.1). Taxonomy (GTDB): domain Archaea; phylum Methanobacteriota; class Methanobacteria; order Methanobacteriales; family Methanobacteriaceae; genus Methanocatella. The sequence continues at coordinate 1,355 of ONJC01000017.1, forward strand.
AAAAATTATTACTTTTAGATGTCTGAGTAATAAATATTACTAAAAGTAATACAAAAACTCCACCTGAAAAAAATTCGATTTTTATAAATAAAATGAATTAAAAAATAATATATTATGCAAGTTGTAGCAGATGTTGGAGGAATACCTGGAAAGGATTGTAACGGTTTTTGCAAATATTGTTACTTTAGAAAGGTAAAGGAAATTAAAGTATTTGGCTGTGCTCACTGTTTACCTAATAAAATTGGCTGTGAAAGATGTAGTAAAGGAGTGGCTGACTCCCAAGGAGCATTTAAATCACCCTTTGAAGTTATGAATGAAGTTCAAAGTGCATTGATGATGTCAATGGGAAGAGGAGACATTTCAGCATACATAAGCGGAGGAGGAGACGTGAGCTGTTATCCTCACCTTGAAAACCTAACAGCCAACCTGAAACAGTTCGGTATCCCATCAGTATTAGGTTATACATGCGGAAAAGGAATAAGCGACAGCGAAACTGCCACAAGACTGATTAACAATGGAGTTAAGGAAGTTTCATTTACTATCTTTTCATCAGACCCTAAACTCAGAAAGGAATGGGTCAAGGACAAACACCCCGAAGAGGCTCTTAAGGCCTGCCAGATATTCTGTGAAAACATTGACCTGACAGGTGCTGCCGTGATAATACCCGGCGTTAATGATGGAGATGTTTTGCGCCAAACCTGCAATTCCCTGGAAGAATGGGGAGCAAAAGGAATGCTTTTGATGAGATTTGCAAATACCTTCAATGAAGGACTGATTTTAGGAAATGAACCTATTATTAAAGGAGTGGAATCACAACCTGTTGAAGACTTTGCCGAACTTGTAAAACAAATCAACTCAGAATACAAATTCAGAGTAAGCGGAACTCCATTATGCGACCCCGTAACCGGAGGCCCATTTGCAATTGCCAGTGATGAAAATGAAGTCTTCTTGCAGTTCATCAAACCAATAACCGGTGAAGCAACCATAATCACATCCAAACTTGCAGAACCATTTATCTCCAAAATATTTTCAAAACTTGAAACTGGAGACAATGTTAATGTTGTTGGCGTTGAAAAAGAGATTGCCTGTTTGATTACAAAAGAAGATTTGGAAAAGCTTGATTTAAGTGAAATAAAACAAGCCGTCATACTTCCGGGCAGATCATTTGTTCATCTGCTTGATGCAGAGAGAATCTTAAGTGCAGACGGCATTGAAAGAATTGTTGGCCGTGGCCCCGACACATTGACTGTTGATGGAGAGTTGAGTATTGACATGACTGATGAAAATGTCATAGAAAGAGAATTAGAACAGTTTAACGATTTAGTGGATGCAGTCAATTTCTTCGGAATGAGAGTGATACGTTAAAAAAAAAGAAAATTAGTTTGAATCCTCAATAAGAGAACTCTCACTATTTATTTTTACCAAAATATAATCATACATGAATGATTTTTTAATTTCAGCAAGTTCAGATAATTTTTTACCGTCAATATCCACATTAGCTATTTTATCGGCATAATTATCATAATTTAATTTTACACGAACTCCATCCAGTTGAGATGTTACCGGTGCTGGAGAAATCACATCTTTAATTTCCTTAACCTGATTTTCAATTGCATTTTTTACAACGATAGACGGAACCAATGGTGCATCAAGAGCCATTTCGCGTTTTTTATCATTTAATATTTTTTCAATGGTTTCCACTAAATTATCAAGTGCACGTATATCCGGACCTCTTCTGAGCCTTCTAGGAATCCTGCCCAATCCTCCGACATATGCATCTGCTCCAGGAAGATCTTCAACATTCATATATGGTGCTCCAGTAACTATAACAGGAACATCAATATTATCATATAAGAAAGCTTTTTCCTTAATACAATTTTCAAAACTACCTAATGCGAAAACAGCTATATCATGTTCTTCAATCAAGCTTCTTTCCTCTTCAGTAATGCCTGATGTACCTTTTCCATCACCTCTTGCAAGACCAATCATATTATCCTTTGCACCATATTCACGCAAATATTCGGATATGTCACATGCGGCATGAGGCAAATGATGTCTTGCCAATGTTGGTGAAACAATAGCTATTTCAGAACCCGCCATAGGGGCAACTGATAATTTACCTAATAATTCGGATGCTTTGGATTCAATTTTATCAACATCTTCCATTGGAACTGCTATATTCAATACCAATTCCATTTGTTGAATACTTTCCTGAAGAATGAATCCGCCCAAATCTTCAATTAATTCTTTTATTTCTTCACTTTTGTGAACTCCACCATTAAATGTTAATGTTTCATACATATTAACAACTCTCGAAAAATGCAATTTACAATAAATAATATTTTAATTTATATGTTATATTAAATTTTCTAAAATGGCATATCTTTGCTCAATTTTTTCAAATGGATTTTTAGAAATGCTATTGTGAGAAGGGATTTCAACTAAATTTTCGGTTTCTGTGACTTTATCTTTCAGATAATCCGGATAGATTACATAATCAAAATTATCGGACACTATATTAAATCCCACATCAATAACTATGTCCTTTAAAAATTCAGAGTATACCTTGACATTGACATCACGTTTAAAATTGGAATTCAGGTATTTTTTCGCCAGAGTGTAACCCTCAAAAGATGCCTCGATTTCATCATCTGAAATTTCATTTCCGGTGACTTTGGAAACTTCCATGATACTTTCAAAAACCTGGGTTGGAGTGTTGATTTTAATTGGCAACGCATTCATTTCAACTTTGCTTTCAGAAAGCAGAATTGCCAAATCACCATCCTCTTTTTTTGGAAATTTGTTGACAGTATAATCTGTGACTCCCGCCAGTCTTACAATTTCTTCACACATGGGTGTTGTGACGATTTTCATAATAATATTATTATATAATTGCCCAATATAAATTATTTCATGAAGGTTACATTGAGTTTTGAAAAAACAGTTAGTGAAGACATATCCATAATGGTTGATGCCCTAAGGGCAAGTTCAACAATAACCCTGGCTTTGGACAAATTTGAAAAGATTATCCCATGTCTCAGTGCAGAAGAAGCTTTAAAAATAAAAAAAGAAAATGGAGGCGTTCTTGCAGGCGAAAGAAATGGGGAAAAAATTGAAGGTTTTGATGTTGGAAACACACCCGTCGGCATTAATGAATATGAAACAGATGAAAAGACATTAATATTGACTACCAGCAACGGAACCCGAATCCTTGACGGCATGGACTCAACAGTTCTTGTCGGATGCCTCGTCAATGCAAAAGCGGTCGCTGAAAAATCATTGGCCATATCCGAAGACCATATTGATGTTGTCATGGCAGGTGTCAGAGGAGAATTCTCACTTGAAGACTTTTTAGCATCAGGCGAAATTTTATATTGGATCTGCAAGAATTTGGATGAATATGAAATAAACGACATGGCTAAGGCTGCGATAATGGCCAGCAGGAACCATAATTCTTTAAAAATGGGATTTTATAACTCCCGAGCGGGAAAACACCTGGCCAAACTGGGATATAAAAAAGACATTGACATTTGCTGTAAAAAAAATATCTGTAAAAATGTGGCGATATACGAAAATAAGGAACTGAAGTCACTTAACGATTAACTTTATATATTAAGATTTCCTAATATTAGATGAATACTAATTTTAAAAGAAGTGTTAGCCTTGAAAAGAGAATGTTTAAAAATCATAGGTACTGCTCACGTATCCGCAAATAGTGTTGAAGAGGTAAAAGATGCTATTTATGAACAGCAACCCGAAGTAGTAGCTATTGAACTTGATATGGGAAGATACACCCGCCTTAAAAAGGAAATGGCCGGAATTGAAGAAGACGAATCAATTTCAGTTACACAAATAATTAAAGACAATAAGGTAGGACTGTTTTTTACAACAACACTTCTAAGTTTCTTCCAATCCAAAGTTGGACAAGATGTTGACGTGAAACCGGGATCTGAAATGGTCGGAGCCATTGAAGCATGCGAAGATTTGGGAATACCAATTGCATTGATTGACAGGGACATCAGGACAACCTTGCAAAGAGCTTTAAATAAAATGGGTTTTAGGGAAAAGGCCAAATTCATGTACGGACTGATAGCTTCCGCTTTAGGATTTGGTGATGAAGAGGACGTGGATATTGAAGAACTTAAAAACCCTGAAAATCTTGATGATTTAATGGAAATGTTTAAGGATGAAGCTCCAAGCGTTTACGAAGTTCTTGTACATGAAAGAGATGCATATCTTGCAGGAAAAATACTTCAAATACCTCAAGACCATGTTATTGCAGTGGTTGGTGCAGGCCATCAGCCGGGAATTGAAAGGTACCTGGACAATCCTGAAACACTGCCTAATTTAAGTGATTTAGAAGTTATTGATGAAAAAAAAGGAATCCCATGGACTAAAATAATCCTTGCACTGATTCCAATCCTGTTTGTTGTGATATTTTTTCTGGCATTTATTAATGGGATAAACATTACAGGCAATATTTATGAGTTCATACTAATCAGTATGATAATGGGATTTATCGGCTCAATCCTTTCAGGCTCAAAAATTCAATCCGCACTCGTAGGAGGGCTTGTCGCACCGTTAACCATCATTCACCCATTGCTTGCAGCAGGATGGTTTTCCGGATTAACCGAAGCAAAATACAGGCAAGTAAAACAAAGCGACATTAAAAATCTAGCCCATATTGAAAGTCTAAAGGATTTATGGCACAATAACATTTTCAGAATACTTTTAGTGGTGATAGGCACCAATTTAGGAGTCAGTATAGCCACATTAGTAATTTTGCCATCAAAAGTTTTCATACCCCTATTCATGAAAATATTCGGCATGTAAAATATATACTTTTATATAATATATTGATTAAATATTAATTACTATTAATTTTAAATGGACAAAATATCATGTATCTCATATTTCGTTGCGACTGCGGTCGTGTATTATATGCAAAGAAAGGAGTAGCAACACGCAAATGCGTTTGTGGAAAGACTTTGAAGGTTAAATCCAGAAGAATATTTAAAAAGGTTGCCACACGCGAAGATGCCTCATATGCAGTTCAGCAAATGCAAGATGAGATATATGGCAACACTGACTTTCAAAGAGCCAGTGATTTATAAGTTTTAATTGGTTTGTTAAAAATGATTGGAACGGCACTCAAAATAATTATAATATTAATCTTAATAATATTTACAGGATATCTATCAATGGCGGAACTTGCTGTTGTATCCATAAGAAAGTCGAAAATGCAAAAATACTTAGAAGAAGGAAATAAAAACGCTCAAATTGTTTTTGATTTATTGGAAGATCCTAATGAATTTTTATCTACAGTTCAAATTGGAATTTCACTTATTGGAGTTTTAACTGGTGCTTTTGGTGGAGTAACATTAGCCGAACCTCTTTCTCAACTAATCTCGTTCATACCATATAATGAACCTATCAGCGTAGCAATAGTTGTTATTGTTACAACCTACCTGACATTAGTCATTGGAGAGATTGTTCCGAAAGTTATTGCCTTGAATGACCCTGAAAGAGTTTCTCTAAAAGTTGCAAAAAGTATGGTTATTCTATCAAAAATATCAAAACCTGTCAGCTTTATTCTTGCTAAATCCAGCAGTTTTCTTTTATGGTTACTGAGAATCGAAAATAAAAATGACGACCTTGTCACAGAAGAAGAAATCGAATTAATGATTAAAGAAGGAAGGGAAGACGGAACCATTGAAAAGGAAGAAGAAGACATTATCAAAAGAGTATTCAAGCTTGATGACCAAAAAGTAGAAAGCATAATGACTCCAAGAAATGAAATCATATGGATTGATCTTGAAGACGATAAGGAAATAAATAAAGTTAAAATTATTGAAAGTAGAAGATCTATTTTTCCAATTGCTTCCGGCGAATTGGATGACTTTATTGGAGTAGTTCAGGCAAAGGACATACTTTCCGCATTATTCATTGGGGATGAATTTGACATTCATAAAATTGTTAAGGAGCCTTTGGTGGTATCTGAACACCTGGAAACCTTAGAATTATTAAAAGAATTTAAAGAAAATCAAGAATACGTCCACATGTCCCTTGTTGTGGATGAGTTTGGAAGTGTGGAAGGATTGATTACTTTAAATGATTTGCTTGAAGGTATTGTAGGAGATATTCCTGGCATTGATGAGGAAGATGAACCTCAGGCCATCAAAAGAGCTGACGGAACCTGGCTGATAGACGGAAGATATCCTATCGACAAGTTCAAAAAATTGTTTGAACTTAAAGACTTCCTGCCTGATGAGGAAGAGGACGGATATACTACATTGGCAGGATTCATACTCAGCATAAGCGGTACAATACCTGATGAAGAAGACAAATACGAATGTGGTAGATTTATCTTCGAAATTATTGATATTGATGGACATCAAATTGATAAAGTCCTTGTAACTGATTTAGGACCTCAAGAAGAAATTGAGGAGGAATAAATATGGATGCATCGATTATAATCCAAATTGTTTTATTATTAGTAGGATTTGTATTTTTAATAAAAGGTTCTGACTTTTTTGTAGATGGAGCGAGCAGTATTGCATCCCTATTAAAAATACCGACCATTATTGTTGGATTGACAATTGTGGCATTGGGAACAAGTGCTCCTGAAGCTGCCGTTTCAATTACATCTTCCCTCACCGGAAGCAATGCAATGGCGGTCAGTAACGTTATCGGAAGTAATTTATTCAACATACTAATGGTCATCGGTATTGCTGCACTGCTCAGCGAATTGCTGATGGAAAAAAAAGTTCTTGATTTCGATCTGCCTTTCCTTGTTGGAATAACCCTATTATGGGCAGTTTTCATAATTATCGGATGGGACATTACAAATATTGAAGGTATCATTTTACTCCTGATTATGGTTGCTTATATTGCCTATCTCGTTTACAGCACCCGAAAATCAGGCGGTGCAAAAGAAGTTGAAAAACCTAAGTTCACCCTTCCAAAAAGTATCCTTTTCATACTTGTCGGACTTGCAGGAATTATACTTGGAGGAGACCTTGTTGTTGACAGCGCTTCAGCTATAGCAATTGCATTCGGAATGAGTGAAACACTGGTAGGTTTAACAATTGTGGCTATCGGTACCTCTTTGCCAGAACTTGTAACATCACTTACTGCTTTAAAGAAAGGGGAAAATCAGCTGGTTATAGGTAACGTGATTGGGTCAAACATCTTCAACATACTGTTCGTACTTGGTGCAAGTAGTGCAATAAGCTCAATACCTCTTGATTCAAGCATGCTCATAGATGTTTTATTCATGTTATTTGTCACAATATTGTGTTTCATATTTGGTAAAACTCAAGACAAATATGACAAAAAAGAAGGAGCTATTTTAGTCTTGCTGTTTATCGGATATATGGCATTCGCAATTATGAGAAATTGATTCTTTTAATTCACAGGCCTTGCAAATGTTTGACGAAGTTGGTTCACCACAGATTTCACATTCATTAAGGCTTGTGGAAATATCATTTTCAAAAGTCAATATCTTTTGAAATGATTCCATCACATTATTTTTAATTCCAGGATATTTGTCTTCACTTACATTTAAAAATTCTTTTATTTTAGCCCGTAAAGACAAATGAGAATAAGGGCACTCATCAAGATGAATATCAATATTATTTAAAACTGCCCACATTCCAACCTCTTTTTCAGGAGTATTCCACAAAGGCTTAATTCTTGGAACCAGTTTTGGATGAATTACATCAAGTTCAGGGCCGAATTTGGAGAACTTGATTGTATCTCCGCGCGCAAAACTCATTAAAAAGGATTGGATTTCATCATCTAAATTATGACCTGTAGCTATTTTTACAGCACCCAATTCATATGCAGTTTTATTTAATATGTTTCTTCTAAAAACACCGCATGGAATGCAAGCGCTTTTAAAATCCCGATAAATATCATCTAAAGCGAATCCTTCCTCTTGCCTAAATGATTTTTGAATGAGTTTGACGTCCAGTTCTTCGGCATTGTTAACTGCTGAATCAATACCATGCTGCCTGTAACCGTCAATGCCCTCATCAACACTGATAGCAACCAAATCAAAGTCAAGGTAATTTTGATAATTTTTTAATGCATGAAGTGTTAAAACACTATCCTTACCCCCTGAAAGCGCAATGGCTATCAGTTCACCTTCCTTGATTAATTCATAATCGGAAATTAAATTATTGATTCTTGTAAAAATCTTTTCATTGAATTCATCTTTGTTTAACTTAACCATTACTAAATTAATTTATAAAAAGATAAATAAATATTTTTACAAGGTGAAAACATGATTACATGTGATTTTACAATAATTCCCATTGGAAATGGAACCAGCTGCAAAAACTATGTAACTGCAGCCGTTCAGGCAATTAAAGATTCAGGACTGAATTATCAATTAACCGGAATGGGAACACAAATTGAAGCTGAAAATTTAGAAGAGTTATATTCTGCAATTGCAAACGCCCAGGAAGCCCTTTTTGAGCTGGAAGCTGGTAGAGTATATAGCGTGATTAAAATTGATGACAGAAGAGATATAAAAAATAGAACTTTGGATGCTAAAGTTGATAGTGTGAATAAAAAGTTAAAATAAAAAAAAATAAAGTTAGAATTTAATCTAACTCTTCTGAAGCTGTTTTTACAGCTTTAATTACTAAATCCAAATCTTCTTTTGTAAGTGATGGGTGCACTGGAAGTGAAATAACATTGTCCGCTGCAAGTTCCGCATTTGGACAGTCCCCTTCAATTCCTAATTTTTTATAAACCGGCTGATTGTATAATGGGATTGGATAATGAATGCCAGTTCCTACGCCACAGTCATTAATGATGTCAACCCAATCGTCCCTGTCGCCTTTTTCAACCCTGATTGTATATTGATGATACACATGTTTTGACCCGTAAGCACAGTAAGGAGTTATTACTCCATCGACATCTTTCAGCCCTTCGTTTAAATATGCTGCATTTTCAATTCTTATATCATTAAATCCATCAATTTTATTTAACTGTGCAAGACCTATTGCTGCGGAAATGTCTGTCATTCTGAAATTGTAACCGATTTCATCGTGATGATATCTTACGCTAGCTCCATGTGCCCTGAATACTTCTGCATTTTCAGCCAAATCTTCATCATTGGTTGTGATAATTCCGCCCTCTGAAGTGGTCATGTTTTTAGTAGGGTAAAAACTGAAACAGGCCATATCTCCCATACTTCCAACTTTCTCACCATTACATGTCGCACCATGAGCCTGAGCGGCATCTTCAATGACGGATAATCCGTATCTTTCTGCAATTTCATTAATCTTATCCATATTAGCTGATTGACCATATAACTGGACAGGCAAAATCGCTTTTGTATTTTCAGTTATTAACTTTTCAATAGAGTATGGATCAATTGTATAAGTTTTTAAATCTATGTCGGCAAATACCGGTTTTGCTCCGGTGTATAATATTGAATTTCCACTTGCAATGAAAGTGAAAGGAGTGGTAATTACTTCATCACCCTCACCAATACCACATGAAAGTAATGCTACATGCAATGCTGCAGTTCCGGAATTAACTGCTATACCATAATCTGCACCAACCCATTCAGCGAACTTTTCTTCAAATTCTTTGACTTTTGGGCCTTGGGCAATCATGCCTGATTTTAGAACTTCAACCACATTTTCTATTTCTTCATCTCCAATTATGGGTTTTGCAATAGGAACTTTAATATTTGACACAATATCACCAATAGATTTAAATAATATTTAAAATATCATCTGCACATTTAAGTAATAAAAGTTTATTATACATCAAATGCTCTTTCTATTTAGATATATATTGTTATGATATATTAATTTATCATATTAATAATTAAAAGACAGGAATGAAATTGTACTTACTTTTGATGTTTTAAGACAAAAAACGAAGTTTTGAATAGTTCAATCGAAACATTCCGTTCTAACAGGAAGAGAGTAGAAATATGTGAAAATATGCACATTATTTTGATTTCCAAATCATGTGAAAGACCATCTGATTTTTTAGATATTAATCAATTTACTCCAACACTTTTTAAAAGTTATTACATATTTCATTATTGATTGCCTTTGAAAATTGAACAAACCACTTATATAATAAATGAATCATAAATACTACATATACAAATAGTATGAGGTAAAAATAAATGACATTTAAGCATATGATAATCATATTGATATTTTTGTGCTTTGCATTTTCGCTTTCAAGCGTGTCAGCAAGTGATAATGCAGGCATGGACAATGTCACTATGGTCGATGATGAAATTGAATTAAAAGATTCGAAAATCATCGAAAATATTGATGAACTGGATAGTGAAATTCAAAAAGCATCACCCAATTCAACCATTAAACTGGAAAACGACATAATCGTCAATCAGAATGCTAAATGTAGAGGCCTTGAAATAACGGAAAATATAATTTTCGATGGCCAAGGCCATAGGATTGATGGAAATTCATCAGATATGGATTTTTTATTAAGAGTTCATGCTGATACTGTTGTTTTAAAAAATATTGTATTTACAAATTGGGACATGTCCTATTCATACAATCTTATTGAATGGATAGGTGCAAACGGTCAGATGAAAAATTGTACTTTTATCAACAACACTGCAATCTATGGTGGTGCTGTTGACTGGACAGGAATAAATGGTCTTTTAATCAATTGTACCTTTATAAACAATACTGCTGAAAACGGTGGTGGACTCTACTGGTACGGTATTGAAGGCACTATAGGCGAATGTATATTTTTCAACAATACTGCCGAGATTGGAGGTGCCGCATATATTACAGGAAGAGATACCAAAATGGATAGTTCCAAATTTAGAAACAATACCGCTGATGATATCGGCGGAGGAGTATATTCTGAGGGGATTAATTTCATTTTGTCAAAGTGTGATTTTGTAAACAATATGGCAGTTAACGGCGGCGCTGCCTATATAATATCTTATCCTAACATAATTGATTCCTGTAATTTCACAGATAACAGCGCTGATGAATCTGCAGGTGCACTTTATTTGGCATCAGATAACAACACTGTGAAAAATTCAATATTTAGAAATAACTCTGCTAAAATAGCTGGAGCAATTTATAGTGATGTAAACGATGATTTATACATACTTAATTCTACATTCAATAATAATTCGGCTGAAGAGTTAGGTGGAGCCATAATGATAGATTGCTATGCAAACATTGCCAATTCAACGTTTTATGGAAATAATGCAAAAATTGGAGGTGCAATATACTCCGATGGTGAAACAGAATTTATAAATTCATCATTTTTTAAAAACAAAGCTGATAAAGGCGGAGCAATGAATGTAAATGAGGGTACAATCACCAACTCAACATTTGTTAAAAACATTGCAAATGAAAGTGGAGGGGCAATATATGTTTCAGGTGATTTTTACATGAATAAAATTTATTTCAGCGAAAACACCGCAGGCAACGAGTCCAATAATATTTATTTGGATGATGCACATGTAACTGTTAATTTGGACATGAAAGTTGACATAAAAAACATAACATATGGCGATACTCTAAACATTAATATTAAAATGCCTAATAATATAACAAAAGGAATGATTGTAGTTAGCATAAACGGCGAAAAATTAAAAACTAACCTAACAAACAATGAAACAACAATAAAAATTCCTAATTTGAATAGCGACCCTTATTATGTTGAGTTGTGGTATGAAGGAAGCGAATTCAACTCCACTACATTCGATTATATGGTGGATGTATACCAAAGGCCAGTTACTATAAGTGCTGCTAAAAAAAGTTTTGTAATCAATTATGCGGGCAAATATGCAGTTACCGTTAAGGACAAAAACGGGAAAGCCATAGCGGGTGAAAATGTAACAATTTACATCAAAAATAAAAAAATCAAAACAGTCACTATCAACAAAAAAGGTATTGCAACTGTTAAAATTACTGCAAGTAAGTTAAAATCACTCAAGGCAGGTTCCAAGACCTTGAAAATTACCCTATCATCCAATTACAATCCAAGTTCAAAATCTTTTAAGATAACTATCAATAAGGAAAAGACAAAAATTGCTGCTAAAAAGAAAACATTCAAAAAGTCACTCAAGACCAAAAAATACACAATCCAATTGAAAAACAGCAAAAACAAAGCAATTAAGAAAGCTAAAGTATACTTGAAAGTAAAAGGTAAAACTTACACTGCAAAAACCAATTCAAAAGGAAAAGCTACCTTTAAGATTACTAAGCTTAACAAAAAAGGTAAATTTACATCCAAAATTACTTTTAAAGCTACAAAATATTACAAAGGAGTAAGTAAAAAAGTTAAACTAACTATTAGATGAGGTCATTAATATGAAAGGAAAATTGGCAATTATTTGTTTGTTGTTATTTATTTTATGCTCAATTTCAACAGTTTGTGCTGAAAATACTAATGACACTCAAATAATGCAGGAAAGCGATATAAACGATAATCTTGAAATTACTCAAGATTCCATATTGAAAGATGACTCCAGTGATCTTGCAAAGATTATTAACAGTGCATCCGAAGGTTCAACAGTAAAATTGAACAAAAGCTATGTTCCGGCGAATAATGTAAACATTGACAAATCATTGTCCATTGACGGAGCTGGAAATACCATAGACTGTAGCAAAGCTCAATTAAGGTCATCAAGTGGCGATATCACTTTGAAGAATTTGAAGTTCATCAATGGAAATTCGTTCAATGGCGGAGCAATCTACATTACAGGATCGGCCAAATTTACCATCATTAACTGTACTTTCACAAACAACAAGGCAAACAGTTTTGGTGGTGCAATCTATAATAATGTCGTCGATACATTGACCCTCAAGGATTGTAAGTTCACAGGAAATGAAGCAAAAATCACAGGCGGTGCAATATTTTCCAAAGGAAAAGTTGTCGTTGAAAAATCTGTCTTCGAAAAAAATCAAGCAAAAGTTGATGGTGGAGCTATTCATTGTGAAAAAACAGCTGAAATTTCAAATTCCATATTTAATTCTAATAAAGTTAATGGGCAAACATTAACAGCACATGGTGGAGCAATTAATGTAAAAAAGGATATATTCATTGATAATTCCACATTTAACGAAAATTCTGCAAGAAGCGGTGGTGCAATTTATTCATATTCTGATTTGATAATTGAAAATTCACAATTCATTAAGAATACTGCTAAAGAAGGTGGAGCTATCAAAATAATCAGTGACAGTCACACTTATATTGAAAAATCAACATTCAAACAGAATTCTGCAACATCCGAGGGCGGTGGAGCCATATACTCAAACAAATGGCTACATGTTGGAAATTCCGTTTTTGAACTGAACACTGCAAACCACAAAGGTGGCGCTATTGAAACCGATTACATTCAGTTCAGTGGAAAAAATACATTCACAAACAACTCTGCACAAGATCACGGCGGTGCAATATATACCAATAACATTGGAAGAGAGAACAATGACTTAATTTTCAACGGAAATCATGCAGACCGTGATTTTGGTGGTGCAATCTATATTAACAAGAAATCCGGCGACATAAGATTTACATCATCCATATTCAAAAACAACCATGTAAATGCAGGTGACGGTGGAGCAGTATACTCAGACAGTGGTTCAACCAACCTTTTCTTTACCAACTGTACATTCACATCAAACTATGCAACTGGAGGTAAGGAAAAACGTTATGGAGGAGCAATACGTTCTAAGAGCAATATTGATATAAATAATTGTACATTTAGAGACAATTGGGCTGAAAACTATGGTGGAGCTATTTATACAGAAACCGCAAGTGAAATTAAAAATTCAGTGTTCATCTCAAACCAGGTTAAAAATGGTGGAACCCGTAATGGAGGAGCAATATATGTCAACAAGGCATGTAGAATGACAATCTCCGGAAATTACTTCGAAAAAAATGGTGGAGCATCTCGTGGTGGAGTTTTATATACTGATTCTATAAATGCACATGTTAAATTAACCAACAATGCATTTATCGAAAATTCAGCTAGCGACCAGGGCATTTCTGTATTCAACACTGGTCATTATGATGACATATCAAATAACTGGTGGGGCACAAACAACGCCAAAACTGATAATCAGCTAAAAGAATATCATAGAATCGGAAGCAACAGCAACAAATATGACTCCAAACCTCTTTCAGTTTCCATAGCTGCTGATAAAAATGTTTACAGCGATGTTAAAACCACAATTAAAGTTTCATTTACAGGACCTGTAACCTATTATGTTTTAGACACATTGAAATATTCATCAAATAAAAAAGGTGAATTCATAACCAAAAAAATCAATGCAAATTCACTTGACTTGATTTATGTTCCGAATGAAATTGGAACCCATAAGTTTGATTTCACAATCAACTCTCAAAAACTGTCCTATGAAATGAATGTTAAATACATCAGCGTATATGGTTATGACATCACAAAGACCTATGGTGATGATTCACTATACTCTGCCGTATTCAAGGACAAAAACGGAAAATATCTTCCTAAAGGAACAAAAGTGAATTTCAACGTGAATAATGTCAACTATGCCAGTCAAATCGAAGACAATAACGGAGCCGCAATATTATATGCCACTTTTGAACCTGGTACATACACTGTAAAGGCTATAAACCCTGTGACTGGTGAATCCTATACAAATAAAATTACAGTGAATAAAAGAAATGTAGTATTTGACATCAATGAACCTTACATAATCAAGTTAAATGCTTCTGCCAATAAGACTGTAACATTCAAGGTTGGAAGCAAAACATTTACGGGCACCACTTCAGAGGAAGGATACGCCTATTTCCTATTGAACGTAACTGCTGGAAGTCACACTGTAGAAACAATATTCAATGGCAAGACCATTAAGGACTATATTACAGTATCCAATAAATATGATACCATGGATTTAGGATTGAATGGTACTTCATATGGTGCAATGTTGCCAGTATATTCAAATGAAACATTTAAAGCTGTTTCCAATACCACATTTTATAGTGTTATCGCAGAGAATACCTACAGATACATTATGACTAACGGCGATGCATTCATATTGTATAATGTGACCGTTTCCAATTCACAAGAACTTACAAATGTATTGAGAAAAATGGCTCGCAAGGATTATAAGGTTGACGTTACTATCATAAATCTTAAAAAGAACACATATAAAATATCTGATCATTTCTGGGAAGATTCAGATTGGAAGTATCTTGTCCATTTGAACCATGGTACTCTGATTATCAATGGTGGAAGCTCAACTCTTGAGGATGATTACAAACACAATTTCGCCAGTTTGGATTCAAATACAAACATCATGGTGAACAATCTTGAATTTAAAAAATTCTACAGAGTATTTGCGAGTAATGGTGAAGTATATTGTGAAAATTCAACTTTCACACAAAACGATGCGCAGAAATGGGCTACACCAACTAAAGGTTCTGTAATTTATAACAAGAACAAGGCTACATTCAAAAACTGTATTTTCAATGGAAATGAAAATGGTGGAAAAGAGGAACTTAATCGGGGAGGAGTTTTATATGCCGATTCAAATTCATTAACAAATTTCATCTCATGCAAATTCCTAACAAAAACAGATACGGTCCGTGGCATAACAAAAAGTATGGTTGTCGTCTATGATACTTCCTGGGATACTTTCAACCATATTAAATACAACGGTTACTTTGATAACAATGCATCATTAAGTTTGAGGAATGTGTACACTTTAACTCACAACATAACTAAAAATTTATATGTCACCAATATGGCAGGATTGCAGGATGCTACCGAATGGATTGACAGTTTTAATAATATTACCTCATTCAACATAACCCTCAGCAAAGGACAATATGATATAAATGCTGATGCCCTTAAAAAATATAGGGATTCACAAGATTGGCGTTCAAGAACTGTTCGAGGAGAGCTAACTTTTGTAAACCCACGTAGCTTTATAGATGTCAATTCCAAACCAGTAGTAATTAACGGTAACGGAGCTACAATAAAACTCACTGGAAACAATGTCAATGATGATTATCATTTCGCATACATTCCAAAATACGGTTCTCTGATACTGATAAACCTAACATTGTCAGGTTTCAACACTGCTATTGAGAATTATGGAACATTTATAGCTATAAACTGTACATTTACAGACAATATAATTCATCATATAATAAAGATTGGCGATTATGGGGGTGCAATAAGAAACTTCGGTACCGTGTTCTGTTCCAATTCCACATTTAAAAACAACGGCGCTAATAAAGGCGGAGCATATTACGGTTATGGAATATCATCTAATGCCATATTTTCCAATTGTCTGTTTACAGGAAATGTAATCAAATCCAACCTAGTATGGAAAAACAATAACAAAAATGATTTGGATATTCAGAATTTAGCTGTTGTCAAATTAGTTAACAGTAAAGGATATTCCCCATCTACAATAAATACCGAAGATGGGGGAATATATGCGATTAGGGAAAGCCTTAAAAATACTGTTTATAATATTACTGTGGATAATCTTGCATCATTGATGAAATCTTCAAAAATCGTCAACGGAAATACCAAATATGATGTCATCAACATTACCTTTGTCAAAGGAGAATACGGTATGATTCCTAATTCCCAAAGCCTATTCAAGGCAGATTACGGATTACTATTAATCAACGGTGCAGGTTCAAGAGTATTTGTTCAAAATCCTCATGATGATGATACAACCCAGTTCATGACCATTGCTTCCAGAGGCAATGTCAGAATAAATGAATTGACTTTAGAAGGATTCAAATAAACTCTATATTCAACAACAATAAGGCAGATTATAGATTTAAGGCAGATTATGGTGGTGCTATTGTTAATAAAGCTATATTAACAGTAATCAACTCCACATTTACCAACAATTATGCAAAATATGCTGGAGCAATTTACACTTCCGGAAATGCCCTGATTCTAGCATCCACATTTTCAGCTAACAAAGGGTACCAACCATCAAAAAATGTCGACATATACAACAAAGATGGCTGTGTTGATGATATTATCATTTCTGGACCTAATCATAGTTATATTGAACAACACCCAATTGCTTCATGGAAAATGGATTTAATTGAAAGCGGTATTTTAATAGCCACTGTGATACTTACAGCCAATGTCGGATATAGTATGGCAGTAGCAGGTATCGCCACTGCCGGTTTCTGGGCAACATTGGCAGGTGCTGGAATTGGTGGTGCTTTAGGTACTATTCTGGGAGCTGTTTATACATCAGAATATCAGGACCCTAGCCTCTTTTGGAACGGTGTTTTGAAAGGCGTTTCCAATGGTTTGAAAGTAGCTTCATTTGGTGGTGCAGCATATAGTATCCCATTTAAAGTGGCAACTAAATTTATGGTTGCGGGCGTTAATCATGTAATCTCTAAAGGATTAACCGCTGCAGTTAAAATTTCAAACACCGCTTTAAACAACTACCAAAAAGAAAGTAAAATTGTATACTTCGCATAAAGATGAATTTCCTCGCATGGCGAGGTTTTCATCACTTCTTTTATTTTTTACCACAGATTCAACCATGCAAATAACTAAACCTCATGTTGTTAGTATTCAAAACATATTAACAAATTTCAATTTAGAATACTTTTTGTTTTAATGATTCAGCATATGTTTAATTAAAAAGTAATTTATATAATGAATATTCAAATAGTGTATTATTGATACAAACATCATCAATTCAACATTGATGAAACGTTGAATCGATAACAGTAACTTGATTTCATCAAATCATCAGTCCCCTAAACATTAATCAAGGGCTTTAAGATCTTGTCATTGAAATCAACCAAATGAAATTAAAGGGGGCATATTATGAAAAAGATATTGACAATATTGATGTTTTTGGCAGCATTTGGACTCATCATGGGTTGCGCTTCTGCAGCAGTGGAACTTACTGACCATGACTTTGATGGCCATTTCAGCATGAAAGTTCCTAAAAACGCAACATTCAAATTAACCAATTCAAGCGATGGACTTTTATCTAATGGAGATACATATCATGACTCTGCAAATAACCTATCCATCGTATATGTAATGGATGCAGACGTAAATGATTCCCTCGTTGAAAAAACCGTTAAAGAATTGAAAGACCACGGTGCCGACGTGACTAAAAAAGACAATTTGAATCTTATCGATGCACATGGATTGAATGTGATCATATTCCAAAAAGACATGGAACTGCTCATGATTGATAGTACGGAATTGGATATGGATACATTAACAACAATGGCACAGTCAGTTAAATTCTAAATATTGGTTTAAAATTTTTAAATACAAAAAGGTTGTCGCTTTTGACAATACTGGTCACACATTATGGTGTGACCGACACTATTTTTTATTACCCGCATAAACAACTGCAGCCCATTTGCATACAATACTCCCTCAGTATATGTGACACCACCGCAGAACATGCAAAATAATTAATCGTCTTTGACAATAACAATACTCTTTCCCATAGTGTGTCCAATAGCTTCGACCAAATATATATCATCCACCTTATTTTGTGATTTTTCGAAGTTATATCATAGATTCCAAAAAATTCAACGACAGAATTAACAAAAAAACACAAGTTTTTTAACAATGATAATTTTTTTAACAATATTTAAATCCAATAATATTTAAAACATTACTTAATATAATTAAAACAATCAAGAGTGAAACAAATGGATGAATATAAAATTAAAAGTATTGAAGAGGGATTGACAAAAATCGAATTTCCGGAATTTGATAAAATTTCATCTGATGCCCCTGTTTTTTACAACCCCCACATGGAATTAAATAGGGATTTATCAATACTTGCACTGCAGGTATTCCAAAAGGAACAGGAAAGAGACATTGACATCTGCGATTTGTTTGGTGGAAGCGGAATCAGAGGCATCCGTTATAAAAATGAAATCGACGGTGTCGGAAATGTCTACATTAACGACATTAGCGAAGTGGCAAACCACTATGAAAGACATAATATCGAATTAAACGGTTTAAAAGACATTGAAGTTCATCAGCATGATGCCAGTATGTTTTTGAGAATGATGAGAGGGAAATTTGATGTTATCGATATTGATCCGTTTGGAACACCATCCCCATTTTTAGACTCTGCAGGTTACTGTGCAGGAAGAAATTCACTGTTGTGCGTGACTGCAACTGACACCTCTGCTTTATGTGGAACTTATAAGGAACCATGTATACGCAAATATAATGCAAAACCTTACAAAAGCGAGTACTGTCATGAGACAGGCATAAGGATATTGGCAGGATTTGTTGCATTGACCCTTTCAAAATATGCAAAATGCATTGAAGTGAAAATGTCACATAGTACTGAACATTACATGAGATTATACATAAATGTTAAAAAAGGATCAAAAAAAACTGATGAAAGTCTGAAAAATATTGGATACATCAGTCACTGCAAACATTGCCTCCACAGACAAACCAGTTTGGGCATGGCAACTTCAGTCGATGAAATTTGTCCTGTTTGTGGTGAAAAATTAATTCATGCCGGACCATTATGGTTAGGCGACATTCAAAACAGTGATTTTATTCAAAAAATGATTGATGAGATTGAAAATAAAAAGATAAATACTGAAAAACAAGCTTTGAAACTTTTAAACAGTTGCCTTTTGGAAGCAGATGCACCTGCAACATTTTACGATGTTCACAAAATCTGCAAATCCTTAGGAATTAGTGCGGCTAAATTAGATTTGATATTTGATGAAATTAAAAAAGAAGGATTTATAGCTGTTAAAACCCATTTTAACCCACTGGGAATAAAAACAAATGCAACAGTTAAAGACCTTCAAAACATTTTACTAAAACTTGAACCATGATCCATTCTTTTAAATAATTTTTTCATTTTGCTCCAAAAATTAATAAGGTTCGTTCACATTTATGCGAACATTTATTAATAATAACTAATTTAGGGCATTAATATAAATAAAATTCGGCCATTAAAATTACAATATAAAAGTTAAAAAAGAAAATATAAAAAAAATTAGACAAACAATAAATACTTTTAAATATAATGAAACAGTCATATTAATTATAAGTTAATTTATCAGATTTGAAAATCTAAAATTAACCTATTAATATATGGGAGATATTATATGGTAAAAACCAAAGATAATGTTATAAAACTTGATGATACAGATATCAACATTCTTAAAATAATCAATGAAGATGTTAGAACATCCTATAGACAAATATCCCGTAGTTTAGATGTATCTGTAGGAACTGTCCACAATCGTATCGACAAAATGGTTAAATCTGGAGTTATTAAGAAATTTTCACCAGTCATTGACCATGAAAAATTAGGATTCGTTTTAACTACCATCATTGGTGTGAGAGTAAAAGGCGGAAAACTTAAAAACTGGGAAGAAAAAACTTTCTTTAATAAAAATGTTGTAGGAATTTACGATGTTACTGGAGAATATGACGCATTTTTAATTGCTAAATTCAGAAACACCAATGAATTAAATGCATTTATTAAAGAATTGTTAAAAGACCCAATTATAGAAAGAACCTATACTCAAACAGTATTAGATGTTATTAAAGAAGACATGGGATCTTCAAACATCTTATAAAGAATGAACAAAAAAGCAGTATTATTACTGCTTTTAAACTATTTTTATTACTTTTTAAATTTTTAAAATTGCCATCTATTTTTTAAAATCAGTATGTTAAAAACAATTTCCATCAAATAAACATTAAAATACATTCATATCGCATTATAAACTAAATATATAAATAAAAAGACATGATAAATATATAATGTTTAACTAAAAAATTTCGAGGTAATTAAATTGGCAGTATGCTTACCCGACACACAAGATGATGCTCCAAGCATACCTATTAAATTAACCAGAGTAGGCGTGACCGGAGTTAAAAAATTATTACAATTAGAAAGAACAAATAAAAGACCTATAATATTACTACCTACTTTTGATGCATTTGTAGACTTACCAAATGATCAAAAAGGTGTACACATGTCTAGAAACCCTGAAGCAATCAGTGAAGTTCTTGAAACTGTTGCTGAAGATTCCACCGTTGATGTTGAATCATTATGCGCTAAAATTGTGTCTCGCATGATGACCAAACATGAATATGCAAAACGTGTTGAAATCTCAATGACTACTGATTTTATGTTTATGCGAGAGTCCCCAGTGACTAAAAACAAAACACAGGAAATGGCTAAACTAATAGCAAAAGCTATCGGATTTAGAGATGATGACGGTGCCGTAACCATCAGAAAAAGTGTTGGTGCTGAAGTCATTGGAATGACCGTTTGTCCTTGTGCACAAGAGTCCGTAAGGGAATCTGATAAAAACAAATTATTAGAATTCTTAGATGAAGAAACCACTCAAAAAGTATTAGATACAGTTACTTTTGCTTCTCACAATCAAAGAGGCGTTGGAACATTAATGATGGAAGTTCCAGAAGACAAAACTGTTAAAGCAGAAGACTTTATTGATATTATTGAAAGATCAATGAGCTCACCAGTATGCGAATTATTGAAAAGACCTGATGAAAATGCAACTGTTTTAAATGCACACAGAAAACCAGTATTTGTTGAAGACTGTGTCAGAAACATGATGGAAAGCATTGCAAACAAATATTCCGATTTCCCTGATGACACATTAATTACCTGCCGTCAAGAAAATCATGAAAGTATTCACAGACACAATGCGTTTGCTGAAAAAGTAACCACCATGGGCGAACTTAAAGAAGAGTTACATATTGAATAGGACTTGATTTAATGAAAAAGACTTATGAAATTGCAGGACAGGTAATGGGATTTTTTGATGCATTTAAAGGGTCAAGACCTGCAATTGATAATGATAAAATTTTAATTGTTAGAGGAAGGTCCAGAAAAGCCATACCTCTCGATGATTTTGATGCAAAACTTACTGAAATTGGTGAAATTTTAGGAGGAACTGAATTAGAATCAGATTCTGACAATTTAGAAGACATTTTAAAAGCGGGAGATAAAAATATACAAGAAAGCGACATTACTACAAACTCAGTTGATACAAATGGATTTTTAAGAGTAAAAGAAGATTTGGAATCAATGGGACTGGTAGTCGAATACAAAATATTTAAACTTCCGAGTTTTGATGTTATAATCGCAATCTGGGAAGATAAAAACGAAATCCCACCACTTTATGTGGAAGTTACCGTGTCTGAAGATAAAGGCTAAATATGACATCAACAACAAAAAACGATATTCTCCAAATATTAAACGCAACCGACAGCGAAATAATAAAGTTCATGTTGGAAACTGCAAAATATAGGGAGAATAATCTTATTACTTTTTCTAAAAATATATTTATACCATTAACCGAAATCTGCAGAAATGACTGTGGATACTGTAATTTTAAAAAGAATCCTGAAGATCCTCATGCAATAATTCTCAAAACCAAAGAGGAAATACTGGCTGATTTAAAAGAAGCAGAAAAACACGGATGCACAGAAGCATTATTTACCTTTGGTGAAGATGCCGATGAAGAGGAGATTGTTCGTGTGAAACTCAAGGAATATGGTTATGACAGCATGATCGACTATATCGTTGATGTATGCCAAATGACATTAGATGAAACTAGCTTGCTTCCACACACTAACGGAGGCAATTTTGCATATGATGATTTAAAACGTTTAAAAGAAGTTAATGCATCAATGGGATTAATGCTTGAGAATTCTTCAAACAGGCTAATGGAATTGCCGGCACATAACAAAAGTCCTGGTAAAAATCCGGAATTGAGAATTGAGACTATCAAAAATGCCGGAAAACTTAAAATTCCATATACCACTGGAATATTAATCGGAATTGGAGAAACCAAAGAAGAGATTGCTGATTCTCTTTTAACCATAAAAGAAATTTATGATGAATATGGACATATTCAAGAAGTCATTATACAAAATTTTACACCAATTCCTGGAATTGAAATGGAAAACTGGCAAGAACCTAGCTTTTTGGATATGATTAGAACCGTTATTGCCGGAACATTAGTATTTAAGGATACTGACGTTAGCATTCAAGTTCCGCCTAACTTGAATAATGATACTGCCCAGATATTTTTATTATGCGGCGCTGATGATTGGGGCGGCGTTTCACCGGTAAGTCCGGATTATGTGAATATTACCTCCCCATGGCCAGGAATTGATGAACTTGAAAAATTAACTGAAGATGCAGGGTTTAAACTAATTGAAAGATTATGCGTTTATGAAAAATACATTAACGATGAATGGCTGAACGAAAATCTTTTGGACAACATTGCTAATTTATCCGAGCATCAATAACAACATGCTGCACTCCAGGAGAATATTTTTTTATTTTATTTATTTTTAGAAGCTCGACCTCCCTATCTCCAGCTTGAGCAACAATTCTGTCAATCGGCCTTGAGTCAATCAGTTTTTCAGGAACTGTTTCATGATAATGCAGTATTCCGCCTTCATTTAAACTGTCGATAGCCACTTTCAGATAATGATGGGTGGTTTTTACATACCCCATTAATATTCTGTCTGCTTTCAGTTTTGGGGTTTCGACCATACAATCACCTAATATTGGAGTTATATTGTCCAATTTATTTAATTTAATGTTTTCGCACAGATAATGATAGGAATTCGGATTAATTTCTATTGCATGAACCTGCTTTGCATTTGAATGAACTCCAATCGGAATTGAAAAATAACCTATTCCCGCAAACATGTCAATGACCGTTTCGTCATCCCGAACCAGTTTAGCAATTCTTAACCTTTCATTATTGTTTCCTTTTGACCACATCACCTTAGCCAAATCCAATTTAAACAAACACCCGTTTTCCTTGTTTATTGTTTCAGTTTCACTACCATAAAGAATCCTGTAAACCGGCTCTCTTTTAGTTCCCTGAATATGGTCTATCTCCATTATAGTTTTAACATTATGTTTTTTAGATAAATTTTCAAAATCATCGTCTGGATAATTTTTATCGATAATTAGGATATCGCCAATTTTTTTATATTTCATTTAGACCCCCAATAAGAAAAGTTTATATATGCAAATGGATAATATTAATATTGTTAGTTTATACTAATAATTGATTCTGATTTTAAATAAAATTAACAACATTAAATTTGATTTTAATATATTACCTTAAGTAGTTGAAATTAGATATTTTACTCTTATATGAGGTGAATTTAAATGGATGACAAAATATTAGAAGGTACAACCACCGTTGGAATTACTTGTAAAGACGGAGTTGTATTTGCAAGCGAAAGAAGGGCTAGTATGGGAAACTTAGTAGCTCACAAAGTCGCAGAAAAAATATTTAAAATTGACGATCATATTGTAACAACCATAGCTGGTTCTGTTGGAGACGCACAAAGCTTAATGAAAGTCATTGAAGCTGAAGTTTCATTATACCAAATGAGAAATAATGATGAAATTAGTGTTAAAGCGGCTGCATCATTAACAGCAAATATTTTACGTTCCGGACCAATGTATGTTCAAACATTACTTGGCGGAATGGATGGAGACAAACCATCTCTCTACTCTTTAGACCCTGCAGGAGGTATGATTAAAGACACATACATTTCCACAGGATCAGGTTCTATCGTTGCATACGGTGTTCTTGAAGACAGATTTAGAGATGATTTGACAACTGACGAAGGAATTGAAATAGCCATAAGAGCTATTAGAGCTGCTGCTGAACGTGACACTTATTCCGGAAATGGATACTTAGTCGCTAAAGTGGATAAAGACGGCTTTGAAATGTTAGATATTGAAAAAATTAATAAGATTTTGGATAAGATATAAAGCAAAACTAATTTTTCATAACTAACTATTTTTTTATATAATATTTGTGTAGATAGTTTATGAAATTTATCTAATTATAGCTTAAAGCTTTTCATAAACTATAATAATACACAAAACTATTTTTGAAGGGATTATATGACTTCAGACATTTTAGAGAATATTAAAAAAGAAATTTTGCAAAAACTGCCTGATGAAATCCAGGTTTCAAAAGTAGAATTTGAAGGACCTGAAGTGGTAGTTTACACCAAAAATCCAGAAATTATAACAGAAAACGGTGACTTGATTAGATCACTTGCAAAAGAACTGAGAAAAAGAATTATCATAAGGTCTGATAAAAGCGCTTTACTTGAACCTGAACCAACTATCAATAAAATTCATGAGATAGTTCCGGAAGGTGCTGAAATTACTGACATTTACTTTGATACCGTAACTGGAGAAGTGGTCATCACTGCTAAAAAGCCAGGACTCGTTATTGGCAAATACGGAGTGACATCCAGAAATATTGTTAAAAATACAGGATGGGCACCTAAAATATTAAGGACACCTCCAATCAGTTCAGACATTATTGGAAAAATAAGAACAATTCAGAAAAATAGCAGTAAAGACAGAAAAAAATTATTACAACGCCTCGGACGTCAAATCCACCAAGGAAGTAAATACCCTAATGATTGGGCAAGAGTGACTTCAATGGGAGGATTTAAAGAAGTTGGACGTTCATCAATGCTTTTACAAACACCTAATAGTCGTGTTTTATTAGATTGTGGTGTTAATGTTGCTGCATCAGACAATAAAAATGCATTCCCTTATTTAAATGCACCCGAATTTTCAATTGAAGAATTGGATGCAGTTATTATTTCTCACGCTCACTTGGATCATTGCGGATTTGTACCATACCTCTTCCATTACGGATATGATGGGCCGGTTTATTGTACAACTCCAACAAGGGATTTGACAACCCTTTTACAATTCGATCATCTGGATATTGCTCACAGAGAGGGAAATCCTTTACCATTTACATCAAAACATGTAAAACAGGCCATTAAAAATACCCTCACACTGGATTATGGAGAAGTAACTGACATTTCTCCAGACATTAGATTAACCCTACACAATGCAGGACACATCCTTGGTTCCGCAATCTCCCATATGCACATTGGTGACGGAGCACACAACTTAGTATATACCGGAGATTTCAAATATGAACCATCAAGATTATTGGAACCTGCAACCATCAGATTCCCACGTGCCGAAACCGTAATTATGGAAAGTACCTATGGTGGAAGGGAAGATGTACAGCCTTCAAGAAACAATGCTGAAAAAGAAATGATGAAAACCATCTACAAAACACTTAAACGTGGCGGAAAAGTATTGGTTCCGGTATTTGCTGTAGGAAGAGCACAGGAACTAATGGTAGTGCTTGAAGAGTACATGAGACATGGATTAATTGAAGAAGTACCTATATTCATTGACGGAATGATTTGGGAAGCAACCGCAATTCACACAGCAAGACCAGAATACTTAAGTAAAGACTTGAGAGACCAAATATTCCATATGGGAAGAAATCCGTTTGTTTCAGACATGTTCGAAAAAGTTCAAAATCATGACCAAAGAAAAGAAATTGTTGAAAGCAGACAACCAGCAATCATATTATCCACATCCGGTATGTTAACCGGAGGAAATTCAGTTGAATACTTCAAATGGTTATGTGAAGATGAAAAAAACACATTAATCTTTGTTGGATATCAATCTGAAGGATCCATGGGTAGAAGAGTTCAAAAAGGATGGAAAGAAATCCCTCTTGAAGATGATGATGGTAGAACCAGACAATTCTGTGTAAAAATGCAAGTCAAAACAATTAACGGATTCAGTGGTCACTCTAACAGAAGACAACTTATGGAATATGTTAAAAGACTTAATCCAAGACCTGAAAAAGTCATTACTTGTCACGGAGACCCATACAAAACTGTGGACCTCGCATCTTCAATTCATAGAAGCTACAAAATTGAAACAAAAACTCCAATCAATCTAGATTGTGTGAGAATTCATTAATAATATATAGTAATTACAACAAAGTATTACTATAATATACAATGTTGTAATATATACGACATAAATTAATTTAATCAAACAATAGGGTGTAAAAATGGTTACTTATTCAGAATCTGGTGTTGACATAGACCTTGAAGCAGTTACCGTATCAAAATTAGCTGACAAACTCAAGTCAACATTATCATATAGAGACATTATTACTGATAGCGGTCATTATGCCGCATTAGTTAAATTAGGAGATAAAGCTATTGCAATGAGTACTGACGGTGTTGGAAGTAAAATCTTAATTGCAGAAATGATGAACAAATACGATACTGTAGGTATTGATTGTATTGCAATGGTTGTAAACGATATTTTATGTGTTGGTGCAGAACCGATAGCATTAGTGGATTATCTTGCTGTTGAAAAACCGGACCCTGAAAGAGCTTCTGAAATTGCTGAAGGTCTTGTTAAAGGTGCTGTGGAATCTAAAATAGCAATTATTGGAGGGGAAACAGCTTCACTTCCAGGAATTATTAAAGATTTCGACCTAGCAGGTACCGGTATCGGGTTTGTCGATATTGATAAGATAATTACCGGTGAAAATATCCAACCTGGAAATGTCTTAATTGGTATTAACAGTAATGGTATACACTCTAACGGATATAGTTTAGCCAGAAAAGCCTTATTTGATGATGCAGGCTATACCGTGGATGATAAAATGCCGAATGGTGAGACTACCATCGGTGAGGAATTGATAAGACCTACTGAACTTTATGTTAAACCTATTGTAGCACTATTTGAAAAAGAATATAATATTAATGGACTTGCTCACATTACCGGAGGAGGGTTCACCAATCTTAGACGTTTGAAAAAAGGCGTTGGATATGATATTGTCGATCTTCCGGAAGTTCCGGAAATATTCAAATTAATTTATGAACAGAATGTAGACATCAAAGAAATGTATAAAGTTTTCAATATGGGTGTCGGTTTTGTCGTTATCTGTGATGAAAGTGAAGCAGATAAAATTATGGATACTTTAAAAGAATATTGCAGCTGTCAAATTATCGGTAAAGTTACTGATGATGAAAAAATCACTGTCAAGACTTTTGAAGGATCCACTATTGAATACTGATTTAATTAACTAATAAGGAGTGATAAAATGAAAATAATGAAAGATAATGAAATAGCTCTTGTAAAAGAAATATTGAAAAAGCTGGGAGCTAGTGAAGAAGACCAAGAACTAGTGGCAGAAGCTACAATTGATGCGGATTTAAAAGGATTTACTTCCCACGGGCTTGGCAGATTCCCACAGTACCTAATTAGTATTGAATCAGGAACAATTAATTTAAAGGACAATATCACTATTGAAAAAGAGACTCCTGCAATGGCATTGATTAATGGTAACAGCGGATTTGGACAGGCAGTATCATACAAAGCTATGCAAATAGCTATTAAAAAAGCTAAAGAAATGGGTATTGCTTGTGTAGGTGTCCATAATTCAAATCACTTTGGAGTTACAGGATTCTACTCCGATTTGGCATTAAGAGAAAAGTGTATCGGACTTGTTCTTGCAAATACCGACCCTGCAATAGCACCATTAGGTGGTAAAGAACCTTTAATCGGTACCAATCCCCTTGCATTAGGCATTCCATCTGATACTTACATTACTGTGGACATGGCAACTTCAGTTACTGCACGTGGAAAAATCATCGAATCAAAAAGAAAAGGATTAGATTTGCCTGACGGATGGGCATTAGATAAAGATGGAAATCCTACAAATGACCCTGAAGCGGCACTTGAAGGATCAATATTACCATTCGGTGGATTTAAAGGATATGCTATTGCTGCATTAATCGAAATTTTAACAGGACCATTGGTACAGGCAGGATACGGTAAAGGAGTGACAGGCACTGCTTCACCAACCAAGAATTGTACTAAAGGAGATTTATATGTCGTAATTGATCCATCTAAATTTGGAGACTTTGATGAATTTGTAGAGCATACTGAAGACTTTGTAAGTCAAATCAGAGCTACCGGCGAAACTGTTGCAATCCCTGGAGATTTGGAAGTCAAAAGAATTGCTGAAGCTGAAGCCAATGGAATTCCAATTGATGAAAAATTATATGCTCAACTAAAAGAAATCTGTGACAATTTAGATATTGACATTGATTCATATATGGAAGAATAATTAATTATTCTTCACTTTTTTTATTAAAATATAAAGTTAAAATGAATGCAAATAGAACAAAACTTTATATGTAAATAACTACTTAAATTATTATACTAGAAAATTTAACTATTTTTAAAAAAATTTTCTTTTAAAAAGGAGGATAAAAGTTATGAAACTTAAAAACTCTTATATCTTATTAATAGTGATGTCAATATTCCTATTAGTAAGCGTTGGGTCCGTTTGTGCAAGTGACTCTGCATCAGATGTTGATGTGCTTGCAGACGACACAGACAGTGATATCCTAACTTCTGCACCAATCAAAACAAGTGTAGAATCAGAAAATGTCGTTGTAAATGAAAAAGACCCACAAGAAATACCAGTAACTGTGAAAGATAATGAATCTCAACCTATTAATATTGTTAAGGGAGATTTGAATGTTACTGAAAAAAACAAAACTGTAAAATTTGATTATAATAATTCAAAAATCAGTATTTCCAATAAACTTTCTGCAGGAAACCACAGTTTATTAATCAGTTATTTAGGAAATGCAAACTATACTAAATCTTCAACAAAAATGATTTTATCCGTTGTTGGGGAAAGAATATTAAATGTGACTACTTCTGTTAATGTAAACAGTACTGAAAAAGTTGTCATCCCTATAACCCTCACAGATAGCGTGCATATTTTTGATATGGATAAAAACAATTTAACTTTAGTCTTATCATATAAAGAGGGCAATAACACCATCAACAAAACTATCAGTGCATTTGAACTTAATAATAGAAAAATCGTATTCCCATATGATATCAATGCAACAACTTTTAATATAGCTATTAGATATATTGATGGTAATAAAACTTTAACCAGTAATGTTTCTTTAACTAGAAAAGATTGTGCAAAAATTATTCCAATCAACCTTAAAGCAGAATATGGAAGCGACACATTTACATTCAAACTTGTTGATGTTGATAATAACCAAACTTTAGGCAATAAAAAATTATCCTACACAATTATAACAGGCAGCATCAATACTGGAGGATCTGCAACAACCGATGCTAACGGAATAGCTACCATAGACAATTCAAATTTAAATGTATACAAATTTGAAAACGGTACAATTTCCCCTGGTGGACATATAGATGTTGGAAAACAATTGTTCAGCATTAAAGGAGATGATTCTAGCATAATCGCATCTGAAATTAAAGATAATTTCACAATTACAAAAGCTAAAATCAATATTGTAATTAAACCATATAAAGAATATTACGGTTCTAGTAAAAAAGTTGTAATTAATGTTACAAATGCTAAATCAGGAAATCCAATGAAAAACATTGTTCTTCATTTATACATGGCAAATACAACTGCAAAAGATTATTACTTCCAGACTGGATCTAATGGAACTGCAGAAATTAATGTAAGCGGTTTAATTTCCGGAAAATATTCCTTGACCGTTAGCAACAATGATACTAAAAATATCAAAGAGAAAAAAGTCAGCGGAACTATTACCATCTTAGGTAAGCCAACAAAAATGACAGTGACTGTACCAAAAACTTACTACTACAACAGCGGAACTATAGCAAAAATTAAAGTTACTGATAAATCAACCGGTAAACGAGTGGCTAACGCAATTGTTTTAGTGCAGGTTTACACAGGAAAATCTTCACAGGCATACCTTTACCAAGCAAACAGCAAAGGTATGATTTATGTGAATTATGCTCCTGCAGCGGTCGGTGCTCATAAAATAGTTGTTACTATGGCAGATTCCAGATATAGTGCTTCAACTGTGAAAAAAACTGTAACTGTTAAAAAAGCAACAGCAAAAATTACTGCGAAAAAAGTAACCGGATATTATAAAAGCGGTTCAACATTTATTGTTAAGTTAACCAACACAAAAAATAAAAAGGCAATTTATGCTGGCCACATTAACGTTAAAATATATCCAAACTCAAGAAGTTACTATAATTACAATGGTCAAACTGGATTAGACGGAAAATTAAGAATATCCCTTGATTCCTTTAAACCAGGTACATATAAAGTTGTAGTTTCTCCAAACGATGGTAAAAACTTTACAGCTAAAGGAAAAACTAGCCAATTTGTTATTAAAAAAGCACCTGCTAAATTAACTCCTAAACAATTAACCGCTAAAAAAGGCGAAAATAAGAAATTCAGAGTTGTCGTTAAAAATACTGCAAACAAAAAACCAGTTGTTGGAGTTAAAGTAAAAATTAAAGTGTACACTGGCAAGACTGTTAAAACTTATACCGCTAAAACAAATGCAAATGGTACTGCTAAACTTAATGTCAAAACACTTAGTGTTGGAACCCATAAAGTTGTAGTGAAATCTGCAAATAAATATGTAGTGGCAAGTGCAGCCAAATCCAGTATAAAAATAACTAAAACCTAAATTTAAAGAGAATTAATTTTCTCTTATTCTTTTTCTTTTTTGTATTTTGCATAAAAACCGTCAGTATCGGCATATATTGCATAAAATCCGAATTCTTCAGCTTTTTTTATAGATGATTTAATATATTGCCTTCCCCATGATGTAATGGCCTTTGCACATTCGAAGGAGTACCATCTGAATCGAGGAAATCCATAAATTCCATACATGGTGTTTGCCAGTCTCTTGATTGCCTGCTGTTGTACATCCAAAGCCTTTTTTTGCTGCGGATTATCTGAAGCTTTCATTTCACGTTTTATTCTAAATCTTTCCTGTAAAATCTTGTCAATGACAGATGGAATGAATCCTTTTGGAGATTTCATGAATTTAAGACCATGCTCGGGAGAAATATTATAATCATCCTCATTTTCAACATCCCCCAAAACCATGACATCAGGAGATATATTTTTTGAAATGATGATGCTGGGATACAGACTCCTGAAATCAAACTGAACAAGGTTTTCATGCAGTCCGGTTTCCGGTTCCCTCACATATCCTCCTTCGTTATCCTCGGCATTTGCACGGTCGGCAAAATTAGATCCCTGTTTATTTGGAACAACCTCCCCGTCAAAATAAGCCTGTTTTACTAAAAACCATTCTGCCTGCTGACCAGTTGCCATACGGGAAACGTCAAATAAAGGTTGACCGATTATACGAGTAAGTTCTAAATTAAGAGGCAATGTTTGTTCGGCAATTTTTAAAGTGGATACCACGTCATCCAAAGAATAGTCAAACAGATTATCCAACTCTTCACCGCCATTGTCCCAGAACTCCCAAATCCGTTCTCCGGGAACATCAATCTTTTCTTCTCCGAACAATTCATAATAAACCCTTTCTAAGGTATATCTCTCAAGAGACATGTAACGCCTCATGACCAAGTATAAATCTACGTGAATCAAACCCTTAAAAGAAGCGGCGTTTGCATAACCTCTTCTGATATATTTGACATCAGATCCATCCATTCCAATATCCAAATCAACACCTAAAAGTTTAGCGCGGTCCTTAAGATATGGGAAATCAAAGTTATCTGAATTGTATCCTACAATGATGTCAATATTGTTTTCCTTGATAATCTTTACAAATTCCTGTATCATCTCGCGTTC
The DNA here is from genome assembly GCA_900318035.1 of uncultured Methanobrevibacter sp. Lineage (GTDB taxonomy): Archaea > Methanobacteriota > Methanobacteria > Methanobacteriales > Methanobacteriaceae > Methanocatella. The sequence goes on from ONJC01000017.1 coordinate 33,908, forward strand.
TGAGGATACGTGATTTACAAAGTCTCCACAGCCTTCTGAATTTGTTTTTGTTGAAATTACCTGATTTATGCCGAAATTGCTTGCAACACCAATCATAATTATTTCATCTTTCTCGGAGTTCGGCATGCCATGAGGATTTCTAACTTCCAAGTCAAAGCTCAGTATTCTGAAATTTTGAGGGTATTCAGGAACCCTTTTTAATTCATCAGTTAATTTAATGATAGTGATATCCTGTTTTTTGGAATCCAAATTTAAAAATGAATCTACCTCCTCACCGGTAGCTATAACTTCAGTCATTGGAATTACATCTCTGTCCATCAGATATCTTCTATAAAACGGAATGTCAAATTCCCTGATTTGAATGACATTTTCCAAATCCCTTAATGCATCCCTGTTTTTGGCAAGTTCCTGAGGATGTTTGAAAGTGACTTTCAGGAATTCAGTTTCAATCTGGAAATCCTTTTTTGTGATCTTTTCGACTCTAACAACATCCAAGTTATCTTCTATTTCATTTATGCACTCATCCAAATCATCAGACATGACATATAAGTAAGGTTCAAATGTGTCATCAAGTAAAACTATGTTTTTATCGCCATCCTTTGAAAATAATCTAATTACTGGCTTTTCTTCAAAAGTAACATAATCAATATCCAAAATAACAACATTTCTCTGCATTTATTCATCTCCAAGAAGATATTCTTTTCTATAATTATCTAAAACAGTATAAGTTATTCCTAAAATTAAAGGTCCGACAATAAAACCCACTATTCCATAAACCAGAGGCCCTGATAAAAATCCTATTAGCAGTATTAACGGGTGTATCTCCGCATAGTGGCTTGATAGTGCAGGCCTGATGTACATGTCAATAGTGCTTAGGAAAAATCCGAAAAGCAAAACAACAATTGCCCTTGGGTAATTTCCAGCGAAGATGTCCATGAAAAACAATGCCCAGTAAATCGGCCAAGGCCCGAATACTGGAATCAACTGCAATATGCCTGTTAGAACACCTAAAAATATTCCATAAGGATAACCCAAGAGGGAATATCCGATTGCTCCAAATATTCCTATGATAACTGATGTTAAAAAGTGCCCATAGAATATGCTTCTCAATACATCTTTTACGGATTCAACAGTATTGTCAAAAAAGTCCTTGGAATCATCCGGAACAAAATCACGGACAAAATTTAAGCATTTATCTCCATCGCGAACAAAGTAGAATACTGAACATACCAAAATAAACAGATCCAGGCTGATATTCAAAAATTTGCTTAAGAAATTAACTGTATACTGCAACAGATACTTTCCGATTTCTGATGCTGATGAATTTATTGATGAATTAATGGAATTTATATCAACCGGCAGCTGTGAAATAAATTGATTGAGATCGAGATAATAATTGCTCGCCAAAAATGAAGTGATGACCGATGAGATTTCATAGGAAATATAAGCTATGAGCAATATCAAAGGCACCAAAACGGCAACCATTGCAAGTAAAATTGAAATAGATGAAAATTTCAATTTTGATTGAATCTTATTAGCAACAGGCCTTATCAAATATGCCAAAATAGCCCCTAAAAGAATCATGTTTAATACTGGGAATATGAACATCAATGAAATTACTATAAGGAAAATTACCAGCAGCACTGGCGGATTCATGTAACTTTTAATGTCAACTCCCATGATATCACCCATTGATTAATATTTTACACCAGAAGCGTCCCTTCTGTATTTTCCAAACTCTGAAATTAGTTTAATTTTATCATTTTCAAAAACGGGACCCTCTACACAAATTCTCCATCCTTCACCATCAACACAACATTGTCCACACACGCCTAGGGCGCATTTCATATATCTTTCAAGAGAATATTGTGCAAGTATTGATGATGCTTCAAGAATATCGAATAGTCCTTTCATCATTATCTCAGGTCCACAAACAAATGCATAATCATAAGTCGAATCTTCAAGTAAACTTATAGTACAATCTGTTGCGAATCCTTCAAACCCGAAACTTCCGTCATCAGTGCACGGATAAACATTGGCGCCCAACTTTTCCAAACTGTCGACAAACAACAATTCATCTTTTGTTTGAGCTGCTGAAACAACAGTGACATCATTACCTTTTTCAAGCAAATCACTAGCTATTGCACTGATTGGAGCCATTCCAACCCCTCCACCAATAGCCAATATTTTTTTACCTTCAAAAGAATTATTAAAACCGTTTCCGTAGCTGCCCCTGATTCCAATCTGGTCGCCAACTTTCAAATCATGCAATTGGGAAGTGAACTCACCAATATTTTTAACAGTGATTGCCAACTCATTATCATTTATTTGTGAAATGGACATTGGTTTTTCATTTTTAAAGTTCCAAACCATTAAAAATTCGCCAGGATTAGGTTTTCCGAAAGTTTCATAATCCCAATCAAATTTAAATGTTTTAATTGTAGGAGTTTCATCAATAATTTCTTTTATTTCCACTATTTTCGGTTCATTTATCATTTTTACAACTCCCTATGTGCCAGTCCCACCATTTCATCAATAGATGAATAACCTTTTTCTGACATGAATTTCTCTAAACCTTTGTTAATGTCATCAAATACTGTAACACCTTCATCCATGATAGCAGTACCTATTTGAACTGCTCTTGCACCGGCAAATATAAACTCTACAACATCCTCAAATGTGTAAATTCCACCGACACCTATTAATGGAATGTCAACCGCTTCGAAAACTGAATAAACATTACTGATTGCAATCGGCTTTATTGCCTTTCCGCTCATTCCGCCGGACTTATGGAACAATACCGGCCTTGCCACATCAATATTGATTTTCATTCCAGGACCCAGAGTGTTAATGAGAGACAAACAATCAGCTCCCGCATCCTCACAAGTTTTAGCAATTTCTGTAATGTCCGTGACATTCGGAGTTAATTTCGCTATAATTGGAACTTCTGCAGCATCTTTTGCAGCAGATACAATAGTATGGCTTAAATTGCAATCCTGACCTATTGATGCTCCAAAACCTTCCATTGCATGAGGGCATGAAATATTCAGCTCAATCATGTCCACATATTCCTGAACTTCACTGACCAACTTTGAAAATTCATCGGGCGTAGCACCGTAAATTGAAGCAATAACGACATTGTTTTCTCTTTCAATCTTTTTTAGCTCTTCTTTGAAATTGTCAACACCCGGATTTGATAGTCCGATTGCATTTAAGATTCCGCCTTCAACCGCAACGGTTGTCGGATTCGGATATCCAGGATGAGGATTTAAAGAAAAAGATTTGGAAACTACCCCTCCAGCTCCTGATTTTAAAATCCAATTCATAGATGAAGCATTACTTCCCATAATGCCTGCAGCCAACATCAATGGATTTCTAAATTCTACTCCACAAACATCTGTCTTTAACATATTATCAACTTTGTAATTAATTATTTAATTAGTTTTTGTAAATTTATCGATGATTTCCTGATATTTTTCATTTTGCAATTTTAAGCTAATGAGATTGGTCTTATTGGATTTTATAATTTCATCTCGGGATTTGATTAAATTGGATATTTCTTCATCCTGTTTTTCAATGATGGAGTCCTTTTGTTTAAGCAAATCCTCATAATTCTTTGTTATTTTTCTAAGCTGAACTTCAAGATTTTCTGTGTTTGAATTTAACTGGGATTTATAGTCATCAATTAAAGACCTTAAATATTTGACCTGATCCTGCTTATCTTCAATAATCAAATCCTTTTCTTTTAATTTCTCAGTCAAATCATCCAGTTCCTTCATTCTGGATTTGTCATAGTCAATTTTAGTGTCAAGTTTATCTTCCAGATTTTTCCTTTCATACTTTAACTTGGTCGAATATAGCTTCAGCTTGTTAATTTCCTCATTCTTTTCCTGAAGTTCCATAGTCAGCTCATCAATTTCTGCATTTTTAAGTTCCAACTCATACTTTAAATCATCTAAACTTTCTTGAGACATACATTTAATATTTTAAATTTCATTCTAAAAATACTTTAAAAATCTGAAAATATTTTTCAGTTGAAATCAGAAGATGGAACTTTTGAACTGCTATTAAATATTGAAAATACTTATTAAAAATAAAATTAATAATTTATCTTATGGAATGTTATATTACATACTGCGCAAAAGGATTTTTAGCCTTTAACAGTGAAAATGAATTAATTGCAGAAAAACCGTTTCCAGAGCAGGAAATACTTAACCGATTGGCTAAAATCGATGATAAAAAAATTGTAGCAGAAGAAAAGGAAATAATTGAAGAAGTCCAGAAAGATTATGATGAAATCGTCATTGAATCCAACAAAAGATTATCAGATTATTCAATCGACAATATCAGGATACAAAATCCGAACCCCGCCGGAGAATACCTGAGAAGCAATTACAGAGAATTTGGTTTGGATAATGAAGACATTATAGACATTTATCAAAGATTAGCAATCTATAAAATTAAAAAAGAATCTGCAAGTGAAGATAAACATCTGATTCAGGCCATCAACTCAATTGATGAGATTGATGAGTCAATTTCCAAATTAATTGAGCGTATTAGAGAATGGTATGCATTGTATTTCCCTGAAATGGATGTTATCAAGAATAATGAGACTTATATCAAATTAATATCCCAAAATAAAACTAAAGAAAATATCATGCAGGCAAAGCCCGATGCATTTCCAAGCAATGTCCTTGATTTAGAGGATGATATCAATCCTCTTGACTTGGAAATCATGAACAGATATGCAAATTCCATTTTTGAACTTCAAAAAACAAGAAAAGAGATTGTGGAGTATATTGACAGTAAAATGGAGGAAATTGCACCTAATTTAAGACTTCTTGTCGGGTCATCACTTGGAGCGAAATTAATTTCACATGCAGGAGGCCTTAAACGACTTGCAACATATCCTTCAAGCACAGTTCAGATAATGGGTGCTGAAAAGGCACTGTTTAGACATTTGAAAAGCGGAGATCGTCCACCCAAATACGGATTAATATACCAGCATCCACAGGTAAGGGGTGCAAAATGGTGGAATCGTGGGAAAATTGCCCGTATGCTTGCAGGCAAAATATCCCTGGCAGTCAGAAGAGACGTTTTTACAAAATCATTTGATGAAAATGCATTTGATGATTTTACCCAAAAAGTAGAAGAAATTGAAAAAAACAATCCTTTTCCAACAAAAACCACTAAAAAAAGAAAAGAAGAAAAAGGCAAATCAAAAAATAAGAAGAGGAAAGGTAAAAAAAGAAAGAAAAGGAGATAAAAAATGAATGTTTACTTTAAAGATGGAAATGTTGCCACCAAAAATCTGACTCCGGGAATTTCAGTTTATGGTGAAGAGCTAATCAGAGGGGACGAAGAATATAGGATATGGAATCCCAGACGTTCAAAACTAGCTGCAGCCCTTTTAAACGGATTAGAAAATTTAGAGATTCAGGACACTTCAAAAGTTCTCTACCTGGGTGCTTCAACCGGAACAACAGTTTCCCATATTTCTGATATCGTAATCAACGGAAGAATATATGCAGTTGAATTTTCACCAACAACAGCAAAAAAATTAGTTCAGCTTTCACGCCAAAGACATAATATTGCTCCGATTTTAGGCGATGCGACCAAACCTAAAGGATATATGAACATAGTAGAAAAAGTTGACTTGGTCTACTGTGATGTCGCCCAACCAACACAGAGCGAACTTTTTATGAAAAATATGAATTTGTTTGCAAAGGATGATGGTGTTGGCCTTTTAATGATAAAAGCAAGAAGTATTGATGTTGTACAAAAGCCAAAAAAGATATTCAAGGAACAGGAAAAAAAATTGAAAGAAAAAGGCTTTAGGATTATTGAAAAAGTTAAACTGGAACCTTACGAAAAGGACCACATTGCATTTTTGGTAGAAAAAAATTTTTAAAATTAAATAAGATAGGGAATTTGAAATTTCCCTTTTTATAGTTTAATTTTTGATAGTGATTACAGTACTGTTTAAACCTAAAACTCTGGAGTAATCAATTTTATCTGCAATTTTATTTAAAACAGATATGTTATCGAATTCAAGACTTTCCTTTTCAATAACCGGATTGAATTCAACACCGGTATCCTTAATGGAAATCAGAATATTGTCTTCATCATTTCTAACAATAACATCTATTGTGTCAACGTTTTCATTATTGTTTATGATATTTACAAGCATTTCCTCAATAGCAAGACTTACTAAAGTCTCTGATTTATTACCCTTTAAGTAATCCTGAACGCCACGAGACAGATTAACGGCCTCTTCAACATCCCCTGAAATGGTATACTCGAAAACCTTTTCATCATCATTATGCTTATTGATGAAAAATCCAGTGTATTCACCGTTGGTCTTTTTATTAATGTATTTTGAATAAAAGAAGATGAATAATATTGTCAACAATTCAGCCATTGCAAATGAAATCCAAATTCCATTTCCTCCAATTGCAGAAGATAGTATGACCGCAAGGGAAATTGGCAAAACAAAACCTTCAAGCAATGAAATGATTGTGGATAACTGATTCTTTTGAATTGCCTGAGCATAAAATGTATACAGGAATGTGATTGCAGTTCCAACATAACTTATTGCAAATATCCTTAATGCATTCAATACTACAGGAACATCTGCAGGATTCTTAACACTATATAGGAACAATAATGCTTGAGGATAAACAATCAATAAAACAGACAACGCTAAACTTGAAGCCAAAACAATTTTTAAAGATCGTTTTACAATAAAATTAACACCTGAATAGTCTTCCTCCTTAAAGTAAACGGACACTATTGGAGACATTGTCTGTGCTGTTCCAATCAGGAAAATGTATAATATAAATAAACTGTTATAACAAATACCGAATGCAACTACACCTGCTTTTCCCACATAAAGACCCACCAATATGTTTATTACAAGCAATTTTAAGGTTAAGTATAACTGAGTTGATGCTGATGAAAATCCAGAAGTTACAATCTTTTTAAGGAATTTGAAGAAAGAATTTGCTTTCAATCTGATAAATTCCAAAGTACGTTCTTTTTTAAAGAAGTAATATGAGATTAAAATGGATCCCACCAAATAACCTGTTGAAGTAGCCAATGCAGCACCTGAAAGCCCCATGCCGAAAACTTTAATATAAATTATGTCAAAACAGATATTGACAATGTTAGCAACCAGTATGGCTCTGAAAGGCAATGACGGAATACCATCTGCCCTTATAAAATAAGATAAACTCATCATATAACATAAAAAAGGCATTCCTATAATTAATGCTATGAAATAACTTGTAACATCCGGAACCAGTTCAGGTTGGGAAATGCATAAAAACTGTGCAATATTTCCGGAAAACAACATGCCCAATATGGCAATCAACACTCCAATCGATATGAGTGAAATGATTGATACCGAAAAGTAACTATTACTTGTTTCATCATCAAATTCCGCTTTTGAAACAGAACAAAGCACACTGCCTCCCAATCCGATCATCCAGTAAATAAGATTGACAAAAGTAATCACAGGAGCGACAATTTGGATTGGTGCAAGATTGCTCGCACCAATTAAAAAACTTACAATCAAACCATCTACAAACAGACAAATATTGCCCGCCATTGATGTGAATAATGTTGGAAAGAAAAATTCCCCAAATTTATTTCTCAATAATTTATAATTTCTCTCATACATCGCCTTAACCTCTAAATACTAAAGAAACCCACATCATCCAAATATTTAACAAATGTGTAAATGTATTCTTCAGATATGAATGGCCATTTAATGCCTAAACGATATAACGCCTGAATAGTGTAGGTATTGTCAACAGGCACCCAAATCTTTTTAACTTTTCCAGAACCTATTGAAGTGATAAGACCAGACACACCTTCCTGTTTTGATTTATCTGCAAGTGCCTCATCCAAAGCATTTTCATATTCCTCATCCTCAGCAGGTTCGATATCTAAACCTAAAGGTTTGATAATATCAATTATGTCTCCAAAGGAAATGCTGTGATAATCGTATGGATGGAAAACAGTGCACTCCTTAGGAGTCTTTGAAAGGTTTATGATAGCTTTCGCAGTTATGTCAATCGGTGAAAATTCAACATTATTCATCAGCATTGAATAAGGCATTTTTCCAATTGTTACAAATGCCTTTAACCTATTGATGAAACCATTTGTTTCAAAGTTGATCTGGAATTCAATGTCAGAGCTTCTTGCCATTAAGTTTCCAACCCTCATGATTTTAACATCCAAATCATCATTGACAGCCGCTTCCAGAACGGCACGTTCTGCTAAGAACTTGGAGTTGAGATACTGATTGTCCACAGCCTGGCCAATGAACAAATCTTTTTCTGTGAATTTGACATCGACAGGAGGGTAATTGTTTATACTTTCACCGGCAATACTGTATGTTGAAACCTGAACATATTTTGCATTTTTCATCTTTGCAAATTTAAGTCCGTTTATTACACCACCAAGGTTAATGTCCTCAATATCTGTTCCTGATGAGAAATGTTTTACATTTGCTGCACAGTTGACTATAGTGTCAATCTTTTCATTAATAAGATTTTCAAAGTCTTCAAAATTAGTAATGTCTCCTTCAATGACATGTAATTTTTCTCCGAATAACTCACCATATTCATTGGAGAAGTAATAGAACAGCAATGATTTTAATCTTTCCTCACCGCTTAATACTTTATTAGCCCTGATAAAACAGTAAACTTCACCAGTTTCGTTTTCAAGTATTTCACGAAGCACATGTATTCCTAAAAATCCTGTTGCACCTGTAAGTAAAATATTTCCTAAGCTATCCTGAATTTCACCGCCAACAATATTTTCAAGATTGTTTTTCTGGAGTAGGTCATTGATTTGAGAATAGTCATATGACAATTCCTCTTTTTTCTCAAATGTTTCATCAGAAAGGATAAACTCTGATAACGCCCTTGGAGTCGGATTTGAGAAGACATCCCCATAACTTAAATTATAGTTCCTATTTAAAGCTTCCATAGTTATTTTAGTAACCAATAGTGATGTTCCACCTATTTCAAAGAAGCTGTCAGTGGCACTTACTTCATCAAGTCCTAGGATTTCTGCAAATAAGTTTGCAAAGAATGCTTCAATGTCATTTTCAGGAGCAACATATTCAGTGATTAGAACCGGTTCAGGCAAGTTTCTTAAGTCTGTTTTGCCGTTTACCGTTTGAGGCATTTCATCAAGCTCCATATAAACTGTCGGAACCATGTAATATACCAATTTTTCAGCAAGTGATGCCTTTAACTCATCAATGTCAATGGAATATCCGTTTTCTTCACGATTTTCATCTTTGTATTCATCATGAACTGTGAAATATGCGCACAAATGATCATTGCCTTTGATTTTTTTAACAACAACCGCAACGGATTTGATTCCCGGGAATTTTGAAAGACCAACTTCAATTTCGCCTATTTCAATTCTCAAACCTCTAAGTTTGATTTGGTTGTCCATTCTTCCGAATACATAATAGTCCCCATCTTCAGTGACCTTAACAAAATCTCCGGAATGATAGAATCTTACTCCATTAATGACATCATAGGCTTTGGCATTATTCTCAGGACGGTTTAGATATTCCCTTGAAACTCCTTTTCCTGCAATGAACAGTTCCCCAATGACATTTGGAGGCAGAGGATTGGAATCAAAATCCATAACCATTTCATGCACGTTGAATAATTCTTTACCTATATGGATATCGGAGCTTTCCAGTAATTGACCGTTACAATAGACAGTTGTTTCGGTTGGTCCGTACATGTTAAATAATTTTCCGTTAGAGTTTTCGCTAAGCAATTCATATAATCTGGCGGAGAACGGTTCTCCAGCATGTATGTACACCTTAAATCCGTACATTGTTTCCTGCATTGCCTCGATTTCTAAATATTGGAGCAGACGTGAAGGTGTGGCAACGTAAACATTTGCTCCTGACCTGTTGATTAGGTCCATCATTTCAATTGGATCTTTGTATTCAGTATCATTGGCAAATACCATTGGAACTCCGTTTAATAGAGATCCCATCAATTCTTGCTGGAATACATCGAAAGCTACAGTTGTGGTAGACAATACTTTATAATCCTCTTTTTCAAGATTGTGAACCAGTTCATAGGTACAGACATTTCTAGGGTCAGGATAAACAAAGTTTGCAATGTTTCCATGCTCCAATATTACCCCTTTTGGAAGTCCTGTGGAACCAGAAGTGTAAATAAGATATGCCATATTATTTGCATGCACATCAGGGTCAGGATTTGAGGTGTCCTCTTCCTCTAGCAATTCATTGACATCCAGTAAATTATCAGAATATTGGGACAGGTCAATTCCTTTTTTCTCAATTACATCATCCACAATAATGAATTTTGATTCACTGTCAGTTAGGACATGCTCAATTCTTTCGGAAGGATATTCTGAATCAACAGGAATAAAAGCTGCACCGGACTTTAGGATACCGAACACTGATGCAATTACATTACTGTTTCTGTTCAATATAAACATTACCCTGTCTTCAAGTCCAACACCCTTTTTAATAAGGCTATGGGCGATTCTATTAGCTCTTTCATTTAACTCAGCATAAGTGAATTCACCATCGTCAGCATATAAGACAACCCTATCAGGATGCAATTCAACCTGATTTTCGAATATCTTATTTAACCTTTCTTCCGGAATTTCATCATATTTAAAATCATCAACACCCCAATCATCATTTTCAATGATTGAAATATCCTTCATCAAGGTATTTTCATCGAATGTTACGAATTTGTTTAAAACAATCCTGATGCAGTCAAGGAAAGTGTTGATTAACTTATCAGAGTATAACTGATCGTTGTATTCACAGAAAACTCTGTATTGGCCATCAACTTCAACCACATTTATGTTGATTTTGAATTTAAGCCCTTCGTAGTCAATGGATTGCCTTTCAACTTTCATTCCACCGATTTCAATGTCTTCAATGATTTTTCCGTGATATGCATATAATATTTCCGGAGTGATGTCGAATTCATTTGAAATTTCTGTTAGAGGATATGATGAATATGCCAATACATTCAGCCATTCCCCATTAATATATTCCAAGTATTCTTTAAGATTTGAATTAGAATTTAATTTTAATGCTAATGGCAATGTTTTAACCATCATAGCCAGTGTTTTTTGCTGATTTGGATTGAATCTACCATTAGTGATTGTTGCAATCAGTATATCCCTATTGAAAACAAACTTATTTAAAACAAATGAAGTTGCCGCCAGGAATAGATTATTCTGACTGAGATTTGATTCAAGACAGAATTTGTCAATAAATTCCTTATCCAGGAAAATATCTTCCATTGCGGCATTGCCCTCTGATTCGTCACCGTTAATGTCCTGGGCAATCAATGTCGCATCATCAAACTCTTTAATTTTATGGGAGAAGAATAATTTTGCCTCCTCATATAAAGATGACTGTTCCGTTTTAATTTCATTTAATGAATACTCGAATCCGTCAAGTTCTTCCAATTCGTAATCCTTTCCATCATAGATTTTTGAGATTTCATCAAACAGAATGTTTAAGGAAGTCCCATCCACAATAATGTGGTGGAAATCGGCAAGCAGCATTGAGTTTCCAACAATTTTAAATCTGAATAATGGACCTTCGTCAAGTTTAAATGGTTTTACAAACTCATCAATATTGGCTTCATCCACAACTTCAATCAAATCATCGACTTTTAGACCGTCTCTTCTTTGCTGATATACTTCACCGTTTTCCATTGTGATAATTGTTTTTAGATAAGGGTGATTTTCAATAGCTGTTATGATTGATGATTTGAGTCTATCCACATCTATGCCTTCACTGAATTCCATTTTCTTTGGAAGATTGTATGCAGTGTTATCAGGATCCTTAATGCAGTCAAAGTAAACTCCAAGCTGATTTGAAGTTAAAGGATAGAACTCCTGAACATCAGATGCCTCATCATCGACAATTTTAATTTCAGATGCAATCTTCTCGATTGTTTTATATTTTAATATTTCTGTAACATTCAACTGTGCATTCAATTCCTTGTAAATTGCCGAAGTTAATTTGATTACGGAAAGAGAAGTCAGCCCTATATTGAACAGGTCAGTATTAACACCGAATTCGTCAACTCCCAAAATCTCAGACACTATATTGAACAATTCTTTTTCAATATCAGTTCTTGGCTTTATGAATTCATCAACATCAATTTCAGGGTCAGGTAAATTTTTAAAGTCAGTTTTTCCATTAGGAGTTTTAGGGAATGATTCAAGTTGTGTGAAATATGACGGAACCATATATTCAGGAAGAGAATCAATCAAGTGCTGTTTCAGACCATCCATGTCAATATCACAGGATGCTGTGAAATAAGCACATAAATGTTCCACATTGTTGAGTTTTTTAACGACAACTTTTGAAAGGGAGACGTTTTCATAATTTGCAATTGCTCCCTCAATTTCAGATAGCTCTATTCTTAAACCTCTGAGTTTAATTTGAGTATCATTACGTCCTGAAACATACAATTCCCCATGGGCATCTTTTTTACCTAAATCACCAGTATTATAATATGGAATATTATTTAATGTTAAAAAGACTTTTTGAGTTTGTTCAGGGTTGTTTAGGTATCCCCTTGCAATTCCGGCCCCTCCAACATAAATTTCACCAGCCACATAATCAGGCAGTTGATTTCCATCAATATCCATTATCTTATCAACTACATTGAGCATCTCCCAACCTGCAGTAACCTCATTGGAATCTATTAACTTATAATGTGAAGCGATTGTAACTTCTGTCGGACCATATGAATTATAGATATCTGCCTTTGTGTATTTTGACAATCTGTCATACAATACAGGAGGGAATCCTTCACCACCAACAATAATCACATTACAATTTCCAACGGCTTCCTGAATTTCTTCAATCTGCAGGTATTCAAGCAATCTGGTTGGTGTGGAACCGAACCCTTCAGCACCAGTTGCCTTGAATAATCCGACTAATTCCAAAGGATCGATGGCCTGTTCATCATTGGCAAATACTACCGGCAATCCGTTTAGGATTGTACCGAAGATTTCCCTTAAAAATACAATGAATGAGACTGTAGAAATTGATATAAATTTATTGCATTTGCGGTTTAATTCATAAATCGGAGCATTTTCCTCAACATTCGCCACATAGTTTGTAATTCCCCTGTGAGTAATCATAACTCCTTTTGGTTTTCCGGTTGATCCGGAAGTGTAGATTAAGAAACATAAATTGTCAGGAGTCAAATCAACTTCAGGATTTGAATCATCGCTTTCAAGTAGCAATTCATCAACATCTATTCTGTTTTCACCATCATAGTCTATTTCTGAAGAGGTTATTACAAATCTAGAATCGCTGTCTTCCAGAATCTGATTGATTCTATTTTTTGGATAATTTGGATCAATTGGGATGAATGCTGCTCCAGCTTTAACAATACCCAAAACAGCGGCGATTAAATCACTGTTTCTTCTCATCATAAACATTATTCTGTCTTCTATGTTGACCCCTCTTTTGATTAAACCATTAGCTATTTTATTTGCCCTTCTGTTTAGTTCATCATAAGTGAGTTCACCGTCTTCAGAATACAGTATTGTCTTTTGTGGGTTTTCAGCCGCAATATTTTCAAATACCTTATTTACAATTCCTTCGTTTGCTAGCTTAATTTCAAACCCTTCATCCAGTTCAATTTCACGTCTGATGGAAATATTCTTAAGCAATTCATCGCCAGAACAGAATCTGTCAAATAAAACATCCATGGAATCCAAAAAGGTTTCCATCAATTCTTCTGAATAGAATGATTGATCGTAGCTGATGTTAATATTGCCGCTTTCAAAATTAAATACCAATTTGAAGTCTTTTGAATCGTATTCATCCACTACAAACAATACTTCACTTTCAAAGTTTAATTTTTTGTTATTCAAAAGAGGATAATTCTTATATTCCCGGAAAGATTTCTTGAAATCCACCAGATATTGGCGGACGGACATGTCTGTGTTAAAATGATACCCCGCAGCAACACGGTCATATGCTATTAAAATATCCTTTGAAAATGAAAATTTAGTCAAGTTATATAAAAATGCCGCAAGCAGTAATTTTTCTTTTGACATGTGATATTCGCTTGAGAGATACTTCAATTTTTCAATGTCAATTGGTTTGGATATTTTTACGAAATTTACTTCATCTCCACTTACATCCGGAGAAATTGTAGTGGAATGGTCGAATGAATTAATTAGATTATTATAATAATTTTCTGCCTTGAAAAATTCAACTTCGTTGACATTGTATTCACTGCATTTTTTAGATGAATCCTCGGTAACTTGCCTCAATAAATCTTTTAAACCGTCAGCAAGGAATTTTATTTCATTTTGATTGAAGCAGGATTTATCATACTCTATGAATATGGATTGGAGACCTTTTTTATCTGAATAATTTTTATTTATTCTAAAGTGTAGCGGGAATTTGATATCTTTTTGTAGATTTAAGAATTTTGAGCCATAATCTGTGGAATTAGATACAATAGAAAATGTTGAAATACAATCCGGGTCAATGCCCATGTTTCTCAAATCTGTTGTGTATTCACTGAACTGCAATTTTGCATGAGGCAAACCTTCTTTTAAAACACCTTTTGAATATGCAAGCAACTCATCGAATGTTAAATCTTCATCACAGGTTAATCTCAGAGGAATTGTATTAACGAACATTCCCAATGCGTCATCTTGATTGAAGTATCTTCCATGAACGGAAGTGTTCAATACAATATCCTTAAATGATTCATTGCCCTTTTTAGATTTTGAAAAGTACAGCAAATTAAGTGCCAATGAAATGATGAATGGAGAATAGTCAAAATCAGGACTCTGATCTAAAAGGATTTCAAAAAATCCAAATTCAGAATCATCAAACGAATACCAGTCCTGACTATAGTCTTTTAAAGTATCTAACCAATATTTTTTATCCACTTTTGCATCATCAGAATTGAGATATTCCAATTCATCTTTAACATAAGTTTCATAGGAATAATCGATTGGAACATACTCCCCATCATTTTTAATGCAGTCAATATATCTGTCAATTTCACGTGGAACAATTGAGTAAAGTGATGTCCCATCCAGTAAAATATGTTGCACAACACCAATAAGCACAGCAGATTCGTTTGTTTTTAAAACCGCCCATTTATATAATGGAGCATCAAAAACATCATCAAACGGTTTATCCAAATACTCTTTTATAAATCCATCGATGTTTTCATCTGAAACATCAAATGAATCGACAACAACATCATTATCTACAAAATATTGTTTGAATTCACCATTTTCCTCATATTTAATTTGTAAATTTAAGTATTCCTTAGAAATAGATTCTATAGCCAATTTTACATTTTCAAAATCCTCCAAATCATAATCCTTTCTAAATTTAAGATAAAAAGAATCATTTTGAGGATTATTAATCTCTGAAAACAATAACATTTTCTGAGCCGAAGACAAGTTAAATAACTTCATACCAATCACCAATAAAATAATTCATCAAGACATTATAATAGTCAAAATCCCATTTATAAACAATACTACCATAAACTATCAAATTATTCTCAAAAACCGAATATTAACAGGACTCTGCCCCAATTCACAATTCACTCAACCAATAGACATTAAAACATATAGTTAAGATGAACTTGTTTAAAGCAGATGATTCATAATTCATGTTTTTGAGAGTTTATTTCATTTATATTCAAGTTTTTATCAATGACCCTCTAGACCATCAATAAGATCCTTAACCTTTTTTAACAAGAATAGGCTGTTACTGATTTAGTTTCTTCGGATTGCTGTTAATAATTAAAATTTTTTGATTAAATTATTATATGTCTGTTAAATCCAATGAATCAAGTTGCCCAATCAATCATTAATTTCTTCATCAAATTTCGAGAAGATAATATATCAAAGGGTTCTGTAACAGACAATGCCAATTTTAAGTTATATTGTGTAATTTTCGAGATACTATTCCTATTCTTAATATATATTTTTCATTTTTATCTTTTAAATATTATGTAATCATCACTTTTTATTAAAATTTCTATATTTTCAATTATAGCCACATCCCTCCCAATTTTCAACTCTGAGAAACTGCTTTAAATTTTCAATTTTAATTGCAGTCAATTTTTTCTTTTGGAATTAATTGCAATGGACATCCACTCTTCTTTTTTTAGTAATCTGTTAAATTTTGAGAGAATTAACTCTTTGATTATATGCTTATTATTATCCCAACATGAGACTTTATTCATTTTAAACCCCAAATAAATAAATATTAATGACGAATACATAATAATAATGGAATGATAAAATGATAAAAAATAAATATTTTCTTATAATAATTCTAATATTATTATTGTTTATTATCCCAGTTACGAGCGCAAACAATAATAATACTGATTTAAGTGAAATTAACATCGAAAATACGATTTCTGACAATAATATTCTAAATGAAAAGATTGGCAACACTGTAGACATCTTATCTGTTGACACCCCTCATAAAGAATTGACAGATGATGACCTTAAAAATGATTCAAGCATTTACTTGAAAAATGGAGAATATGACTATAAACAGGAATATGAACACCGAAACATTACATTTATTGGTGAAGACACATCAAAAACTATCATCAACGGTAACGGAAGCACCATTTATATAACAGAATTTGTATCGTTCAGCAATCTTACCCTGAAAAACATCAAAATCCATGCTCCTGAAAACATGACCTTATCTAATGTCATTTTCAAAGATTTCAAATATAACTACTCTGAAGACTTCCCAACAGGAATGATTTACAACGGATACCATGACAGCAGCAATATCAATCTGATGAATTGTACATTTTACAATAACACCATTTTAGATGCAGGCATCTTAGAAGCATATTACAGCACAGTGAATATTAAAGACTCAAAAATCATTGACAACGAAAATGTCGAATCTGATGAATATATAACTTATGGAATAATTTATGTATCCGAATCAAAGCTCAACATTTCAAACTGCGAATTTATCAACAACAAAGTAGGATCTGTTTCTGGAGTGTTGACTTGCGAAAAATCCCCAATCAATATAGCAGATTCCAACTTTGTGAACAATACCGCAAAAAGCACCCCCTGTATTCGTGTAAATAAGGCTGATGCTTCAATTGATGGCTGTGAATTCATTAACAATACCGGCACATCCAGTTATGGATCCGTCTATATGAGTAGAGGAAATCTTAACATATCCAATTGTGAATTTATAAACAATTCTGCCGGGAAAAGGGGAGGATCAATATATTATACAACTTACAGCCTTTTAAATTTCACTGTTGACAATTGTACCTTTTATGATTCAAAAGCAAATCAAACTGGAGGATCCATTTATATCTCTTGTGGAAACATCAATATCAACAATTGTAAGTTTTATAATTCCCGAGCCAATAATGGAGGTGCAATATTATTTGAAAATTTATTTAAAGATCCTTCTCAAATAAAAATCACCTCAACTGAGTTTATCAATTGCTCTTCAACATCAAGAGGCGGAGCAATATACTGTAGTGATTCAGATTCATTCAATGGATTTAATTTATCAATAGTTAATGCTAAATCAAAATATGGAGCAGGAATATTAATCAACAATTGTAATTCAACATTCAATAATCTGACTATAACAAATTCATCAAGCCTCATTGGAGCTTATTTCCACCAAAAGGGTAATTTAAAGTTAATAAACTCATTAATCTCCTCAAATACTGGTAATTTTGGATCTGCAATATATCTAACAGATATGTATAACATACTAATTGAAAACAATACCTTCAAGAACAATAATGCCAACGGTTATGGCAGCGCAATTTATATCGTTTCCAAATCAACTCAAGATTTTTCAAAAAATAATTATGAGAATAATTCAGCGAAAGAAAATAAAACCGTATATGTCAATTACATTTCATATAATCAGGATAATCTAATAATTACCAGCAGAAATTACACATTTTTCATAGGCAATTATACCGATGCAGATTACATCCCCTCATATTACAATTTAGCTGACTTAAATCAGACCACTTCCGTTAAGGACCAGATGGATGAAGGTAACTGTTGGGCTTTTGCAGCAATTGGAGGATTAGAGTCAAATGTTTTAAAAGCACATAATTTATTACTGGACCTTTCAGAAAACAACATGAAAAACATTGCA
This sequence comes from uncultured Methanobrevibacter sp., assembly GCA_900318035.1. Classification (GTDB taxonomy): domain Archaea; phylum Methanobacteriota; class Methanobacteria; order Methanobacteriales; family Methanobacteriaceae; genus Methanocatella. Next base: position 52,128 of record ONJC01000017.1, read on the forward strand.
AGTAACACATCACCATTCGGCTGGATTTATGAACCAAATTATGGAGGATATCCATATACACACATAGGTTACCTTGTAAGCTGGTTAGGTCCCGTTTTGGAAGAGGATGATCCGTATATAGAGATTAGTCGATATTCAAATTTGTTTGATAGTGTATTGCACGTCCAGAATATTTTAAACATTAAAAGAGATAAATTCACAGATAATGATGAAATCAAAAAAGCGATAATGAAATATGGAGGAGTAGTATCCCCTATCTATTCAACAAATTCTGTTAAGCAGTATTACAATGAATCCATTTATTCCAATCATGAAATTGTTATTGTAGGTTGGAATGACACAATGGAAATACCTAATGCTCCCGGACTGGGCGCATGGATTTGTAAAAACAGTTGGGGCTCTGAGTGGGGAGAAGACGGCTATTTCTATGTTTCATATTATGATACCTCCTGCCCTTCAAAATCAGACTTTTTAGGCGCATCCGTAATCATATTCAACAGTACAATAAAATACGAGAAAAATTATCAGTACGACCAGGCACAAACTGATTTCATCAATACCCCAAATGATACAGTATGGTATAAAAACAGATTCAATGCAACCAACAATGAACTTTTAGCAGGAGTATCCACATATTTCAAGGAAGATAGCTTTTGGAATTTATCAGTTTATGTCAACAATGCTTTAAAATTAAGTAAATCAGGATTTTCAAAATCTGGATACTGGACAATTGAACTCGGAAAGGTCATCCCATTGGAAATTGGTGATGTATTTGAAATAGAATTCCAAATCAATCACAATAATGCCAGCGTCCCTATCTGTGAAGAGACAATATACGTCAATAAATTTTACAGCGAAAACACCTCATTTATAAGCTTTGACGGTGAAAACTGGACTGACCTCTATGATTATAACTGGAATAACGAAGGAGAAAACGCCTTACAGGTAGCATGCATCAAAGCATTCACAGTGCTTAACAATGAAACATTCACAATGCTTACCCATCAAATCGAAAACCATGAAAATTATCTTGAATTAACAAATGATTATACATATACAGATCTCGATGAAAAATTTGTAAATGGAATCATAATCAGCAAAGACAATTTCACAATTGACGGACAAGGACACACCATCGACGGAGCGGGACTTGCAAGAATATTCAATATTACAGCAAACAATGTCACCCTGAAAAATATCAATTTCATTAACGGTAATGCATCTTATGGAGGAGCCATATTTTGGGATAGTGGAACTGAAGGAAAAATAATAGAATCCACATTTAAAAACAACAACGTAATAGGAAGAGGAGGCGCAATAGAAATAGTCAATGCAAGCAACTGCGAAATCAAAGACTGCACATTCAACAACAACAATGCAAACAGATCCGCAGGAGCAATATACGTAAATAACTGCACATACATCACCATAGACAATTCCAAATTCGAAAACAACCAAGTAAAACACTCAGGAGGAGCAATCTACTTCAACGGCAACAACGGAATAATAACCAACTCCAACTTCACAAACAACAAAGCCCGCTACAATGGCGCAACATGCATAAACGGTGAAAACGGAAACGTAATCAACTGCAAATTCACCAACAATACCGCAACAGAAAGCGCAGGCGCATTAGGATGGGAAAGAAAAGGTAACGGAAACATTGAAAAATGCACATTCATAAATAACACCGCACCAAAAGGAGGCGCAATATACCAAAACAGCGCAACCAACGTTACCATAACAAATTCAATATTCGAAAGCAACACAGCAAACGAAGACGGAGGAGCCATATACTGGGACAACGCAACCAACGGAAAAATTATTGGTTCAACATTTAAAAACAACAACGTAATAGGAAGAGGAGGCGCAATAGAAATAGTCAATGCAAGCAACTGCGAAATCAAAGACTGCGCATTTGACAACAACAGTGCAACATATGGTGGAGCAATACACAATGACGGTGAAACAAATATAAACAACAGTAAATTTACTGAAAATAATGCAACTGAAGGTAAATCAATTAAAACCGAAAGAGATATGACAATCAGCAATTCTGAATTCATCAACAATGGTGAAAACTGCATTGATCTTAACCCAGATGCCAAAATAACTTTAAATAACGTTACAAGTGATGTTCCATTGGTAAACGATACAATAAGCATGGAAATTCTTGAGGCTAAAGATGTTGTTTACGGCACTGACGTCAACATTAAAGTTCAGGTAAACAGCAGCGCCATATCCCCATTGAACGGCGGTAAAGTTGTTGTTAATGTTAATGGTGTTGAATATGATGAAGATGTAAAAGATGGAATCGCAACACTTGTTATTCCTAAATTAAATGCTGGAACTTACAATGCAAATGTTACATACATTGACAATAACATTTCAAGAGCAGAAATTCCTGTTAATTTCACTGTAAATAAAAAAGACATTGCAATTAATGCAAAAAATGCAGCATACATCATCAACTACGGTGGAACCTACAAAGTGAGTTTCACAAATGTAACTGACAATGATAGAGTAACATTTACCTTTAACGGCAAAAAAATTGGAACTTTCACCATCAAAAACAAAGCTGCTTCAATAAAATTAACTGCAAAAATCCTAAAAACTGCAAAAGCCGGTAAAAAGAAAATGGTTATTAAAATTGGAAATAAAAACTACAGTCCAATAAGTAAAACCGTTAAAATTACCATCAAGAAGGAGAAAACAAAAATAACCGCTAAAGCAAAAACATTCAAAAGAACTGTAAAAACCAAAAAATACACAATAACCTTAAAAAACAGCAAAAAAGCAATGAAAAAAGCAAAAGTTTACTTAAAAGTTAAAGGTAAAACATACAAAGCCAAAACCAACAGCAAAGGTAAGGCAACATTTAAAATTACCAAACTAACTAAAAAAGGAACTTACAAAGCATTTATTAAATATAAAGGAAACAGTTACTACAAAAAAGCAACCAAAAACATTAAAATTAAAATCAAGTAGATGCAACACTCTCATCTACTCTTCTTCTTTTTTTCTAGTGCAGAAGCAATTATCTTCATGGATGATTTTCTTGGAGAACATGAAATAACTGTAGAATTCACAGATAGTGAAGGAAAAACCAACAATTATAAAGAAAAAATAATAGTGGAATAATTTTTCACTATTATCAATTATTTTTTAAGGAGTTTGCCTATAATCCAGATTATCGACAAGCAAAAACAAAAAAATACGCAATACCTCAAAAACAGCAAAAACAAATCAATGAAAAAAAGCAAAAGAAAAACTAACAAATTTTTTAATTATCCCAAATTAAAAAGATTAAAGATTATATATTTTTTATCCAAACAACAATATCCCATAGCAATTACATTTTTAATCACAATTTGTTTTTAATATCATCCAATTGCTGTTCCAGGACATCGACTTTATCTTTATAGTCTTTTAATTCTTTTTCTGATTCCTCTGCCCTATTTTTATACTCCTTTAATTCCCGGGATATTTCTATTATCCTATCAGTGTTTATGTCAATTATATCACTATTGACTGAGATTTTATCAGCATTTGCATCAACAGCTTTTTTTAACTCCTCCCCAGTTATTTCCTCTTTTTTCTCACCTAAAAACATGGTGAATAGCAACATTCCAAGAACGGCTGCAAATGTCATTGGAGCATAAACGGCATTAGCTATAAATAGCCCTTCCGGCCAAGGAGTCAACACACATACAATCCACATCTCAAATCCGCAGAACAAAAACATCAGAAGTGCCGCTTTGTATGGCTTTAAGAATTCACCATTGTTCCACCTATTAATGAGGCTTCCAATAATACCTGCCAGTATTGTTGCAACACAACATGCCAAAGCAGTAGGGCCTCCCATGTTGTATCTACAAATTCCAGATATTAATCCTACAGGTATTCCAACATATGGCCCTCCAAGCAATGCAGATATCATTACAATCAATCCTCTTGAATTGGCAGGAACCCCATAACATCCATGGTGAAATATGATGCGAGAACTCCAAGAATGCTGCAAATTATAACCTGGCCGATTATAGTTTTAAGAGAACGGTCACCTTTAACTAATGATTTAAAGCTTTTCGATTTAGTGGCCACATATGTTATAATCAAAACCACAGACAGCATTTTAAACATTTCTATAAATGGAGCCCATAATGATTCCCCTTGATTGGATCTGTTAAAATAAGAAATAGTAAGACTCAACAAACCAGTAATGATTAGATAACCTATTTCATAAACTGATCCATGCTCCCGTACGTCATGTTTCGCAAGCCTAGACGAAATAAAACCAAAAATGATAATTGCTGAGAGGATTGTAAAAACGTCATGGACGGCTGACGGATTTATCTTATTAACACTAACCATATAACCAAATAAATTAAAATAGAAACAAATATTGAAAAATAATAATATCATAAACAATATTACAATTTCCTTATCTTCCATGAGTTTGTTTTTAATGTCAGCTAACATATTATCTAAAAATAAAACATTTAATAAAATGTAGAAATTTTTCAAAATTATTTTTATCGGTTAATTGTAATAAATTTATTTATATGTAAGATTTAATTTTGTAAATTAGCACTGAAAGCCCAAAAATAATAACGGGCATAATTACATCCATTACTATTTCAATTGAATTTGGATTGCAAAATAATTCTTCAAGTCCAAATACCCAAACACCAATTAAAAAAAAATATGATTGATAAACCGTAAAAGAATACATCTTAAAAAAAGTAAAACAGATTAATTTCATCAATTTTTTATTTTTTAAATCATCACAAAAAACATGAAGAAAAACCACTTAATTTCCAAATTCAAAATAAAAATCAAAAACTTCATATAGATTTAATTTTTTATGGCTTTGAAAAAATGAAAGAAAATTAATTAATAACCCCAAAAGTATACTCCTAATACTCCAATAAATATCAACACTTGAGAAATTGCATGATGAAAAACATTCAAAAATATTATCAACCATAACAAATAATCAGTGATGCAACAACAGAAACATTCAAAACCCAAAGCATATCAAATCCCAAATCAAAAACCGCCCAATATCAAAAGAGATATTAAGATAAATTTTTTAAAAATAACCAAATCCCAAAACAAGACCACCACAAAAAAGACAATAATACGTACCTATACAAGAAAAATTATTGAAAAAAATCACCCAATATTTGAGCGATAATCAACTAAAAAATTAGTCTGAGGAATATAAAATATTACTACAAAATTCGCCAAAAAGTATTACTTAGATACCTTTTTATACTATAAAATAAAATATAAAATATGCTAATGCAAATAAAATAAAAGTTCATCTAAGCGTCCTTTAGGTGGATTCACTCTATTAATCACTCCATTTAACTAAAACCTAAAGGCATGAACTTATTTTATGAAAAGACTCTTTTTTTAAAAAAAAATTTTCAAATATGATTTTGCTTATTTTATTTGAAAAAGTATTACTCCACAATGCTTACAATTCAATGAAAATATATGTTTGATACCTAAAGGTTATATGATTTAATTCTATATATCAAAAACAATATTGCACTGAAAATCAAATCATGATTTGAAAATCAATTATACAGCGACGAAATTAAATGAAAAAAAGGAATCTCATAAAAATCAAATTTTACCGAAAAATGATGGTGTTCAAACCTACGTTTATTTTAATTATAGCCATCATTAAATATATGATAGCTGAAGTTCCATTAAAATAAAATAACGTCCCTATAATATAAAGCAATTGAATGTAAAAATAATGCTTTTAATAAAAGGAGATATAGATAAGCTATAATTTTTTAGAAATTACCTCACATATTGTTTTTGCAATTTCTCTTTTTGAAGCTAAAGGAACAGATAAAACATTATCATCTACAATCAAGACCTCATTATTGTCTGATCCGAAATGACACTCATTTTTTGAAATATCATTGGCAATAACCAAATCTGTACCCGCATCTGCAATCTGTTTTCTTGCACATCCGATAATTTCGTCACGGGAAATATTGAATTCAGCTTTAAATCCCACCAAAAAGATATCCGGATTGATTTTTTTAATTTGACGGATTATTTTTGTAGTAGGCTTCAGATTTAAAAAAAGAGAACTGCTGGAATCAATTTTTTTATCGGATTTTTGCCTGAATTCAAAATCGGAAACTGCTGCGGTTGAAATAAATATATCATAATCTGAAATTAAACTTAAAACCACATCATTCATCTCTGAGCTGGTTTCAACATAAACAACATCAAAAACAGCAGGAATATCAACACTGACATTAGCTACAATCAATTTTAAATCGGCACCACGAATGTATGCTTCCTTTGCAAGTTCAAGGCCCATCTTTCCGGAAGATTTATTTGTAATTCCCCTTACAGAATCGATAGGTTCATAAGTTCCGCCCAAACTTATTAAAACTTTTTTTCCTTTAATAGTATCAATCCTTTTTATTTAAATTAATAGCTCTCAAAGATTCTAAAACAATATCTTCCTTTGAAGGGAATTTTGCTTTTCCTTCATCCATGCGAGGTTTTATAAAAATAGCTGATTGCTCCTGTTTGATTTTTTCAATGTTGCCTTTGATAGCCTTATACATTGAATCATGCATTGAAGGAACAAAAATGATTGGAGTGTCATGCCCATATGCAGTAATCAGAAGAGTGGATATCGGATTATCCGCTATTTTATATGCAAATTTGGAAATTGTATTTGCAGTAGCAGGCGCAACCAAAATCAAATCCTCCTGAGAGTATTTGACATGCTCAATATCGCCTGTTAATTTGGTCACAACTTCATTGCCTGTTGCAAACTCCATTGAATTAGGATGTATGATTTCGCAAGCCGCATCACTCATAAAACATTTTACTTCAACATCGTTTCTTCTAAATTCACGAGCCAGCTTAATAGCTTCGCTGGCAGCAACACTGCCTGTTACACATAAAACAATCATATTAACACCAAAAAAAGAATTAATTAATTTGTATATTTGACAATACAAAATCAAAAACATACAAATTATTTTCAAAATCTGAAATAGGAGCGCTGTACATTATAACATAAGCCTGACCGCCTTTTTCAAACCAGATGGCCTTATGTTCCTTTTCACCGGTTCCCTGAGTAGAGGTATAAACATATTCATAGGCTTCCTTATTATTAACAACAACAGAACCTGAGGAGACTAACTTGTAAGAGCTGTCCTTTTTCATTTTATCATAAGTTTCATTTACAAATGAACCGAACTCTCCTTCAAACGGTTTCTTTTCAATGTTAATGTTAATCTTACCAATGCCCAATCCATCTACAGAACTGATTTTGGAAATCGCCATTACAGAATAATTTGAAGTTGCCTGAGAATCACCCCAATCGGATGGGTATTGTATGGTAATTCCTCCTTTTGACAAAGTCAATATGCTTACATCAGTATTATTATCAGCACTTGATACCGCAGTAACGGAAACTAAAAATAATAAGACCATGAGAATAATCATGCTTCCTTTAAACACATTAATTTTCATAATATCACCTATAGAATGGATTAATTTCCTCCACTATCCGAAGTGGTCACCACATTACTGGCACCATTATCATACGAACTGCCTTGTGAACCTTGAGACTGGGAAGAGGAATCAGAACCTTGATAGCTATACGAATTACTTGACTGACTATACTGATTATACGAGTTGTCCGAAGTTGTCTCCAGATTGCTATTGGCACTATTGGAAGTACTGTAAGAAGTGTAATTATAATATGTTTTTGTTGTGTTGACCTTTGCATTTTCTTGAAATTCAGGGAATGCAGTATCATCTACAACAGCAACTGTTTCTCCTTGAGATATTGATCCAAAATCAAAATTAAAAATACCATATGCAGTACCTGCAGTAAAAGCTATTACCAATATTAACAGCAGCAATAATTTGAATGTTCCGCTGTCTATTGAAGATTTTTTCTTCTTATTATAATTTTTATCTGATTTTTTAGGATTAATAATATATTTTTGAACCAAATCTTGTTCTTGTTTTCTTTTATTTTTGGTAGGCCTTTTATTTCTTCTTTTTCTAGTATCTGAAGAGGGTTTGCCTTGCATTGACCTAATTCTTTTAGTTGCATCACGAGCATCTATTGAATTAAGTTTATCTTCATATTTGGACCTGAAATAGCTATACTTTTCGGCGGATATTTTTCCAGACCTGTAATCAGATTCCAAACTGTTCATGATACCAAGAAGTTTATCTCTATCATCTGACATGTTCCTACCTCCCTGAATTTATACATAATAAATTATATATAAACATTAATTTAAAGTTTACCTAACATATTGCGGATAAGAACCTAAAACCTTAAAATAATATGTCTGTTCCTGGACTTCTTCTAAAATATTTTGGATTAATTCCTCATCTTTGTGTCCATTAAAATCAACGAAGAACAGATATTTGCCCAAACCTTTTTTTGAAGGTCTTGATTCAATCTTAGTCAAGTTGATGTTATTTTTTTCAAAAATTCCCAAAATGTTGTATAATCCTCCAGGCTTATCCTCATAAATGGAAAATATGATTGATGTTTTGTCATCGCCTGTGAGTTCGTGGTCCTCTTTTGAAACAACGACGAATCTGGTTGCGTTATTGTCCACATCCTGAATGTTTGATTCCAGGATTTCCAGACCATACAACTCGACAATCTTGGAATTTCCAATAGCCGCTTTCGATTTATCTCCTATAATATCCTTAGCGGCTCTCGCAGTGCTTATCGCATAATGAGGCTGAATATTGTTTTTTCTGACAAAATCCTGACACTGCGCCAATGCCTGAGCATGGGAATACACATCTTCAATATCCTCCATTTTACAACCCGGATTTACAATGAAATTCTGGTTGATTGGAAGGATGATTTCCTTAAAAATTTTCAAATCGAATTTATGGGCCAGTGAATCTAGAGTAATACCTACAGGTCCCTCAATGGAATTTTCTATTGGAACAACACCAAAAGAACAATCTCCATTAGCTACACTTTCCATAACTGCCGGAATAGTGCAATAGGGAATCAGATCTTCACCCATCATATTTGCCGCTTCATGGGTAAATGTTCCTTTAGGACCTAAAAATGAAATTGAAGTAATTTTTAAACCCCCTTTAAAAAAAATAAAAAAAAGTAGTATAGTTGAGAAACTATACCATATTTAAGATTCTAATTTTTCAATTAGTCTTAAAATATCTGTTTGTGTGATGATGCCTATCACATCTTCACCTTCAACAATAGGCAAACCGTTATATCCGGTTTCCATCATTATTTCAGATATTTCAGAAATAGACATGTCCTTTGTCACATAAACTGGATTAGTAGACATAATGTCATTGACTAAAACTTCCTTAATTTGAGATTTCTGATATTTTTCCGGAACTTTTTTCCTAAAGTCAATGAATGCTCTCATCAAATCTTTGGAAGTAATCATTCCAACAAGTTCATCATCATCTAAAACAGGCAATCTTCCAACATTAGATTCCAGCATTACCCTTCTTGCATGGATAAGTCTTTCAGTTGGAGACACATATTTTACATCTTTTGACATTATTTCCTTTACAGTTATCTTATCAAATGCAATTCCGTTTGCAAGAGTTACAAAATCGGCTTTGGAAACAATACCCACCATCTTCTCATCATTCATGACTGGAACGGATCCGATACCATTTTCCAACATTAATTTTGCCACTTCTTCTAATTGCATTTCCTGTGGAACTGTAAATACATCTTTAACCATTACAGATGAAATATGAAGTCTTGATGCAGGCATGCTTTCATATTTTGAAGATCCAAGCTTATTAGCTATGTCCCTTTCTGAAATAATACCCACTAATTCTTTATTATTAGTTACAGGTAAACGTGACACGTTATTTTTACGTAACAATTTTAAAGCATCAGAAAGATTTTGATCTTTGTCTACAGTGATTAAATCCTCAGACATCAAATTCTTAATTTGCATATTATCATCTCCTATATTTTATCTGTCTAAAATCTTTTAACTGCGTTTAATATATCTCTTTCAGTGATAATTCCTAATACTTTATCGTTTTTAACAACTGGAACTCCACCAATATTCTTTTCTGAGAACAGTTCACACAATTCTCCGATAGTCATAGTAGGTTCAACAGTCACAGGATCTTTTACCATAATGTCAGAAATAACTGTTTTTAAAACATCAGTTGCTAAATTGGAATTTAAATTATCAAACAATTCTTTTGCATTTAAGAATCTTATAACATCAGTAGAAGTTAAAATACCTAATAATTTTTTAGCTGCTTTGGAGATATCAGCTTCACCACCCACAATAGGGATTCTTCTTAAACCATTTCTAACCATGATTTTGCATGCACCTTCCAAAGGTGTTCCAGGAGTGGTAGTGAATACTTTAGGACTCATAAAGTCCTGTACGGTTTCTTTACCGGCCATGCCTGCAAGGGATAGTGCGATATCTCTTTCAGTTACAATACCTGCGAGTTTTCCATCACCATCAACAAGAGGAATAGCACCTAACTGATTATCTAACATGGTTTCAATGGTTTCTCCAATAGATGCCTTATTAGATAAAGTAATTAAATCACGGGTCATAATTTCCTTAATTGGTTCGTTAATAGCTGCCAGGAAGTTATCTTCGTATTTTTTCTCAATAATGTTGAATTTTTTTCCTCCACCAAAGAAATCTAATATATCCATTACTGTTACAATACCCAATAACTTGCCAGAACCAGGGTCTGTGATTGGTAATCTTCTAAATTCATGTTCCATCATTACTTTTGCAGTATCTTTAATAGGTTTTGTAGGAGGAATGGAAATAACATCTCTAGTTGCAATAGCCATTATGTCTCCTTCTTTATCGTGAACTTTTGTTTCACGTTCAACTGCACCTGTGTTTGATTTTCTGTTAATGGATGTTTTATTTTTCATTTACACACCTCAATTTACAATTACGCTTCAAAAATTAAATAAAATCAATCATATTAAAACAAAATTCACTCGATATCCAAAATCTTATGGATTTGAGGAATGGTGGAAACTTCAAAATATTGCCCAACAATCTCAGAAAAATCAAATAATCTAAAATTAAGGTCCTTCCATTCTGATAATGGACTGGAAGGTTGGATAATTATTTGAAGGTTACTTTTGTTTGTAATATTTGCGGATAATTTTTCAACTACCTCTTTAAATGACTTTATTTTTGTTGAAGGCAATATAACTACTTTACAATATACATTTATAGACTTCGCCATTAATAAATTTAGTGATTTAATCTCATTTATAAAAATACTTTCATCGAATTCACCGTCAAAATGCTCCGGCAATTTAATATCCAATGAAACCATATCCAAATTGTCAATTAAATCAATATTATCCGGCAAAGTACCATTAGTCTCTAGCATGATTTTTAAATCAAAATTTTTGCCGACTTCACTAATAAAGTCAGGATATAAACTTGGTTCACCTCCAGTAAATGATATAGTTCTACAATCAGGAGTCAATAAATTATTTATTTCATCAGTAACTTGCTGAGGTGTCATTAACTTGCCTGATTCTCTTGATTTACTATCATTGGTGTCACAATAATTACAGTTTAGATTGCATCCGGCAAATCTAACAAATATTTGGCGCTCACCGATTAACAATCCTTCACCCTGAAAAGATGAAAAGATTTCAATAACTGGTGCTTTCATTACAAATCTTTCCTGTATTCGGCGCCTTGACCGATTCCCTCATTGACACAGACTGAAACATATTTTAGATTGTCATATGTTTCAGAAAGTTTTCTTGCCAATGTTTCTGCGAAAAATTTTGACAGCTCTTCAGCAGAAGTGTATGGAAGAGGCAAGAATACACAGTCAACTGCAGGAATAGTATATCCTTTACCGTCGATTTTAAAGTAAACTGATTTTTGTTTTTTCAAATCAAAAATAGAATCTTTTTCCTTATCAAAATCTTTAAAATCAATCAATTTGTTATAAACAGGAATCAGCAATCTATGATCAAGTTCGTCACAAATCGCTTTAGTGTATCCTTTAACATCTTTAAAATCAACTACAAATTCAAATTCACCTGCTCTTTCCCCTTCGATTTCCACATCAACAAAGTAGGAGTGACCATGAATAAATCCGCATGATTCATGACCTGGAATAACATGAGCAGAGGAAAATCTTAAATTAGACTGAATACCATTTACTAAAATTTTCATCCTAACACCTTGGTTTTACTTATATCGTTTTCAATTGTTTTTAGCTCATCAATGAATCTGTTTACTGTTTCATTGATTAAATCCAATAAATTATCCTCATCAAATATTTGTTTATCATCGACTCTAATATCATACAGTCCAATGGTTTCAACATCACTTGGAGTTCCCTTATCTTCAAGGTTAAGTGCAAAATGTATTTTTGCAGAACTTAGTGAAACGCTGGCTATTGAAATGGATAATTTTCTGTTATCTACAAAGATATCATCACCTTCTCTTTTAGTTTGAATTCCATATTCTGTTAAAATCTCTCTAAAAATCATTACTAAAAGCCTTTGTCTTAAATAGGCAATCCTCATGTTCGGAGGTTGCTGGTCAAAAAATTCACAAATGAAATTAACCATGTAATTTGATTTGATTTCAAGCCCAACGTCTGCAAAATCCTTTAAGTTATCAGGAGTGATATTGACCGGACCAATCCAAGTTACGATTGATGAACCGTAAATTCCAAATTCTTGAAAGGCCCATGACGGATTAATTTGACTTCCATCATATTCAAAAATTTCATCAACATGTTTATGAGTAATAATCATGATAAAAACCTAAAATAATTAAATTACCTATTAATATTTAGTTAAAGGTATTAAAAAAAGTATCGTTTGGATGATTATGGGCTCTTTCAAAAACTTGTGTGATTTTTTTCTTTTTCATTTTTTATGTTCCAATGATTTAATTTTAGCATGAATCTGCTTGAAAGTCCTTGTTCTATTTTCATTGTTCTTTTTATATGTTTTGGAAATACTTTTTGGAAGATATTTTCAATTTTATTGTTCGTGGATGGAATGTTCTTATTTTCCAGATGTGTCGTTAATTTTTTAAAGTAGGAAATGATGAATTTCCACACGATTTTGTGTGTAAACTTATTTTTTGGATAATTTTTATCAATAAGCTCATCACGTAATTTCTTTGCTTCATCAAGGTTATTTGCATCTAATATTTTAAAAATGTGTTGTTTTAAATCGATGAATTTTTCCATTTCTTCCTCATTTAATTGATTTTTGTCAAAATAATCTTTAAATCTTTTTTGTTTATTGCTTGTTTTACATGAAATTTACAGAAATGATGTTTTACTTTTAATTTATCTATTGCTTCACGATATTCATGTTTTAAATCCGTTCCAATTGATATCTTCTTCTGATTACGTAGTGATTCGTTTAAAAAATTATAAATGGTCTTGGAATCTTCTGATTTGACCAATTTGGTCGAAACAAGAGTATTTAATTTTACATCGAATAAAGCCAAAATATACTGCCATACTCCATTAATTCTAGTCCAAAGACTATCAAACAAGCAATATCCGGAATAGTGCCAATTATCATAGTCAAATTCATATTTGGAGTTCAAAATGATATTTTCTATACTTTGATGTGAGATTTCAACGTTATGCTGTTGTTTTAAGTTAAATCGTATTTTATGAAGCCCTGCACCATAAATTTGATATAAATTTTCAATACAATCAATAACAGGTAAAGTAATATTCGAATTAGGATAAACAAGAGAAGATAAATCTGAATAAAAGACTTTACCACATTTTTTGCACTTATATTTTTGAATAATGCATTTTTGCTCCCCAATTCTTAAAAAAATAAGTTTTCTTTCATAAGTTCCATTTTTAACTATGTGATGTGATTTACAACTAAGACAAACTGCAATTCTATTTTCAAAATGAATTTTACCTCTTTTTTCCAATCTAATAAGATTATCCTCAATATTTTCACAACCAAATCGAGAAAGATCATCAGATTGACGAAATTCAGAAAACTCTGGTACAAAATCGGAAAGTTTATATTCTTTTAACTCCATACATTCATATGGAGCTTTAATATTTATACTAGACATATTAATATTTAAGTTCCACCTTATATATTAATTTTACTGCTTTTAAATTAAAAATAAAGAAAAAATAGAACGAAAAAAATTCAAGACTCAAAAACTAGTGAAAATTCAAATCACACAAGTTTTTGAAAGTGACAAAATATCCATTTCAAATTTAATACCAAAACTTAATCTGAACAGGTCCACCTCATCACGAACTAAAACTAGCAAACATTAGTAAAATTTTAATTAATCAAAATTAAAAATTAAAACTAGGAGCAAAAATTATGAAGCAAGTAAGAACAAGAGACTTTATCTACACAAGCGATGATTTGTATTTCGCATCAACAAATTACATTCACCCTGAAAACAGAGTAATTTCATTTTTAAGATATGTGCCAGACCCTGAAGGAGACCGTGAAAAAGACGGCAAACGTTATAGAAAAGTAGGATCCGAAGAGGCATACTCATATTTACGTGAAAACTATCCTGATTATCTGTATTTTTCAGAAGTTACCAATGTTGAAATGATGGGAGTCCCATTGGAAAAAGTTGAAAAAATAATAAAACCTGAAGAAAGGCTTTTAGGCCTCAAAAAGACTTTTGATGAAGGAGGAGAAGTTAAAAATCCGGAACTGATTGCAAAATTGATGGACGTTGCTGACTTTTTCCATTTCATGGCAGACATTCCATATGACCATCTGGGAATTTCCGGCTCAATACTGCCCGGCCTTCAAAAAAGTGATGTCAGCGACCTTGATTTCGTCGTATATGGTCTTGACAATCACAGAAGAGCAATCGCCGCTTTTAAAGAGCACCGTGGAAAAGAAGTCTACATCAAAGAAGTCGACAAACACATTACCGTTGAAGGAATCACCAACGATTACTGGGATTTTGTTTATGACAAAAGAATGTTTGACGAAAGCCTGACAAAAGAAGAATTCAGATGGTATGAAAACAGAAAAGCAAACAGAGGAACAATAAACGGAACTTTATTTGACATTTTAGCAACCAAGGATTACGATGAAATTGAAGGTGTTTGGGGAGATACAGTATATGAGCCTCAGGGAATCGCTCAAATCGAATGTGATATCGTAAGCGCACTCGGAGCGTTCGACAATCCTTCACTTTATACAATTGAAAACGTTGAAGTCTTGGACGGAGTAGATTTCCCATTGACTGAAGTGGTTTCATTTACACACACCTATGCCGGTGAAGTTATTGACGGTGAGCACGTAATAGCTAAGGGCAAAGTGGAAAAGGTTATTGTCAATGGTGAATTTTCACACTACCGCATAGTCGTTGGAACCACCCGTGAAGCAATTGATGAGTATTTGAAGCTTAAGGAAAGTCCATCTTAAATAATATTTCTAGGATTGTAATTCTTTAAACCAAAAAAAAATCAAACTGGATTTGAAAAAGGGTTATGTAAATGTCAACACCCAATGCAGAATAACAATTCAAATTGACAATTAAAAATAGAATTCTCAAAAAAATAGTCAATTAATGTCTATATTGTGAGTTTTACCCCACAATACATCCCATTAGACATTAAAATCATACAACTAATTTTTTGAGGTTTTCTCCATTGGAGATAACACTCTTGTTTAATTATATTATTGAAGGAAATATATAAATATAATTATTTTAGAATCGTAATTGATCAGTGTTCTTCTCAAGCAAAAAGGCCTCAGCAATCATTGGGACGAATTTTCTAAAAGTCCATCATCGAAAATAGATTCTAATCAATTACGACATGAGGTGAAAATTACAGATATTATGCTCCGATATTTCCGGCAGACATCAATATCTCAAATATAGAAATAATATTCGGATAATATGTCACCAGCAAGAGCATAATTATCCCCACATCCTTCACCTCACTCAAATTAGTTGTATGACAGGAGACATCATTCAATTCAAATGAAATGGTGATGCATAATGAATAAGCATTAGTTAATTCAAACATCTACTTATCACCCTCCATTTTTATATTAGAGGCCTATTTAAACTTATATTATATATTAAATCGTATTTAAATCTTGTTGAATCCATTACGTAAAATTGCTTTAAGATAAAGATAATATATAAACTTTACGGAGACCATTATTTAAAAAAAGCAACAACATCGTAAAAACAAGCTATTTAATCCCCATTAACTTCAATTATTTTACAGAGTCAAAAAGATGAAAAACCTCTTATGACATGCTAAAAGATTCCTAACAATTCAAATAGAAAACAAAAAATAGAATTCTCAAAAAAATAGTCAATTAATGTCTATATTGTGAGTTTTACCCCCACAATACATCCCCTTAGACATTAAAACTACACTATTAACGTGTTAGAGGTTTTCTCCATTGGAGACAACACTCTTGTTTAATTATATTATTGAAGGAAATATATAAATATAATTATTTTAGAATCGTAATTGATCAGTGTTCTTCTCAAGCAAAAAGGCCTCAGCCTTCTCAAGCAAAAAGGCCTCAGCGAAAATCATTGGAGATGAATTTTCTAAAAGTCCATCATCGAAAATAGATTCTAATCAATTACAACATGAGGTGAAAATTACAGATATTATGCTCCGATATTTCCGGCAGACATCAATATCCCAAATATAGAAATAATATTCGGATAATATGTCACCAGCAAGAGCATAATTATCCCCACATCCTTCACCTCTTTTTCGTTAATAGCGTAGATGGAGACATCATTCAATTCAAAAGAAATGGTGATGCATAATGAATAAGCATTAGTCAATTTAAACGTCATACTTATCACCCCCATTTTTATATTGGAGGCCTGTTTCAAATCATGGTATAGATTAAATCTTATTTAAAGCTTGTTGAAGCCATTACGTAAAATTGCTTTGATATAAACATAATATATAAACTTTACTGAGCCCATTATTTAAAAAAAGCAACGACATCGTAAAAACAAGTTATAATCTTCAATTTAATCCCCATTAACTTCAATTATTTTAAAGAGCCAAAAAGTTGAAAAACATCTTATGACATTGCTAAAAGATTCCCAACAATTCAAATAGAAAACGAAAAAATAGAATTCTCAAAAAAAATACTCAATTAATGTCTATATTGTGAGTTTTACCCCACAATACATCTCCTTAGACATTAAAACTATACTATAAATCAATTTTGAGGTTTTCTCCTAAGAGATAACACTCTTGTTTAATTATATTATTGAAGGAAATATATAAATATAATCATTTTAGAGTCGTAATTGATTAGTGTTCTTTTCAAGCAAAAAGGCCTCAGCGAAAATCATTGGAGACGAATTTTCTAAAAGTCCATCATCGAAAATAGATTATAATCAATTACAACATGAGGTGAAAATTACAGATATTATGCTCCCCTTATCTTAGCAGACATTAATACCTTTAAAATACAAATGACATTTGGATAATATGCTGCTAGCGAGAACGCAATTATCTCCACGGCATTTCACCTCTTTTGGATTTATAGTATAAATGGGGACATCATTCAATTCAAATGAAATGGTGATGCATAATGAATAAACATTAGTCAATTTAAACATCATACTTATCACCTCCATTTTTATATTAGAGGCCTATTTAAAATTATATTATACGTTAAATCTTATTTAAAGCTTATTGAAGCCATTACGCGAAATTGTTTTGAGAAAACCATAATATATAAACATTACTGAGACTTTTCTTTAAAAAAAGCAATAATCGATTTAAAAATAAAAAAAGAGCAGATGTAAAAATACATCTACTTAACGGTAATTTTAACTTTTACGGATTTTGTATTGTAGTATTTGCTGCCTGCATATTTTACAGTTGCAGCATATTTACCTTTTTTAGTCAGCTTGGTGATTTTAAATGTAGCTACACCTTTACTGTTGGTTTTTGCAGTGTATATTTTCTTGTTTACTTTGATGGTAACTTTTGTGTTTTTCATGACATTGTTCCGGTTTGTTTTTAAAGTTACTGAGTATTTTTTGGTTTTTACGCTGCGTTTGAATGTTTTTGCTTTGGCGGCCAATTTTACAGTTGCCTTTTTGATGGTAACCTTTGCGGTTGTTGATGATACATTGTAGTTGTCATCACTGGCAATTAATCAAAAGACATATATAGTAACTATTATTTAAATTAAAGCCATATTAGGATTTAATTAGAAAAAATGAATGTTAAAAATACTTTACTTTAAAAATCAAGACTTTTAACAGATTATCATCATCACAAACAATTCAAAAAAAATAATAAAATTCTACAACTAAATTATCTAAAAAATAATAGCTAAATTATTTTAAACAAACACTAAAAATTTATGACTCCAATTATTAACTTTTCACTATTTTTACAATGAATATTATTTATTTGAAAAAATAACAGATACAAACTCCATTCAAATTGTTTTAAGAAAAAATAACGCAAGTTAATCGAAATTAATACAATAATATATAAACATCAAACTCCTAAAATAATAATATTAAAATTAGTGTGGTTATATGACAGAGACAAAAAAATCAGAATGGGATAGTAATCTTGCATTTATGATGGCAATGATCGGTTCTGCTGTTGGTCTCGGAAACATTTGGCGTTTCCCAAATGTTCTGTACTCAAACGGTGGAGGATCATTTATGATTCCCTACATCGTTTCACTATTTCTTTTAGGAATTTCATTTGTTTTAGTGGAATATGCAGTAGGATATAAGTTTAAAAAATCTCTTGCAAGAATACTATATTCAGTTAATAAAAAACTAGAACCTATAGCATGGTTCATATTGTTAGTCGTATTTTTAATTACAACATACTATGTTTGTGTTGTAGGATGGGACTTGATTTATATATGTTTAAGTTTTACAAAAGCATGGGGAGCAAATCCGGATTTATATTTCACAAATAACGTTTTACACGCTACAGATTCCATGTCTGGAATATTTACAATTGTACCGACAGTTCTTATATCAGTATTTGCAATTTGGTTTTTAGCATGGCTCATTATTAAAAGAGACCTGAATGACGGAATCGGTAATGTAAGTAAAACCCTCTTGCCGTTGCTATGTATTATTGTAGTAATTATTGTTGCATTCTCACTGACATTGCCGGGAGCATCAGTCGGATATACTCAGATTTTCACACCGGACTGGTCGGCATTGACTAATCTGAACGTATGGCTAGCGGCATTCGGACAAATCGTATTTTCCCTAAGTTTAGGTATGGCAATCGCAATGACATATGCAAGTTACCTGCCGGAAGGTTCAAAATTAGTGGACAATGCAGTTATGGTTGCGTTTTCAAACTCCGGTTTTGAAGTGTTTAACTCAATTGGAATCTTCTCAATTTTAGGATTCATGACTGTGACAAGCGGAATACCGTTTAATGAACTTGTAACATCAGGAACTGGACTTGCATTTGTAGTTTTCCCACAGGTATTTAATACAATGGGCCCTGCAGCCCATATAATCGGACCATTATTCTTCATATGTATTCTGTTTGCAGGAATTACTTCCGTTATTGCACTTCTTGAAGGAGTATGCTATTCAATTTCAGAAAAATTCCTTATTGAACGTAAAAAGACCGCTACTGTTGTCTGTATAGTCGGTTTTTGTATTTCAACAATTTTCGCAACAGGTGCGGGAAGTACAATACTTGGAATATTTGACGGATTCCTGAATAACTTCGCGTTACTGTTTGCAGTCCTTCTTGAATGCTTAATCTTCGGTTGGATTTACAAATTTGATGATTTGATTGAAACACTAAATGAACATTCAAATATTAAAGTTGGAAAAACCTGGAAAATCGTTATCAAATACATCTTGCCTATTTGTATTTTAGGCCTTTGGATTCAGGGAATTTTAACAACCATGACTGAAGCAAACGGAGTAAGCAAGGCAATAATGTTGATATTAAGTATAGTGTTAATAGTAGTTCCAATCATTTTTGCAAAAATGCCCGCACGTAATAAGAATTACTACGACGTGTAAAATTGACCTTAAATAGCTAAATTAATAGCTATTTACTTTTTTTATTTTATTTGAAAGAATTTAGTTCAGTTATAACTTCTTATTTTTTATATGATTAAGTTCTAAGTAATATTACAGAATTTAAGAGGTTATACTATGATAAACATTTCTTCTATTAAAACACACATGTACTGTCCGATGAAACTTTACATCCAAAATCATGTAGATTTAAATAAAAACAGTGATTTTCAGCTTGCAATTGAGATTAAAAAGCTTAAAATTGATATTTTGGATTTGATTCAGAAGAATATGAGAAAAATCAAAAAAGACATGGGCATGACCCAAATTGAACATACCTTATCTCAAAATATCGACTCATATATTAAAAGCACCGCAGATGCAATCATATCAATGGATTTAGGACTTGACAATGCCCAAATCAATCAGATTATCGATGATGCTTACTTCAACATTAAAATTACTGCTTTAAAAATCAAACAGGCCATGACAATCCTTGACAAAAATGCATTTGAAATAATAGACATGTTTTTTCCAAATTCAATGTATTCCTACTTATTGAAAGACCCTCAGCTTGAATTAATTGGAATGTGTGACAAAATAGAAATAATCGACGGAAAATACTATCCTGTTGCCATTAAAAGCTCAACACCACCAATTAAGGGAGTTTGGGACCAGGATGCAATTGAACTTGTAGCCTATGCAATACTTCTTGAAGAGGAATTTGAAACAGAGGTATTCGTGGGGTTTGTCGATTATGAAAAGATAGGGGACAGACGCCCTGTTGTGATGGATGTTAATCTTAGAAAAGGATTATTTGATGTTATGAGAGAAGTTAAAGAAATTACAGACAACAAAAAGCTTCCGAATGTTAGAAAAAATCCTAGAAAATGTGGAAATTGTGAATATAGTGACATCTGTTTGAAAGATTAAAAATAAGTATTCAATAAGTAAATAATGATTAAATATCATTATTTACCTATCAGAGAGTTGTAATAACTCACCATATGTCCATAAACATGAAATTTTAAAATTTGATATTGTCTCCAAGCCTTTCAATATTAAAAACGGCAGTATCCGCAATGGACATTACCGCCAGAACCCCCGCCTGAATCGGATCAGTGATAATCAAGTCGGCATATTCAGTTACGCTTCCAGGCATGTTGAGTGAAATTACTACCAATTTGCTTTCCTTTTTAACTTTTTTAACGGCCTGAGTAATTTCCCCTCCCATGAGCGAACCTGCAAGCACTACAGCACTGACACGGGGCAATCTTGAAATAGCTTCAATAGCTTCTGCGAGAGATTTTTCACCAACTAATGGAATGGTATCTACACTTATACGTTCTCCACGTATGTTATGCCTATCCGCTTCAGTTATTGCACCGGTAGCCACTTGAGACACCTGTGCTCCTCCACCAATGATAATTATACGTTTTCCCCATATATCAAGTTGAGAACCATGAAGCTCAACTGATTTTACCTCTTCAATATTTTTCAAATCTGAGAGCAGGTCGTCTATGTCTTCAACATGTTCCAGTTCAAGGTTTATAGAACCCATGTTGTTTTTTTCAACAAAAAGATGAACATAACTAATATTAGCACCATGGTCGGTGATAACATCAGTAATGTCATATAACACGCCTTTTTTCTCATCAGATTTAATCGTTAATGTATAATCATTCATTTTGTGGCCTGATTTTATCTAAATCTGCATGTGCCCTTTTCCACATGCTTAAATAATTATCATCCTTAGTTACCGGAATAACTTCAAGACCCAAATCTCTATGCTCAGCAATCCATTCTTCATGAAATACTGGAATTTCTATTTTGATTGGCTCAGAGGTTTTGTTTACAACTATTAAGTTTCTGTAAGGAAAATCCCATTCTACAATGTATCCTCCAAGACTTACCATATGATACGGTCTCATAACAAATTTCATCAAATCACCTCATAACAATCCAACTACAACAGCCAATACTCCAAGCAATGTTGTTCCAAGTATTGTAGGCAACAGTTGCCTGTTTGTGAATACTGGGCTGAATGCTGAGAAAATTCCCATCATAAATACAAATATCAATGCAACAACGATGTTGATTAAAAAGCTCCATGAGGTAATTAACGGTGGGATGCCCAGGAACAGTACTGAAAACAGCACACCAAGCACCATCATGAAAAATCCTCTTGTCAAATATACAATGGCTCTGTATTTAGCTGCATATTCCATATATGGTCCTTCAATAACATCTGATTTTGCCTTAATGATTGAAAATGGATATTCGTTCAATATAATCATGTATCCTATGAAAAATACAATCGCTGCAATTGCTCCAGATACTGTAAATAAGATTGGTCCGTGTGCCTGTTGATATGCAACAATATCCGGCAGGAAAATGCTTCTTGCTTGAGTTATTGGTGCAAATAACGCCAAATACAATGGGAATGAACCATAAGTAATCATTCTTAAGGATCTTCTGGAACTTATATCTTCAACAAAAGATCTTGTCACGTTATTGTGTGCCGCACCTTTAATCTGGTCAGGGAAAGGCATTCTAACAGACATAACAGATTTTGACAATGCCCCCATCAATACATAACATATTTCTTCAACTTTTAAAAGCCCTACGATTGCAACCAAGCTTGAAAGTGCCGGAATTGCAAAAGCCTGAGGAGTTAAAGCAATAATCAAACATGTTACAACTATAAAGCACAGAATCGGCAATATCTTATATAATCCCGGAACTGGAGATTCTACTTTAACATTTTCCTTAAACATGAATTTGATTGGAGCCATTATTCCCGGAGCGATAAGAATCGGTCCGATTCTTTGCTGAATCCTTGCATGAATGTATTTCCTTTCAATACCTGGCAATAATGTTGAAATTATAAAACAGACAATTACTGTTATTGCAGCTATAACAATTGAGTTACTAATAACATTTGAAAACATAATCTATCTCCTGATAATTTCAATTGCTCTGTCCGTGCATGTAAAACAAGGGTCACATTGTACGATACAAAGCTGCGCATCTGTAAGTTGCTCTCCAATGCAGGCATATTTCATTGCTCCAATATTTGCCATTGATGGAGTTCTTATAATACAGTGCCTTACTCTTCCGCTTTCAAGTGCATAAGAATGATATAGAGTTCCTCTTGGAACTTCAATATAACTTTCAATAATGTCAGTGTCAAACATCTCCCAGTCTCGGGTAACCACTTTACCTTCAGGGATATTTGCAATAGCCTGACGGATGATTTTAATTGATTCGAATGATTCAAGAGCTCTCATAACCAAGTTTGATCTTACATCACCGTCAGGTTGTGTGATTACATTAAAATCAAAGTTATCGTATTCGAACATGGTTGTCCTTAAATCTCTTGCAACACCAGTTGCTCTGAGAGTTGGTCCGGTTACTGCCAGTTTAATGGCCTGTTTGTGTGGAAGTGCACCGACTCCTGTAATCCTTGACTGAACTACTGAATCTGCCAAAAATCTTTCAACGAATCCTGTAAGGCCTTCTTCAACTGCATCCATATCATTTTTAAGCCTTAACAATTTAGCTTCGTCGACATCGCATCTTGGCCTTACTCCACCTAAAACAGAGCATCCGTACTGTACCCGGTTACCGCCAATCATTGCAAGCAGTTCCATCACGATTTCCCTTAAGTAGAATATTCTCATTGAAAATGTTTCGTGAGACAGCACTTCACAACCATGCGCTAAATACAAGAAGTGCGAATGCAAACGTTCTAGTTCACCCATTATTACACGAATGTATGTGGCTCTCTCCGGAATTTCGATACCTAAACCAATTTCAGCGGTTCTGCATGAATTCCATATATGTGAATTGGAACAGATTCCACAAATTTTTTCTGTAAGTGCATTTGCCTTTTCAACAGGAAGACCTTCCATAATCCTTTCGATACCCCTATGATTTACACCAATAGTGATTTCCGCTTCCTGGACTATCTCATCTTCAACAAAGAATCTTACCCTATATGGTTCCAATGCAGCAGGGTGAACTGTACCCATTGGAATTTCAGTTTCTATAATATTACTTCTTGGTACTTTTTCATCCATTTAATCCCCTCTTTAATCCGCATCCAATAATATAGGTAACAGTGATACAACTCCAGCCAAGACATCTTGAGGCCTTACGGCACATCCCGGAACTTTTGCATCTACTGGTATAATATTTTCAACTGGCCCTTCAATTTCCTCTGATGGAATATCACCATAACAGTTTTTATATACTCCACCCATTAAAGCACAACTTCCCGCAGCTACAACCAATTTAGGATTAGGAATAGCTTTATATATTTCCTCTAATGGTTTTCTGTTTAAATGTGTTACAGGTCCTGTGACTACCAATACATCAGCCTCACGAGGATTCCAAGTTAAAAACACATTATATTGTTCAGCATCAAACCGTGGTGATAATATTGAGTTTACAATTTCAATATCGCATCCGTTACATCCGCCGGTATAAACCAACATGACATGTATTGCTCTTGCTCTTGAAAATGATTTGAGACCCATCTAATCACCTTCCTCATTATTCTTTAATACAGTTGTATCTGACAAGTACTGTGCAATAAATTTAAGTTTATCATCTGAAATTTTAAATGGTTGCTCGATGAATTCCGCCACATCAACTTCCTGATCCCCAACGCATGCAGGATGTATTGTTCCTTTTTCACCGTAAAGTGAATATATAGGACAGAAATCATGACAATAATAACATACAACACATTTTTCAAGATTAATTTCAGGTACTTCAGTTTTTGTCCATCCGTCAGTTATTTTAACAGGACTTGCCAAACTTTTCATCTCCACAGCACCTGTCGGACAGACATTGGCGCATCCTCCGCATCCGATACAGGCCTTTTCATCAACCCTGTCGTCAACTTCAACTGAAAGTGTTGAGATTTGCCTTCTCAGTTCCATGTCTGTAACCCTATCGGCTGCAAAAAAGATTCTTTTAAAGTTAGTAAAAGCTCCTTCAAAAGCTATTCTAAGTAAGTTCCTCATTTAAATACCCTCTATTGAATCTTTAAAATTTCTCTCGAATAAAAATGCCCTTGCAGGACATGCGTTTTTACATGCTCCACAGTATGTACATTTCTCTTCGTTTACTACAAAGTTACCATCAATTTCATCAATTGCATCATATGAACATGTTTTATGACATAAACCGCAATGCATACATAATTTTTGTTCAATGAAATTAAATCCATCCTTAATCTCATTTTTATACATTGTAGTTTTAGGTATTGCATCAACCGGACAGTGAACGGCACAATTCTCACATAAAATACATTTGTCAAGGTCAACAGATATTGAACCCCTATGCAATGTGATTGCACCTTCCTGACATACTTCGGTACATATTCCACATGAAATACAATCATCAGTTACTTTACCGTCCCAGCTGGCTGTCATAAATTGGCGGGCGCCAACTTCATCACACACCTGAACACACTTGCCGCAGATTACACAGAATCCTGCCAGTGTTGAAAGTTCCACGTCATCGAATTCATCATAGATAAACATTTCATCATCTTCACGCAATGTGTGAATCGGACAAGATTCAATGGCTTTTTCATGACTTCTGTTTTCTGTATCACTTGTTGGATCATATCTGAGTTTGCCATCAATGTTTTTGAGTGATTCATTTTCACATAAATCAGCACATAATCCACAGTTGAGACAGGAAATTATTTTTCCAGCCGGTTTTTGATTGATTTTATTAACAATAATTTCAAAGCCCTCTACAGAAATCGCATTGTGAGGACATGCTTTAATACAATTTAAACAGAGCGTACAGCTTGATTTACTGACTATTTGATGTTTGTTCATAGATCCATTAGGACAAACATCACTACATAATCTGCATTCACTGCAGATTCCTTCATCCCTGTCAATTTTTACGTGAATTGCACCTGTCGGACAATACTGACTGCACCTTCCACATAAAATACACTTTTCAGTGTCGGTTCCAAAGCAGGTTCTTGTAACCAGTTTGGTTTCACTTTCTTTTTTGGAAGGAACATTATCCAATGGAGGATTCAGAATATCAAATGCCCTAATTAAATTGAGTTGTTTTGATTTTTCAAATTCCCATCCGTCCACACGGTTCGCACAGACTTCAGAGCAAACTCCACAGCGTGAGCATATTCCATATACGATTCCATCTTCAATAGTGATATTGTTTGTAGGGCAATTGTACATGCACATTCCGCAGCCGTTACATTTGGCCCTGTCGACAACATATCCGCCATAGCTATTTTCAAATATCGCTCCATTCGGACAGTTCTTATAGCATATTCCACAGGTAAGACAGCTGAATGCTTTGCCATTAATGAATCTGATAGCTTTTGTAGGGCACTGTTTAATACAATCTCTTTTTCCTTCACATGCATTAGTTGTTAAAAACATATTAACACTCCCTTATTTACTCCGTGCAAATAATAGTTTGCCTACAAAAATTCCAATTAACGCAGATAAAAATGCTGTTGAAATAGGTAAGTCTGTGTAAAACGGATAATTACCCAATTGCCATGCCATAATTATTCCTGCAATTAATATTACCACAAATGAGGCCAGAGTGAATTTTGCGTCACTAACATTGAGTTTGATTTGAGATCCGATAACCAAACCCAATATCAAACCGAAAATGATTGGTCCTAGAATTACCACTATTCACCCTCCTCAACAAATTTCTTAAATCCTTCAAATGCAATAACAATTGAGGAAAGACCTACAAATACCTTTAAACCTACAAATATATTGAGGTATGGAATGATTCCTGCATTGGTGATATCAGGATAGTGGAATACATTTTGGATTGTGGCCGGAACAACATTCAACAAGTCTGTTCCCATGTTATAGAGGAAAAATCCTCCCACAAACAAACCGATTAATCCGAATATTACAAAACCTAATGCACCAACAGATTCTAAAACTTCAATATAAGTGTGAGACAATTCCAATGGAGAATTACCTAATCCATAAACAAGGATAGACAATGCAATTCCACTAGCAATCATTGCACCACCCTGGAAACCTCCACCAGGAGTGATGTGGCCTCCAAGGATAGTCATTATACCTAAACAGATTAATATGATTGAAATCGGCAAAGATATAATTTTTAAAATCATACTACCCTGACTCATTGTTTATCCCCCAGTAATCCTCTGCCGAATATTAATAACACTACCAATCCGGCGGTTAATAAAATAATTGATTCACCCAATGTATCATATGCCCTGAAATCGAAAATGACCACAGTAACCATGTTTGGAGCTATCTGTGTTCCAAGTGCATTGTAGATATTGCTTACTCCCGGATTAATCATGTCATGCAAATGGAATATTGCATCGAATAAAGTAACAGAACATATTGCAGTCATTACTGCTGCAAGTAAATTGCGAATTGTAGCTTTAGACAAAATTACCACCCCAATACATAAATGTAACAATAATTGCAAGTGTTATAATGGCATAAAACAACATTTTTTCTAAAGAATCCTCTTGCTCAATCTTAAACTTTGGAATAAGCGGAATATTGGCAATCAGCACAACCGCCAATATCAGTGTGACAAGACCTGCAAGAAGAACATTAACATGCCTCAGCAATATTGCAGCCAATACCAGTGAAACAATTAAAAATATTTCCGCAGTAATGCTTCCTGAAACATCTGCATTGGTTACAGGACCCGGTGAAAACAACTTTTTAAATTGCTTTACAACGTCAAATATCTGATCATAAAGCTTCATAATATCCCTCCTACAAAGTTGGAAATTCC
This sequence comes from uncultured Methanobrevibacter sp., assembly GCA_900318035.1. Classification (GTDB taxonomy): domain Archaea; phylum Methanobacteriota; class Methanobacteria; order Methanobacteriales; family Methanobacteriaceae; genus Methanocatella. The sequence continues at coordinate 79,997 of ONJC01000017.1, forward strand.
ATTTGTTACCACATCAGGGAAGACACCTAACAATATGATGATAACTAATAACACTCCCATTACAATAATCATTGAACGTGGAACCTCTTTACCCTCTAATTCTAATTCTTTAGGTTTTGGTTTTAAAAACATTGTATAATATGTTTTTACGAATACTACAAATGTAGCTATACTTACCATAATAGCTAAAATGGACAATTCAGGATATCCACAACTTAAAGAAGCCTGAACAAGCATTAATTTAGATTGGAATCCGCTTAAAGGAGGTACACCAGCCATTGCCAAACCGCCAATTAAAAGCATGATGCTCACTTTCGGATGCTGTGCCAAAAGGCCTCCTAGCTTGCGTGTGTCAACTTCATCAGTTGCATTAACTATTGCACCAAATCCTATGAATAATAATGCAGTAATAATAATTTCGTTTAAGGCTTGGAAAAGACCTGCAGTGATTGCAAATTGAGTTCCAAGACCTATACCTAAACCGATAAATCCTAATTCACCTACAGCTAAAAATCCGATCATCCTTCTGAAGTCTGTCTGGGTAAGTGCTAGAGAGACACCCAATATCATAGCCAAGATAGAGAAGAAGACTATGAGAACTTCAAAGATAGGTAAAGTTGAATATATTCTAAACATGATTAAAACAATTGAAATCATTGAAATAACTGTAAATGATTGGAGTAGCGCTGCTCCATGAGGTTCAGCTTTAGAATAGATTCCAGATTTTATAGTATGGAATGGTGGTAAACCAGATGCGTATAACCAACCAAAGAATATTAAACCGAGTGATAATAAAAATACTGGAGATTTTACATTAACCAAACCGTTGTGAACAGCGGCTACTATATCTGTAACGTTAACACTACCTGTCAATGCCAACAGGAATCCAATTCCTAAAAGCATCATCGGTGAACCGATTGACCCTAAAATCATGTATTTTAAAGCCATTTCATAACTGTAATCAATTGATGAAGCCGCAACAATACCAACTTGCGCCAGAGCTAAAATTTCAAAGAATACAAACATGTGGAATATATCATCTGTAAGAATCATTGCAGTTACGGCAGCAGTACCCAAGAACAGCAGGAACAAATAAGGTCCTGAAACTTTCCTATATTTGGTCAGGTAAATGAATACAACCAGGAATGTTAAAAGACCAACACCTGCAATAAATATCTGCTGCAGGAATGTGAATGAATATGTAATCGCCGGATGATACATCACATTAGTCACATTATCCAAAATTGGCTCATATCCTCCAAAGTAATGGAGACCATAATTGGAAGCCAATGGAATTATAGGAAGACACAAAGCAACGATGAATGCTAATGCCTTAGTCAATGTGTTGAATCTTGAAAAGGCACTGATTACCAATGCAGCCATCAAAGGAACAATAACCATAAGTGGAATTAATTCATTCATTGTATTCCTCCTGTTTTGATGTGTCTGCCAGCATTACTTTTGTGGATAAAGTACCATATCTTCTATACAGCACCATTACCAAAGCAAGCATAACGGCCAAAGTACTTGCGCCGATTACAATACTAGTTAATACCAAACCGAAAGGCAAAGGATATGCTGCGTTTGTAGCAAACCATGATGTATCCATTCCAGGCATTAAAATCGGAACGACACCACCAGGCTTATAACCAATGGCAACAATGAACAGGTTAGCACCTTCTTCGATGAAACTAATACCAATTATCTTTTTTATGATATTATCAACAAAAATCGCTGCATATAGTCCAATAACGACCAATGCCATTGATGTGAATAATATAATTAGTTGAACGTCTGCCATTAGCTATCCTCCCTTTGAGTTTTTTTAACAGCCAAAGCAATGAAAACAGGAACGATAACCGCACCGACAATTGCCTGAGTCAATGCAACATCAGGTGCAAGCAAAATCTGGAAAAGAATTGCCATAGCTCCACCAGCAAATCCTGTTAAAATCGCAGCCTTTAATAAATCTTTCTGAATAAGAGCAAGAATTGCACTTATAACAATTATAATCATTAATACAATTTCTAACATCTTACTCCCCCTCATCAATTTCCAATGTAGTAACTGAGAACCTTTCATCCGCTTTAAGTTTTCCTGATTCTTCAGTTTCTAAAGATCCGAATTTATCTTTAGGATGAATAAAAGGATTATTATAATCTGGTTCTACTTCAACAGCCACTAAATCTAAATTATTTTCTCTATCTTCTTTTTTCCAATAAGCATTAGCTATTGCATGTGCTGCAAACGGTGCAATAATGAAGTATATTCCCGCAAGCAGATATTGACCAAGACCAATCATAGCAATAATACAGGCAATATCAAAAACACCAACAATGTGAATTCTTGCATAAACTGCATTTTTGGTATTTTTTGGCACAGTAATGAGTCCTATTGCTGATATTAAAATCAAAATGGCTGATATGATAAGAAGGGCTGATTGAATATACTCTATCATTATTCATCCCCTCCCAAAACAGCAGCGAAAGCAACAGTACCTACAAAACCAAAGAATATTAAAGCTAATGATATATCCCTATAGAATCCAAGATTGCACAAATCTCCTCCAACAAGCAATGCCATTGCAAAAGCTACGACAACTGCAGAGCTTCCTAAAAGCCCCATTGAAGTGGATTTGTATGCACTTGCTCTTAAAGTAGCCAACATCATAATAATTAATGCTATAACCACGATAAATTTTGAAATAAACAATATATCCATACTATCTCACTCGAATTTTTTTAGAAAACGCATTATTCCAACATTTTCTTAATATATGGTTCAAAAGGAATAATATCCTCTTTTTTTCTTGGAGAAATAGCAGCTACTTTAATAATGTTATTCTCGCTGTCTAAATCAACAGACAAAGTACCAGGAGTTAAAGAAATACTATTTGCTAAAATTGTTTGTGAAACAGGTCTCTCTAGTACTGTTTCAATGTCCACAACAATAGGATCAATATTTCTACCCAAAATTGAATTAAAACAAACATTAATTGTTGATTTAATTATTTCGTAAATAAGAACTACAAAATATACAATTCCATAGCCAATTCTAGTCAAAAACATTAAACAAGCTCCATTTCATTAATATTAATAATAGTCATAATATTGACTAAATAATAATATTATTATTTATCATGATTATTTATTATAAATGTATGCTTTTTTAAAAAAATCATATTATTTTAAAATAAAGTAATTAAAAATTTATTGGAAAATTATTAATGAACAAAACAATTGATAAAAATAAAAAACACTAATGAATCAATAGCCAAATATAAAATTAAAGAAAAATTATTAATAAAATTTATGCAAACACCACAAAAGTTTTCTAACCCTCCCTATCAGATAGAAGCAATTAATATATACACATATTGCTCAAACATGTTAAATAATAGCTGAGCATTATATACAATAGCCAAAAGTACCAATACAAATATTGAAACCTTACCAAAATTACTGTAAACTTTTTTTGAGGAAATTGGAGCGAAAATCTTAATCCCCGAAGGCGTGAAAGAATCCAGAACTATATGGGAAAACAAGCCTATAAACAAACTAAACACGATTTCCAGATAGTCAATATTTCCAGCAGGTAAAATAAATAAACTGATGAAAAATAACGGTAAAAAAATCATCAAAACTTTTTTATTAAAAAATAGAAAGCTTAAAAGAGCTATTAATACCGCCATTATGAAATAGTAATTGTTAATGTTAGTGAAATTGATGACCAGAAGAAATGCCCATATCAAAATCAGGGAAACGGAAGCGGTCAAAATTATTGCCCCAAAAATGGAATGGGTGAAGCTTCGATGCTCAGAAAAATAAAAACATACCCCTAAAAAAACAATAATCAAACCGATGAAATAAGGTAATTTTAGGATATAAAGTGAAATAAACACTATCAATCCCAGAATAATCAACTTATAGACATTGTCCTTTTTAAACTTATGATCAAAGTCAGGAATATTTGCACCTATCAGAGTTAAAGCAATTAACAGAGGACTATGAAAAAACATCAATGAAAGAATTAATGCAAATATGGAATGTCCCTTATAAGAAGACATAAAATCACCTTGCTCATTAATATATTACTATTAATTAATAGGGTTTACCCAAGAGCATTTGATGAGTATTAATTGCCAATACCAATAGAAAAACAGTTTTTAAAATATTTTATACTTATTTGCATAAGCGCAAAAATTAACTTCTGCCTCATGGGCAAAAAAATTGATCTCATAAAAGTAGCTAAAAATATTTTTCAAAGTAAAACAATAGAACAAACCTTTAAAAAATAAAAAAATTTTTTTAACAAGATATAATATAAAGTAAAGTTTTTTTGAAAATTTATTAATGTAAGTTATATTTTACTGAATATTTAATAATAAGAGCCCGCATATTATTTTATAATATATCAAAAAGTTGAAGTGATTAAATGAAAATCAAAAAGACAATAATGGTTACATTATTCCTGCTATGTCTTTTAATGCTTGGCACTGCAAGTGCAACAATGGGCAATTCTACAATTGTAAGTTTGAAGGAAATACCTTAATTTCTAATCTAATTTGGAATAATAAGAATGCAAATGACTTATTTGCTGATGGAGGCTCTATAATTAAAATAGCTAAGTGCATTGGAATTAGGGACTCCACCATTAAAAAAAGTGAAGATGCTTTAATTTTATATAGGGACACAATTGATGTAACCATTTGTAATTACACTGTAGATAGCCTTTATTCTTTAATGAAATTATCCAATTTGGTTAACAATAACCATGACTACGACATAATCAATGTTACATTTGTAAAAGGGGATTATGGCACTTTTTCAAATTCAAAAATCTTGTTTGATATAGATTATGGTGAATTGATATTTTCAGGCAATGGTGCCAGAGTCTTTGTTAATTCTCCTAAAGATAATGATGAAACACAGTTCCTGGTGACCACTTCACGTTCATCAGTCATAATCACCGGCTTAACTATTGAAGGATTTAACATTGCAATTGATAATAAAGGTGCTTTAAATATTGTTGATTCCAGTTTCATCAATAATCGAGTAGATTATATAAAGAAAAAGGATTACGGTGGTGCCATTGTTAATAATAAAGGTGCTCTATTAACTGGCTATAATACCACATTCAAGAACAACTATGCCAAATATGGTAGCGCTATTTACAATTTAGGAACCGCAAAGGTACTTGCCTGCATGTTCGTTGATAATAAAGGATATGATAATAAAAACATCAATGCGGATATTTATAACCATAACGCCAGCGTATCAATTATCAGTATTGGAGATTCACCTAATGTGATTAATCATTTCCCAATGGCTGCTTGGAAGCAGAAGGCAATTACTGCAATTATAATGACTATTGTGGCTGTAGCATCTGGAGGTGCAGGATTAGGAGTTTCTGCTGCAGTAGCATCAGGCGCACAACTTGTAGGTTTGGCAATAGGTATTGGCATGGGTGCTATGGGCGGAACATTAGACGCATTCATCTATTCGAATGATAATCAGGATTACGGGCAATTTTTAAATCGAGTTAAAGACGGCGTTTTAATCGGAATCCGTGCAGCCACATTAGGTATGGCCATACACAATGTTATAACTTATGGCTCACATGTGCCAAATACAGATGAAGCACTTATCGAAAAAACAGATGTATCAGTGCATGAGTTTCTAAATTCAGCAGATTATAATGCTGCTCAAAAATTCCTATATGACGAAAGAGTCAGCTTCAACGATATTGATAACATAATCGCCGCTGATGATTCCTTCAGATTTTCAGAAGAAATACAGTAAAAATACATTTAATGGAAGAATGAACAGCCAAATTTATTCTTCCCTATTTTTTAATTTTTAAAAACTTATATTTCCACAATCCTTAAATAATTGGTTTTTCTTGCCTCAGCTAATGGAAATCCTCCAGTTACTACAATCAGATCTCCTTCGTTTAAATTGAATTCCCATTTGGCTATTTCCCTTGCATTCTCAACCATTTCATCAGTATTTTCATACATATCAGTTATTACAGCTTTAACACCAAAGTTTAAAGCAACCTTTTCAGCAATATGATTTGAAGGACAGCAAGCCAATATTATGGAGTTCGGCCTGAAATTACTAATCATACGGGCTGTGAAACCCGTCAGAGTAGTTGTAACAATCAGCTTGATGTCAGAGAATTCAACAGCCTCCACAACCAACTTAGCAATTGTATCGCTGACTGTCCTTATTCCCTTGTAGGAGACATGGTTTGTATAGTCGATGGTTGATTCCACGTATTCACATATCCTGCTCATTACTGCAACAGCAGATGTTGGATGCTTTCCAATACTTGTTTCTCCAGACAACATCAAACAATCTGTACCGTCCAATATTGCATTGGCAATGTCTGAGACCTCTGCCCTTGTAGGTCTAGGACTCTCATACATGGAAGCCAACATTTCAGTAGCGACAATGGCAAACTTGCCCTTTTCACGACATTTTCTAATAATCTTTTTTTGAAGCATTGGCAACTCTTCCAACGGAACCTCCACACCCAAGTCTCCGCGAGCAACCATTATCCCATCAGATACATCGATTATCTCATCTATATTTTTAATTCCCAGCTGGCTTTCAATTTTTGAAATTATAAGGACATCACCGCCGGCTTCCTTAACAATTTCACGAGCTTCAAGTACATCCTCTTTTTTTGTTACAAAAGATAATGCCAAATAATCACAGGCATGCTGCACTGCAAAAGTAATATCATCTTTATCCACATCACTCATGAAATCCAGCTTCAAATGAACACCAGGAATGTTTATTGTTTTATTGTTCTCGATTTTACCATTATTTAGAGCCTCTAAATTAACATAACCGTCTTTCTTATCCGTAACCAACAATTCAAGCAGAGCATTATCTATCAGTACCTTATTCCCTTTTTTGATAAAATCGATAGCATTGCTGTGATTAACTCCAAACCTTTCTCTATTACCAATCAAACAATCCTTAGACATTTTAATGATATCTCCTTTTTTAAGAGTAACCCCACCATCATCAAATTTTAAAGTCCTGAACTCGGGCCCTTTAGTATCATACATGATAGCTATAGGAACATTGTTTATCTTGCGCACCTCACGAATGACCTCTATTGTTTTTAATATATCCTCATGACTAGCGTGACTGAGATTGATACGTGCACAATCCATACCCTTATTAACCATTTCACTCATAACCTCAACAGAATCGCTTGCCGGACCAATACTGCATATTATCTTTGTTTTTTTCATATTACTCCCTCCGAAAAGATTTTTCATGACACAAATTAGAAAAAAATAAATTAAATCGCTAGATTGCGACAATCCTATACATTTTAACTAAACTAATTGATATTTATTAAATGATATATAATATAATTTGTGAATATGTGCACATATCCTATGAAAAATAGCCTGAAATAGTTAAAATCCGAAATAGGCCAAAAAGCTCTTCATCTGAGATAATGATTTTTCAGCACTGCCCTCAGCAACATTACCAAAAGGACATAGGACTTCGCAAGTAACGGCAGGAATTCCTTTTAAATTGCAAACATCCTCAACGGCACCCTTATAAGTTGATCCTGCAAAATCGAATGAAATTACCTCAGAACCGACCTCCCTTGAAATATAATTTGCAATCAGAAAGCTTTCGGGAGATGGGGACTTTGATGAGAATATAGATTCAAAACCAGGATTTGAGTTAAATGCAGTTGAGTGGAAATCCCCTACAAAATCAACACCCAAATCCAATGCTGCCTGCAGAATTAGATTGCTTAAAGAGTTTTTAATGTGTGTTGACCTGTTCAAATCCATGGAGTTGAATGTTCTTTCAATATTCATTGTGGATTTTGGAGCTGCAAAGGGAATGAAATAAAGAGTATTTGACAGGTCACGTTCAATCAATTCATTCATAAGCCTCAAGTTTGCAATTTGCGGAGGCAGTTCATTTCCATGGATGCCTGAAATAATAAGCAATTTGGTTCCGCCATCACCCATTTTAAAAATAGGTGTTCCAAAAACAGATTTCTCCAAAATGAATCGATTCAAATCAGTCAGTTCAATCTGTGAAAACAATTTATAATTTCGGGAAACATATCCCCCTGAAAAATCACATATATAACTCATTTCCAAATTATCAAATTGATTTACATTCACAAATTCCATATGTTTAATTACATTAACACTATATTTAAAATTAGGGATTAAATTGAAAAAATATATAAAAAATTTAATAAAATTAGTCAATTATGAAAGAGATGCCGAAATTGAGCTGATGCGTTTTGAAATTGCCCACATGTCCGGTCAAAAAAGGGAGGAATTGGGCCGTGCCATCAATAAAGTTAAAGGAAAATATGTCGGTGAAGAGTTAGGTCTTAAAATAGTTCAATTCGGCAGATCAGAAATTATCGATACGGAAATATCTGTTGGAGACATGGTGCTTGTCAGCACTGCCAATCCCCTAAGCAGTGATTTTACAGGAACCGTCACAGAAAAGGGTGCAAGATTTATCAAGGTTGCTTTTGACAAAAGAATCCCGAGATGGGTTGTGAAAAAGAAAGTGAGACTTGATTTATATGCAAATGACATTACATTTAGACGAATGGAAGACAATCTAAAGCATTTGAGCTTAAAAGGGAAAAATGCCCTTGAATACATGCTAAGTGACAGGAACCCTAAGAAAAATAAGCCTGTTCCATATATCGATTATATTGACCAGAATCTGAACGAATCACAGAAAAAAGCTATTGAAAATGCATTATCCTGTGAAAACTTTTATTTGATTCATGGGCCTTTTGGAACCGGAAAAACCAGAACTTTGGTTGAGCTGATATCCCAGGAGACACGCCAGAACCATAAGGTGTTGGCAACGGCTGAAAGTAATGCTGCAGTTGACAACATCTTAGAAAGACTGATGGAAAATAAAAAACTAAACCTTACAAGGCTTGGTCATCCGCAAAGGGTTTCAAAACACAACATATCACAAACTTTGGCATATAAAGTTGAAAACCACAAGTTAAATAAAAAAATTTCAAAAATCCACAAAAAGATTGACAATTTGATTGAAAAACGAAAGGTTTACACCAAGCCAACACCACAGTACCGAAGGGGATATGGGGACTATGACATCCTTTTTAATGCTTCAAAAGGTAAAGGAGGACGTGGAATTTCAGCTGAAAAAATGAAATCCATGGCAAAATGGATTGAATACAATCAGGAAATTGATGAGCTTCACGATGAGATTAAAAGAGTCGAAAACAAAATGATTCGAGACATTATTGAAACCAGTGATGTCATTCTCTCAACAAACTCCTCAGCCGCCCTTGAGTCAATTGCAAGAACAAAATTTGATGTTGCAATCATTGATGAGGCATCACAGGCAACAATTCCAAGTGTTTTAATCCCAATAGCCAAAGCTCACAGATTTATCCTTGCAGGAGACCACAAACAACTCCCTCCAACAATAATTAGCGACAAAGCACAAGGATTAGAGAAAACATTATTTGAAGAGCTGATTAGAATATATCCATTCAAATCACAGCTATTGAATATCCAATATCGTATGAATTCCCTTTTAATGAAATTCCCAAATTCTGAATTTTACAACAACAATCTAAAAAGCGACTCCTCGGTTGACGACATCGACATTAATGATATCATTAATAGTAATGATAAGGAGGATGCAATGCTTTTTATTGATACTTCAAATATCGATGATATTGGTGAAAAACATCTCAAGGATTCCAAATCCATAATTAACCAACTGGAAGCAGATATTGCAGTTAAATTTGCTAATGACTATCTGAAATTGGGTCTTGAGGAAACAGACATTGGAATAATCAGCCCCTATGCCGACCAGGTGAAAATTATCCATGACAGAACACCCGTTGAAGTCAAAACCGTTGACGGTTTTCAGGGAAGAGAAAAGGAGATTATTATTATTTCAACAGTCAGAAGCAATGAAGATGGAAATATTGGTTTTTTAAGAGATTTAAGAAGATTAAATGTTGCAATAACACGTGCCAAACGTAAACTAATCATCATAGGAAACATTAACACCCTAAAAATCAATCCCACATATGCCAGACTGATTGAGTTTGCAAAAGACAATGATGTTTTAATTTCCCTATAATTTTTAGGCATGCCTAAACTTTATATACTATAAAATACAACATAATAATTGAAGTATGAAATAATACTTTTTAAACTCTTAATTGGGATTTCATTTTAAAACCCATAACTTTCAACCTCAATTATACTCCCTAATTAAGAGTTTTCTTCTGCCTTATTTTTTAATTGCTACAAGAACCATATGATTTAAAAAAAGATTGATTTTTAATGCCTTACACTGCATCAAATTGTTTAAATCAAGAATTACAAATTTACTAAATAATATAAAGGGAGTTAAATATTCTGCAGTTAACTCCCCATTTAATCTAAAATTACTTGAACAATGTGTTTGAATGCTTCCTTTGATTCTGAAACCAATGGGTAAATGGCATAAACATGAGTCATTTCTTCACCAACATTAAGTTCAGCATCAACACCATTATCCTTTAGTTTGTTATAGAATTTTACGACATCCGGATAGAATATTTCATGAGTCCCTACGAAGAGTGTTGTTTTTGGAAGATTTTCTACTTCTCCAAAGAGCGGACTTACTTTATAGTCTTTTGGATCAAGTTCAGCCGCCCAGGTATTCACGGTGCTTTTTGTCCAGTGCAGTTTCAACAATCTTTGACATCCTTGACATTTTTTCACACCACGAATAAATTTTAAATAAATTTAGTCTTTTTTCTTTTCAAACCAGGCTTCAGACCTTGTACGAGCATTTTCACGTATGTTCAAGTAGAAAAATGAATAATCACATCCATGATAACTTGCAGGCCCAAAAACATGTTCTATAGCTTCAAGTCCCATAAGTTTTGATATCGCATATTGTTCAAATTCAGGATTCATCACCATGACTGAACCTCTTTCAAGGTCAATCACGGCATCTGCTTTTATCGGTAATTCGTCCATTCCATCATCTGCCAGATGCGGTACGAAAGTTCCAAGATTCAACTCTGCATCTGCAGGCGTTTCATCAACACACCAATTAAGCGGATTTATTGAAATTGCACCTGGAGAAATGACAAGTGAATCCTTGCCTTTGTTTGCAGGTCCTTCAGTATTCCATGAAACAACAACTCCCAAATCATCGGCAGATTGTGCTGCTTTGATATGAGGATTTTCCTCCAAATATTTCTCAGTCAAAGAGTCACCAATACAATATGCAGCAATCATGTTTTCATAGTATTCCAGATGCTCTTTCATATATTCGGACAAAACCATGTAGCATAGCCTTGATCCCTGTGAATGCCCTGCAAAGAAGTAGGGTCGTCCATCATTCAAGTTTTCAAAATAATAATCCAAAGCAGCATAGACATCTGTTCTTGGTTCAGCCCATTCTGCATTACCTACCTCCTCAAAACTCATCATGGGAAGTTTCAATCCATTCACTTGCCTCCAGTATGGAGCAAAAATATTTGCAATTCCCTCAAATGCAGTGGCTTCATGAGCGAAATTACGTTTTGCCCCTTCCACCATTGATGAATTGTCAATGTCACAGATGATACCTGCTTCGGGGTCATTACAGCTTGAAGGATAAAGAAATATGAGATCTACTGATTTGTCTGGGTTTTCCGGTAGTGCAAGCCAATGTTTATTTTCAGAATAATCAGGTGCAGTTCCAGCAAATGGTTTTTCAAACATTATTTTCCTCCTAATCTATATATTATATTGTATGAAGTGATACAGTTTAATTAAAGTATCTATAAATTTGCAAAAAATTAGATGATGCAAAAATTATTCACCGCAATATTTTTACGAATTCTTCTTTTTCAGTTGAGATTTTTCCTTCTAAAATACTAATCATACAGCTAGTTTTTTCTTTAAGCCCAACAATGTTTTTTTCAAGCATATCTAATTCAAGCACATCTTCCAAATCGTCCTGAAGATTTACAATCAATTCATTTAGCCGTTTGTATTCTTAATGAGTCCTTAAAAAGATTTCTTCCAAAATATTAGAGGCCTTAAATAAAATTAAATCAACAGAAGCTATATTAGTATATTAAGTTCATTAATTAATAGTTTTTACTATTTTTTCTCTAAAAGTGTTTACCTTGTCATGTTTTTATCATCAAATGCTCTTGGCTAGTTAAATTTTTATTGTTTAGAACATAGTTAGTGTTTAGGAGCAGAACATAGTAATGCATATTGGAATAATCTTCTTTCAAGACATAATGATTTATATCGTTTATTTAAAGCACATAGTTATCACTGAAACCAATACTCATAATTTTAATCCAATTTTAAAGTTTTGAAAGTGGAGCATCCTTTTTTGTGTGATGGTGAGTCCACAAGTCAACAACAGGTTTTTTAGATTTAATTCCAGTTTTCTCATTTTTTAAAAAAATTAGCAGATATTCTATTTTAAATCAAAAATAGATTCCAATCAATCTTTTAGAATTCAAAAAAAATGGAAATAACATTAGAATAACTAACAAAATGACAAAGTATAGCAATGTGATTTCATGCACCGAAACTTAAGATTTTTTTAATTTTTTATTTATTTTAATAACATTGTTATGTTCAGATTTTTTTAATTGATTTTTTGAGCGTGATTTT
>ONJC01000047.1 GCA_900318035.1 uncultured Methanobrevibacter sp.
ATTAAAAATAAAATCAAAAGTTGTTGAATTATGAAAGGAACATACTGTTTAATCATATCTATGAAAAAAAGTGAGAAACTTGACATAGGACATCTACATAACATGCATAAATATAGGAAAGGATACTACGTTTACATAGGTTCAGCAATGAATTCATTAGTTCCCCGCCTAAACAGGCACTTATCAGATGAGAAGAAGATGCACTGGCATATCGATTACCTCTTGAAAAGCCCCGATTGCCATATCCGAGACATTTTATTCAATATTTCAGAGGAAAGAATCGAATGCGACCTTGCAGAATCCATATCAAAAGACGGAGAGGAAATTCCAGGCTTTGGATGCTCAGACTGTAGCTGCAGTTCACATTTGATTTATTTTAAAAGAAAAAGAGATGCTTTAGCAAGCACTAGAAATGCTTATGAAAAAATCGATAAGGATTATCACAACTTAAGCTATTTAAAAAAAAGCATAAAGTAAAATAAAAAAAAGCAAAAATAAAAAGAAATTGTTATGTGAAAAAGCACATAACATCAATCATAATCTATTTTCTACGTCTTAACGGCATGCCAAATAATATAACTAAAACAGCCACCAATGCAAATAGAGGATTACCTGTAGCATTTGCTACTCCTACATTTTTTGAAATATTTGCTATCTTCTTTGGAGTATCCTTTTCAGGAGTTTCATCCTCAGGAGTCTCATTTACTTCAGTTTGATTAGTGCTGTTGGTCTCATTTGTAATATCAGATCCTGCAATAGCTGTATTGACTTTCACACCGGCAGTCAATGCTTCAAATACGATATCAAAACTTGCAGTCTCTCCAGGAGCAAGTTCTCCATTGTAAGTCCATGTGTCAACACCATCAAAGGTCCATTTACCGGACTCATCTATGAAACTATCATATTTCAAGCCATCAGAATACGAATTATCCTTAACATAAACTCCAGTGAGATTGCAGTCACCAGTGTTAGTTAACAATATGGTAAAACTGATTTTTTCACCAACCTTGACTGTTTTATTATTGCTGATTTTCTCCACAGTCAAATTAGGTGCATAAGCAGTCAGATTAGTGGTATTGTTGGCAAGAACAATTCCATCAACACCTGCTGAAACATTATTCTCCAAAGTTCCATTATTCAAAACTTTAAAGAACAAAATAATGGATGCTGTTTGATCTTGTTCCAATGGATCCAATAATACCCATGTATTGCTATCGTCGTCATATTTCCAATTTCCCACATCTGCTTTCCAGCCATTGTATTCAAGATTGTCACTGTAGTTTTTATCGCTGATGAATGCATTGTTGATAGTGGTTTCACCAGTATTTGTTACATTCACGCGGAATTCCACAATATCGCCGACATAAGGAGTCTTGTTGAGACATTCCTTGCTTACAGATTCATTATAATCCTTATAAGTCACCTTGAACAATATGAAATTCTGAACTGCAGATGGAGTCACCATGGTTGAGAATTCATAGTATATGAAAGTACCATTCTCAAGCTGTCTGCATGTTCCATTGTCTTTTACTCTGAATCCGGCATCATATAAATCCACTACTGCTTTAACAGTTGTGCTGGTGGAAGACCTGAAGTCCTCGTCTGTAAATTTCCATACAAAACTGCGTAACCTATAAGCCGCATTTTCAGGATAATATTTGAAGACGAGTATTTTAAGATAATCGCTGACATCCTCTCCGGAAATGCTGTTTCTTACAATAGACATGTCATTATTTTCCACACCACGAAGGGATTCAAGGAAGCCTTTTTCAATACAAAGACCAGTATAGCCATCTTCAGTTTCAATATATGCTATTTGATCGTTTGAATCATAATAACACTTAAATTTCATCAGATCGCCTAAAGACTTGACTTCCTTATTTTCATCAGGAATCTCTGTACCCTCTAAAGCAAGAGTGTTTAATGCATAAACATCATTTCCCTCGACATTAGCGGTGTTTCCTGAGAAAGTGGAATCTGAAATCTTACCATTTACTGTATAAAGCGCACCTCCAAAAGAGCCGTTTGCCTTGTTATTTGTAAATGTTGATGCCATGATATTTGGAGTATTGAGACTTAAAGCGCCTCCATAGTTTTTCGCAGTATTTCCATCAAATTTGGAATTATTAACTGTTACATTGTTTGCAGTATATTTCCATCCTCCTTGATAGATACCGCTGATAGCGCTTATGGCTCCGCCATTGTAACGGGTTGCTGCATTATCAATAAAGACATCATTATCTATAAGAGCATTGCTTGCATCAATAAGGATTGCACCAGCCGCTTCGGCATGGTTTTCCTTGAAAATGCTGTCCTTTATAACAACATTGTCTTTATATATTGCTATAGCCCCACCTCTAGTAGCGGAGTTCTTATTGAAAGTGTTGTTTTCAAATATACAATCCACTTGATTGATGGCTATAGCTCCACCTTCACCTTCACCCACCTTGTTATTATTAAAAGTACAGTTGGCAATAGTGGTTTTTTTAGCTGCAACAAGAATAGCGCCGCCGAACTGATTAGCATAATTGTCATTGAATGTGCAGTTGAAAATGGTAATGTTTGTACCTAAATATGTTTGAATAGCTCCTCCCATGGAAGCGGTTCCCTCTTCATCAGCCACATTACCATTGAATGTACAATTTGCAATTAATCCATTGCTGCCAGACCAGCGTACTGCGCCAGCATATGTAGCACTACTATCTGAAACAGTACAATTATTCATTACACCGTTAGATCCAGACCATACAAGAGCTCCGCCATAATTATGAGTACAATTAACGATATTCAAATCGTTCAGTATGAAATTTTTAGCGGAGATCTGCATATATGATTGATTATTTCCATTTATTGTATGTCCGTTACCATTAATAGTCAATGTCTTGCCTATAGAAAGAAAACTGTCCCCTTCGGAAAATATGTAGTCCTTGTCCAATTCAATTACATTTTCACTTGTAGAGCTTATAAGATTTTTTAAATCAGTGAATGTTCCGCTGTCCCCATCAGATAGTTTATCGGAATAATCATCACTGCCAATAGCATCTGATGAAGCTTGTTCATCATCGCTTGCTTCTGCAATAGCTTGGCTTTCACAAAGACCTAAGTTATTTTCATCTAAGACATCAACATTATCAATAGCACATGAATTTTCTGTATCAATATTTGCTGAGATTGCATCACTGAAATCAGAGCTGTCTGCTGCGCAAACAGATCCAATGGATACAATGAATACAAGCAATATTAATACTTTGTTAATTTTATTTTTAAGAATAATATCACCTTTGAATTTTTATTAAATATCTCTTTAATAAAAAAATCAGGACAATATCAATGAAAAAATAAAATAATTCATGTGTTTAATAAATAATTATTAAACTAAAAACAAAATGAAAATTTTACTTATAATCATTAAATTCCTATTTTTTATTTAGGATATAGGAAGAACACTAAAAATAATTTTAATATTCTCCTTTCTATTCCTGAAAGAATATGATTATAACCGTTACCCTGTTAATTTTTAAAAAAATTAATAATTTAAAAGATTAATAATTTAAAAGATTAATAATTAAAAAGATTAATAATTAAAAAGATTAACGAGTAAGTTAAATTTTATTCAAAGCAGTATATAAAATTAACTAAAATTTGGATAACCTAAAAATTATAGTTTAAACAAAATAAACACTATTTTAGCAATTTAAAAAAAAAGCGTTATTAAAAATTTTTTATAAAAAAGTAATGAAATAGATGATTATAAGTAAAAAAAGTAATAAAGTCCAGAACAAAATTAAAAAAATTAGAAAAAGATAAAATTAAAAAAATTAGATTAGATCAAGAGTAAAATCAATCCAGAAAAGACTTGAAGAAGTCTTCAAATTCATCATTGTCCATTGGCTCGGGTATGGAATAATTCTCATTTTCAAATATGTCATCAGCCAGCTTGTAATAGGCATCAGCCTCAACAGAATCAGGAGCATACTCCACCACTGTTTTTGCATCCAGTTCGCTTCTTTGAATAAGATTGCTTCGCTCTATTATTCCTATGACCTTGGTTCCGATTTTTTCAGCAAATGACTCCACAATCTCTATTTCATTATCTGTTCCACGGCGATTGCAGATTATTCCTCCAAGGTTGCCCTTGAGCTTGTTTATTCCCTTTGTGATATTATTTGCAGCATACAAAGACATGTACTCTCCTGAAGATACAATGAATACCTCATCTGCATAATCCTCTCTTAATGGAACTGAAAAGCCTCCGCAGACAACATCTCCAAGCACATCATAAAGTATGACATCAAACTGCTCGTCAAATGCATGAAGCTGTTCCAAACGTTTCATGGCAACGATGACTCCACGGCCTGCACATCCTACACCAGGCTCCGGTCCTCCGCTTTCCACACATTTGATGCCGTTGAAGCCTTCATATACAAGGTCTCCTAGCTCAGGCTTCTTATTGTCTTTTAAAGTGTCGATGATAGTTGATATCCTCCTGCCGCAGAGAGTCCTTGTAGTGTCTGCCTTTGGATCGCATCCAATAACCATGACCTTCTTTCCTGCCCTGCTGTATGCGGCGGCAATATTGGCTACTGTGGTACT
>ONJC01000015.1:0-32166 GCA_900318035.1 uncultured Methanobrevibacter sp.
TCAAGATATTTGTAAAATTAAAGGACTTCCTATTGCTGGTTATGATGATGAACTTGATTGTCCTTACATAGAATATCCTGATGGGAAAAGAGAGTATGTTAAAGAATAAGAAAAGACTTCCTGAAGTCATTGTTTTTGCAGGTCCGAATGGAAGTGGCAAAACCACTATAACCCGTATGGCAAAGACTATTGGTGTTTATATCAATGCCGACGATATTAAAAAATCAAATTCCTGCAGTGATTTGGAAGCGCCTGTTAAAGCTGAAGAACTTCGGGAGTTAATGGTGAAAAAATGTGAAGATTTCACATTTGAAACTGTACTTTCTACTGATAGGTATCTTAAATTGCTTCAAAAGGCTAAGGAAAAGGATATTTTTTAAGATGCATTTATGTTTTAACGTCTGATTATAGAATCAATGTCACTCGAGTAAACATCCGTGAATCTATGGGTGGGCATAGCGTTCCTGAAGATAAAATCAAATCAAGATACTTCAAAGCATTGGATTTGATTCCTAAATTAATCGAGCTTTGTGATATTGTTCATATTTATGACAACACTAATGTTCCATTCAGAATATTTAAGAAAAGAAAAGATGAGTATTATCACTGGGAGAACAAATATTGGAAGTATTCTGATATTGAAAAACTAACTGAAATTCATGAATATGAAAATTAATCCTTCACGAAAGTTTTTAAGTTATAATTTTTTCTCAAATTACTTTTTTTGTTAAATATGAATTAGATTATATATGATATAATTTAATATTGTACTGTAGGAGCTAAAAGTAATAAATATTTTGTATAATATACGGGCAACAAAAATTTAAAATGATTTTTGGAGTTTATATGATTCATTAAACTTTAATATGGCTCTATCTAAAATTGTCATGATGTAGCATCGATTTTTTGGTTGTTGCAGTGATTTTTTAAGTTGTTTTGTTCATTGAATAAAACATTTCTTTCCATCTATCTGATTTTTTGTAGTCTTATCCATCTTATTAGTCCTTCTCTTGTTCGATATATTCTTTTTATGTGGCTAGGTAGCGTTATTTTGAAGTATCCTTCGATTTTGTTGTTTGTTCTGGGTATTTGTGGGTTTTTGTAGTATTCTATTGTTTTGTCGAATTTGTTGTTTAGGTTTTTTAGGTATTTTTGTGTGTTGTCGTCGAATTGGTCTATTTGGTGATATATTGTTCTGAATCTTCTTATTGCAGCTTTTGAAGTGTCTGTATCGTAAATATTGGCTATTCTTTCGTTGATTCGTTCTTGTTCTTTGAGTTCTTTTCTTTTTTGTTTTAGTTCATTTCTGTATTTTCTGTTGTCTTTCATTAGTTTTTTTCGTTTTTTGATTCTTCTTATCCTTGTTGTTTCTTTTTTTGATACTCTTTTGGGCATTCCTTTGTTGTATTCTTTTAGTTTTGTTATTCTTTCTTCGTTTTCTTCTATTTTTCTTTCTAGTGTTTTTATTCTTCTTTTTATTTTGTTGATTTTTTTGTAGGATTTGTCGTTGTGGTGTTTGATGATGTGGAATATGCAGAGTTGGTGTTTTATGCAGATTCGTTCAATTATTGGTGGATACATTGTATGGCCATCGGTTATTAGTACTTTTTTAGGTAGTCCTTCTAAGGAGTATTTTAGAAAGATTTCCACGAAATCTTGATCGAAATCTTCTTGATATATTACTTGATCATTAATTATTAAGTTTGTTACGGCATCAATGATGGCCAATCGGACTGTTTTTATCCCATTTTCGTGTAAAAATTCCTCATCATAATGATAAATTCCACTTGGCTCAATTTTTGTTTCTTCTAAGAGTTTTTGAAGGTTTTCTTCTTTTTGTGTGATGAATGATGTGTCGTATGTTGATTCGTGATAATATACTGTTTGGCGGTTTAATCGTATTCCATTTTCGAGTTTTATTATTTCTGCCTTCTTTTGATAGGATAAATAAGTAATGGATTCATATTCTAGTGATTTTTCGCAAATTGCACGTGTATAATTTGAGTATCTTTTTATGAAATTTTCCAAACTTGTGAAATGTGTTTTTCCACATTCTGGGCAGATGTACTGTTTTTTACGTATGCCTTCCCATTTGTTAGGTTTAGCTGGCCTAGAACCATTACTGTTCATCGAGATATTGCATTTGGGACACAATGGTCTTTCATATTCATAATAAACAATTTCTGTGTAATAATCACCATAATACTCCTGGAAAAAGCTCAAATCATCCGGGCTGATTAAATTGCACACATTTAACTGGTCAGATTCTATAAAATACAAAGGTTTATTTAAAATGTCAACAATATTATAACTTGTAAAGGGGTTTATTGAGAGCATATATAATAATATACCCTTTACATTATTTATATACTTCTATTTTTAAAACTACCAAACCTACATGCTTAAAAAGACTATAACTTGGTATTCACCAAGTTACAGAAATATCCATATATAATCAACTTGTTTAATATAAAAAGAGAGCCATTCCATCAAAATAAAACTTCACCAAGGAGTATTGAATTTAACTAACCGCAAAATACGATTTAATCAATTTAAAAATCAGATAATAATCCATTTCAAATATGAGGAATTTAAATATTCCCAAAATTAATACAACAATATTACAACTCACGAATAAACAAATGGGGCATATTTCATCATGACAATTTTAGACAGAGCCATTATAAATAGTTTTAAAACGAAATATCTAATTCTAAAACACTAATAAAATAATATATGACTGTTGGTGTTTTTATGAAGTGGAAAGAGCATTCGATTAAAAACACTCCAATCAAATTGGAGAATTAGTATTTTGACTGTTGAAAATATATTGCTTGCTATCTCTTATTTATTCCTAGCAAGTTACTATGTATTGTTGGCTATTAACTTGTTAATGTACATTATATTTTGTATAGTATATGGGCAAAATCTTTTAAATAATTCATTTTATTAAATATTCTAGTAACTAAGTTTAATTTATGAATTTTGGCAATTAAATTTTTTTGACAGTGTTGTTGATGGTTTTTTAGCAAGTATATTGATTTTTTATTTTCATCAAAAATAGATTACATTTTTAATATAGTAACTACTAAAATAAAATTATATTAAATAAAAATGGATAAATAGGTATTAAATTCATTTTTTTGTTTTAAATCGATATTTGGCGGAATTGACCAAGAATTATTGGAAAGAACAAATCCTATATTTAACACTGCCAGAATGACTCTTTTTCAATTGGCCGCTACAGGTCATGATGATGCCAAGGATATAGCTCAAAAGTTGAATCTTACTCGGGAAGATACACAAGATAGTAAAACAGTTAAGGCCGATGAAGATGACCTTTTCATTAACAGTGTGGTTATGGAAGTAAGATATGTTACTAATGGAAAAATAGCTAAAGAATCTGGTTTTACTGAAGTTAACTTGCCATGTGGTTTCACGCCTAGAGCCATTGAATTTGCAAAAAGTGGCAAGAAATTTGTTGGAATGGATCTTCCCGCAACCATTAATGAAGTTGAACCGGCCATTATGTCACTTCTAGATGAAGAACAGAAAAAACTTGTTAATTTCGAGGGTGTAGATGCAACTAATTATCAATCGCTTAAGTCTGCATTTGATAAGATTGAGGGGGAGGTATGTATAACAACAGAGGGACTCCTGATGTATCTTACAGATTCCGAGATGGATGTCCTGTGTGACAATATTAAAAAGATTCTTGCAGAGCATGGCGGATATTGGATTACTCTTGACCCTGAGATGTCTCTTCTCTACCTTTTGATAGTAAAATCCTTCTATGGGGAGCGAACACGGGAGATTATGTGGCAGTCTAAGTATAGAATAGATGACAAATCTGATGTAAATGCTATAGAAAATACAATAACCATTAGCGTCCGAGGCGATGTTCAGGAAAATATGAAGAATGCAATGAATTATATTAAATCCAAGGGATTTAAGTTGGAGAGGCTTCCGTATGCTGACCATGTGCCTGAGTTTAAAAGTTTAGAAAAGGCAAATCCTAAGATTGCAGCTCAGATTAGGGAAGGTTTTAAGAGAGTATGTATCTGGAAGATTACAGTTGATGAATCAGTTAATGTTGACATTTCTGATGTCGGGGCAGAGTCATTTAATGCGGATGCATCAATTGATGGTGACAGGCTTAATTTGGTTTTGTCAGGAAATCTTGATACATTGAGTGCACCTGAGCTTCTTGCTAATTATGAGAAGATTAAGAAAGATAATACTCTCAACAGTGTGTTTATTGACTGTTCTAAACTAGAATATGTGTCCTCTGCAGGGCTGCGTGTTCTTCTTATTATGCAAAATGACTGTGAGGAGGGGGTTATAATGAAGTCATGTAATGAAACTGTTGTTGGAGATTTATCAAATACTGATATACAGATACTGTAAGAGCTAAAAGTACATATTTGTATAGTATACGGAAAAATCCTTTTTAATTAGTTTTCCAATAAGTAATCTTTTTATTGAATGTCAAATATATTCAATAGTATGTTTGAAACAGTTTTTTATTTTCCGTGGGAAGTTTCTCTGATAATATTCCTGCAAAGTACTCTTCCAAGTTTCGTATTAGGATTTTTTGAAGTTATTGCAGAGGTGGTCTCTAAAAATGTCATCGCATTGTTATTCATTTTAATCTATTTGGCATACAACAAGGATTGGGGTAAATTCACATTGCTTTCGTTGGGTGTAGCTGGTGTGTGCTGCGAATTTGTCAAGGTGACCGTTGCACGTTTAAGGCCATATGCTGCTGTTGATACAATCAAGTGCATTCGTGCTGATGTAGCTGACCAAAATCCTCTTGACTTTAAAATCCAAGGATATTCATTTCCAAGCGGACATACGATGATGGCAACCAACCTGTTTTTGGCAATTCCGATATACGTCAGGAATATTCAATATATATCTATTGGATTGGTTGGAGTTTTGATTGTTGCTCTTTCAAGGGTCGGATTAGGCGTTCACTTTCCGACTGATACTATTGCAGGGTTCATCATTGCTTTGGCGATAATATTAATATTGTCTCGTTGGGAATTTCATTAGGTTTTCTTGTTGAGGAAAAATATGTTAACTTCGAAAATCCTAAAAGCAGAAGGGATGCAATAGTCAGGATTGTTGGAGCACTCATATTGTTTATATTGCTTTTTATTTTAATCCCGAAATTTGCAGGCAATACCGACCTGGTTAAATGTATTGTGCATTCTCTATGTACTTTCATAATGCTTGCTATATATCCTTTAGCTTTTAAAAAGATTGATAGGGATGGATGACTTAATCCATATCATCTTTACTTTTTTTGAGAATATTTTTTTTCACATCAATTAATATGAACTCATTTGGCAAAAAATTAATTAAGTAAATTTTTTTGTTATTGTTTCTTTTATGCCGGGATTATTGTGTAAAATAGTGTCTGATTGGGTAGTGAAATTATTAATGGAGTATGGGTGAAATATTATAGTGTATGAGCTAAAAGTACATTATATTTTGTAAAGTTATATGGGCAACAAGATTTTTAAATGATTTATGATTTTATAATGTTTATTAAACTTTAATATTTGTTTCAACATATAATAACTTGGTATTGATTGTTTGATAGTTTAACCAATTTAATGCCGACAGATAAATTAATTAACAATCGGTGATTTTTGCATGTTTGAAAACCTGAATAAGACTAATGTATATACATATCTTGCGGGAATATTTTGCGCCTGCATGATTGCATCCAATATATTGGCTACTCGAACTCTGGAAATAAGTTTCATAGCTTTACCATGTTCTATATTGACATTTCCGATGCTATTTGTCGTTAATGATATTTTATCTGAAATTTACGGCTTTAAACTGACAAAAAATATTATCTATTTGGGTTTCATCATCAATGTTGTGGTTGTTGCCCTATATCAGGTTGCCATGATATTCCCTTCAAGCAGTCCCAATGCTCCTGCATTTGCAGCGCTTCTCTCAACAACGCCCAGACTGTTTGTGGCGGGGCTTATTTCTTACATGATTGGCAATCTTTTAAATTCTCAGGTACTTGTCAAATTAAAGGAAAAATACTCTGACCTGCTTTTTGTACGTGTTATAGTGAGTACCATAATAGGGGAAACTGTTGATTCTGTAATTTTCATTTTAGTTTCATTCTATGGAGTTCTGCCAAATGATTTGATTTTGACCATGATCTGCTGTCAGATAGTGTTCAAGGTACTCTACGAACTGATATTCTATCCATTAACCAGAAAAGTGGTTTTCAAAATAAGAACTTTGGATGAAGGGTCACTGTTTAGCCAGAATTAAAAAGAGTTACTGGAAAACTCATTTGATTTTCTCTAAATTAGTTTTTGAATTTCATCGGCTTTTTAGAATTATGGTAATTAACACTATTAAAATCTCAGCAAAATTCAGATACATTAAGTGCACCTAAGCTTCTTGCTAATTATGGGAGGATTAAAGAGGATAATACTCCCAATACTGTGTTTATTTTTGTTCTAAACTAGAATTTGTATCATCTGCAGTATTCGTGTTCTTATTATTATGCAAAATGACTGAGAAGGTGGGTTATAATGAAGTCCTGTAACGAAACACTCATTGAAGCTTTATCGATACCAATTGAAATATGAATGGAATGACAAAAATATTTTTCATTTTTGTGCAGTGATGGAATAACAGTTATTATTTTAAAACAAACATATTATTATGAAAAAGTTTTTGAATGTTGCATTAAAATATCAATGGAAAACAATATTAATTATTGCGGTGTTAGTAATTATTCAAACCATATTTCAAATGGAAATAATTGATCTGTTCGGCGATGCGTTGACTGGAGTTAAAAGTCAGAATGCCGATTTGCTTTTCAGATCAGGGTTATATATGGTAATATTCACAGTCATTTCAATGATTTGCATGTATGCAGTTTCTCGTCTCTCGGTAAGGGTATCTTCAAATGCAACATTCAATATCCGTGAGAAAATCTTTCATATTCTAATGAACTTGTCTGATGAGGAAATTGGAAAATTTAAACTTACAGCGCTAATTACCTGGTCAACAAGATCAATGTCCATAGAACAGGGATTTATAGTGATGATACTCGAACAGTTAATGCTGATTCCATTCACGCTCATGGCAGTTCTATATGAAATAGCATGGATTGATGGGACTTACGCACTGTTCTTCTTAACATTTGTTGGCATTCTTGCCGGAATCCTATTTTGGAAAATGAAACAACTTGCAGAAATATTCTTTAAAATTAAAGACATATGGAAAACTAAACAGATTATTCCTATCCAAAATAACTATTTTGGCCGACAAAATTCCATTTAAAAAACAGGAGACGGAAGCCGAATTTGAAAATGCATGTGAGGATTCCTATGATATAAGCCTCAAGTATATTTCAAGTCAATATTACGTCGGGCCACTGTTATTATGGGGTTTATATGTTCTTGTTTTGATTACATTGGCAATGGTTAATTCCGGATACTCCATTGGATTTGAAACTGACAGTGTAGTTGATTCATTGATAATTCTGATATATGTTGCCTACTTCATCTCTAGTTTGACGATTATTCCAGCATTTATTGATATATGGCCAAGCGCATATACCAATTCAGTGCTTTTAGAGGACATCTTTGATTTGGAAGATAAAATCATAAAATCTAAAAACACAAATGATGACTCGAAAAGAATAGAAATTGTTGAGGAAGACCTTACCAAAGAGGATGAAGGCATATTGGGGGAAAGAAAAGACATCTTCCAAAAATACACTAGAATATTAAAAGATGATAAGGTCAAAGTAATAATATCAATGGTCTTACTTATGGTATCTACATTGTGCATGGTTTATGCCCCTAAAGTTGCAGGAAAGACGGTTGATTTATTGATTTCTAATTTGGATTCGTCCAATGATATTGCTATCTACACTAATATTGCATTGCTGATTGTTTTATATTCTGTAGGATTTCTGTTTAAATTACCTCCGAAGAGAACCATGGGGATTATTGGTGAAAAAGTAGCTATAATTTAAGAATGGAACTGTTTGATAAGATTGATGCTGTCGGTTCCGTATTCATTCAAGAAAATTCAAAAGGTCATATTCTATCTAGACTAAACAACGATTTAATGTGCATCAAGGACTTCGTTTCTTCTCGCTTTCCTGAAATATATGCGCAAATTCTGTTAATAGCTTTTGTATTGGTGTTGATTTTAATTACGGACTTCAGATTGGGTTTAGTATATCTGGGGATAATGCCGATTTATTTAATTTGCTTATATGCATGTCATGTTAAATCTAAAACCAATTTTAATGGTCATCAAAAGCATTTGGGGCGAATGATGGGCTATTTTGAAAGAGGGCTTGCAAATCGTGATTCATTCCATGAAATAGGGTTTGAAAAAATCAATCAAACTGTAACTACCTATCATATCAAATCCAGAAACATTGCTAAGATTATGGAGCCTATTACAACATTTTTAGTAAATATAAGTAATATAACTGTTTATATTGCAGGTATTTACTTTTTAACAGGTAATGAAATACAGTTGGGAACCCTATTGGCGGTTATTATGTATGGGCAATTATTATCAAATCCTATTAAAAAATTAAGTAATTCGATGGTTTCTATTGAAACCTCATTTTCAAGTTTCAAAAGGATATTTTCAATCATTGACTATCAAAAAGACGAATAATTAAATTTAAATTTTAATCAATTTAATTAGTATATTATATAATTCTTTGACATGATTTTGGATGAATAGATTAATATCCTGATTTTTAAGGGGTGAAATTGTTAACATTTCTAAAATGGTGTTGGAAATTTTGAGCTTAGTCGGGACAGGCTAACTCAAATAAGAAATAACAAGAGATGATTATAATGGATATTGTAGCAATAATGGGGTCTCCAAGAAAACATGCAAATACTGACATGTTGCTTGATGAAATGATTCGGGGAGCTGAAGAAAACGGTCACAATGTAGTTAAACATTATATTGGTGATTTGGACGTTCATGCATGCAGAGCCTGCGGTGTGTGCATGAGCGGAAGGGGCTGTGTTTTTAAGGATGATGGTTTTACAGTAACCCATCAGATTGCAGAGGCTGAAGGATTGATTGTTTCAACTCCAATCTATTTCGGCCAGATGACTGGTGATTTGAAGGTATTGCTAGACAGAATGTATGGAATAACTCACAATCCTTTGATTCCACTATCCGGCAAGGTTGCATTGATTTTTACTCATTTGGGGCCTGAAGGTTATTATGATTCATATATTGAACTTATGAAAATACAGCCTTTTCAGATGAATATGCATTATCAGATATTGGATGTTCTGGACGTTGGAAGTTTAGGGGACGTTCGAAATCAGCCAAATAAGTTGATTGAAGCATATAAAATAGGTAAACGATTTTAATTAAGATTGGACTAATGGTTAGAAAGGAATTTAAAAAAGGAAGATAATCTGGTCTTTATGTGAACTTAACTGTAGTTTGTGTCCTATGTTTTATTTATTTCTTTTTTGTTTTTTCTTAAATATGTTTAGAAAAGGAATTAAAATAATCTATTCTGCATCAACAAAAAATAACAAAACATTGATCCTACTTTTAGGCATTTCTTCTGTAGAAATGGTGGGGTAAACATTATAATCTATGCCGAAAAAAATAATTACCAACTATTAAAATTATGGAAGTGGGGACTTTGAACTATAGAATAATCGTGATGCTTGCAGTGATATTTTCATGCCTGATGGCGATTTCATCGGTCTGTGCAGCTGAAAATACCACTGATGATATAAAAACTATAATAATGGATGATGATGTCTCAATCAGTATTAATACTTCGAGGGCAAGCTTCAGTGAACTTGAAAGCGAAATTGCCGGTGTTGATGATGGTGGAGTCCTGAATCTTTCAAGGGATTATGAATATGTGGACTCTTCACCAAATGGTATTGTGATTTCAAAACCGATTACAATAAACGGAAACGGGCATGTTCTCGATGCAACCAACCGGGCAAGAATATTCAATGTCACATCAGACAATGTGACACTTAAAAACATCACTTTCACAAATGGCGGTCAAGTAAATCTCGGTGGGGCAGTATATTCGGGAAACGGCAATCTGACAATTGCCAATTCCGTTTTCATCAACAATTCTGCCATTGTTTCTGGTGGGGCAGTATACCTGAAAGGAGAATCATTTAAAAACACAATAATCAACAGTAGCTTTGAAAATAACTGTGCAAATACAAGTGGAGGTGCATTCGAGGGATACTTATGCCAAGTTCTCTTGGAAAATGTTAAATTCACCAATAACAGTGCATCTCAGGGTGCCGGCGCAGCACTCCAGCATTCGATGGCTGTTTTTGCAGAATGCACTTTCAATGGTAATGTGGCCGAAAGGTCTGCAGGGGCGCTTTATGCATACTATTCCATAACTTCCGTCGAAGGATGTGTTGTCAGAGACAATAGGGTAATAGGAAAATACCCCTTTGCAGGAGCAATTGCCTATTTTGGTTTTGATAACCTAATATTTGATTCACTTATCTGCAACAATTCAATCACAGGGGATTATGGCTATGCAAGTTCAATTTACAATTACGGGAGGCTCAGCATCACTGACTCTGTCATATCGGACAACAGACAGAAGACAAGAAATGCCGTAAATCAGACGGTCGTTACCACAAGCGGTACTGTCAGCTGCATCAATGTCACTTTCGAAAACAACAGTGTGGAATCCGATAACGAAAGTGTGATATATACTCTTTTCTGGCCGCTTGTCTATGGTGAGATATTAGATCCTGCAACTGAAATTCCATCTTCACTTGATTTGAGGACAATAACATATGCCAATGGTACTGTTGAGGAGCAGTTCAAACCAATTCAAAACCAGGGAAAGTCCGGAGGATGCTGGGCGTTTTCGGCTACCTCCATTATGGAATACTACTTCAAGAGCCATTACCACAAGATGTATGAGTTTTCCGAAAACAATCTCATCAATATCATGGGTGTATATGCAAAGGACGGATGGACTCTGCAGAAGGGTGGCGCAACAGCAAAGGCCGTCGCTTATTGGGCTCGCTGGAGCGGACCTGTGAATTCATCAGAGGATCCCTTCAATGATTCCTCAAGGTATTCTCCTGACAACTTGACTGTCATGGGACACCTGCAGGATGTAATCTACATTACCTGTGGTGATGTTACACAAATCAAGCTGGCTATTATTGAATATGGTCCTGTCGTTGTGGGCTACAAGTACTATGACCCAAAGGTATTCATTCAAAACGGAACCTACCTGGAATCCATGGACTCTCCAATCAATCTGTTTCCGAGATATTCTTCTCATCTCGTTTCGATTGTTGGCTGGAACGATACCTATCCAGGATCAAGGTTTGGTGAAGGCATTCCGGACGGTGCATTTCTTATAAGAAACAGCTTTTCGGACAGGTTCTTCAATGACACTCTCAATGAAACGGTTTATTTGGAGGGCGGCGGATACAACTGGATTTCATATTACGACCTGACTCTTTCAACTGAAAGCATAGCATATGCCATTGTCAATGTGGAGGCAACCGACAACTACAATCGCAATTACCAGTACGACACCAAGGGAACTCTCATAAGCATGGGCTACAACTCAGATACCGCATGGTTTGCAAATCAGTTCACAGCTGCAGACAACAGTCCATTGGCAGCATTCAGCCTTTACACATTTGCTGTCAATTCTACGTATGATGCACGTATCTATGTAAATGGAAAGCTAGAATATGTGCAGAATGCATCCATATCCAATCCAGGATATCATACAATTGCATTGGACGAGCTGGTTGACCTCAACAGGAATGACATT
Organism: uncultured Methanobrevibacter sp.; assembly: GCA_900318035.1. Classification (GTDB taxonomy): domain Archaea; phylum Methanobacteriota; class Methanobacteria; order Methanobacteriales; family Methanobacteriaceae; genus Methanocatella. The sequence goes on from ONJC01000015.1 coordinate 11,846, forward strand.
TTCAGGATTGAAGTTAAACTGACATGTCCTGGTTTTGCATATCCCATAGCCCTTGAAACCGCAGATTCCTCAATGATTACCAAAACTTCCGCAGATCTGAACCAGTCCTTTGTAAGTCCCGATGGCATAAACTGGTATGACATATCTCAGACAACCGAAGTGCTTTATATGGAACTTGGAAGCTTAAGCTACAGGAAGATGAACGACACAAATGTGTGCATAAAGGCATTTACCGTAAGGCTCAACACAACTGTTTCTGCAGCTTCAGTCACTACACAATACAATGGAGGAAAATACCTCACAGTGACACTCATGGATTCAAAAATGCGCCCGATATCAAAGAAAAAGATTACTGTTGCACTGAACGGTAAGACAAAAACACTCACCACGGATTCAAAGGGCCAAGTCAGGATTTCCACAGATGGTCTGAAGGTTAAAACATACGTTGCAACGCTTTCATTCAGGGGTGATGCAAGCTATGCTGGTTCAACCTCAAATGCCAAAATCACTGTAAAGAAGGCAACTCCAAAACTGAAGGCTGCAAAAAGGACATTCAAGAAATCCCTCAAAATCAAGAAATACACAGTCACCCTCAAAAGCAACCGTAACAAGGCATTGAAAAGCAAATGGGTCACTCTGAAAGTCAACAAAAAGATCTACAGGGCAAAAACAAACAAGTATGGAAAGGCAACATTCAAGATAACCGGTCTCAAAAAGAAAGGCAGATTCGTTGCAGCAGTTCGATATGCTGGAAATAGCTACTACAAGGCCAAGATGGTCAAATCCAAAATAACCGTTAGGTGAATGCACAACCGCATTTGCTTAACTTTTTTTTCAAATACAATTGTCTTTAGAACCCTCCGCTAAAACCATTCAATACCAACCGATTATTTTTCACATTGAAATGATTGGACAAACATTAAAGAGAATGACCTGCAATTATAATGTATATAATTAGTGTTGGATATCTAGATATTACTCCTTTTCTTTTTTCTTTTTAACTAAATCTTTCATTTCAGCAAATTGGCGATTAACATAGTCATTTACTATTGAAACAGCTAAAGTGGCCGTACCGACACCAGATAATATGAAACCGCTCCAGGCCAATATCAACGAATTAAGTTTACCTATTATGTTTTTTCCTGAAGCGTCAAAGCTGTTGCTTGTAAATGCATTGGACACCATGGTTAGGGAGTCCATAGGAGAAACGTTTTCAACAGGGATGGTAAATAAAAAACTAACCAGTATTATTCCAAATAACAATATTATGGTTATTCCCAATCCGTTACTTTCAGTATATTCAACAAATTTGCGGAAGTAAACTTTAATGAAATACAAATATCCAATAATATGGGTCAAATCCAATAAACCAACAATACCCTCTCCAAACAGTATTCCTGTTATGGAACCGAATGGAATTAATAGGAATAATAAAACTTTATCTTTTAAGGAATCTTTGTCCATTTTAAGGGCAAGATACAGGGAAACAACAATATCCAAAAGATATACAAAATAAAAACCTTCATTCCAATCAAAGGTCAGATATAAGCAAATCATGATAATGACCAATATCACCATCAAATAAAAAACTTGCTTTAATAGGAATACTTCTTCAGAAGGAAAATATTCTTGAGGATTTGAAATCCTGGACTTTTTAAAACGAGCCATTAATCTGCCTTTATTAACAATATATTTGGCAAGGTATATTAAAGCAGCAAAAATTCCCATTGCAACCAATATCTGGAAAATAGAAACAAATATCCATTCAATGCCCATTATTCTTCCTCTCCTTCTTCAATCAATTTTCTTAATTCTTCAAATTCCTTTTTGAAATGTCTAATTAAAAGCGCCGCCGTTAATGTTGCAGCACCAACTCCAGAAAGGATATATCCTCCCCAAACCAGCAATAAACTGTTGAGTTTGCCAGAAATAGTATTGCCAAAAGCAGAATATCCATTACCTGTAAACTGATTGGAAACAATTACAAGGGAATCTAATGCATTTGCACCTTCAGCATATTGTGTTATGAAAAACCCTGCGAAAATTACTGTAAATAACAATATTATAGTTAACCCCAAAGCGTTTGAATTAGTATATTCTACAAATTTGTCGAGATTTAGTTTTGCGAGGTATATAAAGATGAAAGCATGAAGAAAATCTGCAAAAATTACTAAACTAAGGCCAAACAATGGATAAACTAAAGATCCATATGGAATCAATAACAACCAGATAACTCTATTTTTCCAGGAACTCATATCTAATGTGATTGCGAAATATAATGAAAGTGCAATGTCAAATATTGCAAAATAATATATATCACTTTGTGACCCCACAAGTGAATAGAAAATATTTACAACACACAGTGCCATTAAAATTAAATAATAAACCTGTATTAAAGTATGAACTTCATCTTCAGGCAGTAATTCATTGATATTTATTGAGTTTCCATACTTATTTTTTAATGTATGATATATGACTTTCCCTAAAAGGGTTAAAACTAGAAAGATAAGAATTACCACGGATAATTGAAACAAAGTACGAGCAAATATTTCCATAGGTTCACCAATTAACTTTTATATTGGTAATCCTTATTATAATTTTAGGAATTGAAAAATTAAATAATTATTTAATAAATCATTAAGATAAATATTACATGTCTTTAATAAAGATGTTATATTAAAAATATTTAAGCAGATGACCGAAACCGCTACATTTCAAAATAATTTTATTTGACCGGTTATTTGTAATAAATATTTTAGGTGGTTTAAAATGGAATACGAAATAAAAGGTGGTTCTTTTCCTATTGTAATATGCACATTACAAAAGGGCGAGATAATGAAAAATGAAACAGGAGCAATGGCATTCATGACTTCTGGTATGAATATGGACACTAATACTGGTGGAGGCTTATTGAAAGGGCTTGGAAGAGCATTAGCTGGGGATACCATATTTTTAAATTTCTTTACTGCAGAATCTGATGGAGAGCAAGTAGGATTTTCATCATGCACTCCTGGAAAAATCATGCCTATAAGATTGAATGGGTCAAATACAATTATCGGTCAGAAAAATGCCTTTTTAGCAGCTGAAGAAGGTGTTAATATTGACATACACTTTAGAGATAAGCTTGGATCCGGAATATTTGGTGGCGAAGGTTTTATCCTTCAAAAATTTACCGGAAATGGTATGGTATTTTTAGAAATTGATGGGGAAGTCATTGAAAAGGACTTGGCGCCTGGAGAAAAATTATTAGTGGATCCTGGTCACATTGCTGCAATGGAAGAAACCGTTGACTTTGACATTGAAAGAGTTAAGGGAGCTAAAAATGTATTATTTGGAGAAGGATTGTTCTTCTCAAAATTAACAGGCCCCGGCAAAGTATGGATTCAAACAATGCCAATATCCAAATTGGCCGAATCATTAATTCCTTTCTTGCCAGAACGCAAGGAATGATAATTAAAAAGAGTTTATTTTTTAATAAACTTTTTTTAATCTTATTTTTAAAACAAAACACTGGAATTTAAATTTATTTTAGTTTTACTTAGAATTCAATCTGTTGTTCATTAAAAAAAGTTCAGATAATTATTTTTTTGATAAAAAAAAGAAAAAAAGAAAAAAAGATTGGTTTGATTATGCTTCGGAGTATAACAAACCAATAGCTCTATTGTAGAAGAATACAAAGTAAACTGAAAAAATACCTAATAAAATAGCACCAATGGTATTATTCATATTAGTAATTAATGCAAGGATAAATGCAACGATTACTAAGATAACGAAAATAACAACAACAGTTGCAATTATTTTACCTACTCCTACTCTGGAAATGTCTCCAATAGCTTCTCCAATAGCTAAAGCATCACCTAAATTATCAGTTTTTGCTAATCTACATTTTGCCATAAAGTTAGCCAAAGCAAATACGATGATTAAAATTATACTGATTATAGCAAGTATCCAGTCTCTAAGGAAAAGACCTAAAACTAAAATAATAATTGCAGGAATAACGTAATATACAATACTAACAACAATTAATTTAATAGCATTTGTAATTTGTCTTCCTATATCTATTCCAGGACTATCAGCTCTTCTTTCAATACCATATTTTATAATGTCTAAACCATATCCTTCAATCAAGAACAGTACAAGAATAAAAACAATGATTCCAACAATAGTCAATCCGCTAAAAGCAAATCCTGCCAAACCTTTTGAAGAGAATGAAGCTGCAGTTGAAATTAAAGTTGCACCTCCAATAATTCCTGCGATTATAGCTAGGACTGCATATAAAACTAATGCTTTAATATTACTAAATGGATATGCTAAAGCATCTCCTATTATATCTCCTACGCCCATGTTTATCACCTTTTTTTTAATTTTTTTTTTAAAATTGAAACTCGTTAGAGTTATTTTTATTTTTATTGGTCAATCAATATAAATATTGCGATAAAATTTCTTTTGTTTCGAAATCAAAATGAAAATAATGTGTTCAATTGTATAATTTCTATTCTGTATTTTTTTTAAGATTTTTGTGAGAATTAATTTAAATAATAAAAAATGAGTAGAAATAAATTATCTTTTTATTAAAATGATATTATTTATTTCGACATTCATGAAGTTAATTTCAAAAGATTATGCTTTTGCATTTTTATGTTCAATTCTTTCCTTATCATCAATATAAACGATAGTCAAAATAAGCATGACAACATGCAAAGCAAGTAGAATCAATGAGGTCTGGTTGAATGCTACAACTGAAGCGGTATTGTGGTCTATGGCTCCTCCTGCCAAAACAGCTACTATAACAACTACAATTGATGAACCGATTGCTGCAAAAATCTGCCTTAATGTATTGTTTACTGCAGTTCCATCTTCCACCTTGTCGGACACCATGGTCAAAGTCCATGTTGTTGCAGGCATCAGAGCCAGCCCTGTACCGATTAGACGGATTGTCTGGGTTATGGCCATGAATTCAAAAGAGGAATCCTGAGTGTAGAACATCATGGTTGCATATCCTATTATGGAAAAGATGCATCCCATAATCAGAACCTTTTTGATTCCTATTCTGTTTGTAAGCAAGGGACCTATTATGTTAAATACAATTATCATCAATCCGCCTGGAAGCATCACAGAAGCGGAAATAATTGCGGAATTGTAGGCTACACCCTGAATGAATATGGGAATAAGTGCAGTACATCCGTTCAAACATGAAAATAGAATGCAGATGAATGTTGTGCCCACTAGGAAATACTTGTTTTTAAGTATTGACAAGTTAATCAAAGGCTTTTCCAATTTCGGTTGACGTTTTACAAAAAGTATTAACGTTATGATTCCAATGATCATCGGCAAAATTACAAGATAATGTGTAAATCCATAATCTGCAACGTTTGTAAAACCAAGCATCACTCCTGCACATCCAATCACGGACAAAATGACAGATAAATAGTCGAGTGGATAATCTTCAGTAGGAGTATTGTCTTTTACAAAGAATATGCCTAAAACCAAAAGGATTATTGTGGCAACTGTGAAAAAAGAGAACAGTTCCCTCCATCCGTATAATGTTATGACAAATCCTCCTATGAAAGAACCTAAAACGGGAGCTATTGCAATAACCAAACCATATAATCCCATATAAGTCTGCCATTTCTCTTCAGGAATGGTTCTCAAGAGCAAAATCTGAACATATGGCATTATGATACCATTTCCAATGGCCTGAAGAACTCTGCCAATGATTAACACTATTAATGAATTTGAAAAATAACATATGCCTGATCCTAAAAGAAATATAATTAATGAAAAGAAAAATATTGTTCTTGCACTGAATCTGCGTGATATATAAGCACTTAACGGAATCATGACTCCTACAACAAGCAAAAATACTGAATAGGACCATTGCGCCTGTGTTGATGAGACAGAAAAATCACTCATCAAGTAAACTATACCTGTTGTAATAATTGACTGGGCTATTGTTACCAGACCTGCTGCCAAGGTAAACAGAATCAATAGCCGCATCCGACTGTTTAATTTTACATTCATTTTTTTCACTAAAATTAAGTCTTGATTATACTTTGTAATGAATATTATATATAATTTATTAATTTTTTTGTTGATAAATGGTATTGTAGAATGTTACACTTTGGATATCTGTTTTTAAATCAATCAAAATATAATATAAATGTTTAAATAATGATTTTCACATATATTATTTTATAGTGATAATTATGAAAGCTTTAAAAATTATGATTGTCATGTTTATCCTAATTATGTCTGTAGGTGCTGTCTGTGCAGCAGAAAACATTACTGAGGATATTGTAGGTGATGACAGTCAGGATATTCTGGAAAGTACACAAGAACATGTCGTTGCTGTGGACGATTCACCACAGTCCTTTTCAAAATTAAATGAAGAGATAACAAATGCGACAGGAAACTATTTGAAATTGAATGCCGACTATAAATTCAACAGTTCATCAGATAGTGAGGGCGGAATCGTTATTAGGAATGATAATTTCGTTCTCGACGGTGAAGGACATACAATTGACGCGAATAATCAGGCTAGGGCTTTTGTTATTTTGGGAACAAATGTAACGGTTAATAACCTTACAATAATCAATGCAAACTCTCAGGCAGGTAGTGCATTCATTATTCCATCAGGTGCACTAACAACAAACTATGTAAACATTGATAACTGTACTGCTGTTCGGGGAGTAGTTTTTACAGAAAATGGTCCAAGCTATACTAATAACTATGGTAAAATCACGGATTCAACTAGTGATAGTTTTGGAGTAGTATATATAGCCAATTCTACTGCAACTCTCAATAACGTATTCATGAGCAGTTCTAAAGAATTGGCATGGGGATTTGTCTATGGCAGAGCTGGTACTACAATTACTGTTCTAAACTCCATATTTGCAAATACAACATCCCAGTATTCTACTGCAATCATGTCAGACAAATCAACAATTATTAAGAATTCAAAATTCATCAACTTATATGCCAACTTTACTGCGGGCGCTGTTGCAATAAAAGGAATACAGGATACTGCAGTGATTGAAAATTGTACATTTGTAAATGTTTCCTCTTCAAAAAATGGAGGAGCATTATTTATTGATACCTATGATACTGTGTTTAAACCTGTATCAATTACTAATTCCACTTTCACAGATTGTAATTCCGGATTTGGTGGAGCCATAATGGCATTAGGAGGTAATATTACCATAAAAGATTGTAATTTTACAAATAATGTTGTATTATTCGATGGTGGTGCAATATATACATCTCATTCAATCATGACTATTTCAAATTCAATATTCGATGAAAATGGTGGATTTGGATCTGTAGTCGGACGTGATTCTTACGGTGGTGCAATTTATGGTGATGTCTGTGAATTAAATTTATATAATTCAAAGTTAATCAACAACTTCGCACAATCCGGTTCAGCAATATACTTATATGATTCGGATTATGATATTGAAAGCAATGCATTTGACAATAATTCTGATTTAAACGGCACTTATATGGATATTTATACTGCATTTGAAAAAACAATCTATACTTTAAATAATAACAATTACAGTAAAGATAATTCTACAAGTTTGAACAATGAATTCTATGAAACAATCGTTGACATTCCTGGAGTGCAAATAGAATTAATAAATAATACAATTGATGTTGCCACACTCCCTTCTAAATTTGATTTACGTGAATGGAGTTGGGTTACTCCTGTCAAAAGCCAGGGAAATATGCTGTCATGTTGGGCGTTTGCAACTGCAGGTGCACTAGAATCTTCAATATTAAGATATTTAGGAATTTCAATGAGTCTTTCAGAAAACAACATACAGAATATGGGACTACAATACTCCAGATACGGTTTAGACGGCATGACTGAAGCCGGAGCCATAGTTGTCGGTAGTGGTTATGCATTGGGTTGGTTTGGTGTATTTGCATCCGATTATGATGTATATGACCAACTTGGAAAAGTTTCACCAATAATCGCACCAACTTCAGCCATTCATATCCAAGACCTAATCATCATACCTCCACGTAAAAATTCAACAGACAATGACCTGTTAAAAGAGGCTATTTTAAAATATGGTGCAGTAGGAATTGCTTATTACGGTACAAATGTCCTTCCGTATGTCAATGGATCTTCACAATATGTTCCAGATAATATTGGTCCAAACCATGGAGTTGCACTTATCGGATGGGATGACAACTATCCTAAAGAAAACTTCTATATCACACCGCCTAGTGACGGTGCATGGATTATCAAAAATAGTTGGGGAGAAACCGTTGGAGACAATGGATATTACTATATTTCCTATTATGATACCACATTTGCAACTGCGATGGAATCATATGCATTTATACTCAACAACACTGTCCCATATAATAAAAATTACCAAGTAAATGTTATGGGCGCATTAGGCTTTTTAGACGTTTCAAACGAATACAAGAACATCTATGAAGCATTTGATGATGATTTGATTGCAGGTGTTGGAACATACTTCAATCAAAGTGGTGCGGAATACACTGTCGAAATCTATGTCAATGATGTTTTAAGACACACACAAAGCGGTATTTCCCCATATTATGGATTCCATACCATCCAACTGGACACATTTGTTCCGGTTAAAAAAGGAGATATCTTTACTGTTAAAATCAAATCAAACAATGGTCCAGTGCATGTCCAATCAAGATTACATTATCCTGCAAACACATCATTCTACTTACAAGATGGTGAATGGAAAGATGCATCTTTGGAAAGTCAAGTCTGCGTTATAAAGGCATATACTGTTGCTGATGATTCCATAATCATTGGCAATAAGAATATTTCAGTTGACTATGATGGTGGTAAATATTTCTCCGTTAAAGTTACAACCGCAGACGGCCATGCAGTCGGTGCAGGTGCAAAAGTCACCTTCACAATCAATAAGAAAACAAAAACAGTAACAACCGACAAAAACGGAATAGCTAAGATAAAAATAACTGACATTCCTAAAAAATACACAATAACAACCAAATACAACAACAAAACCTACAAAAATACCGTTACTGTAAAACAAGTGCTTACAGCCAGCAAGGTAACTGTCAAAAAGACAGCCAAGAAATTTACCTTGAAAGCTAAACTTAAAATCAATGGCAAATTGGTTAAAGGAAAACAGATAACATTCAAGTTCAATGGCAAAACCTACAAGGTGAAAACCAATTCTAAAGGTATTGCACAAAAAACATTGAACAAAAAAGTTATCAACAAACTCAAAAAAGGTAAAACATACACTGTAAAAGTGACCTACAAAAAAGACACCATAAAAACAACCGTTAAAGTTAAGTAGATGATTTATTATCTACTTTTCTCTTATTTTTTTTAACAATTCATTACTTCGTTCATTTTTTCCAAACCAATTAGAATAATCATCATTAAAACTTCTCAAAACTAAATAAAAATGCTTATATATCCACTTTTAATATATATGGATATGTGATAATTATGAAAGCTTTAAAAATTTTGATTGTCATGCTTATTTTGATAATGTCGGTGGGGGCAGTCTGTGCAGCAGAAAGCATCACCGACAATACAATAAGCAATGACAGCAAAGAAATATTACAAACGGTTCAGGGGGATATCACAACTGACGACAGTACAGATATTCTTAAAACCACACAGAATGACATCTACACAGCAAGTGATGATTCATTCACCAATCTGACTGATGAAATAAAAAGTAAAGATGTTGTGGATCTAACTCACAACTACAAATTCAACAATGAAACCGATGCCAGTAGAGGAATTGTTATTGGGAAGGATAATTTTGTCCTTAACGGTAACGGCCACACAATCGATGGAAACAACCAATCAAGACTATTGGACATTAGCGGAAAAAATATAACATTAAATGACTTGATTTTAATCAACGGTAATTTCGCGAATTGTGGTGGAATACGTGCTGTTGAATCAACACTGACATTAAATAATGTTACTTTCATCAACAATCATGCAGACAATCAGGGAGGAGCTATAGGACTAGATACCACAACCCTTATTTGTAATAATACCAGATTTATTGATAGTTATGCTAAAGACGGACCAACCATCCTTCTTATGGAAAGTGAAGCGAAACTTTACAATTCATACATAACATCAAAAAATTACGTTAAAGGTTCTCAAATTTTCCTGACTACTGGCACTGAAGCGTATATAGAAAACACTACTTTTGCCAATATTGTTTCATCTTATGCACCGGCATTAAATATTAAATCTGCTAAAGCTTCAATAATCAATTCTAGATTCATTGATTTAAAAGCCAATATTACCGCAGGTGCAATTAGAACTAAAGCCGGTGGAGAACTATATATTGAAAATTGTGAATTCGAAAACGTTACTTCTTCCAAAAATGGAGGTGCCATTTTTGCAGATGTTGCTGGAGAAAATGAAAAAACAGGTAAAGTGACCATAATTGGTAGTAAATTTAAGGACACCTATTCTGAATTTGGTGGAGCATATGTCCAATTGGGCGGAGATTTAGTGTTAAAGAATACCGAATTCACAAACAATCATGCTAAATATGATGGGGGTGCAGTTTACATTTCATATACAAACACTGAAATCGATAATTGTACCTTTGATTCAAATGGCGTCAGCATTATTGAAGGATATCCGACACATGGTGCTGCAATATACAGTGACATGAGCACATTAAATATAGATGAATCTAAATTCTTCAATAATGTGGCAAGTGAAGGAAGCGCAATCTATGCATACGATAATTCATACAGTATCAAAAATTCAATATTTGAAAACAATACAAGCCCAATCTATACTGTTTTCGATAAGGAATCTATTTTAGAAAACAATACCTGTATTAATGACGATAATGTTTCAACAAACAATACATATTATGCAACAACAATAATCGGACAAGGCATTCAATTGGTATTACTTAACAATACCATTAGTGTCGAAAACCTTCCAAAGAAATTTGATTTGCGTGATTGGGGATGGGTTTCATCCGTTAAAAATCAAGCAGGGATGGGTGCCTGCTGGACATTCGGAATGACAGGCACACTGGAATCAGCATTGCTTAAAGCAGCAAACATCACAACTGACTTTTCAGAAAACAACATGCAGAATACCATGCTGAAATATTCAATTTATGGAAGCACTATGATTGTGGAAGGTGGAGCCAACTGTATTTCCACCGGTTATTTGTTGAGCTGGCTTGGAGCATTCACACAGGATGCGGATACCTATGATGAAGTTGGAAAAATTTCACCAGTAGTCACAACCCAGAATGACATCCATGTTCAGGATGTGATGTTTACACCTAACAAGGAAATACCAAACGGCACACAGCTCAAATTGGCAATCATGAACTACGGTTCCATAGATGTGGCATTTTACGGGCAATCCACATCCGAGGATGTAAATCCTTATTATAATCCAGAAACCCATGCACATTATGTTGATGAACCTATAACACCATCTCATGCTGTTTCAATTATAGGATGGGACGATAATTATAATGCAAGCAACTTCTTAATCACCCCTCCTGGCAACGGCGCATGGATTGTCAAAAACAGCTACGGTACCGAATGGGGAGAGAATGGATTCTTCTATATTTCATATTATGATAAGACATTACTGAACAGTGAAGACGTGACAAATTATGCTACTTCAATAATAATCGAAAATACCGAACCATACAATAAGAACTACCAATATAATCTTATATGGGACGGTGATTTCAAATCAGGCAATCAGAATGTAAGTTATATGAATGTATTTGAAGCATTGGATGATGATTTGATTGCTGGAGTCGGAACATACTTCGATAAGGAAGGCAACAATTATACAGTCGAAATTTATGTAAATGACGAATTGAAATTGACCCAAACTGGAGTATCACCATACTACGGTTACCACACAATCAAGTTAAACAAATACATACCAATTAAAGAAGGTGATGTTTTCAAAGCAGTGATAACTTCACAAACTGCACCAATCGTTAACTTAACCTCTGTAAGGTCACATTACACTCAAAATATCTCATACATATCCTTCGACGGAAAATCCTGGAAAGATGCCTATGACTTAGGTTACATTGCATGTCTTAAAGCATACACTGTTGCTGATGACAGCAAAATCATCAACAACAAAAACATTGCTGTTGATTATAATGGAGGCAAATACTTCTCCGTTAAAGTTGTAACCGCTGACGGTCATGCCGTTGGTGCAGGTGCAAAAGTCACCTTCATAATCAACAAAAAGACAAAAACAGTGAAAACCAACAAAAACGGAATAGCAAAAATAAAAATAACAGACATTCCTAAAAAATACACAATAAAAACCAAATACAACGGCAAAACCTACAAAAACACCGTTACTGTAAAACAGGTCTTGACAGCAAGCAAAGTTACCGTCAAAAAGACAGCCAAGAAATTTACCTTAAAAGCCAAACTCAAAATCAACGGCAAGCTCCAAAAAGGCAAAGTTATCAAATTCAAAATCAACGGCAAAACCTACAAGGTCAAAACCAATGCAAAAGGAGTTGCACAAAAGACATTAAACAAAAATGCCTTGAAGCTCAAAAAAGGTAAAAAATACACTGTAAAAGTAACCTACCTCAAAGACACCATAAAAACAACCGTTAAAATCAAGTAGATAATTTTTATCTACTTTATCTTATTTTTTTACATTTTATTATTTCATTCATTTTTTTCCGAACAATTTAGAATAACTGTCATTAAAACTTCTTAAAACTAAATAAGCATGCTTATATATCAACTTTTCACATATATTTAATATGTGATAACTATGAAAGCTTTAAAAATTTTGATTGTCATGCTTATTTTGATAATGTCGGCAGGGGCGGCCTGTGCAGCAGAAAGCATCACCGACAATGCAATAGGAGATGACAGCAAAGAAATATTACAAACGGTTCAGGAGGATATCACAACTGACGACAGTTCGGATGTCCTTGGAACCGCTCAGAATGACATCTACACAGCAAGTGATGATTCATTCACCAACCTGACTGATGAAATAAATAGTAAAGATGTCGTGGATCTAACTCACGACTACAAATTCAACAACGAAACCGATGCCAAAAGCGGAATTGTTATCGGCAAGGATAATTTTGTCCTTAACGGTAACGGCCACACAATCGATGGAAACAACCAATCAAGAATATTCAACATTACCTCAAACAACGTAACATTAAGCAATCTGATTTTGACCGGAGGTAATGCTGATAAAGGCGGAGCAATCTATTCTACCGGATCATTAACATTGAACAATGTTACTTTCATAAACAACTATGCGAAAATAGAAGGAGGAGCTGTAGGGCTTTACGGTAATGTAACTCTTAACTGTGACAATACTGATTTCACTGATAATTATGCTGAAGCAGGTTCCGCAATATATGTGGAAAAGGGTAACTTGAATCTTTACAATGCGGAATTGAGTTCAAAAATTTTCAATAAGTATTCTCAAATTGCTGCTTTGAGGCATTCTGTAATTAATATAGAAAATGCTACTTTTGCTAACTCTACTTCTTCTTATTCACCAGCAATGTATCTTAGAAATACTAAAACTTCAATAATCAATTCTAAATTCTATAATTTGAGAAGTGATATTACTGCTGGTGCAATAGGCGTTAGAGCTGGTGGTGAGATATATATCAAAAATTGTGAATTTATAAACACTACATCCTCTAAAAATGCAGGTGCTGTTTATGCAGATATTGCCGGAGAGGGTGAGGGCGGTTATCTAACAATAATTGACACTGTCTTTAAGGATACATATTCTGACTTTGGTGGAGCATTACTTCAATTAGGTGGAGATTTATTCCTAAACAATACCGAATTCATAAACGGTCATGCAACTTATAACGGAGGATCAGTATATCTTTCATATGTAAACGGTACAGTTAATAACTGTACTTTTGATTCAAACAGTGTTGATGTTATTGAAGGTTATCCAACCTATGGCGGTGCAATATTGTTGGATATGGGCAGCTATAACATTTCCGAATCCAAATTCTTCAATAACAATGCAAGTGCAGGTGCTGCGATTTATGCATATGATTCAGCATACACCATTAGCAATTCAATATTTGAAAACAATACAAATCCTATTTACTCAGTTTTCGATAAACAAGCCATTATAGATGAAACAAACATTTTCATCAATGACAACAACATCTCAACCAATAATACATTTTATGCAACAATAATTGTTGGGCAAGGCATGCAGTTAACCTTGATTAACAACACTATCAATGTCACTACTCTTCCATCCAGATACGATTCACGTGACTGGGGTTGGGTTTCACCGGTTAGGGCTCAAGGTTGGATGGGTTCCTGCTGGACATTCGGAATGATAGGTGCCTTAGAATCTGCATTATTAAAAGCCACAGGCCTCAAAATTGACCTTTCAGAAAACAACATGCAAGACACTATGATAAAGTATTCAATTTATGGGGATTTGGACTTGGTTGAAGGCGGAATAAACACTGTTGCAGCAAGTTACCTCTTGAGTTGGCTCGGAGCATTTACAGAAGATCTGGATTCATATGATGAAATGGGTAAAATTTCACCAGTAATCACAACAACTCAAGACATTCATGTTCAAGATGTGATATTCATAGCTAATGATGAAGTGCCTAACGGTACAAAACTTAAAGAAGCAATCATGAAATATGGCTCTATAAATGTCAATTATTATGGGCAATCCCAATACGATGAAGTAAGCCTGTATTACAATACTGAAACATATGCACAATATGTTGATGTGCCTACACAGCAAAATCATGCTGTTACAGTTGTGGGATGGGATGACAATTTCCCAAAAGAAAAGTTCTTGGCTACCCCTCCTGGTGACGGTGCATGGATTGTCAAAAACAGCTGGGGCCCTGACTGGGGAGAAAATGGATATTTATATGTTTCATATTACGACCAATCATTCGTACAATGCGGCCCAGATGAATTGAATGGACATGCTACTGCAGTAATTCTTGAAAATACTGTTCCATACAATAAAAACTATCAATATGTGGTGACATGGGAAGGCAGTTTCTTACATGGTGCAGAAACTGTAAGCTATATGAATGTGTTTGAAGCATTGGACGATGATTTGATTGCCGGAGTCGGAACATTCTTCCAGGAAGGCGATGACAACTATACTGTTGAAATCTATGTAAACGATGAATTAAAACTAACTCAAAATGGAGTGACCCCCTATATGGGCTACCACACCATCAAATTAAATGAATACATACCGGTAAAAGAAGGTGACGTCTTCAAAGCAGTAATAACCACAAAAAATATACCATTCATGAGGCTTGACACTATGAGAACACATTATACCAGCAATATTTCATTTGTTTCTATCGACGGAACCCCTTGGATGGATTCCTACAGCGAAGGCGTAATTGCTGTTTTGAAAGTCTATACTGTCGCTGATGACAGCAAAATCATCAACAACAAAAACCTTACTGTCGACTATGACGGAGGCAAATACTTCTCCGTCAATGTTGTAACTGAGGACGGAATAGCTGTTTCAGGTGCCAGCGTAAAATTCAACATCAACGGTGTGACAAAAACAGTTAAAACCAACAGCAAAGGTGTAGCTAAAATCAAAATAACACAAACCCCTAAAAAATACACCATCAAAACCACATACAACGGAAAAACAGTCAAAAACACAGTCACAGTAAAACAGGTTTTAACCACAAGCAAAGTCACCGTCAAAAAGACAGCCAAGAAATTTACCTTAAAAGCCAAACTCAAAATCAACGGCAAACTGGTTAAAGGCAAAAAGATAACATTCAAAATCAACGGCAAAACCTACAAGGTCAAAACCAACAAAAACGGTATTGCCAAAAAGACACTGAACAAAAACGCCTTGAAGCTCAAAAAAGGTAAAACCTATAAAGTCCAAGTAACCTACAAAAAAGACACCATAAAAACAACTGTAAAAGTTAAGTAGATAATTTCTATCTACTTTTCTCTTATTTTTTTTAACAATTTATCAGTTCATTCATTTTTTTACCAAACAATTCAGAATAATTATCATCAAAAATTCTTAAAATTAAATAAGCAAGATTATATATCGACTTTTCATATATATTTAATTGTGATAATTTATGAAAGCTTTAAAAATTTTGATTGTCATGCTTATTTTGATAATGTCGGTGGGAGCAGTCTGTGCAGCAGAAAGCATCACCGAAGATGCAATTGGAGATGACAGTAAAGAAATATTAGAAACGGTTCAGGAGGATATCACAACTGAAGACAGTTCGGATGTCCTTGAAACCGCTCAGAATGACATCTACACAGCAAGTGATGATTCATTCACCAACTTGACTGATGAAATAAATGGTAAAGATGTTGTGGATTTAACCCACGACTACAAATTCAACAACGAAACCGACAACCGTAGTGGAATTGTTATCAGCAAGGATAATTTTGTTCTTAACGGTAACGGCCACACAATTGATGGTAAAAATCAATCAAGAATATTCAACATTACTGCAAACAATGTAACATTAAACGATTTGATTTTAATCGGGGGTAATGCTGAGAAAGGCGGAGCAATATATGCTGCCGGATCATTTACATTGAACAATGTTACTTTCATTGACAACTATGCAAGTAAAAATGGTGGTGCTGTAGCAGTCTACGAAGATGTAACTATTAATTGTAACAATTCCAAATTCATTGACAATTATGCTGGTGAAGGCGGATCATCATTTGTAGTTGCGAAAGGAAAACTAAATCTTTACAATTCATACATTACCTCAAAAATATATGCTAAAGCAGGCCAGGTCATGGGTTCCACAGGTTCCCAATTTAATCTCGAAAACATTACCTTTGCCAATACCACTGCCACATATTCACCAGCAATATATCTTGTAGGTTCCAAAATTAGAATAATCGACTCCAAATTCATTAATCTAAAAGCTAATCTTACCGCAGGTGCAATGAGCCTTAGGGAAGGTGGTGAACTTTACATTAGCAATTGTGAATTCATAAACACTACTTCTTCCAGAAATGCAGGAGCAGTTTATGTAGACATTACAGGATATAATCCGGGCAATGAGGGTAATGTGACAATAATCGATTCCAAATTTAAGGATGCTTCTTCTGAGTTTGCTGGAGCATATGTCCAATTGGGCGGACAGTTCTGGCTAAACAATACAGAATTCATAAACAATCAGGCTAAACTTAATGGAGGTGCAATTTACCTTTCATTTACAGAAACTGAAATCAACAATTGTACTTTTGAATCAAATGGCGCCGGTATAATTGAGGATTATCCAACTTCTGGTGGAGCAATATTCTCAGATATCTCTACACTAAACATAACCAACTCCAGATTCTTCCGTAATGTTGCAAGTCAAGGCAATGCAATATATGCATATGATAGTTCATTCAACATTAAAGGTTCAACATTCAAAAACAATACAAATGCCATTTTCAGTGTCTTTACTAAAAAATATACCATAGATACAAACACTGAATTAAATAATGATACTGTTTCAACCAACAATACATTCTATGCAACAATAATGGTTGGAGAAGGTATGGAATTGGCCCTGATTAACAATACTATTAATATTGATACTCTTCCAACAAAATTTGATTTGCGTGACTGGGGATGGGTGTCATCAATCAAAGATCAAGGATGGATGGGTGCCTGCTGGACTTTTGGAATGTCAGGTTCATTAGAATCAGTATTATTAAAAGCTACAGGAATTCCATTTAATGTTTCTATGAATAACATGAAAACTGTGATGAAATATTCACCATATGGAGCTATGGAAGTATTTGAAGGCGGAGCCAATCTTGCTTCTGTTGGTTATTTATTGAGCTGGCTTGGAGCAATTCCATATGGCGTAGATACTTATGATGAGCTTGGAAAAATTACAATGCCAATCACAACAGGTAATGACATTCATGTTCAGGATGTGATATTTGTACCTAATAATGAAATTCCTAACGGTACTCAAATTAAATTGGCAATATTGAAATACGGGTCTCTGGATGTGTCCTTTTTCGGACAATCTTCATTTGATGAGGAAGTCCCTTATTATAATCCGAAAACCTATGCACAATATGTCGATGTGCCTGAAGGTGCAAACCACGAAGTATCCATTATCGGTTGGGACGATAATTTCCCAAAAGAAAAATTCCTAATCACTCCTCCAGGTAATGGTGCATGGATTATCAAAAACAGCTATGGTTCAGACTGGGGAGACAAAGGATACCTCTATGTTTCATATTATGACAAATCACTCTTGGCATTTAAGCTAGGCAAGGTCACTGATTACGCTGCCGCTGCCATAATCGAAAATACTGTACCATACAATAAAAACTATCAATATGACATTACTTGGCTTTCTAATTTTGAGCAAAGTAATGAGACTATAAGTTATATGAATGCCTTTGAAGCATTGGATGATGATTTGATTGCTGCTGTTGGAACATACTTCAATGAGAGTGGTGTCAATTATACAGTCAAAATTTTTGTAAACGATGAATTAAAATTGACTCAGGAAGGAGTGTCCCCATATGTTGGTTATCACACTATCAAATTAGACAGTTACATACCAATCAAACAAGGTGATGTATTCAAAGCAGAAATAACATCAAATTGGGTGCCATACCTTCTTTTAGAGGATACTAGGGTCCATTATGTTCAAAACATTTCATATGTATCATTTGACGGAAAAACATGGAAAGATGCTTATGACTTGGGTTATATTGCATGTTTAAAAGTCTATACCGTTGCTGATGACACCAAAATCATCAACAATAAGAACATTTCTGTTGATTATGCGGGTGGTAAATACTTCTCTGTTAAAGTTGTAACTGCTGACAGTCGTGTTGCTGTTGCAGGTGAAAAAGTCACATTCACAATCAACAAAAAGACAAAAACAGTAACAACTAACAAAAACGGAATAGCTAAAATTAAAATAACAGACATTCCTAAAAACTACACAATAACAACCAAATTCAAAGGTAAAACCTACAAAAACACTGTCACTGTAAAACAGGTACTTAAAACTAAGAAAGTCACTGTCAAAAAGACAGCCAAGAAATTTACCTTACTTGCAACACTTAAAATTAATGGAAAACTCATTAAAGGTAAAGTCATTAAATTCAAATTTAACGGCAAAACCTACAAAGCTAAAACCAACAACAAAGGTGTAGCAAAAGTTACCATTAAAAAGAATGTTATCAAAAAGCTTAAAAAAGGTAAAACATACACTGTCAAAGTGACTTACGTTAAAGACACAATTAAAACAACTGTTAAAGTTAAGTAGATAATTTTTATCTACTTCTTTTTTTTATCTTTAAAATGCAAGAATACCACAACTTCTGCAAGTTGTGGATGAATTGCACTATTGGGTGTACTATCTTTTTTAATTAATTTTATTGTGTTTTATTTTATTTGTGTTTTTTTGAGGCTATTTTATGTCATGAATTTTTATTCAGTATACTTTTTTGTTATTGGATTATTAAATAATTGCTTTGGGTATGAAAAATTGTTTTGGGTTTGAAAAATTGCTCTGAGTTCGTTATTCGATTACTTTTCAAATGCTCTCTCTCATTTTTTATATATGAGTAATTATAAATGATATATTATTCAATTAAATGTGATTTTAATTGTTGTTTTAAAAAAGAGTAGATGTTTTTTCATTTTTTTTAGATATGAATGAAAATGGTATATAATGATGGACTGGGGATGAGATTTATGGGTGAGTATATTCGAGGTGTGGTTGTTAAGCTTCATTTAACTCCCGAACAAGAAATTCTGTTTAAACAAAACTATGGTTGTACTCGTAAAACCTATAATGAACTTTTAAATAAATATAAAGCCAAATATGGTGATTCTAATAAAATTCCAACTAAAAACGAGTTAAATCAATTCTTAAACGAATCTAAAAAAGAGTTACCATACTTGATGGAAACAGAGTCCACCAGTCTTCAACAGGCACGTGATGATTTGCATAAAGCTTTCAAAAATAGTTTTAAAAGCAAAAGGCATAATCCTCCAAAATTTCACTCTAAAAAGAAAACACGACCTAGCTTCAGACAAACCATCCGAAAAGACAAAAAACCAGTAGAAAAAAACACACATCATTCAACATTGAAACTGATGCACCAGAACAACTGCCATTAACCGGAGAGCACATTGGATGTGATATCAATTCCAACAAAAACGGATGGCTAGTCACAAGCGAAGGACAAAAAGAATTCTTTGATGTTGACCATGACAACCAAATGATCAAACACATCAACAGATTAATGTCCAAATGCAGAAACATGAGCAG
>ONJC01000015.1:32186-118311 GCA_900318035.1 uncultured Methanobrevibacter sp.
GATCTTAATCGGAGGAGAGCAAAACATGATATTTCCTCTATCGCGATTCATAAAAAGACTAAAAGACAAATTCCAACTCTACAAACCCGAAGCAGACGGAGTACAATTCGTAAAACCACACAACACAAGCCGAACATGCCACCACTGCGGACACATAAACAAAGAGTTAAAAGTCAAAAAACGCAACTGGAAATGTCCAAAATGCGGAAAAACACTTGATAGGGACACAAACGCAGCAATTAATATTCTAAACCGCTGGTTCAACGGAGATAGCCTGATAAAATACTTAAATTAACCATTATTAAGTGAAAATAATTCAGGAATCCCCATCCTCTATAGGAGGGGGTGGTTCAATTGCAGTATATTTCATTCTTCTACATTATGGCTATACTCAGATGCCATTTCATGGTGGATGGGTGTATTATCGGTAGGGCTAAAAGTACATTTTCTCAAAGGTTAAAATAGTAAAAAGTAGTATATGTGTTTAGAATTTTTCTAAAATTCGGGCATACACTGCTTTTAAATCATCATCTGATTTTTCATATATTCTTTTCAGAATCAATTCGGGGGTACTTTTTGCAAGGAAATTCATTTTAGGTGTTCTATCAACAATTAAATTGTAATCTTCATCCAGTCCCTTGGCTTCAATACCATCTACTCTGATATCGGTGTAATTCATCAGCTCTCGCGCCATATGAGTTACAATAACTCCGTAGGAATTGGATTCTTTTATCATATCTATGAATGTTGATATGATTTTAACTGCTGCATCAAGTTCTGTTATTCCTTCAAGTTCATCTAGTAATACTAACTTTTCACTATTGGTGGTGACGATTGGTATGAACACATTTAAGAATGATTCAAATGCGCCTGCATCGAGGGATCGTTTTTTAGAGAAATGATAAATTTCATCAAATAATTTTATCTCAGCACTATCTGCACTTACAGGAAGTCCCATCTGCGCCATTATGGATATTTGGGTCAAGGTTTCAAGGAGTGTGGTTTTTCCTCCGCTGTTTGCTCCGGTTAAAAGTGCAATGTTTTCATCTTTTGTTAGCTGATAGTCTACTGTCTGAACATAGTCTTTGTCTTTTTTAAGCGCCAGCTCCAGATGTAGCGCTCCGTTTAATTTTATTTCATCGCTGAATTGTGGCCTGCATAATCCGTATTCATATGCAAAGCTTCCCAAACTGAATTCATAGTCGAACCTTATTGCATCTTCAACCTCTTCAACGGCTTTTTTCTTAATGGAATTAAGTTGGATTGCAGCACTTTTCTTGATGTCAAAAATGTCGTTTTCCTTTTTGGATGACTGTTCCAGAGTCACCCTTTGGATTTCTGTTTCATCAATTTCAATCGGATATGTTCGAAGATATGGGTCAAAACTTATGCCGGTTTTTTCACGGATTATATCTTTGCGTTTATTTATAATTTCGTCAAATATTTTACTTATCTTTGGAGGGAAGTTATTGTTTAATAAGTTAAGTATTTCATCTCCTTCAAGATCAATATTTTTTATAGATTTTTCCAGCTCTTCATCCATCTCATCTTTCAGTGATAAGACAAGTTCTTCAATATTCACTTCCCTTTTGTCGATGATATTCAGTTCATCGATGATTGGAATTATGTCGCCCAGAACACTTTCCTTATTTCTGATTTTTTGAATTTCATGAACCCTATTGAACAGGTCCTTATTCTGGATAAAGAAGTTGATTATTTTTTCCGGAACGATTTCATAATCATTTTCTTCAATGTTGATCATTACAAGATTTGGCATGCCTTCAAAATCAAGGATTCCCTGTGAATAGACATAAAATACCAAATCATAATTCATCATTTCTTCCTGAAGCAATGGTGAATCGCTTGCAGTGATAATTGGGTAGTATTGGTTCAGGCCAAGGTCTGTAAGGTAGGAATTGTCCTCTTCACGTTCAACAAGAATGGCTTTGCTTGGATCGTATTCGGGTTTGGCTTCTTCAACTTCCTTTAAATTTTTCATCAGGCCTCTTAATTTGATTATTGGAAGCTGTGAAACGTGTTTTTTGGCATCCATTACAAAATCAAGCTGGGAATTGATTTTATCAATGTCTTTTGTGGGAGAAAGCAGCAATATTCTGTTTTTTGAATATGTGGTATTTGAATAGGACAGGATTTTGTTAATAATGTCTTCATAAAGCTCCATGGCCCTTTCACTTTTAATGAATTCATAAGTCGGATTATTCAGCAGCTGATTCATTATTTCAATTGCTTTTCTCTGACTTATTCCTTCAATGTTGGCTATTTTTTCAACATCGACATTATCAACTATTTTTTGGAGTTCTTCCTCTCCTCCAACGCTGTTTAATATTTTTTCAGAGATTTTATCTCCTATTCCTTTTATATTTTGCAATGTGATTCTTTCTCCTTGCATTTTTACCAAACCCTTTTGTAATATAATTTAGTATTTAAGTATATATTCAATATTTGCCGAGAGCATTTGATGAGTATTATTTGTAGTTTCCAAATGTATTTTTTGGACTGTATTTCAGTAGTTCTTTTTTGTCAATATTTCCGTTCAATGCCTGTTTATAGATGTCAATAATTTTATAATGGTTTTCATCTTTGTACCTGCCGTCAATTGCGAAATTGCAAAAACCGATGCTTTTAAGATGTCTGATTTCATCCAGAAGTGAGAGCTCGCTGTCATTGAAGATAATTATCTCCTCATTGGATATGCTTTTGTGAATCGGATATCTGTTGTTTTTCCTGTCAATCAAATTGTTTTCATAGTTCCTTTTAAGTTCGTTTTCATTCAATAGGGCATATCTGCTTTTCATCAGCTCTATTGGCCCCTGAACCAGAATTTCAATTTTATTTGGGTTGCTGCAATATGTAATGAGATCCTCATAGTCCTTTTTGGCAAGTTCGGGAGATAATGTCACAATCTTGTAGTTTTCAAGGCTTTCAACGGTCTGTGTGTTTGTAATGTTCATGGAATAAGGTCCGTATTCTCCGTTGAATGCATTGCTCATGATTGGGATGCTGCAGTGCATCTTATTAAGTATTCCCCTGACTTTATTAAATGCCTTTATTAACCTGTCGTGGGCAATGTCCGGCCATTTCCAGATTAGTTCATAGTCCTTTGCAAGGGATATTTCATAGGCCTTCCTTAAAAAGCTGACCATATAATTCAGATTATAGTTTCCCTGAAATCTCATATCCAGATTGTCGTTGCTGTTTGGAATTTCCAGATAAACCCTTTTTACGGTTGAAATATTTTCCAGATCTTTCAGGCTATTTGTATAATAGCTTATGTTTGTCTGATTGCAGCCGTTAATGTTGGTTTCGCTTTCCAGTTTTATTTTCTTGGATTTGTGCCTGTACAGCTCATTGACTCCGTTTTCCAGGCTTTTAAATAAGTTTCTTCTAAGTTCATTTATCTTGCTGATTGGGATGAATAATGTTCCGTCATAGTTGACGTTAATCTGTGTGATTTCATAAGGATAACTGTCGGTTTTTGAAAGCTGCTTTTTGATTGTATCCGCATTCACTGCCTTTTTAAGAGGCTTTTCAAATGGGGTGTTTCCTCTCACTTCACATTGTATTTCCTTTCTGTTTGCCAGTGTCAGCCTTCCTTTAAGTACTGGAAACCTGTTTTTAACTGAAAAAGTAAGAACCAGTTTGGATTTGACAAAACTGTTGCCTTTGTTTTCTATCTCCTTAACCTTTTTGGCAAGTTTGTTTCTTTTGGTCAGGTATGCATCAGACTCATTTAAATTAAAATTACTCTTTTTGTTTTGCCATACCTTTTTAACAATCATAACTCTGTCTTTTCGATTCAGGTCTTTGATTTCCTTATTTTTGCCTTTTTTGAAGTGGTTCAATGTTGTTATTGTCGGATTCTGGGATATCTCAAAGCCGTAATCCTGATTATTTTTCACAATCAGAAGGCCGTCTCCCTTTTCAGGAATGTTTTCAAGCCTATCATTCAGTCTGATTGCAATCCTGTTTTTATGCGAGTCAATGACACGACCTATTTTCAGCCCGATGTGGCCTGCTCTAAGGCTCCTTTTTGACTGGTGGTTGAATTGGCCTTCGATAAATCCTCTGTTAAACACCAAACTTATTTCTTCGCTTTCTAATTCTTTTTTGGCTTTTAATTTATTTAGAGCTTTCCTGTAATTGCTTACTGTGATGGCAAGATATTCCTTGTTTCTCATTCTCCCTTCAATCTTGATGCATGCTATATCCAGCTCGGCAATTTCTTTCAGTCGGTTGAATAGGCTCAAATCGCATGGGGAGAGATAATAATCCTCTCTTTCGATGCCGCCTATCCGGTATTTTTGGCGACATGGCTGTGCACAGGTTCCTCTGTTTCCGCTTCGCCCGCCCTTAAAGCTGCTCATGAGGCATTGTCCTGAATAGCAGTAGCATAATGCTCCATGGGCAAAAATCTCAAGTTCCATATTTGTCTTGAGTTGCATGATTTCCTCTTTTCTCATCTCACGGGGAAGGACAATTCTTTTAATTCCTTTTTCTTCGATGTAATCAAGTTTAAGCTGGTTTTCAGCGGTCATCTGTGTGGAGGCATGAATATTTAGGTTGGGCAGATGTTTTCCTATCAAATCAACCAGGCCCAAATCCTGAACTAAAACCGCATCAACTCCCATTGCATATAGCTTTGAGAGATAATTCATGACGTCCTCAAGCTCGTCCTGCTTGATTAGCGTGTTTACGGTAACATAAACCTTGACATTGTGCAGATGGGCCATGTTTACTGCTTCACCGATTTCATCTAATGTGAAGTTGGCTGCATATTTGCGGGCTCCGTAATCCTTTCCGGATAAATAGACAGAACTGGCTCCGGCATTAATTGCCACTTTCAGATGGTCCATTGACCCTACCGGTGCCAGCAATTCGGGGATTCTCATTATTTGTCCTCGTGTAATCTTCCTTCAATAAAATTGCCTTTGTTTATGTATGATTGTGAGAAATCCATAATATGATATTTGTATTTGGTCAGTTCTTCGTCGTCCTTGTTTTTAAGGCTTTCATTATAGATTGATAAAATCTGGGTGGTATACTTTTCATTTGAGTATCTGCAGTCGAGTATCAGTGAATCAAGACCCATTTTTTTGATTTCATTCATCTCCTCAATTAAACACAGGCAGTCCTTGTTTATGATGTGGCTTTGCTTGTTGTAGTCGAAAAATATCTTGTACTTGAATTTTTTCCTTTTTTTATCTTCAAGGGTAGCATAATCTGCATCATTTGAAATTATGAAGTCCTTGCCGTCATTGAGGTTGGTGAAGTCATCCTTGCTTACAATAACTTCCAGATTTCCGTTTACAATCATTTCCAAATCAATGTTCCTGTCGTGATTTCTCTGGACCAGCTGTTTTATTTCGTTGCCTGAAAGCTCTGATGAGAGTATCAGTGACTTGAATCCTGATGCGTTCATGTTTCTCACACAGAAGCTGTTCCACACGTTCAGATTATGATTCCCATAAATAGGACAGTCAAATATTTCATTCATTCCCGGAAAATCGCCCATTACTGAGATAATGATTCCCTCATTTTCCAGCTCTTTTATGATTTCATTGCATTTGACGGCTTCCTCTTCAGATATGAATGATGATAGGACCCAGACGAATTCTGTCGGAGCGGCCATAAGACTGCCTTTTTTCAATGTTTCCTTTATGTTTTTGAAATAGTCATCGGGGTTGTTGTAGTGGCAGTTTCCGTCAAAGTAAATTCTTTTCAAATCAAAGCCGGATGTTGCCTTAATCTGCGCCAGATCGTCTATGAACACTGAGAGTTTAGGTGTTTTTTTCTTGATTTTGCCGGGATTGTTTTCATAGTCCTCAAAGAATTTGGTCAAACCTTTGCGAACCGCTTTGACGGATTTTTTGGTTGGAGTGTAGTGATTTTCAAGCAGTTCAGTGGCAGTATCTAATATTTCACGCCTTATCTGGTTGATTTCACGAATAGGTATGAAGATGTCGCTTGGCATGTTGTTGAATTTGATGCTGTCAATGTAAAAAGGTGTTCCTCCTGTTTTTTTGAGCTGGTTTTCAATAACTTCTTCTGTTACAGGTTTGTTTTTGGCCTTTTCAAATTTGTCCAAGGTCTTATGTCTGAAATTGATCAGTTCATCGTCAATGTAGAATTCCACTTTGGTAAAAAGGTTCAGATTTTCATCCCATGTCATGGAAAGATTAACGGGAACATTGTTTTTGACGGTTTCCTTTTCAAACTGTTTTAGATAATCGTGGGTGGCTTTGGAATAGCTGATGAATACCTCCGTTCCGACCTTGACGAGACGTGTTGTGTCAATGATGATTTCATTTTCATCCTGTTTTATGATGTTTTCCAGATAAATCCCTTTGATTTTGCCGTTGTATTTGAATGCAATTCCATCGCCCGGCTCAAGAATGACTGGAATTTCCTTGTTTTTGATTTCAATTGTGACCTTGGTGTCTTCAATGTTTGTGATATCACCGATGTAGAGACCTTCATGGCCGGAATGGCCTCTTCCCATCACATCTCCAGGTTTGTCTCCCATCATGTATCCGTCAGTGAACTGTCTGTTGAAAACAAGGTGCAAATCCTTTTTATAGTCTCCAGGATTTCCGTCGATGAGGTTTCTGTAGCTGTTGACTATGGTTCCGATATAGTCTCCGGATTTCATTCTGCCTTCAAGCTTAAGGGATTTCACTCCAGCATCAGCAATTTCGTCCAGATGGTTGTAGGTTGCAAGGTCATGTGTTGAGAGGAGATATCCGTTTCCTATATTGTATCCCCTGTATTTCAGACGGTATTCCCTTCGGCATGGCTGTGCACAGGCTCCTCTGTTTCCGCTTCTTCCACTGTTGTATGATGACATGTAGCATTTGCCGCTGACACAGTAACATAGTGCCCCATGCCCGAACACTTCAATGTCCATGTCGATATTGTCTTTTTTAAGCTGTTCGGTGGTTTGTCTTATTTGTCCGATGCTGACTTCCCTTGGAAGCACCACCCTTTTTATGTTGTTTTTGCTGGCCCATTTGATTGAGGAATAGTTGTTCAGTCCCATCTGTGTTGATGCATGAACTTCCAGATCGGGAATGAATGTTTTCAAAAGCCATATCAGACCAAAATCCTGTACGATGACCGCATCAACCCCAATCCTGTACAGTTCAAAGAGATATTTCATCACATCGACAATTTCGAAATTGTTTATTAAAGTATTTACAGTAACGTGGACTTTAACGCCATTCAAATGAGCATATTTGACTGCCTTTTCAATTTCATCCATCGTGAAATTTTTTGCGTAAGCTCTCGCACCATAATTTTGCCCTGCAATATAAACAGCATCGGCACCTGCATTGACTGCAATGACCAGCACTTCATAGGAACCTGCCGGAGCCAATAATTCTTCTAAAACCATTTTATTTAAACACCTTGCATTGATTTATTCATTGATATTTTTGTAATTAATTATATATTAAATTAAAACATATTCTATTTTATGTATATAGTATTTGAAGGAATAGATGGTGCAGGAAAATCAACCCAAATTGGAATGCTTAAGGAATGGATTGAAGCTAACGGATTTAAAGTTGAGCTTCAGGTTGAACCGACAGATTCAGAAGTCGGAAAACTGATTCGAGAGATTTTGCAGCGTCCTGATGCAAACACTGAGAGGGTTCAGAGAGTATTGGGGCTTCTTTTTGCAGCAGACAGGCTGTTGATAATGGATAAATTGGAAGACAAATCAAAAATAATCATTTCAGACAGGTCATTCATATCATCCCTGGCCTATCAGGGGGATGCTGTGTGGATTGAAATTTTAAACAGATACGCCAAAAAACCTGATCTGTTGATTTTGCTGGATTTGGATGTTGAGAAATCCGTTGCAAGAACTTCCGGTGAAGACACCTTTGAAAATGTGGAATTTTTAACAGGCGTCAAAGAGAACTATCTGAATTTGGCTAAAAATTATACTTCTGAAATAATTGATGCAAACAACGGCATAAACAAGGTATCTTCAGATATCAAAAAGGCAGTGGCACCATATCTTGGAATCTGTCCGGACTGCATACCTTAAACGGAACACAAAAGCGGGGATTTGCAATACTTCTAAACAGTTTAAAAAGTCAAAATATAACTTAAAATGAGAAAAAATAGATAAATGAATAATTAATTTAATAATTATTCGCCTTCAAGTTCGTTTAATCTTTCCTGAATTGCATTGGCCAGAAATTCCTTAACCTTAACAAGCTCATCATACTCTCCAATCAGCACAGGTCCGAATTCGGTCTGTTCCAGTTTTATGTCGAATTTTTCGAATGCATGAGCAAGCATCTGTTCGCCAACACCATTCGGCAAACCCATTTGGTATTCTTCTTTTTCTTCCATTTAATTTTCCTCCATGAATTGCCTTACAGGAGCAAAGAACTCAATTAAGAAATCTTTAATTCCATTTTTCAAATCCATTGGGTGAAGGTTTCCTTCACTGAAATCCTTGATGAGTTCATCATGTGTAAGTTCAATGTCTCCTCCGAATTTTTCAGGTCTTTTGATAAGTAAAGTATCTTGATTTGGGAAAACGAATGTTTCTGCAATCTCAATCATAGGGTTTCCTTCAACCTCTCCCTGAGGACAGAAACTTTTCTTGATTTTTTTGGTGATTTCTTCAACGGAATCGTCTACTGCAATGTAGTTTCCTTTGCTTGAAGACATTTTAGCATCACCGTCAAGGCCATGAAGCAATGGGGTGTGAATGCAGACAGGCACATTTTCACCTATTTTTTCCAGGTTTTCACGTGCAAGCATTTGGATTTTTCTCTGTTCCATTCCACCTAGTGCAACATCAACTTCCAAGGCAGCCATATCCACGGTTTGCATAATTGGATAAATTACGCTGGCCACTTTTGGATTGTCATCTGCACGGCTCACCTGGTCCATACTTCTTCTTGCTCTTTTTAAAGTGGTCATTGTAGCCAACTGATAGACCTTATCTGTGTAATCAGGTTCCAATTGGAAGGATGATCCTAAAACAAATTCAGTTGTTTCATCAAGGCCAAGTGCCTGGAAACATTTTTTGTTGTATTCAGCGGTTTTTGCTATTTCTTCAATAGTTCCCTTTCCATTTAAAAATGCATGATAATCTGCTAAAAGGATTTTAATCTTAAAGCCTAAACTTTGTAATTGTTTTAATTTTTGAACGGTTACTGCATGTCCCAAATGGATTTTTCCAGAAGGTTCATAACCTGTATAAGCTATAGGTTGTTCCTTTTCAAGAACATCTTTCAATTCTTCGGTATCTATAACTTCCAAGGTTCCATTCTCGATTAACTCAATTTTTTCTTCAATATTCATTTTATCACTTAAATCAATAAATAAACGTTATTGTCAATTCTGATGAGATTCACTTCTTCGCCAACATTCAAATCCGCAAATTCCTCTTTCATGTCCAAATCAACTGCGGAATAATCAACAGGATCCAAAATCTGTATGAACTGTGGGGATTTTGAAATTATTGATGCGGTTTCAATGTCCTCCGCTTTTTTGACAAGTTCAATGGCTTCCATGTTCTTCATTGGAATGTTGTGTTTCTTATGGGTTGTAATTTCCACTGCGACAAGACTGTTTTTGCTTATGCTTTTCACCTGCATTGTCTTGCCTTCATATCTGATGAAATCGCTGATTTCAAACTCAGGAATTCTGACTGAAATCCAGATTCTGTAAAGTCCCTTTCCGGTGGATTTGTCCTCGCTTATGAGTCTCGGAGATTCCTTTATGATTCCTCCAAACTCTTCCTTCAATGCTTCAGCTACCTTTTTACCGGTTTTAAAGGAACCTATGTAGTAATCATATCCCTCTTTGAGCTTGGCTATTTGGGGGCAGTATGCCAGTTTGTCTACTTTGGCCTGCTTTATCAGGGTTCTTTCAACAACCTCATCTGCTTTGGCATATTCTTCAGCTTTTATTTCTCTTTTGTCTGCCCTGAACTGAATCACGGTTTCATAATATCCTGCCTGAATTTTACTGCAGGTCGGACAGACGGTTTTTTTAATTTTGACCTGACAGTCATGTGTCTCTTCGATTCCAACGCCATGAACCTCGCCTGTAACTTCAACAAAGCATTCAGCTATTGTGCCTTTAATCTGGTCAATTTCAAGGTTGATGATTTCATTTGAAACTTCATCTGCGATTTTTATATTTCGCTCAAGTGCCCTGTATATGATTTCGTCTTCAGGAATGAATTCGTCGCTCCATTTTCCCTCTTCCAGTTTGCTGTTGCAGTGGCTGCATATCTCAACTTCAATGTTTTTAGGTATTTCAATCATTTGAAATTCCTTTAAAAAACAGTCGATACAGATATCGCCGACCATTTCCTTATCGGTACTTCCGCACTCTGGACAAAACATAATATCAATAAAAATAAAATAAAAAAAGTAGAATTATAATGATTTTAAAGGTGCTGTAGCACCGCAAGCAGCACATTTAAGCAAGAATATTCTACCTTCTCTGATAATTCTGGTATCAGGTCTGTTGCACTCGTGGCAAATTACATATTTGTCCACATAATCTTCAATTCTTTCGTTGATTAGGTAATGTGTAAATTTACCCTGCAATATTGCTCTTTGACCTTCGATGTTTCCTGCAGTACCTAACTCTCTCATTAAGAATTTTAATAGATGCTGTGGGTCTCTGTTTAAACCTTCTGCAACATCCTTAAAGTTTTTGATAAAGGTTCTATTACCTTGGATATCTGAATAAGCTTTAGGAATTTTGAATCTTTTATGTTCAAATACTTCAGGAGGTAATTGGTCTATTGCTCTTTCTAATAAATCTTCATATTTGTCCATGTTATCTCTCCTTAAAAAATCAGTATAAGTATAATATATTAATTTTAGTTTTAATCCTTTATTAATGTATTGTATTTTTGGGATTTTTCATGAAATTTTTGTTTAGATATGAAACTAATGTTTGCCTATTAAAATATGAAACATAAAAACTATAGATTATTGATTATAATATTTTGATATAGTTATATTAACATTAACTGCAGCTATTTGTTGTTTAAACATGTTTTTGATAAGTATTTGATGTATAAGTGGTAGGTTTGAAATTAAAGTGATTTTCAATACTTTGGATGTCAATGTTTAACGTGCCACAAAAATGAATGCTAAAAAATCTGTTTGATTATATTAATGCAATGATTGATTATCTTATATGGGATATTGGAACTTCTTTCTGTGTGGATAACGGCAACTTCAATGAAAAATAGATAGAACATGTATTAAACATTAAATTTATTATTCAATTCCAATATAATTTTAATTACCAAATAGGGGGAATATTTTTTATGAATAAAAAAGTAATTTTTGCATTAATTGTAATTGGTTTGATTGCTATTTCAGCAGTCAGTGCTCAAAATTCATTATTCTTTAAGAATAATGACGATTCAATGTATCAAGTTTCTTTAATGCAGGCTTTCATGCATGGGGAATATGATGGAGTAGTCTCTGTGGGAGATTTTAAAAAACATGGGGACATTGGTCTTGGAACATTTGAAGGAGTAAACGGTGAGATGATAGTTCTGGACGGTGTTGTTTATCAGGCGGCGGCCGATGGAAGCATTAATGTCATGTCAGATAATGAAACCGTACCGTTTGGTACAGTCACCAAATTTGATGAGGATGGAAACATAACCAATATGACTGCTAAGGATTTCAACGATTTGACAAGTAAATTGAACAAAGAAATCGAAAAATACGGTACAAACAATATGTATGTCATCAAAATCAAAGGTGATTTTTCAAACATAACTGTCAGAAGCGTTGAAAAACAGGAAAAACCATATAAGGAATTCACAGATGTTGCAGCAGTAGACCAAAAGGTATTCAACCACACTGACCAGACCGGAACAATTGTTGCAGTATACTTCCCAGAGTACATGAATGAGTTGAACATGCACGGTTGGCACCTTCATTTCCTTTCTGACGATAAGGCAAAAGGAGGACACGTTCTTGGATTCAATAACTTTAAGGGAACAGGTCAGATTGATGAAATTCATGAATTCAACATGATACTTCCAACCGATGATTCATTTGCAAATATGAATTTCACCGAGAACATGACCAGTAAAATCAATAGTGTAGAATAACTCTCTTTGAGTTATTTCTTTTTTTATTTAATAATCTCTGTCATCTAAAGAATAAGGATTCAAATTTCCAAGTTAATCTCATCAAAGGATATATGGGGTATTTTACCATTTTAAGGTCTAAAAAAAATAATGGGGAAATATTAAGCACGCTTAAGATATCCTGTGGTTGGGAAGTAAATCAATCCTTTCTGATTCAAGTTTCTAACAATTGTTTCGACCTTTTCTTCACTCATGTCGTATTTGTCTGCCATATTGGAGACCAGAACGTTCATAGGTGCCTGGTCACCGTATTCCTCTTCCAAAAGGCCGACTTCTTCCATTACCTTTTGCATTTTTTCTCTCTCGGAAGTAGGTGT
The DNA here is from genome assembly GCA_900318035.1 of uncultured Methanobrevibacter sp. Classification (GTDB taxonomy): domain Archaea; phylum Methanobacteriota; class Methanobacteria; order Methanobacteriales; family Methanobacteriaceae; genus Methanocatella. Next base: position 44,682 of record ONJC01000015.1, read on the forward strand.
TCTTCCTTCCATAACTTCAATGTCGATTTCTCCGGTTTCAGGATCTACTCCAACTTCCCTAAGACATGCCATTTGTAGTCTTACAGCTTTTTCAGCATCTTCTTTATCGACGGTCTCTTTAAGTTTGATTTTGGCGCTTGCTTCCGCCAGACGGATGATAGCTTCTAGCTGTCTTGCAGTAATAGGAACTGGGGCCTGCTCTTCTGAATTGCTGTTTCTTGTGCTTACGTAGAATTCCCTTAAGACTGTATTTGCATCATCGGTTAGTTTCGGATTGACATTTTTACGGGCATAAGCAATATATTTTCTGAGCAGTTCCGGTTCAATTTCATAATCAACAGTATTTGACTGGTGTATTTTCAAAATGTGGTCTGCTAATTTTGTATCTCCTTCAATGCTTGGTTTGTCTTCAATTACAAAAATCAAATCAAAACGGGAAAGGATTGGTGAAGGCAAATCAATCTGTTCTGCGAGCACTTTGAATCTGTCAAATCTTCCGAATTTAGGGTTTGCAGCTGCAAGAACGGAACACCTTGAATTTAATGTAGCCATAATTCCGGCTTTTGCAATACTTACGGTCTGCTGCTCCAGCGCTTCGTGAAGTGCAGACCTGTCTTCTGACCTCATCTTGTCCAATTCGTCAACACAAACATTACCCTGATCTCCAAGTACAAGTGCACCGGCCTCTAAGGACCATCCGCCGAGTTCGTCCCTAACAGCGGCTGCGGTCAAACCTGCACCACTTGTACCCTTACCACTGGTATAGATACTTCTTGGAGCAAGCCTTGAAACATATTTCAATATCTGAGATTTACCAATACCTGGGTCCCCTACAATCAAAATGTGAATGTCTCCCCTGAGCTTGGTTTCATCTTCAAGCTGTTTTGCAGCTCCTCCAAATAACTGAAGAGCAATAGCTTCTTTTACATCGCGATATCCTCTAATTGAAGGTGCGGTTGATTTGATTATTTTATCGTAGATGTTAGGGTCTTTGGACAGTTCGATAATCTTTTCCTCATCCTCTTCTGAGAGCTGAAGTTCTTCAAATTCCTGTTCCAGCGGTTCGATATGATTCACGTAAATGTAATTTTTAAATTTGCCGCTTCTTTCTTCCCTGAAGGTTTTCAATGTTCCGGTAATCCTTACTTTGTCTCCGGGATTCAACTCATCCACCAGATCGTCTTCAAGAACCATCAGCATCTGTTTAGGTTCTGTTCCTCCGGATAGATTTTCCAGAGGTTCCTGCATTCTGGCAGTTTGTGTGTCGATGTATTTTGATTCCTCCTGAAGCAGTCTGAATGATCTTCCACCACATTCACTGCATAGGGAAGGTTCTATAATTCTGTTTCCTGAACTCTGTTCGACCTCATGCAATCTCATACATCCTCTACATTCAAAAACACCGGTTTCTATACGAGGTCTTATTTCATCAGTTTTTCTAACGATTCCATCTGCTGCAACAAATGTCCCGATATATTTGCTTAACAAATCCTTCAGCTGGATTACGTTGGAAAGATTTTCGAAACGAATGTTTAAATCGGCATCCTTCACCAGGGGGTCGATGTTTTTGATGGCTGTTTGGGCGGCCTCAATAACCTCTTCGGGTTTTTCTATCAATAAATCCGCCAAGTCAGGATCGAATAATTCCAGTGTATTGTAATCCACACTGAGTGAACGCTCATCGGGGTATTTCTCCAGTATTTCGAATACATCATCCTTGTATGATGTTGCGAAAAATTCTTCAAATTTTCTTATTGATGTTTGAGATTTTGCAGTAGAATTCATTATATTCTTATTAATATTTCACACTATAAAAAAATATTGCTGTATGGGATAAGTAAAAAATATATACTTAGAATAATAAAGTTAATAGTTACATAAACCATATGTAAATTTGAGGTTATTATGAGAAAATCAAGATTAAGCTTATTCAAATCCACTTCTATGTTAATTTCTGTTGTTGGGATTATTATGATAGTTTCAACAATCATAGTTGTAGCGTATGTGGGTTATAGCACTGTTTCATCAGGAATCACTAATGAAATCTCTTCCGGAAATCAATATGATGAGCTTGCACAGCTAAAATCATCATATTCAGACCTGGCAGTTAAGTTCGATAATGTTAAGGCCACTTATTATTCCGGCAGCGCTGATGATGTTCAAACATACAACAATGCTAAAATCGAATTGTCTCGAGCAGAATCTGCAATTGAAAATGTTCAAAGTGCATTGGATGCCGGTAAGCCATCTAATGAAGTAGACAGCAGAATCAGTTTTGCTAAAGAGAAATTGGATGCAGCCAATACCGCATACAATAATCTTTAATTTTTATTTTCTTTTCTATTTTTTTTAGGCCTATATTTGAGGCCGACAACATACATTTCAGAACTTTTTTTACGTGATGATGCTGGTTTTGTAGTTTTAACCTGTCTGAATTTGCCTTTCAGTGAATCCAACATTGATTTGTATTCGGGGCCCTGAAATACTTTCATGACCAGGTTGCCTTTCTCTTCAAGGATATTTTCTGCAATTTCAATGACTGCATTTGTCAAATCGATTGACCTCAGCTGGTCGATATTTTTGATTCCGCACAGTGATGGTGAAGCGTCAGACATTACAACCTTTGCTTTTCCTCCAATCAGTTCAATGATTTTTTCCTGAACTTCAGGTGTTGTAAAGTCGCCTCTGATTCCATAATAGTTCTCTTCATGGAATTTTTTAAATCTGTTTAAATCAACACCGACCACGATGCCGTCTTCACCAACTTTTTCCAAAGCCACCTGTGACCATCCTCCTGGGGCAGCCCCTAAATCTACAACAGTATTTCCCTGTTTTATGATTTTAAACTTCTTGTCAAGTTGTTTGAGTTTATATGATGCTCTTGAACGATAATCTTCCTGTTTTGCTCTTTTATAATATGGGTCCTTATGCTTTTCCACTTGCCATCTGCTTCCCATTTCAATCCCTCTTGAATTTGTCAAAATCCAGTGCACTGCACACAGGTGATCCGATTTTAACGATTTGCACGTCCACTTCCTTATTGTGTATTTCAAGAAGCATCACTGTCCTGTCGGCAAGTCTTGGCACAATCGGACTTCCCGGATTGATTAACAACACTCCGTCTGTCTGCTCGATTTTTGGCTGGTGTGAGTGACCGGATACTAATATGTCAACATCAAGTTGCTTTGCCAAATACACCAGTTGCTGTGTGTCTGCTCTTGGATAGACTTCTCCATGGACAATTCCGATTTTAACACCTTCAACCTCCAATGTTTTGGCTTTTGGCAGATTAATTCCATTGACTCTGTCCATATTTCCCTGAACGGCCATGACTGGTGCAATCTTTTCCAATTCTTCGACAACGTCAAGTGAAGTCAAATCTCCTGCATGTAAAATCAAATCAACATCGCTGAATGCATCGATAACATTCTGAGGTATTATTCTGGCCCTGTCCGGGATATGGGTGTCTGAAATTAAACCGATTAACATAATTATCTTTTCCTTAATAATTCAATTAATTATTTGTTTATTATCATTTTTAAATATTTAAATAAAAAATATTATAAATTCATAAAAACATATATAATATCATCATTCTTTTAGGAGAGATATAATGGGAGAAGTTAAAAAGGAAGACATATTGGATATTTTGGCTAAATATGACAAAAGCGAAATCACAATAGCCACCCTTGGAAGCCACACTTCTTTACACATTTTGCAAGGTGCTAAGGAAGAAGGATTTAGAACAGCTATTGTTTGTGAAAAAGGAAGAGAAGTTCCATATCAACGTTTTGATGTAGCTGACGAATACATCATAGTTGATGAATTTAAAGACATTGTAAATGAGGATGTACAGCAACAGCTTAGAGATATGAACGCAATTGTCGTGCCTCACGGATCTTTTGTTGCATATGCTGGACTTGATAATGTTGAAGACAAGTTCAATGTTCCGATGTTCGGTAACAGGGATGTACTCAGATGGGAAGCTGAAAGGGATAAGGAAAGAGCACTTCTTGTAGAAGGAGGCGTAAGAATTCCATTCAAATACAACAGCCCTTCAGAAATCGACAGACCGGTAATGGTTAAATTCCCTGGTGCAAGAGGTGGAAGAGGTTACTTTGTAGCATCATCTACCGAAGAATTTGATGCAAAAATCGAAGCAATGAAAGCACGTGGATGGTTGGAAGACAGCGATGTAGAAGCCGCACACATTGAAGAATATGTTTCAGGATGTAACTACTGTATACACTATTTCTACTCTGCACTTGACGATAAAGTTGAATTAATGGGTATGGATACAAGATACGAATCAAGTATTGATGGTTTTGTAAGAATGCCTGCTAAAGATCAGTTAGACATTGACTTAAGCCCATCTTATGTTGTTACAGGTAACCACCCTGCTGTTATCCGTGAATCTTTACTCCCACAAGTATTTGACATTGCTGATAAATTAACAGAAAGTGCTAAAAAATTAGTTGCTCCTGGATTAAACGGTCCATTCTGTATGCAAACCTTAGTAAACGATAATTTGGAAGTAATCTGTTTTGAAATCAGTGCAAGAACTGACGGTGGTACAAACACATTTATGGACGGTTCTCCTTACTCCTACTTAACCTACGGTAAACCGATGAGTATGGGCAGAAGGGTAGCTGTTGAAATTAAAAGAGGAATAGAAAGAGATGAATTAGAAAAAATAATAACATAATTTTGTTATTATTTTTTAAATATTTTATCTACAAAAGTTGTTTTTTCATTTGTTTTTTGAACTTCAGCTTTTTTCTTTTTATTTTTATTTTTATTTTTACCGATTTTTTGCTGTTTTTCAAATTCTACTTTTGCTTTTTCACGGCTTGCTTTTGTCCATGCACCAACAAGACCAACCATTGCTCCGACAAGGATAATCAAACCAACAACAGCATATATTCCGGTTTCACTTACAAAAAATCCGGTAGGTTGGCCAAAGTATCCTTCCAAATATAATATTGCAATAGGTGTTGATGCAAGCGCACCCATCAATGTTCCCATTTTAAGGTTTCCTTGTCCGTATCCAGCATATAAAAGTCCTATTGCTGAGAATGGGTATAACCAGTCATTATATTGAAATCCGAATAGTATAAATGCAGTAGCTATTGCTGCTCCGAATACCAATGCTTTCATATTTAATCCTAAATCATATCTCATTATATGTCTCCACGAAATTTAATTTCTATTTTTGGAGGATATCGCTCCTCCGATTGCTCCTGTAATTCCCATGACAATGGCATAATAAATCAGTTCACTTATGACTACGCCTAAACTGGAAATTCCTGAGGTTGTAAATCCGGTAATGCCTCCAAACAGTCCGAATAAGCTTCCGCCTAATGTTGCAGATAAGACAAATAATATTGCACAGACGATTGTACCGAACGCTCCTGCAAGGGCAGCATTCCACATTCCTCCAAGAATTCCGCTCTTGGCAATATATCCTGTGATAAATCCTACAATCAGCAATCCTACAAATTCATAATGTGAAAAGAAGGATTCCACAAATACTGCCAATATAAATCCAATAATAACTGCCTTCCACTTTGTCATGGTATCACTTAAAAGATGAAATTATATTGGTATTTATTCATTTATTCATTTATTACTTTTTTGTTTTTTGTTCAGTATATGTCTTTAAGTTTATCTTTAATCTGTTCAAGTATTGCCTGATGCATTCTTTTTGTAAATTCTCCTCTGTCATTCTGATTTAAAACATCAAGATATCCCTGTGAAACCAAATTAAATGCAAAAGGACTTGGTATGACTGTATCTATTGTTTTTATTCCCATCTCTTCATTTGCAACCATTTCAATTACTTTCAGGGCATTTTTTATGTCCATGTAATCCTCAAGGGCTTCCCGTCTTGCCTCGTTTAAAATCGGAAAGTCATCATCCATGTCCTGAACAAATTTAAGCAGGATTTTTCCTCGGACCTGCTGGCGACCTACGGACTTGGACTCTCCCTTGTATCTTCGAAGTGTCATCAGAGATCTTCCAGCACAATGTCTGAATCTTGAAGCCAGGGTTTCGGTCTTATTCAGGGATTTTGTAAGAATAGTTTCAAAATTTTCCGGGGTCAATTCCTTAAATGACTCAAGACCTCCAATTTTACCGTCTGAACTTAAATAAAATCCGTTGTCTGAAATGGATATTGTAACGTTAATGTTGTATCTTCTTGCAGCTACATATGCGACTGCACGGGACAGGGCATCATTTACTTTTCTTCCAAACAGGGAATGGAATATTACAAATTTTCTTCCTCCGAATCCCTTGTAATATTCGATAAGCAGTCTTCGGTTGCTTGGAATGTGGGCATATTTGAATTGCTCTACAAAGTATTCATAAATGGAATTTGCCGCAAAGTCATCGACATACAGGTATTCATAAATAAATTCCATTATCTCTTCTTTACTTCGACCATATCTGAATTTAGCATCCATATGTGCTCTGAATCTTTGAATATCCATTGCAAGGTCGAAAGCCAAGGGGAGCTGTTGTGAAAACCATGAAGGTATTGTCGGAGGTCCGCTTGCAGGGGTTACATTGATGGTCATTCCCTTTCCGTAGTTGAATCTGTAGGTTCGCCCTCCCAAAACGAATGTGTCACCCTTTTTTAATCTCTCCATAAATGCTTCTTCTATTTTTCCAACGGTTTCTCCGTCACATTTTACCAAAACACCTGAAGAATCTGGAATTGTTCCGATATTTGTCGAATAAAGCATTCTGGCCAGTTTTCCACGTTTTCCAAAAGTATTTTCCTTATAGTCTATCCATATTTTTGCGTAAACGTATCTCTCTTCTAGTTCGGGATATTCTCCTGCCATATAACTCAAGACATCCTCGTAATCGTCCCTTTCAAGGTTCTTGTAGCAGTAGCTTTTTTTGATTACATCATATGCATAGTCAATGTCCCAAGGATTTTCAATGCTCATTCCGTAGATGTGCTGTGCAAGGACGTCCAGACAGTTTGTGGGTATTGAAATTTTATCAATCTTTCCTTCCTTTGCATTTTTTAAAAGGACGGAACACTCAACCAAATCATCACGGTCGGTAACGATGATTTTTCCTCTTGATTTTTCATGCAGCCTGTGGCCGCTTCGTCCGATTCTCTGAAGGGCTCTTGCAACGGATTTCGGGGAATTGATTAAAACAACAAGGTCAATGTATCCTATGTCTATTCCGAGTTCAAGGGATGTTGATGAAATCACTGCCTTCAGTTTTCCCTCTTTCAGCTTGTTTTCAGTTTCAAGACGCACTTCCTTTGAAAGTGATGAATGGTGAGCCATGATGTTTGAGTCATTGTAATGCATCGGATACATTTTCTTTAAATTGTAGACAAAGCGTTCCGTTCCGCTTCGGGTATTTGTAAATATCAGGGTGGTTTTATTTTCCCAAATCAAATCATCCAGCAAATCATACATTCCCAGGCGGGTGTCCTCTTCATCAGCCAGCACGATATCGCTTACAGGACACATCACTTCCATGTCCAGCTCCTTTAGATAGTTTATGCTGACAATCTTGCAGTTTCTCTCAACACCATACTCATATCCTACCAGATATCTTGCAATCTCTTCGATAGGGCTGACTGTTGCTGAAAGGCCTATTCTTGTATAATTGCCGATTAAATGCTGCAGTCTCTCTAAGGATAAACTTAAATGAACTCCCCTTTTATTTTCCGCCAGTGAATGGATTTCATCAATAATGACATATTTGACGCCGCTTAGCTTTTCCCTAAATTTTGGAGCCACAAGCAAAATTGACAGTGTCTCAGGGGTGGTAATCAGGATGTGGGGCGGTTTTTTAAGCATCTTCTGCCTTTGATACTGTGAGGTATCTCCGGTTCTGACTGATTTTCTGATGCCCAAATCTTTCCCGGCTATTTTTTCTATTCCCTTTAGGGGTTCGTCCAGATTCTTTTCGATATCATTGTCCAATGCCTTGAGTGGTGAGATGTAGATGCAGTAAACCTTGTCCTCCAGCTGGTCCTTTTCGGCAAGGGTTGTAAGTTCACTGATGATTGATAGGAAAGCAGTTAATGTTTTTCCGGATCCTGTTGGTGAGGAAATAAGTATGTTGTTCTTTTTGTGAATGTCTATGATTGACTTTTTCTGTGCCGGAGTAAAATCATCAAATTGTGAATCAAACCATTTTCTCACCCATGGGTGTAGTGTTTTAAAAATTTGCTTTTTTGAGTAAGTTTTGGTTTGTTCTTCAATCATGTTTGCCACACTTTTTTATTAATCTGTAAAATTTATTCCTATTATATTTTTTATTTTTATTTTTTTATAACTTATTATAATTTTTGTATCAAATTAGTGCACAGTTTTAGTATTTTATTTGGATAATTTGAGCAGTTAAATGAAAATTATTAAATGTTTGTTATAAGTTTATACAATTTTTTGAAAATATATTAAAAATCATATGATAATAGTTAAATAGTTTATTTTTTAATATATTTAATCATAGGCTCATGCCTAAGGTGGTTATAAATATGAAAAACTATTTTGATATTAAAGACAAAGTTGCAGTTGTAACTGGTGCTTCTTCTGGTCTTGGTTGGCAAATTGCTCAAGCATACGCAAGCCAAGGTGCAAAATTAGCATTATTTGCAAGAAGAGAAGAAAGACTCCAAGAAAATGTCGCTGAAATTGAAAAAGAATTCGGAACTGAAGTCATCTATGCAGTTTGTGATGTCGGTGACTACGACAGCATCACAGCAGCAGTTCAAAAAACTATGGATGCTTTCGGAAGAATTGATATTTTAGTTAACGCAGCAGGTATGGGAAATAACAAAATGGTCACCGATCAATCCAATGAAGAATGGGAAAGACACATCCACATCGACTTAAGCGGTGTATACTACATGTGTAAAGCTGTCGGTGAAATCATGATAGAACAGGAATACGGTAAAATCATTAACATCGGCTCAATCCACTCCAGAGTAATCTTCCCTGGTGGAGGAATTAGTGCATACTCCTCAGCTAAAGGTGGTGTAATGAACTTAACCAAAAACTTAGCAGTAGAATGGGCAAAATACAACATTACTGTAAACGCAATCGGTCCTGCAGTATTTGAAACAGAATTAACTGTAGATTCAATTGAAATGGATGGATTCATGGATCTTATTGCAGCATACTGTCCTGCAGGTAGATTAGGTAAACCTGGTGAATTAGACGGTATTGCAATTTACCTTGCATCTGATGCATCCAGTTTCTGTACAGGTCAATTGATCTGTATTGACGGTGGTTGGACTGCTATTTAAATAAGAGATTTTTTCTCTTATTTTTATTTTATTTTTCCATCAATTATTTTGATACTTATTTTGTTTTCGATGATATTTTTCACTGGTTTTTACATTAACGTTTGCCATTCTGTTTTTCAAGCCGATTTTTTTAGGAGGATATATACATCCACATTAATTTTTAGGATTATTTTGTGAAATCGGTGATGTTAATGTTAAAAGATTATATATGCTTAAAATCTAATTAATATCATGACAAATTTAAATGAAGCTATTAACAATTTATCAGATGATGATGTTAAAGTTAGAAAAGAAGCTGTTGAATCATTGGTTGGAATCACTGATGAAGAAGCTATTGAACCATTAATTAAAGCAACTACTGATGATAATGCACAAGTCAGATTCAAAGCGGCTGAAATTTTAGGCAGCATGGGTGATGTAGCTGTTGATAAATTAATTGAAGAATTTGAAAATGCTGAAGGTAAAAATAAACGTTTCCTGGCTTTTGCACTTAAGGAAACTGAAGATGAAAAAGTCATCCCTTATTTTGTTGAAGCATGTGAAGATGAAGACTTTGGAGTTAGAAAAGTTGCCGTACGTTCACTTGGAGAACTTCAGGCGGAAAACGAGTTGCCTACAATCGAAAAATGCCTTGAAGATGAAGATTGGGGCGTAAAATTAGCTGCAATCCAGGCATTGGGAGATATTGCTACTGATGATGCAATCGATTTGATTAAAAATGCAAGAAAGGCTGAAAGTGACAAAGACTTCAAAAAATCTTGTAACAAGGCCATCAAGAAGGCTCAAAAAAGACAAAAAGCCAAAGCTTCAGGTGAATCAGTTGTAAAACTCATTCCAATGAGTACACTTAAGGAAATGGAAAAGACCAATGTGCAAAAGGCTATTAAAGAATATGAAAGATATGTTGAAACAAAACAGAAAAAAGATGCTCCATATAAAAGATTATGTGTTCTTTACAGAAAAGCCAACGATAGGGACAATGAAATTAGAGTAATAGAAACTGCAATTGAAGTATTTGATGGCACCAAAAAGGTTGATTACTTCAAAAAGAGATTGGAAAAGCTGAAATAATTATTTTTCAATGACTTCGTAGAGATCTTTCCTTTTGTTTTTCAAAAGAGGAAGTTCTTCCCTTACTTTTTTTATTTCATCCAAATCAATTTCACAAAATATTATCTCTTCTTTTTGGTCGGCTTCAGCCAGTACCTCTCCCCATGGATTTGTAATGATTGAATGGCCGTAACTGTGATAGCTGGCATCCTCATTCAATGCAGGGGCGACGCCAACACAATAAACCTGATTGTCAAGTGCTCTTGACCTGAAAAGCAGTTGCCAGTGTGCGGGACCTGTTGTCATGTTGAATGCTCCGGGATAAAATAGAATTAAAGCACCATTTTCCACCATAATTCTTGCAAGTTCAGGAAAACGGATATCATAACATATTCCAATACCTATTTTTCCAAATTCAGTATCTGCCAGGGTAAAGTCATTTCCTGCTGTCAGCACATCGGATTCCTTAAATGTGATTTTATCTTTAACGTCAATGTCAAAAAGATGCATCTTTCTGTGTTTGGCTATTATTTCTCCATGTTTATCAAAAAGGTATGATGTGTTGAACAGTTTATCTTCTTTTTTTTCGGGAATTGAGCCTGCCAAAATATAGATATTGTTTTCACGTGCCAAATTGGAAATTTTATTTAATGTATAACTGTCATTTTCATCTTCGCTATATTCAATGAATTTATCATTGGAATAGGGACAGTTAAACATTTCAGGCAAAACAACAAAATCAACTTTTTTTGACGCGTCAGATATCATTGAACTGGCATTTTTTAAATTTTCCAGCTTATTATCAATAACATTCATCTGACAAAGAGCAAGTTTAAGTTTAGTCATAATAACACTTTAAAAAATAGAAAAAAGTATGAATTGAATCATACTTAAGCAATATCTGCTGAATTTATCACACTATTGATACTGTCTGATGTGATTGAGTTAAGTGAGTCTCCGGTTACTTTGAAAACATACAATTTACCCTCAGTAAACATTGAAACGTATCTTGTGTAATTTCCATCAGAATTTTCCAAAATTATATTTGAACAATTTCTACCGTCTAATGTAACTGTTTCAACAAGTTCAACTGCATCGCCAGTGCTTATTGCGTTGCTGATCCTTTGTTGGTTTATATCTTTCAGAGATGTAGCACTACTGCTAATGTTATAGTGCTCAATGATTGTATTATTGCCATTTTTGAAAAATATCGCAGTTTCATGTTCGGTATCGTTGAGATTTGCCTTTTCCCAGTTTTTAGGATATTTAAATGAGAAATCTCCTGCGTTATATTGAGCTAAATCACTAGATTGGATTGGTGTACCGGTTTTGTTTGAGCTTGTGAGGACAATTCCACAAATAACAATTAAAGTAATAAGCAATATGATTCCAATAATAAGTTTCTTTTCTTTGATAATATCTATTACACTTGGTTCATTGGAAGGTTTTTTCACTTTTTGTTTCTTTTCTACTTTGGGTACTTCTACTTTGGGTACTTCTACTTTGGGTACTTCTACTTTAGGTCTTTGTTCAAAAATCGGCTCGCTATCAAAGATACTTCGTTCTCTTTTTTTAGCACCAACCTTTGGTTTTGGGAATTTATATCCACAATTTCCACAAACAGGAGCACCATCATAACTAGGATTTCCACATTCGGGACATTTTTTCACAGCCTAACCTCCATTGAAATTTACATTTTTTTAAAGAATGTATATTTATAATAATGTTTTTATTATTATAAAAATATATTTATATCCGTGATAGCATGTCAAATGATGAAATTGTTAATGTTAATGATATAAATTATGCAATCTATAAAATTGGTGATTGGAAAAATGACTATGAAATAAATCAGATTGGGTTATCAAATGAAATTCCGGTCACAAAAAACACTGTATTTCATGTTAAAATGTCTATGGATGAAATTAGAAAATCTGAATTTGCATTTTCTGACAAAACAGTCAATGGATTTGTTGCAATCGCAACTCAATTAAATCCTAAAATCCTGGAAATGGATGTTGATGACATCATTTCTCTTGAAAAAGAAGAGTATGACAATATAATAAATGAATTGGACGGTTTGGAATTGTTAGCTGAAGATGACAGTATTCCACTTGATAGTGAGGAGTATCTAATTTACAAGTTACAGAAGGAATGTCATGTCACAACAGCCACACCTGCCAATGAGTACACATTAAAGTTCCATGCAAATGAACTTAAAAAAATTGAAGATGCATTGAACTAAAATGCATCCAGCGTTACTTTTTTGTCTCTTTTTAACTCACGGGGAGGTTCTATTGAAACAAACTCAATGCCTTCCTCTTCAATCATTTCCTGCGCATCCTCCATTATGGAAGGTGCAACAAGCAATCCTCTGATTTTTTTCTTTTGTGCTTTGCAGTCTTTCAGGTAATCGTTTTCGGTATTTTCAAAGTCCTGAATATATCGTTTCAATTGTTTTACTGCATTAACGCCGGCTTTACGGGCTTTAAGTTCAAGTATCATTAAGTTATTTTCACTGTCCTTACCTAAAATGTCAATGAATCCATGTTCCACACTGTATTCTCTTGCAGTAGGCGTAAATCCTTCTTCAATCATGTGTGGCTTGTCCATTATCATGTCGCCCATGTCCTTTTCATATCCTGCCTGTTCAAGCTCTTCAAAGTCTTCGATATTGGCGAAATTAATGAATTGGATTTTCTTAACTTCAACGGTCAACAGCTCTTTAGGTGTTCTCCTGTGGCTTTCCAAAAAGAGATTGTCATTTTTAATGTATGTTCTTGTTCTTGATTTTGGAGGCTGCCAGTTGACGGGTTCCACCTTTTTTTCCTGATGGATTAGAAATGCTCCATCGGGTTTTATCATAATTATTCTTTCTCCCCAGTTCAATTCGCTTAGTGCACGGCCTTCATAGTTGACTTTACAACATGCAAAAATCAGTATTGTGGCCTTTTTTCTCAAAGCCTCCTGAACTAAATCGTATGCTTCATCACAACTAGGTTTTTCTAAAATTTTATATTTCATCACAATAACATTGTTTAGTTTAATTTAAATATTTTGTTTTCAATATATTAATTAATCAAATTGATTCAGGGAGGGATATTTAAATGTTTGATGAAGAATTTTTTGAAAACGAAAAAAAGCAATTTATAATGGATTCATTCAAATTTCAAAATGGTGAAGTACTGAATGATGTTACAGTAGAATACATGACTTACGGAACTCCAAAATATGATGAAAACGGTTTAATCACTAATACAATTCTTTATTGCGGAGGTTCTCTGGGAAGTTTTGCAGGAATCAGCAAAATTTTACCTCTGACATTTGAAAATTGTCCTTTTGATGCTGAAAAATATTTCTTTGTAAGCCTGACAGCTTTAGGTTCATCAGGGTCATGTTCTCCATCATTGACCGGTTTAAAAAATAAATTTCCAGAATATACTATGGTTGACGTTGTCAATTTCCAAAAACAGTTTTTGGATGAGAAATTTGGCATTAATCATGTATTGGGATTGGTGGGCAATTCAATGGGAGGTTTTGTAGGTCAGAACATTAAGAATTGCCTGTCTTGCAGAATTCAACTTCGGTCTTTCAAAGGAGGCAATGAGAGCCAAAACTAATGAGGAACTAAGTTGTGAGTTCGAGGAATTCGGAAATGAAATGATTGAAACTGATATCTATGATTTAAAATACTGCAACAGGGCAAGCATGAATTTCAATGTTGAGGATGATTTGGACAAGATTAAATCCAAGGTTTTAATCATTGCATGCAAACAGGATCCTCATTTCCCGCCTGAACTGGATGCGATTCCAATGTCTGAAATGATTGAAAACTCCGAACTGCTGATAATGGATTCTGAATTGGGTCATTTATGTTTTAATGAACTTGAAAATATCTCTTATGAGCTAAAAGATTTCTTAAGTGGTTTTGATGATAGTTAACATAACAGATTACGGCAAAACCGACAATAACAATTTTGTTGAATATTCCGTCAGCGACTTGACTTCGGATCAGATGGAATTTTTAAACGATAATTTGGGTGAGGAAACTGAAATAGATGGCAATCTTTTCAAATTAAAAATGTATTTTGATGACAGATTATATCCTTTTCAAAGTGATGTTGCCAAATTCAGGTTAGATGACTTCATAGCGCGTGAAGAAATCGAGATGAATGTGTTTTTGTCTAGTTTTTTAGAGGATATGTGAAGGTGTATAATTTTTACATGCCTTAATTTTTACTAAAATTTATATAGTTAATTTAGACTAACTATTATATGCTAGGTGATTATTATGAAGTTTAATGCTGAACATGGCATTCATGTTATGGAATCGTTTGAATTTGAATCTGGACAAATTTTGAAAAATGTCAATGTTGAATATATTATTTCAGGTTTTCCTAAATATGATGAAGACGGCAATATTATCAATGCAATCATCTATTTCCCTACTTTAAAGGGAGGTCACTCTATTTTAGCTAAGTTTCATGATATTATCTATAATAATCAGAAAGATGAATATTTTTTTATTAAAATTACTTCACTTGGAACTCCGGATTCATGTTCTCCATCTTCAACAGGATTAAAATATGATTTCCCCGCATATTCATTTAGGGATAGGGTTAATTTTAAAAAACAATTTTTGAATGAAAAATTTGGTAATATTAAGAAGATATTGGGCCTAATTGGTGAGGGCACCGGTGGATTTGATATTTATACATGGGCTAGTGAATATCCGGATGACATGGAATTCATTATCATTTTAAATTCAACTCACAGTAATTACGGGCATCGTTATGTTATGCTTAAGGCTGTAGAGTCAATGATTGATTCTTGTGATGATTTTTATAATGCCAATGAATATAGCGTTTCGGTGTCAAAACTTATTGTAGCAATTGCGAGAATAATGTTTATGTCAATTTATTCAGAAAAGGTTTTCGATGAGTTGTCCAATGATGAAATAGATGTGCTGTTGGATGATTATGTTGATGAAATATTATTCATGGACATATATGATTTCAAATCAAAAAATGACTGTCTTTTAATGTATGATGCTTATGATAAGTTACCTGATATTAAGGCAAAAGCATTAATCATAGGAATTGAGGATTATTTATCCTTCAACACTAAAAAAGACATTTTACCTTTAAAGGATATTATAAAAGATTCAAGAATAATTACAGTTGAAGGCGAAGAAAGCTTTTATGAGGAATCTGATTATTCAGAGGTGGGTTCAGAAATAGTTTCATTTTTAAAAGAGTTTAAACCAGATGAAGCATAGTTTATTTATTATTGTCTGATGCAATTTTCTCATGATTTTTCATATAAGGGGTTATTCATGAGTTAAATTTTGTTAATCTTTGTTTTTTTGATTATAAAAGGATATCTGATAATGGGGGCATTTTTTTGGAGTTTGATGAGTCATTTTTAGGGTATGGCAGATATACTTTTGAAAGATTCGAATTTGAAAACGGTGAACATTTAGATGACGTGGATGTGGAATATTTCATTTCAGGCACACCAAAATATGATGATGAAGGCAATATAATTAATGCGATTGTTTTTTTCCACTCATATATGGGAACCTGTTATTCGATTAATGAACTGTATAATATGACTGCTCAATGCGGTCCTTTTAATAAAGAGGAATATCTTCTCATATCCATAACTGCTTTAGGTGTTCCGGAATCATGCTCTCCATCAAAAACAGGTTTGAACCATCATTTTCCAAAATATTCCGCTTTGGATTGTGTAAATTTTCAAAGACAATTCCTGAAAGAGTTTTTGGGTATTGAACATGTTTTTGGAGTTACGGGTAGAGGATTGGGAGGATATGAAGTTTATACATGGGCCTGCGAATATCCTGATGAGATGGATTTTATTATCGTTTCTGACAGTTGCTATAAGACTGGAGGTTATAGGTATGCAATTTCAAAAGTTGTGGGAAGCATCATTGACTCTTCCGATGCGTTCTATTCTGACACTTATGATTCTTCTTTATCCCAATCAATGGTTTCCATTAATAAATTGGTTTACTCAAATTTCTTTTCCAGAAAGGTTTTTTATGAAATGACTAATGATGAAATCGATGTTTTAATGGATGATTTTGTGGAAGAAGGTTTATTCATAGACATTTATGATTTGAAATTCAGAAACGATTTTGTTTTAGAATATGATGTTGAAGATAAGCTAAAAAATATAAATGTCCCGACATTGATTTTAGCCAATGATAATGATATCTATTATTATCATGAGTTTGATACTCTTCCTTTAAATGATTTGATTGAAAACTCTGAGATTGTTTTATATAAAACCCCTGAAAATCCTGAGGCGTATTGGGACGTTGAGTTTTTCGGTGAAACCTTTGATAATTTTTTAAAAAAAGTGAAAAAAAATAAAAGCTAGTTAAACTAGCTATTTTGATGCATTAAGCATATGTTCAACTGCTTTTCTGGATTTATCTGCAACTTCTTTAGGTAAAATCACTTCAGGAGCCTCATTAACAAGTGCATCCCTTATTTTTTCCAATGTATGAAGTTTCATTGTTTCACAAATAGCTCCTTCAAGCAGAGGATATAATTTTTTTCCAGGAACTTCGGAGTTGATTCTTGTAATCATGTCTATTTCGGTTCCTATTACAAATTCTTCCTTGTCGCTTTGGGCGATGTATCTTAACATTCCTCCGGTGGACATTACTTTATCGCAGGCATTCTGAACTTTCATGTCACATTCAGGGTGGCAGATGATTTCTGCATTAGGATACTGCTCCCTTTTAAGTTCTACATCTTCAATGTGGAATAATCTGTGAACATAGCAGTGGCCGTCTTTAGGGACATGGATGATTTCTTTGTCTAATTTGTCTGCCACATGGTTTCCCAGGTTTTTATCAGGTCCGAACAGAATTTTGTCATGAGGTAAACTTTCGGTAACTTTCACGGCATTGGCTGATGTACATAATGTGTCTGCATGCTGTTTGGCTTCGGCAATACTGTTGACATAAAGAATTACGCCTGCATCAGGGTGTTCTTTTTTAGCTTCCAGGAGAACATCTTCGGGTAGCATATGTGCCATCGGACATTCGGCCTCCAGTGTTGGTATTACAATTTTTTTATCCGGATTTAGGATATATGCAGTTTCTGCCATGAAATCAACACCACAGAATACAACCAAATCCTTATCATCAATTTCTGATGCTTTAATACACAATTCTAAAGAATCTCCAAGAAAATCAGCTATTTCCTGCACTTCTTTTGGCTGATAGTTATGCGCCAGTATTATTGCATTTTTTTCTTCTTTTATCTTTAAAATTTCTTCTTGTATTGTGCTACTCATTTTTTTTCACCAACCGTACGTATATATTTTCTAATATCGTTAACAATTATTAATTTATATTTGTCTCTAGCATTTATTATTAATTGCCATCTGTTTTCACTGTCAACATCTTTTACCCAAAATGATACTTTAACTTCAACTTCCCAAAAGTCGGTTTTATTTGCAAAAACCAATGGTCTGTGAGTGTTGTCTATTGCATCATAGGTTACAATTTTCTTAGTAATGTATTCTTCAAAGTCCACCACGTCAACGTATAAAGGCAACCCTATACAAACATCAACCCGGCGCAGTTCGTCAGGTTTAAATTCATAATATGGATTATTTGTTATTGTGGAGTTTGGAATATGATCCCTTACTCCTAAATTATCGACGATAACTGTTGATCTGAATGCAATACTCTCGACAGTTCCTTTTTTACCATCAATTTCAATGGTATCTCCAACTTTAATGCTTTTTCCAAGTATTAATATGATTCCTGAAAATAGATTGGAAATTATGTCTTTGGCTGCAAAACTCACAGCGATACCTACAATACCTAAACTCAACAATGTTCCTGCAAGGTTTACTCCAAAGAACTGCAAAATATACATTAATGCAACAAAATATATGCTGTAAGTTATAATGTCTTTTATTAGAATTGTGGCAGTCATATCTCGGTCATAGGTTTCCCTTTTTTTCATTAAACGGGAAAAAATTTTTGTTATGACTGTAGTTGAAATAATAATAATTATTATGCCGATTAGAATATGTAAGTCTTTAATTATTACTGTAAAGTCCATGGTATCATCTAAGTTCAATTTCCATTAAATCGTAAGCGATTTCAGTTTTTTCAAAAATTTCTCGTGCTTCATTCAATAGGATTTCAGAAAATTTCCCGTTATATCGTGTGCTGATGTGTGTTAGTACTAATTCTTTACACTTTGATTGCTTTGCAACATATGCTGCATCGGCTGCTGTTGAATGTCCATGTTCTTCTGCATTCTCTTCATCCTGACATGTAAATGTTGATTCATGAATCAGGAGTGTGCTGTCTTTTGCAAAATTAATCATTTCCTCACAGGGTCTGGTGTCTCCGGAATATGTGATTTTAATTCCTTTTCTAGGTTCACCGAGAACCTGTTCGGGCTTTATGATTTTCCCGTCAATTTCAACTTCTTCTCCGTTGTGCAATTTGCCGAAAAGAGGGCCTACGGGGACTCCCAATTCAATGGCTTTTTCCCTTAAAAACCTTGGCTTTTTCTTTTCTTCAATTGAATATGCAAGAGCAGGAACATTATGTCTGACGGATTGGCATTTGATAATGTATTCTTCAGTCTCTTTAATGATTCCTGATTCTATTTCAACGAATTCAAGAGGGTATTCATATTTGCAATAACCGAAGTTTAATATTGCATTTCTGACTTTATGCAATCCTTTGGGACCGTATATTGTTAATTTTTCTGTTCTTCCATGCAGTCCAAGGGATTGTATGAGTCCCGGAAGGCCTAAAATATGGTCTCCGTGAAAATGTGTGATAAATATTTCGGATATTTTCATGGGGCTTACTTTTGTGTGGAGCATTTGTCTTTGAGTTCCTTCTCCGCAATCAAACAGCATCACTTTTCCGAATGCCTTAACGGCAATTGAAACTTGATTTCTCTCTTTTGAGTGAACTGCTGAAGAGGTTCCTAAAAATATTATTTCCATATAAATCACTTAAATTATATTATAGATTAGATATATATTTTAAATAATATTAAAGTTTAGGTGATTTTTTGGATAAAATTATTGAATACATGTTGGCTGAGGATGAGGGATTTGGTGATATTACTTCAAATGCTGTTGTTGAAAAAGATTTGGTAATATCTGCTCAGATAGTTTCAAAGGATGAAGGAATTTTGGCCGGAATGGATGTAATCAGAGGAGTATTTGAAGAATATGGTGTTAAAGTCAATTTCTGGCTGAAGGATGGTTCATCAATATCTAAAAATGATTTGCTGATGTCAGTTGTGGGGGATGCAAGAACTATTCTGCTTTTGGAGAGGACAGTCTTGAATTTATCCATGAGGATGAGTGGGGTAGCCAGTGCCGCCAGTCATTATGTTAATCTTGTCAAGGATTATGATGTGAGGGTTGCCGGAACACGCAAGACTTCACCTGCAATTGCCAAATTTGATAAATATGCGCTTCAGGTTGGAGGTGCGGACACTCACCGCTTCAGTTTGGATGACATGGTTCTAATTAAGGACAATCACATTGCTACATGTGAAAGTCCGTTGGATGCTTTGTTAAAAGCTAAAAAGAATACTAGTTTTTCTAAAAAGATAGAAATTGAAGTGGAAACTATCGACGATGCAATAGAGTGTGTAAAAAATGGGGCGGATATTGTAATGCTTGATAACATGAATCCAAATGAGGTCGGTGATGTTATTGACCGGTTAAATGAGTTAAATATTCGTCAAAATTCATTAATCGAAGTGTCTGGAGGCATTACTGATGATACTATTGCAGATTATGCCAAGCTGGGTGTGGATATCATCTCAATAGGTGCTCTGACACATTCTTCAAGAAGTCTTAACTTCAGCATGAGGTTTTAAGAATTATAATCTTAATTTTAAAACTTCTTTCAGCTCTTCGTTGGTCATTTCAGTCAGAAATGTTTCATCGCTTACGATGGATTTGCTTGCCAGATCTGTCTTATGTTTGCTTATGGCATCAATTGTTTCTTCAAGGGTTCCCTTTGTAATGAATCGGTATACCATGACATCGTTTTCCTGACCTATTCTGTGCACCCTGTCTGTGGCCTGATTTTCAACTGCAGGGTTCCACCATAAGTCATAATGGATGACATTTTGTGCGGCGGTCAGATTCAAACCTGTTCCTCCAGTTTTAAGTGTCGCAACCAGGATTTTATAGTTTTCATCCTCCTGGAATGTATCAATTACATTTGCCTTTTCAATCCTTGTCTGTGAGCCGTGCAGGAACAGTACCTCTTGTTTGAACTTTTTGGAAATCAATTCTTGAATGAGCTTGCCCATTTCAACATATTGGGTAAAAATCAGAACCTTTTCATTGGCATCTAAGATATTGGACAGTATATCAACTAAAAGCTCCATTTTTCCGGATTCTGATATTTTTGGATTTTTAATGTCTAAAAACTGTGCGGGATGGTTGCAGGTCTGTTTCAGTGCAGTTAATATTTTAAGAATTATTCCTTTTCTCTGGATTCCCTTTGAATTTTCAATATCAAAGAATATTTCATCTAAAATCGCATTATATAGTTTTATCTGCTTTTTGGATAATGTACAATAGATGTCATTGATGAATTTCTCCGGCAGTTCCTTTTTGATGTCATCATCGGTTTTCAAACGCCTTAAAACGAATGGTTTAGCTATTGTTCTCAAATCATCTAAGGTCTCTTCATCTTCCAGTTTTTCTATTGGCATAACATACTGCCTTTTAAAATCATCTTTTGTTGACAGATATCCTTTATTTGTAAAATCAAATATTGACCAGTAATCCATAAGTTTGTTTTCGATTGGAGTTCCGGTCAATGCAACTTTTGACCTTGCATCAACGCTTTTGATGGCTTTTGTCTGTTCGGTATTTGGATTTTTAATATTTTGGGCTTCATCTATGATGCATAAAAACCATCTTTGGTCAACAAACATGTCCAAATCAAGTCTGACAACGCCGTAGGAGGTCAGTATGATGTCGTATGTCTCAAGTGGAAATGTTCTGTTGGATCCGTGGTAAATGAAATATGTCAAATCTGGAGTGAATTTTTTAATTTCATTTTCCCAATTGGATATTAGTGTTGGCGGAACGATTATCAAAGCTGTTTTGTCTTCCAGGAGATTATTTTCCTTATAATAAAGGATTGCAGATAAAATCTGTATTGTCTTTCCAAGACCCATGTCGTCAGCCAGTATGCTTCCGAATCCATATCTGATGTTTTGAACCAGCCATGAATACCCAATTTTTTGATAGGGCCTCAAATCCCCTGTCAGGGTATGTGGGACATCATAAATTTTATTTTCCCTGATTAATTTTTTAAATTTGGCAAAATCCTTTGCATTCAAATGTTTTTTAACTGAATCTTCTAGTTGGTTGGCCATTTTATATTCTCTTCTGATTTGATGAGTGATATTCTGTTGTTAATCGAATATTAATTTATGTTTCTCATTAAAATATGAAGATTTTTTTCCGTTGATTTTGAATATTTGTCTGAAAAACAATAATTTAATAATATAGTAAAATGATATATATTAAAGATAGAGATTATATTTTTTTATAATGGTGATTTAATGGTTAAAATAGCTAAATTGGCTTTGGAAGATGGAACAATTTTAAAAGGAGAAGCTTTCGGTTATGAAACCACCAAATTGGGAGAACTTGTTTTCTCTACTGGTATGGGTGGTTATACTGAATCTTTAACCGACCCGTCTTTTAAAGGAGAAATCTTAATGTCTACTTATCCTTTGGAAGGAAATCATGGGGTAAGTGAGAAGTGGTATCAATCTGATAAAATTCAGGTTGAAGGATTTGTTTGTCGTGAAGTTTGTCGTGAAGTATCCAACTTCGGACCTCAA
The DNA here is from genome assembly GCA_900318035.1 of uncultured Methanobrevibacter sp. Lineage (GTDB taxonomy): Archaea > Methanobacteriota > Methanobacteria > Methanobacteriales > Methanobacteriaceae > Methanocatella. Next base: position 66,918 of record ONJC01000015.1, read on the forward strand.
AAAACTTTGGATGAGTTTTTAAAGGAATTTGAAACTCCTGGAATCAGCGGAATTGACACCAGGGATTTAACATTAAAAATTCGTGAAAGAGGTTCACTAAAAGCAGCAATCACAACAGAAGACATTGATGACGATAAATTGTTGGAAATGGCAAAATCACAACCAAGCATTGAAGATAGGGATGTTGTACCTTTAGTTTCAACAAAGGAGATTAAAATATTCAATGAAGATGCCGACAAGAAAGTTGCATTGATTGATTGTGGTGTTAAAAAGAATATCATTAACTCATTTTTGGAAAGGGATATTGGTGTTGTATTATTCCCTTATGATACTGATTATAAAACTGTCTTGGATTACTCTCCAAACGGGCTGATGATTACTTCAGGACCTGGAAACCCTGACAGGGTAACTGAGACAATCGAAACCATGAAAAAACTCTCCAGCAGATTGCCTATTTTCGGAATTTGTATGGGACAACAATTGATTGCTAAGTCTTTCGGAGCAAGGTCTTATAAAATGAAATTTGGCCACCGTGGTGAAAACCAGCCGGTCAAGGATTTAAAAACCGGAAAAGTATTTATCACATCTCAAAACCATGGTTTCACAATTGATAAGGAATCTTTAAAAGAAACAGACTTAGAATTAGCTCAAATTAACTTAAATGATGGAACTCCAGAAGGAATTTCCCACAAGGAATTACCTTTAAAATGTATACAGTACCACCCTGAAGCAGGCCCTGGTCCAAACGATACAAAAAGCATTTTTGATGAGTTTAATCAGATGATGGAAGATTATTAAAAAATTAATGAGGATTATATATGCCAGTTGATAAGGATATTAAAAAAGTATTAATTATTGGTTCAGGACCTATTCAAATCGGACAGGCTGCAGAGTTCGATTATTCAGGTTCACAAGCATGTAAATCACTAAGAGAGGAAGGTATTGAAACTGTTTTGGTTAACAGTAATCCGGCTACAATCCAAACTGACATTGATATGGCCGACACAGTTTATACTGAACCATTAACTCCAGAAATCGTTGCTAAAATTATAAAAGAAGAAGAAATTGACGCTATTTTACCAACTATGGGTGGACAAACCGGATTAAATATTGCAACAGGTCTTGGAGATTTGGGATTGCTTGAAGGAATTAAGGTCATAGGTTCTGATGTTCAAACAATTAAAGATGTGGAAGACCGTGATTTATTTGCAAACCTGATGGAAGAAATTGGAGAACAAATTCCAAAATGTCAGGCTGTAGAAAGTGTAGATGCGGCGCTTGAAGCCGTAAAAGAAATAGGCTATCCTGTAATTGTAAGGCCAGCATTCACCTTGGGTGGAACTGGTGGTGGAATTGCATACAATGAAGAGGAATTAATTGAAATCGCAAATCACGGTTTGGATATGAGTTTCATCAATCAGGTTCTCATCGACGAATCTGTTTTAGGATGGAAAGAAATTGAATTTGAAGTAATGAGAGATAAGGAAGACACCTGTATCATTGTATGTACCATGGAAAACATAGATCCTATGGGTATTCACACAGGAGACAGTGTTGTAGTTGCTCCAATTCAGAATCTATGTGATGAAACCATTCAAAAAATGCGTGATGCATCAATCAAGATTATCAGAGCATTAGGAATTCGCGGTGGATGTAACATTCAATTTGCACTAAACCCTGAAACCGACGAATACAAAGTCATTGAAGTAAACCCTCGTGTATCAAGAAGCAGTGCGCTTGCTTCAAAAGCGACAGGTTATCCGATTGCAAAAATCTCATCAAAAGTTGCATTAGGAATGACTTTGGACGAAATCAAAAATGACATTACCAAAGAGACTCCTGCATCATTTGAACCTGCCATCGATTATGTAGTAATTAAAATTCCAAGATGGCCGTTTGACAAGTTCAAAGGAATCAGCCGCCAGGTTGGAGTTCAAATGAAAGCTACCGGGGAAGTAATGGCTATTGGAAGAACATTCGAAGAAGCATTCCAAAAAGCATTAAGGTCTTTGGACATGGGCTTTGACGGATTTGAATATGTTGAATGGACAGAAGAAGACTTGTCAAATCCGACTGATTTAATTTATTTCCAAATCTATTCTGCAATCAAGGACGGAATGGATATAGATAGAATAAGGGAACTTACAAAAATCGATAATTTCTTCCTATACAAAATCAGAAACATCGTTAACTTTGAAAATGATGTCACTATCGATAAATTGAATGATGAATATTACTTGAGAAAAGCAAAACAGTTAGGATTTTCAAATAAGAGATTAGCTTCACTGACTGACCAGACAGAAGAATATGTCAGAAACTTGCTTTCAAGATACAACATCAAACAATCATATAAGATGGTAGATACCTGTGCTGCAGAATTTGAGGCAAAAACTCCTTACTACTACAGCAGCTATGACATTGGAAACGAACTGGTATCAACCACTAAAAAGAAAGTTGTTATTCTTGGAGCAGGCCCTATTAGAATTGGTCAGGGTATTGAATTCGATTACTGTTGTGTACATTCATCTTTGGCTTTAAAAGAGGATGGAATCGAAACAATTTTAATCAACAACAACCCTGAAACCGTAAGTACAGATTACGATATTTCAGACAAACTGTTCTTTGAGCCATTGACCTTTGAAGATGTAATGGGCGTCATCGAACAGGAAAAACCTGATGGTGTCATCGTGCAGTTCGGTGGTCAGACATCAATTAATTTGGCAGTGCCTCTGGCTAATGCAGGTGTTAAAATTTTAGGAACTCCTTATGAAAGTATTGATAGGGTAGAAGACAGAGAGTTATTTGCTGATCTTTTGGAAAAATTACACATTCATCAGGCACCATATGGAACTGCAAACTCTTTTGAAGAGGCAAAGGAAATTGCAGAAAGAATTACATTCCCAGTACTTGTACGTCCATCATATGTTATTGGTGGAAGGGCAATGGAAATTGTTTATGATGTAAATGAGCTTGAGGAATATATGAAAGAGGCAGTAAAAGTTTCACCTGACCACCCGATTTTAGTTGACAAGTTCCTCGAAGATGCAATTGAATTGGACGTTGACCTTTTATGTGACGGTGAAGACGTATTCATAGCAGGTATCATGGAACACATCGAAGAAGCAGGTGTCCACTCAGGAGACTCTGCATGTGTAATACCTCCTCAAACCATTCCGGCACATATTTTAGACGTTATTCGTGAAAACTCCACTAAATTGGCTCTGGAATTGGATGTTAAAGGTTTAATGAATATTCAATACGCAGTCAAACTTGATGAGGAAATGGTATACATTATTGAAGCAAACCCTCGTGCAAGTAGAACAGTTCCATTTGTAAGCAAAGCTATTGGAGTACCTTTGGCAAAAGTAGCTACATGGATTATGCACGGAGCAAAATTAAAAGACTTCAATTTAACCAAAGAAATTAATATTGACCATGTTGCTGTAAAAGAGTCTGTATTCCCATTCCTTAAATTACCTGAATCAGACACTATCCTTGGTCCTGAAATGAAATCCACAGGTGAGAGTATAGGTATAGATGAAAACTTCGGAATGGCATTCTATAAATCCCAACTTTCAGCGGGAATGGAACTTCCTAAAGAAGGAAAAATATTCCTCACAGTTAAAGAACAGGACAAGAAAAAAATCAGACCTATTGCAGATAAGGCTGCTAATTTAGGATTTGAAATTGCTGCAACTAACGGTACAGGTAAGGCCACCGGTTTGGAAGACATTGAAATAATCAAAAAGGTTTCACAAGGATCTCCTAACATCAGGGATGCAATACTTAATAATGAAATTGATTTGATTATCAACACTTCTGAAGGAAAACAATCTGCCAAAGACGGTTATATTATCAGAAGATTGGCTATTGAACTTGGTATACCATATGTTACCACATTGGCCGGTGCAAGAGCAGCTTTAAATGCTATTGCAGCTGTACAAAACAGCGAAATTAATGTAAAATCATTAAATGACTATGCGGATGGAGAATAACTTTTCTTTATCCTTTTATTTACTTTTTTTTCAAAATTTGTATTTATGCTTAATTAACGTATTCTCATTTTGACAGTTCAGTAATTGCCGTATAGGTATTCTTTGATGTTAATACCGCAGGATGGACAGTCATCTTCCCCGATTTTTAACCTTGTTTTACATTTAGGGCAGAAGTTTAATTGAACTTCATATTCCTTGTTTTGATTAATGATGATATTGACGTCAATTCTTTCAGTGATGTTGCTTTTAAGGACGCTCATGTCCCAGTCATTGTCCATCAGGAGTTTTTTATAGTAAAACGCTTCAGTCATTGTATCGTAATAGCCGATAGTCTCGCCCATTCTTTTGATATAAAAACCTTTAACCTTATGGTCAAAGAGAATTTCCCCTTCTCTTTCCTTTTTGTTGAATTTTGTTCCCTTTATACGCCCTCTTGGCCGTTTTTCGGGAAAAGGGGGTAATACCATATTTTCATACTTGTTTTCAAGGTCACATTCAACAAGCAAATCATAGTCAAAATTACAAAAAAATAGTGCATCTCGCTCATATAGTGCATCAGACAACTTTCTAAACTCTCCATAATCTTTATTATTGTGTTTAACTCTATATACATCACCAGTTTTCACGATATTTCGGTAAAAGTATCTTATTTCCTGAGAGTTAATTGAAATCATCTCCATTATATTAAAAAAGCGAAGTATTGAATTTGTGCAAAAGTCTTTATTGCACTTGTTTAATATTATTTCTTCAAATCTAATAAAGTTAATGAAAAATTATTTTAATAAAAAAAATTAGATTCTAGATTAATGTTTACTATATCAAACGGAATCATTTTAAAAGGTCAGAATTTAATTCCATCAAAGGAAAACATCGTTGTAGATGACGGTAAAATCATTCAAATAAAAAAAGATGCAAAAGAAGGTAAAATCATCGATGTTGATGGTGCTGTTGTTTGCCCTTCATTTATCAATGGTCATATTCACATTGGCGATTCGATAATTAAGGATGAAGGGTACGGTTTATCCTTAAGTGAAATGGTCAAGCCTCCTGATGGGGTTAAACATAAAGCACTGGCAAATGCAACCGATGAAGAGCTAATCCATGCCATGCAGGAGTCAATGTGGGACATGGTTAACTCAGGAACAACCCATTTCATCGATTATCGCGAAGGCGGAATCAGGGGAGTTGAACTTTTAAGGAAGGCTTGTAAAGATATTCCGATTAAACCGATTATTTTAGGCCGTGACGATAGTTTTTATGGGGATGATCCTGATTTGGGTAAAGTCAAAATAGCCATTAGAAGGCTTTTAAAGGTTGCCGATGGAATTGCGCCAAGTGGCTTTGGCGAAATTACACAAGACGTTGCAAATCTGATTGTTGACGAATGCAGTAAACAGGGTAAGATTTCATCAATTCATGTTGCGGAATCCGAATCAAATCAAATAGAATCATTGAATGAATTTAATAAAACCGAAATCGAAAAGGGTATTAACAGTAACTTTTCCCAGCTGGTTCACCTTACAAATCCCAAAAATAATGATTTGGAGCTGGTTTCAAAATCAAGTTCCAACATTGTAGTTTGTCCGAGGGCCAATGCAACATTGAATGTAGGAGTTTGCAGACTGAATGAAATGCTGGGGCTGGGTATAAGGCCGCTACTCGGAACTGATAATGTAATGCTAAACTCTCCAAATATGTTTAGGGAGTTGGAATTTACCTTAAAATTAATGTCTGTTTATTATAAATCGTATATTAATCCGCAGCAGTTGTTACAAATGGCTACAACCAATGTCTGCAGCAATGGTGTAAATAATATCATACAAAAATCCGTTATAGATGAGGGTAATTGCGCCGAATTTATTATTTTCAAATCTTTTTCTAAAAACCCATACCTTAATATATGCAATAGGTTAGAAACGAAAAATATATTATATATCATTAATAAAAAATGTATTGTATAATATCATGGATATAAATCTATATGATATGGGAGTTGATAATGATGTATAAAAAAATATTGGTTCCGACAGACGGATCAGAATTTGCAAAGAAGGCTCAAAAGCATGCATTATTTTTGGCAGGTGTTACTGGCGCTGAAATAATTGCCGTAAGTGTCACAGAGAACAATTTTGTCAACGGGCTTCCATTGGATGATGAGGTGTACCAGTTAAATCAGGTCTTAAATGAAAGATCACAAGAGAATCTTGAAGAATTTGACAAATTAAATGCTGATAATATAAAAATATCTCATGTAATTAAAGAAGGTTCTCCTGCAAGATGTATTTTAGAAGTGGCAGCTGATGAAGATGTTGATTTAATAGTCATGGGAAGTTCAGGTAAATCTGGATTTGATAGATTTATAATGGGTAGTGTGGCAGATAAGGTTGTAAATTCGGCCAAATGCGCAGTACTTGTAATCCATTAGATTATTATTAATTTATTATTATAATTTTGTTAATATAGGTGTTTTTATGTTAGTTAAAAGAACAATGTCTAAAAATGTAGTTAGTGTTTCTGTACCTGGTAACAGAGAAAAAGTTTTAGACTTAATGAGAAAAGAAAACAAGGCAGTACTTCCTGTAGTTAAAGAAGATACTGATATTTTAGTAGGACTAGTAACCCGTTCTGATTTAATTAATAATCCTGACGAAGAGCAAATTGCAATGTTGATGAGTAGAAATTTAGTTACTGCAAATCCTAGTGATGACGTAACAGATGTTGCTCGCAAAATGATTGAAAATAATGTAAGAAGGGTTCCTGTAGTAAATGATGATGGGGAACTTGTTGGAATTATCACATCTTTCGATTTGGTATCCAAAGCATTAACTAAACTCACAATCAATGATGCTGTTGAAAATTATATGATTACTACTGTTCCAACTACATGGGAAAAAGCTCCATTAAACGTTGCTTTCGAATCCATGAATCAATTCGGTTTAAAATCTATTTTGGCATTGGATGACGATGCAAAATTATCCGGTATTTTAACCGAAACAGATTTCATCTCTGAAATTGAAATTATTTCAGAAAGAAGTGAACACAGTTCCACTGTCGGTACTGAAGGAGATAAATGGTCTTGGGATAGTACTTCCGTATTATACATTGAGAAAAATCATTTGAAATTCACAGACAAAGTAGTTGGCGATGTTGCTATCGGCAATGTTGAAGTAGCTAACTCCAAAACTAAAGTTTCTGACTGTGCTAAAAAAATGAAATCCTTAAACATTGAGCAAATTCCTGTCATCGGTGTTGAAGGAGATTTAGTCGGTCTTGTCAGAGCTAGTGATTTGATTAAAGCTTTAGTAGAATAGCTGTGATATGATGGCTGTTAGTCCGGTTTTAGTGATTAAAACAGTTGACGATAGTGTTGTTGGTGTTCGTGCAAGATTATATGATGATTTTGTCGAACACGAAATTGTTCTTAATTCTGTTCTTGCTTATTGGTGGGCTAATAATATGCCCCCTGCTTTAAAATTTTTGGAACTTTTCGAATCAGTTATCAAAAGGACAATCAATGAATTGATGCCTCATAAGAATTTGAAACTTAAATATGAGGTTAAAGCCGATGATGTGTTGGAAAAGGCTTCTGAGATTGAAATCAATTTAATTGAAATAGAAGCAGATGATGTTGGTTTTAAAATTGAGGGTAAACCAGTGATTTTGAAAGGTTTAGTCAAAACAAGCGAAGATTTTGAAGCAAATGAGTTTGCTAAAACTATTGAAAAGACTATTGAGACTCCAGACATTGTTTTAAAAAAATACCTGGAAATGAACAAGTGAATTTAATTGCGTGATGTTTGATGGTAGTGTTAACACTTTCATTAACATTGATGCTCAATCAATTAAATTCATAGTTTTATTCTATTTTTATAATTTAATTTATTGAATTTTTATTTTGATTTGTGTTAATTAAAAATTCCAATAAAATGGTTCGCCAAATCTATCTCATTTTAATATGGTGCAATAATTTTTTAGCGTCTTCTTTTTTAATGTCTGGGGATTGGCGTATGAAATCAATGAGCTTATCCTTTTTGGAGGCATCCAGATTTGATGCACTTAAAGTTTGGGCATAGTTTCTTTTCGGATAAAACGTTTCTTTAGCAATTGCAAGTAATTCATCCTTTTCATCTTCAGTTATGATGTTTTCTTCCACTGCATTTGTAAAAATGTATTTCATATTTATAAGAGGTTCTGAAAGTGCCTCTAAAGTATCAGAATCAAGCATTACTGCAACATCATCATCAGAATCAACTTCACCGCTTGCATACTGGTTGTAGACATAACCTATTCCAGTCATTCCCAAAACGTCCAGCTCGGATGCTCTTAAAGCACCCATGCTTGAAGCACCATAAACTTTTATGCCTTTTTTAATTGCATTTAGGATTTCCTTATGTCCGACAGCGGAGCTTTGGTGAAATACTCCATCGATTATTCCGATAATGTCTGGATTTTCTTTTAGGGCAAGATTCAAATCTCCTCTTTTGATTGGTCTTTTATAGATTACTTCGACATCTCCGTGGGAGTCCAAAATCTCTTTCGCTTCGCTGAATGGGAGCGACAGTCCGGTATAAATTATGATTTTTGTCATGGTATCATACTTTTAAAAATCGATATCCTGCTCTTGTTTGGTCAAGTGCATAAAGCTCCATTTCCGGAATGATGACACGCACAACGCTGATGTCCAATTCTGGTCGTGTCAAATCGGTGTATAGAATTTTGCTGATGTCATTGGATATCAGTTCATCCTTAACGATTTCAATATCCTCTGTGATTGAAGTTGTAGCATTATTTTCAATATCTGACAAGCTAATTTTATTTTCCTCTTCCTTGAAATAAAATTTGTTGATTCTTTTCATTCTCTCATAGCCTGCTTCACGTGCAAAATCAGCTCTGACGGTATCTTCACGGGCGCCATTGATTTGGGTTGCCCTGCTTTGAGCCACTTCTGTCAATGCTCTGAGGACTGCAACTTCAGGATCAAGGTGTGTTCCCATTCCCAATGTCAGAAGTCCCGCATCTTTTGATACTGTATCGTCTGCTGAAGCGGCTATTGTTGGAACATTGATATCTGCAGTAAAATCCATTAGTTTTATCTTTATCCCTTCAGATTCGAACTTGTCAATGGTATCATTAACGACATCACTTTCAATGGTGTCCAAATCTATTTGGGCATAATTTTTATGGGTTAACTCAAATATGCTCCATGCATCTCTTTCAATTACTTCAAACATTCCATGCAGAATCGCTTCATCCAGAACATTTCCTGATGCCAGACCGTTGGTATTTGATTTAAACAGTCCGTCAATGGAATCCTCATGGACATAAGGATGGTATACTGCATTTGAAGGAACATAATATTCCTCGCCTGAAATTATGTCGCATGCCAGATTCCACTCCAACTTAAATTCGCTTAAATCCTGTTTTTCCAAATTCTGACCTAAATTCAGTGATTTCGGATCAATATAGTTTCCTTTTTTAGCTATTTCATCCAAATTTGCTATTACTGTATCATCACTGTCTTGCTTTTCAGCGGAATACCTTTCGAATCCTTCCATCATTGCAGAGGCTTTGGCATGGTCTTTTGAAATTCCTTTCCCTCCGTAAATGCTGACTGCACCGTCTTCTGCAGTAGGTCGGATGGCGGTATATATTGGCAGTCCGACCCTGTCCAAATCGGTAATGTCTGCAATACGAGTAATTCCTGCTGTTTTAAGTTTGTCTTCATTGATTTCAATAGTCTTTTTAGGAGCAATTACTCTATGAGTTCCCTTAAAGTATGTAAGTTTTTCAGTCATTTTAAATTCCTATAATTAGTCTAATAATATTTTCCACACCAATTGTCATTGACATTAATGTCATAAGTCCTGCAATAGCGATTGTAATAATCCATATTCCAATATTCCATCTCAATACTTTTGATCCATCAAGGTTTCCAATCGGAAGCAGGTTAAACGCTGCAAGAAAACTGTTGATGGAGTAACCCAAAGCGCAAATATTCAATATTAACAATGAGGTCTGTGAGCTGAATGCGGAAGGGTAAACCGCAACGCATATCACTAAAAATATTAGTGCAAGAATGATATTGACAATCGGACCTGCAATTGATATTTTGCCGTTTATTTCATCGGTCATGTGGTTTGCATATGTGTAAACTGCACCTGGGGCAGCAAATACAAATCCGAAAAATGATGTAATGAGTGCAAATATTAATCCTTGAGGCCATAATTTGAATTCGGCCCAGTAACCGTATTTCATTGACACAAACTTATGTCCAAGCTCGTGCAATATGAAACCGGCACCTACTCCAACCATAATCATTGGCAATAGGTGAAGCACGGCATTCATATTTCTTCCCGCATTTGCTATTGCAAAACAAAGTGAAATAACAATAAATGCAATTATTAAATCTCTTACTTCACTAGCTGTAAATTTAAACATAATTTTAAAGTATCTATTTTGACTTTAATAAAATTTATCTTTTTTCTGATTTGAACGAATATTTTAACTTTTTTTGTATAATTTAACAAATAGTTTTTTATAGTGGATTGATTTAAATTTAGTTTAGGGGAGTAGTCAATGCCAGTATTGAAATTGAAAAAAGTGATTGAATACTGCAGTTATGATGTGGTATTTTTCATATTCATATGTCTGATAATATTTCTTTTGAATTTGATTCCGGATTATTCTAGGAATTATTTTGATTCATATATTTAGGGCATAATTCAAATCCTTGTTCTAATCTTATTGAACGGTTATGGTATGGTGATTGCTCGCGATAGGATAAACCATGGTTACAGATTGCCTAAAATTATTCCGGGTGATGTCATTAATCTTGGGGTAAAATCAACTTTTGTTTATGGAATTTTTGTTAGTTTACAAACTGCCATTTTATATTTGACTGCATATGCATTTGATTTGCCCATATTTGATTTGCATCATCTGCTGCTGAACTTCAACGAAACAATTGACATGTTCTTTGCCAACAGCCCGGAATACATGCTGATGTTTATATTTGTAGGGGGTCTTGTATTTTATTTCACAACATTTTTTGCAGAGATTTCCCTGGCAAGACTTGCAGACACTAAAAAGTTCTTTGCAGCATTTGATTTCATGGCTATTTGGAGAAGCATTAAGATATTCGGCTTTAGAAAATATGTACTGGACTATACTAGTCTTATTGTAGCAATAGTGGTTTTAACACTCCTACAATCCGTTAACCTTCTTCCTGACATCCTGCTGGATAATTTGTGGGAGATGATTTTCGGGTTTTTAATATTTGCAACTCAATATCTGGGTATTGGAGCAGTATACTGTGATATAAAGGATGCTGAGATAAAATCAAGGCAATTTAAATGATATTCCTAATTTTTTTATAATACTTCTTCCAAATAGTTAATCATGAATTTACATGTTGATAATATGTTAAAGGATTTGGAAAAGGATGATTTTCAAGCTTATCTTCTTACCCAATTTACCAATGTGGAATATGTTTCAGGATACCGGCCGACCAGTTTCGCCTTTTGCATTATAAAGGAAAATCCTATTGTCTACGCATCAGGAATGGATATGGAATTGGCTAAAAACACTTCTTCAATTGAAGTGGAGGAGTATGAATCATATGATGTGATGATTAAGGAGCTGAAGGAAGAGGGAATTAAATGTTTGGCTATTGAACCTGCACTGCCTTTCAGCACTTACGTCAGATTCAGGGACGATTTTGAAATTGATGCCAAAACCTACATCGACAAACAGAGAATGATTAAAGCCCCTGAGGAAATCAAAAAGATTGCAAGGGCAACTGAAATAGCTCAAAAATCATTCCTGCAGTTGGACATATTAAATAATTCCGGTACTGAAAAGGAAGTTGCATTTGATTTGGTTCGCAATATGATTGAGAACGGCGCTTCAAAGGAATCATTTGATACGATAGTTGCCAGCGGACCTTCCTCAAGCTTGCCTCATGCAATTCCTGAGGCCAAAAAATTATCTCAACCTATACTGATAGACTGGGGAGCTATTTTTGAGGGATATTGCTCTGATAACACCCGTACTATGGTTTATAGTGAGCGTCAGCAGGAAATTTGGGATATTGTTGCGGAGGCACATGACAAGGCAATAAAAGCGGTCAAACCTGGAATGAAATGCTGTGAAGTGGATAAGGTTGCACGAGACATTATATCTGATTATGGTTATGGGGATAAATTCATACACTCAACCGGCCATAGTTTGGGTCTTGATATTCATGAAACTCCTGGATTTTCACTTCGGGATGAGACAATAATTGAAGAGGGAATGGTTATAACTGTCGAACCAGGAATCTATCTGGAGGGTGAATTCGGTGTTCGCCTGGAGGATACAATAAGCATTTCCAAAAAAGCTAATATCATAGGAAATCTGCCGTTAAGCATTGAATGATATAATTGATTAATTTTTATTTATATTTTTCAAATCAAATAACTTATTATTGTTTATTTATGAATTTAAAGAGGTATGTTGGTACTTACATTCGAAAAACTTTATATATATTGTTAAATAGACTGATAAACAAGTGGGATTGTTGAAGTCCACACAAAAAATTAGGGAGAATAGAAAATGAAAATGCATAAACTCTGTCCAAGATGTGGATCAAAAAATGTTGATTGGATTATTCCTCAAAATTGGTCACAATGTATTTGCAAGGATTGTGATTACACCGGACCTATAGTTGAAGGGAATGATGAATTTGCAGAAGAAATTCGTGAAGCATATCTTGAATCTTTAAAAGATGATGATGAATAAGAAAATATTGGGGGTTTGGTAATGTGTTAAGTTTGAATAACAACCCAAATGATGATAACATTAAAAATATTCCAAGTGATGATTCCTATCCGATGGTCTCCATTTTATTTGCAAAAAATAAGGAAGTGGGTGTAAATTCATTGTCACTCACTATACTTGATTTAATCAGGAATGATCAAATCCGATGTGATATTGATTTGGAGAATTCATATGAAGTGGGTAAGAAATTAACTCCTAATGATATGGAAGTTATGAAAAAAATAACTCTTAGAATCGCAAATAAGGGTGAATTGAAAACTTCCGAATCATTGGCTATAAAACTGCTTAAGAATATGAATAAAAATAAAAAATTCAACTTAAAAGCTATGGCAAAACAAAGCAATAACTCCTCAATTGCCAATAAATTCGAAAAGGATTTCAATGAATTTGTCAGTGCTCTCAATACCGAAAATGAGTATGACGGTAAAAATTATAGAGATATTCTGCAAAATTCCAAATTAACAAGCAAAGGAAAGGAAATTAAAAAAGAATGGATGGAATATCGGGATTATCTAAAATCAAAAGATTTAACTGAAAAGTATCCTCCTGAATCCGTTTTGGAAAATTCAACACAGGTACTTTATGGAGCATGCTTTGACATTGAAAAGAATGCTTTAAAAATAAGGGAAAATAACTCTCCATTAACTGATTTCATTGATAAAGACGGATATAAATTATTAAATATAATATTCAATAATGCATTATTGAATGTTACTGAAAAACGAAAAGGAGATGGGATATTTTATGGTGTAAACGATAAATATACCATTCCTGGTGGGGGATAATCCTCCACTAAATAATTTTCACTGCTTTTTAAAAACAGATTTTATATAGGGTAATGTTGTGGGGCTCTTCATCTTGACGCTAACTTTTCAATAGCTCATCAACGTTATATTCAATCAAATCTGGCACGTCATAATGGCTTGCTGTTCCAATTTTATAGTTTTTGATATGGAACAGATTAAACATTAGATTATCTTTGTCATTTTTGAGTTTAATTTCATCTTCAATTATTATTTCAAAGCTATCTAACTTCAAGTTCATTCCCAGTCCGGTATATTTCATGTAGCTTTCTTTCAAAACCCAATATTTGAAAAATTCGTCAGGTCTGTTTTTCGCATTCATTATATTTTCATATTCTGTGTTGTAGAAGTAATTTTTTGCTATGTTTAAATCAATTGCAGGGTCAATATATTCAACATCGACTCCAACTTCCTTATCTGATATTGCACATAAAACTATTTTACTTGAATGGCTCAAATTAAAATAAATATTTTCAAAGTTAGATATGTATGCCTTACCATATTTTCCAGTTTTAAAGACGGGACTTTTGATGTTTGCATCTGACAATAATTTTTTTAAAAGAAGGTAAGCTCCGGCACTTAGCTTTTTATCTTTTTCAAATCTGTAAAAATCAATTTTTTCCTGCCGATTTCGTGAAACCAAGTTATAAGCTTTCTTTAAATCCAAGTTTTCAACATTGCAATAAGCTAATTTAATCATTTTATCTTTAAATGTAATAATGTCATATCATCAAATCTTTGGCAAAGTTATTTAAGTCATCCAATAATGGAACTAGGGTATGATGAAAATATTAAATAGATAACCATCATTAATATGAATATTTTTAGGTTATCTTATGGTTCCACATTTTTAATGATTTGCAAGTGGTTTTCACCATTAATATAATGATATTTGAGCTCATCAGCCAATTCTTCAGTTAAAAAGATTCCTAATCCTCCGATTTCCGCTTCTTCAATGCTATTTGGGGGAGCGTACTTTTCTTTTAAAAGAGGATTAAATTCAATTCCATTGTCAATAAACTCCAAGATCAATGTGGGTGGGTTATAATCCACATTAACTGTGATATATTCTGTTTTTGAATAATTCACAATATTGACAAATATTTCTTCAACAATTAAATTGACTTTAAAGTCTTCTTTTTGAATTTCTTTTAAAATAAACTCATTTAAATTGTGTAATTCAGATAATTCGGGTTTAAGTGTTATTGAATTCATTCTATCTTAAGTATTTTATCAAAACCGGACATTCTAAATATTTCTCCGACGGTATCGTTAACGTTTTTAATAACAAATGGTATGTTTTCCTGCTGTAATTTCTTTTGAGTTGCAATTAAAACCCTAAGTCCTGCACTTGAAATGTATTTCAGTTCAGTAAAGTCAATAATTAATGAGTCAAAATTGCCAAGTTCGTCATTGATTTCCTGTTCCAACTCTTTTGAGGTAATCGTATCAACACGACCTTCTATTGATAATGTCAATTCTTTTTCATTATAATTTTTGGTTATTTCCATATCAGTCGCTCCAATTAATGTTTATTGTCTCTTAATAATTAAACACTATTCAAGATTATGATGTTATTTATGGTTTTTATCATACTAATAGGTTATTATTTGGGCATATTTTTGGGTGATGAAAAATCATTTGTGTAAAAATTCCATCTATTGCACAGATATATAACGGTCAAAATTGCAATTGTCCTCGCTTAATCAATCCATAAACTCTTGTTTTTCCATATTTTTTTTCGTTTTTCATAGTCAAAAAGTCCACTTGGATTTGGTTTTTGATTTTGACGGGTATGAATTAGGTTTTTTCTAATTTGGTGATTTCATAGTTTATATTCATGCCTTTCCGGAAGGTTACCTGGCATTAACGGTTTTTCATGTTTGTTTAGCATGTAAACCAGCATATAATTTTTACCTCCCATTCCTGCGTTAATATTATAGTTTTTTAAATTTGGGTTCTGGTGAAATTTCAAAGTAATTCTTAATAATTTAAATATTAAATTGTTCAATATTTAAATATAATTTTATTTGGGCAGCATATGAGATTTGTAACTAAACATGATGTATTGATTATTGCTAAGAATTCGGGCAGGCTGATGATTGGAATAGGGTTGATGTGTCTAGTTCCGATTATAGTCGATTTAGGTTGTTTGGAATTCAATGCAGTTGGCTATATTGTACCATCATTAATATCCATATGTACAGGTCTGATTTGCATAAAAGCCCTGGATAAATACAATTCCAGTAGGATTCGCCTAAAACATGGAATGATTTTATCTGCATTGATTTGGCTGTGGGCATCCCTAATCGGAGGTCTTGTATTTTATTTTGTAACTGGCATAAATATCATAGATGGTGTTTTTGAAAGTATGTCTGCTTTAACCGGAAGTGGAATTACAATCTATCCTGATGTGGAAATTTTACCATACAGCATACTATTTTTCAGAGCATTTCAGCAATGGATTGGTGGTTTAGGAATTCTTGTTTTGATTATATCCTTTTTGGCAAAGCCTGGTGCAGTATCATCAAGGTTATATCAATCTGAAGCTAGTGATGAACGTTTTAAGCCAACTATCAGAGCTACAATTATAGAAACCCTAAAAATTTATGGAATATATACTCTTGCAGGGATTATTCTTTATGTTCTTGCAGGAATGCCTATTTTTGATTCAATTTGTCATACATTCACCACCATTTCAACAGGTGGGATGAGCATAAAAAACGCCAATATAGGCTTTTATCACAATGACATGATTAATTTAGTCACAATTGTTCTGATGATATTGGGTGCGACAAGCTTCGTTGTTCATTATAACATTATAAAATCACGTGGAAGAGCATTAATTAGGGATTTGCAGTTTAAAGTAATAATTTCTTTGATAGCGGGCACAACTCTATTGATATATTTCATATCCAATATTGTCCCTATGGATATTTTGTTCCACATTGTTTCTGCAATTACAACAACAGGAGCTAGTATTCAAAGTCCAACCGTAATGGGTACATGGCCGGCCAATGTGCTTATTATTATAATGACCTTGATGATTATGGGCGGTTCTAACGGTTCCACTGTAGGTGCACTTAAGTTAATGAGGGTTCTTACGTTTTTCAAGGGCATATATAAAAATTTACGTGAGGTTTTGTCTCCGAATAGTGTTGTCAATCTGGAAATTTCAGGTAAAAAAATCACTGATAATCTTGTAGCACAAAGCGGAAACTACATAACCCTTTATCTAATCTTTATTTTGGTTTCTTGGATATTGCTTTGTTCATATGGTCATGACCCGTTCAACTCATTGTTTTTTGCTATTTCCATGCAGGGCAATGTTGGTTTGGAGATCGGCCAGATGTCACAGACATTGGAATTGCCGTTAAAGGTCGTTGGCATATTTTCCATGTGGGTTGGAAGGCTGGAAATCCTCCCGGTATTGGTCACATTCAGGGCATTTTTTGAAATCTTTAAAAGATAGTCATATTTTATAATGAAAAATTAGGTAAGAGGAAATTTAAATCAGATTTTAACTTTTTTCTGAATTAAAGGTGAGTCTATGAAATCTAAAATGGTGTTCATATCTATTATATTTTTGGTGCTTGCAGTAAGTGCAGTTTCTGCAGTAGGCATTACTGATTACAATGCACCTATTGGTTTTGAAAGAGAACCTGTATCTTTTACACATGACGATTTTGAAATGGAAATGAATAGCTATTCAGCATTTGTTGATTATGATGATTATTTTGAAAAAAATGATGACCGTGAAGTAAAAATAATTAATGGCACTTATGCCGAATACACAGATTCCTTAAAAGATAAGGTCGGGGCGCTGGAACTTATTAAAGTTGATGGCGATGTGTATATTGTCGATTGCTCATTTGATGATATGAATAAAAGTAAAACTGATGATTGTCTTAAATATATCAAAGAGTTCAATGAGGTAAACAAATTCAAACCAATTAAAATTGACAAATCTTCTTAAAACAGTACCAAAAATTCTGTTTAACTTTTTTAGGAAATATTTGATTAACTCCCCATAATTTATTCGCTTACTGGTAAATTAAAGAAAGTGGGATTAATTATGTATTTTTTGTCTTGTTCTGTACTTTTTTTTAAATCTTCTGTAAAATTTAATGAATCAGTAAAATTTATTTATTTTGTTTTGTTAAAATAATGTTAGGTAGTAGTCATGGCATTTTTTAAAATCAAATCAGTATGGAATTACTGTACATACAATAAACCTTTTCTTGCACTTATTTTGTTATTTTTCTGTGTTTTGGTTTATTTTGAACAATCTTATAAGGATTCAAGTTCCACATTTGAAATTTTGATCTTCTTGGTAGTGGATGTGCTATTATTCGGTTACGGCATGTTAATTGCTCGTGATAGGATGAGAGGCGGTTTCAGATTGCCAAAAATAATGGTTAAAGATTGTTTTATTTCGGGAGTAAAATCTACTATTATTATAATAGTTTTTGTGTATGTTCAGGGATTTATTTTGGATTTGGTATGTTCTCCATTGGATTTTCCCGAGTTTGATTTGGAAGACATGCTGCTGGATTTTCCCCAAACCATTCATAACTTATATTCACATAATCCGATTGATGCATTTGTTTTCATTGTTCTAGGAGCTATTTTATTTTATATCACTACCTTTTTCCTGGAAATAGCATTGGCAAGGCTGGCAGACACAGGCAGCATAAAAACTGCTTTTAATCTGATTGGCATTAAAAAAGACATTGACACGTTTGGATGGTGGAATTATGCAAAAGAGTATACTGGCATTGTTTTAACTATTGTTCTTTTTGCATATCTTAATTATATTGATATTCCTGTTGATATTTTAAATTATATATGGGGTGTTTTTTGCTTTATGCTTATGTTTTCAACTCAATTTTGGGGAATAGGCGAAATTTATGGCAAAATTAAAGAAAAAAGAAAAGAAGTGTCTTCTTAATCAGAATCTCATGTTTTTTGATATTTTTCCAAACCTGTCAGATTTTTTTAAATATCAATAAATAAATGCCAAAGATCTTATTAAATTTAACATAAAATTAACCACATTGGTAAATGTGCTTCAAAAGTTTTAAGCATACCTTATAAGCAGAAGTATTAATGAATTGTTAACTGGTTGGGGTGGTGCTGTTGCATTTGATGTAAATGCTCGTGATGTTATAATTAAAAACTCCAAATTCACTAACAACACTGCTCGGAATGATGGTGGTGAGGTTTTCTTCTCAAATAATGGTGATGTGACAAATTGTAATTTTACGGATAACTCTGCAGTCTCTGGTGGTGCAGTTTAGTTCATAATGATACTACTGTGACAAATTGGAATATATTTTTTCATTTTTAGTAAATCTGATAGTTTTACAAATTATAGTTTTTTGACGGTAAGGCACACCTTAGAAGTGGTTTGGTTGTAAAACTTAAAGTCAACGGCAAAACCTATACCGGTAAAACAAACAGCTTGGGTAAAGTCACTTTCAAGATAACTAATCTGTCCAAAAAAGCAAGTTACAAAGCTAAAATTAGTTATGCTGGTGACAAAACTTACGAATCCGCAAGCAAAACCGTAACTTTAAAAGTCAAATAGTGATATTCAATTCTCACTATAAACTCTTTTTTTTTTTAAAATGTCCGAAAATTTGGTGTTATGTCCTAAAAATGCAAAATCTGCAATGTAAAAGTAACAGCATTAAAGACACCATTAAAATAACCGTAAAGTAAAATTGATGATTTTTTCTTTTTTTGATGACATTAACATCCATCATTTGCATGAATTGCAAGATTTCAACTGTCTGATATATATCCCCAAATATATCAAATCTAAAATAGGCAATGGCTATCGTTAATGTTAAAGTTCATACAATTAAAAGTAACTTTAACATCAGAATAATGTTTTTAATTAGCTCAAAAATTGATAATTCTAATAGATTTCATCGACTTCATTTTACCAGTCTTTTCATATTTTTTCATAACTATTGATTTTTCCTTGTAAAATTGATTTACAAAACAACCAAGACTTTATATGTCCTAATGTTTAATATTATTTTATGAAATTTAAAATAATCGATGATTTAACTATATTTTTAGAAAATATTGTTCCTGAAAAGTATTTATCCAAGTTGGATGAATTTTTACTTAGTGGGGCTATTTTTACCGAGGCGAGTAAGGTTTTAGCCATACTTGTAATTTTCATTTTGGTAAGTGAAATTGCTCTTTTATTAACACTGACGATATTAAACCTGCCAGTTTCAATGTTGATTCTACCGCTATTCATCTTTCCAGCCCTTTTCACATATGTTATTGTCATTCAAGAAAGACGAGCACAGCAAATAGAAAAAACTGCACCTGACTTTTTAAGGCAGCTTTCAAGTATGCTTCAGGTTGGACTCAGTTTTGAAAACGCAATGGAAGACATGTCACAATACGGAAAAGGGCCGTTATATGATGAAATGAGAAGAACAATCATTGAGATTCGTATGGGTCGCAATTTTGATGAAGCCTGGAGAGCAATGTCTAGAAGATTAAAATCAAAGGAACTGGAAAGAATTTTTGGGATTATTCTGGATGGAAGAAAATCGGGATCAAGTATTTCAACTGTTCTTAATGAGGTTTCTGATGATTTAAGAGATTTGATGGCACTTAAACGTGAGAGAAAATCAACAGTAATGATGTCAGTAATGTTTTTGTTAATTTCGGCTGTTATTGCAACACCATTTGCAATAGGCATGGTTGGAGTTTATTCCGGGTTTATGCAAAGATATGGTATGGAATCTGAAATTGTTCTGACTGCTCCGGTAGCAGGTGAGATTTATCTGATTATTCACTCAATTCTGGTAGGTTTTATCATTAGTATTATAATGTACGGTGATATTAAAAAAGGATTTAAGTTTTCTCTGCCTCTGGCAACTGCGGCTTTTGCAATATTCTATTTCATTTCGACCTTTGGGGGAAGTTTGCTTATGGGGGGATTCTAATGGATAATAAAGGTCAGGCATCTGCCGAATTTATTCTGCTTTTTGGCGGAATCATGGTTGTAGTTTTGCTTGTCATTTATATGTACAATAATTATATAAGTGACTTAAGTGGTGAAGTTCAATCAAAAGAGGTTAAGGAATTTAATGAGGAGTTAAAAATATTGGGAAAATATTTCAAATAATCTGTTTGGTAATTTCCCGCAATAGGGTTTTATGTACATTTTTTCTATTATTTCTCTATCTTTTTTAGAAAATTGCATAATTTAAGATTAAGTGCTCATATTTAAATATTATTGTTCATATATTATCTTATAAGCTCTCAAAAAGGAGTTTTTCAATTAATTAAAATTCAAAGGTGAACAAAAAATGGAATTAGGTGAAATATTTAGTGATGCTTTAGTTTATCCATTTAACAATATTAAAGCATTGATTATTTATCTCGTTTTAGGTATTATTTTAGGTATTGCCGTTTCCGGAACTGTGGCAGCAATGGCTTCAGGAGTTGCTGTTAATAATTTATGGGCAGTTATTGGCTCTGGCGTTATCGGGTTTATTGTCGCTCTGGTTTTAGGATTCATGATTACAGGTTATGAATTGGATATAATTAAATACGGTATCGAAAGAAGTTCAAGAGGTCCTGAAATTGATTTCATAAGACAATTTTTCAATGGTGTAAAAGTATTCGTTGTCCAAATTGTTTACATGATTATTCCAATCATTATTGCTGCAATTATGGCAATAATATTCCAGCACTGGTTATCTACTATAATAAATTTCATTGTAAGCGTCATATTCGGTTTGGCATTAATGATGGCTCAATGCAGATTGGCAAAAACTGAAGATTTAAGTGATGCTTTGGCTATTGGTGAAGCAATTGGAGATATTTCAAATGTAGGTATTGTAAATCTTCTCATATTCATTATTGCTATCGCTCTTATCTCTGTAGTTTTATTATTCATTTGCGGTTTAATCGCTCAATGGAATTCCATTGTTGGAGGTATCCTGATTGGAATTGTTGTTATTTATCTTGTATTCTTCGGCGGTAGAGCATTAGGTTTATTATACTCCAATGTATAATTATAACCTTTTTTTTTAAAATTGAGGATTTTAAATGAATAAAAAATTAATATCTGCATGCATTGTCCTGTTTTTTTTAATAATTTCTGTTGGCATTGTTTCTGCAGAAGACGGTGATGTTAAATCGATACAGGTAAATGCAACCGGCGATATGCCTGATGCAATTACAGTTTCTTTGTTGTGTGACGGTAAAGTTGTCGACTCTGCAACATTGAGCAGTGGCAATTCATGGTCAACAACTTTTAATGTTAATGATGATGGGGATTACAGCGTTGTTGTAAAGGACAATCCTGATTATTCAATGTCAGTCAGTGGAGATAGGGAAAACGGCTTTGTTGTCATTTCAAAACATCTGGGTGAAAAATTATCTGCAGGTAATGACACTCCAGTTAAGGAAAATGATTCATTAGACAATACTTCGGTTGTCAATAATATCAGTGATGTTAATGTTACTGATGATAATGCAACTGAGGATAATGGGACTGATGACTCAAACAGTACAGCTCCTAACAATGTAATTGGCAATTCCACTGATAAAAACATCAATAAAACAGATAAGGACATAAACAAGTCTATTGTCAATAAAAATGTCATTAAAAACAAAACTGTAAAACAGGAAATTAAAAAACCTGTTGAGAAAAAGGATAATAAAACCAATAATGTCAAATTAAGAAATACTGGTTTGCCTTTAGTGGTTTTAGTTATTGCAGCATTTGTAGCAATATTCCTTCCTATAAGTCGTAAGAAATAATGGATAATGAAAATTAACTTTTTATTATTTATTTTTTTTATTTTTTTTTAAGTATTAACGTATTATTTTGATATTTGAGCATTTTAATGTTTTTTCTTGAATTGAATTTTTTTCTAATAATTATCATTTTCGGTTTGGATTTCATATGTCTTGACTGAAATCCATCAGTTTTCATTCAACGATATTATTTTAAATGGCATTTTCATTTAATTAATTTTTAGCAATGTTTTTTAAAGATCTGTTTTTGGTGGTGATATGTCTCTGCATGCTGGGTATGGGTGATTATTTTTCTCAGGCGTAATATGTATCGGTTGATTTTTCAGGATTTTTAAAAAATTGGTTTTTCATTGATTTTTTTTATTGAATTTATTATCCTTTATCAGTTTTTCAGCAGATTATATTTTGGAGGTTGTTTTACATTCATTTTTTGATTTAAAGTTATATTATTGAGTTATTGTAATTGATTTTGTTGCCAGTAAGTCGGGATTTTTTTCACTTTTTTTCGTTTCGAATAGAAATGTTCCTGGTTTGCAAATCAACGAATCGAAATTTAAAATATTGTTATTTAACCGGTAATTTATGAAGTAAAGTAAATATTTGTTTCTGTTTAAAAAATATGGCCCTCTCAAGTATTTACACTTGAAATGCACCTCTCATCTGAAATAGTATTGAATTTTTGGAAGTAGCCATAATCCTAAAATTGAAATGATGCATGATGCTATAATCGCCGGCGGATAAATGAAGTATCCGATAATGATTCCTACTGAAACCAATACTAGGGTCGAATACATTGGATAATGTTTGCTTAATGCAAGATGCAGTGCAATATTTCCGGGATCGGCTTCAATCAGGAATTTGCCTATGAGTGTTGAGAGGATAGCAGTCACTATAAAACAAAGGCCATACATGAGCTGTGGGAAAAATAAGAAGAAGTTTTCACCAACGAATATTGTAAGGTATGGAAGGAGTGAAAATATCAGCAATGTAACTCCCATGCTCCAAATAACTTTGGCATCTATTTTATTCACGATGCTGAAGAGGTTATTGTTGTAGTTCCAGAAGTTGAAACAAACGATAAAACTGGCTGCATAAATTAAAAAATCATATCTCAGTGCATAAAGTGCATCCCAACTTCCACTGGCAGGTAAAGGTATCTCCAAAACAATAATTGTGATGATAATTGCCAGAATCGCATCAATCAATGCTTCAAACCTATCAGTTTCCATGGCTTCGCCTCCTCAATAATCTTCCAATTATAATCCATAAAACAACTGACAATAAACAGCAAACATAAATTCCGGGAATATAAATTGTGTATGTCAATATAAAGCCTAAAATCAGCACTATTGTAGGAGCATTCATGTAATATGAATTAAAGTTCAATTTTTTTAATTGTTCATTATATGGATTGCTTCTGTATATTGCCCGTGTAGCCAATGTATTTAGAATATGCGTTACGATGAATAACAATCCAAACATTGTTTCTGCAGGAATTGAATAAATGTTATTTGCAACCCAAATTGTAAAATAGGGCAGAAGTGAAATTGCAAATGTCATAGCTCCAAAAATCCAGACGGAATGGTTATCAATAGTGTCGATATGTTGGAATAGATTGTGGTTAGCATACCAGATGTTATATAGAATTAGAAAACTGATTAAATATGAAATAAAAATGGGGTTTAGTTGTAAAAGAGCCTCCGGTGTAGCTGATGTTGGCTGCGGGATTTTTAAAACCAAAACCGTAATGATGATTGCAATGATTGCATCGAAAAATGTTTCAAATCTGGTAGTTTCCATAAGTGATTATTTATTGGTTTTAGTATAAATATTAATTATAGGTGATAAAATGGACATGTTGATTGGTGGAAAACACATCTCAAGTGAAGATTTATCTGAAGTTAAAAATCCTTATAACGATGAAGTAATTGATACAATTCCGATTGCTCACAGACAAACTGCAGATTTGGCAATAACTGAAGCGAATAATGCTAAAGAATCATTACAGGAAATGTCTGCATTTAAAGTTTCAAATAAGCTGTTTGATGTTGTTGAGAAACTGAAAGATAACCGGGAGGATTTCGCTCATTTGCTGACATTGGAAGTCGGAAAGCCAATTAACGAATCTTTGGTTGAGCTTGACAGGTCAATAGAAACATTAAAGCTTGCCGCTGAAGAGGCAAAAAGGATATATGGTGAAAGTGTACCTTTGGATGCGGGATTGAACGGAAAAGGGTTCTTTGCATTTACTCAACGCCTGCCGCTTGGTGTAGTTGCTGCCATCACTCCATTCAACTACCCTTTAAATTTAACGATACATAAAATCGCACCTGCAATAGCCTGTAAAAACACAGTTATCATAAAGCCACCAACAGAAGCCCCGTTAACTGTAATGAAATTTGCAGAACTTCTAAATGATGAATTTCCCGATGGTGTAATAAATACCGTTACAGGATATGGATCAGAGGTTGGAGATTACCTTGTCACTTCAAATCAGGTGAATAAAATATCATTTACTGGAAGTGTAACAACAGGGCTGATGATATCTCAAAAAGCCGGAATGAAAAAGGTTACTCTGGAGCTTGGAGGAAATGATCCTATGGTTGTTTTAGCTGATGCAAATCTTGACAAGGCGGTTAAAGGAGTCATCAATGGAGCATTCCTAAATGCGGGCCAGGTCTGCATGGGCGTTAAAAGAATCATAATCGAGGATGAGATTGCTGATGAATTCGGCCAAAAGTTAGTTGGCGAAACAGAAAAATTGGTGATGGGAAATCCGTTGGATGCAAAAACCACTCTTGGAACACTGATATCTGAAAAAGCGGCAATGCAGGTTGAAGAAACTGTAAACAATGCAGTCAATGATGGTGCTGAAATATTGACTGGTGGCGTTCGTGAAGGTGCATTTTACCAGGCTACTGTCATTGATAATGTGACCATGGATATGGATTTGGTTGCAAATGAAACTTTTGGACCTGTAGCTCCAATCATTCGTGTTAATGATGTTGAAGAGGCAATCAAAGTGGCCAATGACACAGAATATGGATTGCAGGCAGGAGTATTCACCTCAGATTATGCAAATGCAATGAAATGCGCCCAGGAAATTGAGGCCGGAACAGTGTTTATAAATAAACAGTCCACCTTTAGAACAGACAACATGCCGTTTGGAGGATTTAAAAATAGTGGTGTTGGAAAAGAGGGAATAAAATATGCCGTAGGCGAGATGACAAAAACAAAACTGATAGGATTGAATTTAAGATAGTGAATGTCTGATTTGTTAGTTTTTCAATATTATTCTTATTGGTATTTCATTCAAACTCCTGTAAAAATATAAAAAGAGAAAATAAGTGTTTAAACTTATTTTAAATAGTTTTCAACTAGATTACGGGTTTCGTTCAATGATTCCATTGGAATTCCTTTAGGCATTAATCCAAGTTCACCTTCCACATCCTTGAGGATACTTCCATTCATTCCTAAAAACATTCCTTCACTTACGATGTCGCTGAATGACTGTGGAGGAAGCAGGGATACTCCAACTTTATTTTCATCTTTAACATTTAAATCGTTGGTAACAACAGTCACTGCACGTTTTCCCAAATTGACATTGCAGATTAATAAATTTTCATTTTTAGGATGTTTTGTAACGCTCATCACTTCTCCAACCTTGATGTCAATGCCTAAAATAGGGTCATTGATTGGACCTAATGCGAGGCGGTCTTTAAGTCCGATGATTGTGTCCAGGAAAAACCTCACTTTGGCAATATTTTCTTGAGTTTTTTCACGGTCTTCCTTTGGAGCGTTGTTTAAAAATTTTTTATTCCAATCATCTCCGCCCAAACATTCAATAATCTTTAAGGCTTTTTCTTTTAGTGAAGCAACATCTGGTGAGTTTACCAGTTCATCTCCTTCCAAATATGAATATGTCAATGTTTGAAAATCACTGTTCATTTGTTTTCCCAAATCAACTGCCTGTTTTTTATTCCAGCTTCCTCTAAAAGAAGCTGTCGGAATCAGATTCAGGTAATTTTCTCTCGCTTTGCTTGCCACTAAAATTCTATAATCTTTTGTTGTATCCCACAATTTAAAGTCTCCTTATAATCTAAATTATATTTTAATTATTTAATTTAATAAGTTTTTTGTAAAATAAGCGATTTTTAAGTTAAAAAAACAAAAACTATTTATATTAACAATTAAATAAAATTATACATATTTAATTTATGATTATTTTAGATTGTGGTGTAAAAATGGTAGAAGTTTCAAAATTACGCAGTTTAGATATTTATACCAACACAGGTCATTATGTTGGTCGTGTAGAAGATGTTATACTTAATATTAGATTAGGAACTATTTCAAAATTACAAGTCAGAGCAATTGAACAAGAAAGAAGGCCTACCGGTTCTTTTATGGGTCAAATTTTTGGAAGTATTCGTGGTGAGTCACCGGAAGACCACGACATGAGATCTTTCCAAAACGATTTATTGACTGTGGACTTCGATAAAGTTCAAGCTATTGGGGACATTATGTTAATCAATCCTAGGGACATAAAAAAAGTAAACCCTGAACCACAAATCCCTGAAGCTGCAACTCCAAAACAATCTGAAACTCAACCACAAAATGAAACCCAAGTTCAATTCGACTAAAAGATTAGAAATAATCTTTTAAATTCTTTTTTTTTATTTAAATTTTTTATTGATAACTTTCTTTAAGTGATATTATGAAAGTAGGTATTATAGGTTGCGGAGCTATTGCTAATATCATAACAACAAGCATTGTTCCAGAAAATAACGGTATTGAAATTGCATACTTTTTTGATAAGGATATTGAAAGGGCTGAAAATTTGGCCAGCCTTGCCGGAGGTGTAGCCGTACTTGACTTTGAGGATATGCTCAATAATGTGGATTTGGTTTTGGAATGCGCATCTCCAAGTTCAGTAAAACAGTTAGCTCCAACCGTTCTTAAACATGGTAAGGACATGATTGTCATGAGTATCGGGGCATTTATGGATAAGGAATTTTACACCGATGTTTTAAAAATAGCTAAAGAGAATAATGCTAAGATACATTTGCCTTCAGGTGCCGTCGTTGGTTTGGATGGAATTAAGGCCGTAGCTAAATTCGGTCTTGAAGAGGTGAATCTCGTAACCCGCAAATCACCGAAATCCCTTGGAAAAGATATAGACAAGGAAGAAATTTTATTTGAAGGAAAAGCATCAGACGCAGTTAAGGAATTCCCATTGAACATCAATGTTGCAGCAACAATCAGCATGGCATGCAACAGGGATATTGATGTTAAAATCATAGTTGATCCGAAAGTTGACCGAAATGTCCACGAAATCACTGCAAGAGGAGACTTTGGTGAATTCAAAACAACCACCATGAATTATCCATGTTCAGCCAATCCTAAAACAAGCATGCTGGCTGCTCTCTCAGCGATAAGATTGCTTAAAAGTTTCAATGAAACAATCAGCGTGGGAATGTAATGAAAGAATTTGAAGTTTATTCATCTTTAAGGGTTCCAAAAAACTCCAAAATAATCATTCGTCTAGATGGAAGAAGCTTCCATAAATTGGCCCGTGATTTAAAGTTGGTCAAACCCTATGACGATAACTTTTACAATGTAATCTCTGAAGTTTGCAGGGATTTGTTCGAAGAGTTTTCAGCACAGTTTGTTTATTCCTTTTCAGATGAAATAAGCTTGCTTTTAGATAATGTTCCTTTCGACGGCAGGGTTGAAAAAATTGATTCTGTCATGGCCAGTTTTGCCGCAAGTTCTTTCGTGATGCATTATGATGTTGAATTTAAAAAGCCACCGGCATTTGATTCAAGAATCATTCCTGTCGGCGACGGTGATATACTGGATTATTTCAGGTGGAGACAGGATGAATCCTGGAGGAATTGCGTTAACTCACATGGGATTGCATACCTGAAATCCAAGTATTCAAATTCTCAAGCCAACGATAAAATAAAAGGCATGAACTTAAGTGATATTCACGAATTCTTATTTGCCAATGGCATTAACTTGAATGATGTTGAAACTTACAAAAAAAGAGGGATTGCAGTATATAGGAAAAACAAAAAGGTAACCGGTTTCAATAAAAAAGAAAATAAAAATCAGGTTTCATATAGAAGTTACATCTATGCGGATTGGGAACTTCCGATTTTCAGTGAAAAATTCTTTAAGGATATTGGGGTGATAAAATGAGCTTTATTTCTAAAATACTGGGAAATGATGATGAGGAATTCCTGGAAGTTAGAGTTGACAGGGAAGTTCTGGAATCTGTAATCTATTATGCAAAGCAGGCATATCCAAATGAATTTTTGGCATTCTTTGACGGCCAGATTAAGGACAAAATATTGTACATCACCAGTTTGATATTTGTACCTGGCGAAACATGCGAAACAGGTGCAGTTGTTCACACGGAGCTGATTCCAATGAACACCAAATATTTCGGATCCGTTCACTCACACCCGGGGCCAAGCGCAATGCCGTCTCCTGCCGATTTAAAAACATTTTCCAGACACGGGTACTTTCACATGATTGTGTGTCTGCCTTATAGTATGGAGACATTCAGGTCATATGACCGTTATGGACAGCCTTTAGGTTATAGTGTCGGAGATTATAGCTATCTGGTTGACGATAATCACGGTGACTTTTTCGATGAGCATGATGTCGTAACCGATGAGGATGAGTTCAAACCGGGATTTTTCGATGAGGACGATGACGAATTTTTCAAAAGTCTTGATGAAGAAAGAAAATATCAATACAGCGATTTTGAAAAGCGAAATCAGCCACAAAATCATGTATTAAAAATAGAAATTAACTCCGACGGCAGCATAAAAAGAATATCAAAAGAATTCAGGGAATAATTCTTAACTCTTTTTCTAATTAATGGTTGAAAAAAAAATAAAAAAATAAAAAACAATATGGTGAAAATTGTTTTTTATAATTCTAATCCGTTAGCTTCATAAACATTATCTAAAGCTTGGATTTCTTTTATTACATTTTTTGGAATTTCCTTGTCTAAAGTTAGAACCATGATGGCTCTTCCGCCTTTTTCATCTCTTCCAACTTGCATAATTCCAATGTTAACGTTGTGTTCTCCTAATTTTGTTCCGATTTTACCAATGCTTCCAGGTACATCTTCATATTTTGCAATGAACATGTGTCCTTCAGGAATAACATCAACCCAGTAATCATTCACTTTTAAAATTCTGGATTCATGTAAGTGTGTTCCCACGGCGGAGAATTTGTCATCAGCACTTTTTGCAATAACTTTAATTAATGAGTCGTATCCTTTTGCATTGTCTTTTCTACCTTCAGTAATGCTTATTCCTCTGTCTTTTGCAACAAGGGATGCATTTACTGCATTGACTGGAGAACTTAAGAATGGATTTACAGCACCTTGAATGACTGTTCTTGTCAATATTTCAAGATTGTCGATTTCAGCTAATTCTCCACTGTAAATAATTTCAATTTCTTTAATTTTACCGTTAACTCCTTGGGAGATAAAACTACCTAATTTTTCACATAATTCCATGAATGGAGCTACTTCTTTGTAGGTAGCACTGTCAATACGTGGCATATTCAATACGTTTCTTGGAGCTTTTCCTTTTGCCAAATCGATAATTTCATCAGCCACGATAATTGCAGCATCTCTTTGAGCTTCTTTTGTTGAAGCTGCAATGTGAGGGGTTAATACGATATTGTCAAGTCCAAATAATTTTGAGTCTTCAGCAGGTGGTTCTTCTTCATATACATCCAAAGCGGCTCCACCAATTTTATTGTTTATTAAAGCATCGTATAATGCATCTTCATCAATAATTCCACCACGTGCACAGTTTACAATATATGCAGTGTCTTTCATCAGGTCGAACTGTTCTGTGGAAATTGAATGTTTGGTTTCAGGAGTGAGAGGTACGTGAATTGTAATAAAGTCAGCATTTTTAAGCACTTTTTCCAAATCGGTTAATTCAACACCCATTTGTTTTGCGACTTCTTCAGGCAAGTATGGGTCATATGCCATTGCATCCATACCAAATGCTTTACATCTGTTTACTACTTGGGAACCGATTCTGCCCATTCCGATTACACCGAGGGTTTTGTTTCTAAGTTCAACGCCCATGAATTTTTTCTTTTCCCATTTTCCATCTTTAACGGATTTGTCTGCAATGGAAATTTTACGGGCCATGCTTAAAATCAATCCCATTGTGTGCTCAGCCACAGTAACTGAGGTGGATTCAGGGGAATTTACAACCATAATACCTTTTTCGGTTGCAGCGTTTAAGTCGATGTTGTCTACTCCAACGCCCGCTCTTGCGATAATTTTCATATTGTCTGCTTTTTTGATTAAATCAGCAGTTAGTTTTGTCCGACTTCTTACAATAATTCCATCATATTCATGAATGGTATTTGATAGCTCTTCAGGAGTGATGCTGGTGTCTACAACAACTTCAGCCACTTCTTTTAAGTTTTCAATACCCTTTTCATTAATTGCATCAGCAACGAGTACTTTCATATTTTCACCATATAATCAATTTTTAAATGAATATTCAATAATAAATATTACTTAAATTTTTATTTTTTATTATATTTAAAATTTAAATAAATTCTTAGTTTTACAATAATTTTAATATGATGAATTAAATAATTATTATTAAAGTTGGGATTTTCATTGAAAATGTTAACTTAAATATAATGGAGGTTTAATTATGGTATCAGTAGAAGAATTTCCAATTTCAACAGCTAATGACATTCCTGGGTTCAGGATAGTTGAAACAAAAGGATTCGTATATGGTTTAACCGTTAGAAGCAGAGGTGCCGGTGGTCAAATCGGTGCTGGCGTAAAATCTTTATTCGGTGGGGAAATAAAACAATATGTAACAATGATGGAAGAATCAAGAGATGAAGCATTAAACAGAGTAATTGAGCATGCAAGGGATTTGGGTGCAAACGGTATTGTGGCCATCAGGTTTGACTCAAATGAAATATCTCAGGTAATGCAGGAAATTCTCGTTTACGGAACCGCCGTTGTAGTTGAAAAGGAATAGTGATAGCATGTTTTTTGAGGATTTAGAATATAAGGATAAGGCAATCCCAAAAACCATTTTGGGCTATGGTCCATTCATGGCGGAACTCTACTTTGGTCACAGATCCAGACTTTATTTGGATGATTTATATAACAATCCTCAAAATATTGCCGATGTCATTGTTGAATCATACAATCAAGGTGTCAGAGCCATAAATCTGGTCAATGATTCCAATCTGCTCGAAGCCTATGACCTTGCAGTCCAGCAGGGCTGTGAAATGAAAGTCATTGCAACAATCGGCAAGTCTGACGTTGACTATCTTAACCCTAATTATGAAGTTGCAAAAGAGGTGGACTGGGAAGATGAAATTGAACTGTTCAGTGAGTATGACTGTCCGTTAATGCTTGTTGATGAGTTCATTGTTGACGGCTATGACTGGAAATTAACTTCAAAGATATTGTCTGAAATCAACAGTACCGGCGCGCTTTCAGGACTGGTGACTGCATTTCCATCAAGAACTACGGATTTGCTTCCTGATAATCTGGACATGGATCTTTTTGACTTTTTTATGATTCCATTTAATTCATTGTCCTATATGATGGACATCAATGCATTCAACGCCTCTCAAAGGGAAGATTTCAAACAAAGGCTGGTTAGCTTAAATAAAAAAGTAATAGCTACCAGAATATTGGCAGCCGGCATACTGCAGCCCAAAGAGGCTTTCGAATTTTTAAAAACAATAGATTATATTGATTTGATTTCAATAGGTGTTGGAAAGGTTGAAGAAGCAGGTGATGATTTTTCACTTTTAAAGGAATATTAAAGTTTCACAACTTCATATTCTTCAAATGGAATGAATCCGTCTTCTTTTAAGGTTTCATTCAAATCTGCTAATCCATTAATCAAATCTTTTATATTTTTATTTGACGGTTTTTTGCCGGTAATCTGCAGATATTGTCTTGGGGAAATTTCACACAGTTCACATTCAAAGTTGCAGCATCTGTCTTTTTCTTCACATCCGTAACCTTCCTGTGCCTCATCAGTTCCAATCACGATGTCGTCCAAAATTCGTGACACCCTTTCATCTGATGCAAACATTGCTATTTTTTGAGTTTTACCGCAGATTCCAATAGCTTTTTGTCCTTTATAGTTGCAAACCCATTTTATAGGATGATTTTCCATTCCGGTAATCTGTAAATTTTCCATATTATCACTCTAATTTTCTTTTCTCTCTTTAATCATTTTTAATAGTTCTTTTGAATTTTCAAATTCTTTCAGTTCCCATGATTTTATAACTGGTATTGTGCCTATTGACTCTTTTATTTTATCATTGTTGATTATAAATACTGGTTCTGATGTTGTAACCATTGATAAGTCTTTCAATGGGATTGCCATTCTTTTTAAAGTTTTTTCGGTTCTGTTTTTTTCGATATTTGCCATTAATGGTGAATCTTTATCTGAAGTTTTCATTTTTGCAACGGCATCAAATGGGCTTTTGGTGGTGGATAAAACGCCATATCCCAGTTTTGACAAATCATTAACATCATCACTGTATTCTATGCCATCTTTTTGAGGCTGTTTTAATAAATCGATGTCCAGGGTAACTTTTGTATTGAGTATTTCTTCCAATATCATTGCAGTTTCGGTATTTGCGCGAACGATACCATTTTCATATTTGTACATTGTTGCACGTGAAACATGGGCGAGACTTGCCAAATCTTTTAAAGACATTGAATATTCTTCTCGGTATTGTTTTATCACATTACCGTCAATCTTAACGAAATATCCTCCACGGTCCGCCAATATTTCCGGATATTCATTATAGATAATCATGTTTTTAAATGTTTCAAAACCTATGGTAGGAATATCATATCTCTCATAGACCACTCCCTCTTCAAGCTGGCCGTTTCTTGACTTTTCACCGATGATGATCGGTGAAGCTAAAAATATGTTGGCCAGTTGCTTCATTTCATAGGCATTATGTTCATTAATGCTGTCAATGTTTAAAAAAGTTTTCAGAAGTAGGATTAACAGGTTTTTTCTTGCTACCAAATCAAATGAGCCCTGTTCGTATATGTCAGAGGTTTTATAACCCTGTGATTTTAGTAATTGTTCTATCTGCTGTAACAAGTTTCCACGAGTAAACATTGAATTGCCTCTATTGATTAAACTATATATTGTTATAACTATAATATCTTATATATTTAAGGTGATTTAAATTAATGTTTTACATATTGGAATAGATGATACTGATTCTCCGGATGGAATGTGCACAACATTCCTTGCAAGCCAGGTGATTAATAAACTAAATGAAAATGGCATTGAACTTTTGGATTATCCTAGATTAATCAGGCTGAACCCTTTTGCAAGATTCAAGACTCGCGGTAATGGTGGGGTTAGCTTAAAAATAGAAAATGATGATAAAGCAGTTTTGGCTCGTGAAATCGTTTTGGGCGAAGTTGAAAAATTATCCATGTTTGACTGTGACAACACAAATCCCGGCGTCATTTTTTATGAAGGCGAAATAACAGAAGAAATGCAGGATTATGCCTTTAGAGCGATTTATGAATTCATCACAATCGAAGAGGCAGAAAATTTCGCAAATGATGTCGGTTGTGAAATTCACAAATTCAAAAAGGGAAGGGGAATTATAGGGTCTATTGCAGCCATCAGCCTTCCGTTGTCCGATTACACTTTTGAATTGCTTGCATATAGGGCTCCTGAAAATTATGGGACTAAAAGACAAATTGATTATGAATCCGTTTATGACATGGATAAGAGGACATTTCCCGACACCTTTGAGAATATTGACTATGGGGAAAACTACATTGCCATTGAACCTAAAACACCATGCCCCGTTTTATATGGAATCAGGTCCAACACCGTTGAAGCTTTAAAGACTGCAAAAGAAATAGTCAAAGTCAATGAACCTATTGTGGATTCATGTATTTTCAAAACAAACCAGCACACAGATATGCATATTCAAAAAACTCCGGACATTGCATCCATGAAACAGTTCGGATGCTATGAGGTCACAGGTGAGGTTAAAAACAGGCCTAAGGTCATTGACGGCGGGCACATGTTTTTCCATATCATGGATGAATCTGGTGAAATAGAATGCGGTGCATATGAGCCGACAAAAAATTTCAGGAATGTTGTCTCTGATTTGCGTTCTGGTGATGTTATAAGGGTATTTGGCGGAATTGGTGAGCAGAATACTTTTAATATTGAAAAATTTCAGGTTCTCAAATTAAACGATGTTGAATATAGAAATCCAATTTGCGAATGCGGAAAAAGAATGACCTCTGCAGGTAAAAACAAGGGATTCAAATGCAAAAAATGTGGCAGGAAAATAGAATCTGATGAAAAAGTTCCTATTATAATCAGTCGTAATTTAAAAAACTCTCAATTTTACGAAACACCGGTTTCTGCAAGGAGACATCTTTCAAAACCGCTCTGTAGAATGTAATATAAATAAAATACTTATTTTTATTTTTTTTAATTAAAAATAATCTTTTTATAGCCTGTTTTTATCGTTCACTTTTTGTGAAATATTTTTTAATTTATAACGATTTTTATTCGTATTTTTAGAACTTTTGAGAACTAAATCATACTAATTTATATAGTACTTATTTTAAAGTAAAAATTAATTAACACACTTATTGTGTTGGGCGGGAGAGGGTATTATTTCAAATAATGATAATGAGACGAAAGAGATTCAACATATATATCGTAATAAGACCGATAAGCGTATTTTAAAGAAAAATCCCTGGAAGGATTATGGTTTACATTTGTCTGTGCTTCTTTTGGTAATTATTGCGGAATTAATCGGGCCAATTGAAATAAATCTGACAAAAGGTGTTACAGTTTCAATAATGCCTTTGCTCTATACTATGGTTTTAGGACTGATTTTTTATCTTGCAAAACCGATTAAATGGATTCAAAGAAAACAATCTCGTGTTGCTGAAGGAGCAATGATGCTTTTTATTGGAGTCTTAATAGCTAAATTAGCTGTTTCCAGCGGACAATCAATACATTTGATTTTTGAAATGGGTCCTGCTTTGATCTTACAGGAATTGGGTCACCTTGCCACAATATTTATAGCACTTCCTGTTGCATTGCTTTTAGGATTTAAAAGAGAGACAATCGGCATGACAAATTCTATTGGTCGTGAACCTGAAGTTGCCGTTGTTGTTGATAAATACGGGTTCAATTCTCCGGAATCAAGAGGAATTTTTGCCTTGTTTATTGTCGGAACAATAATAGGAACAGTATTCATTAGCTTTTTGACAAGCATATGTGTTTCTGTTTTGCCTTTGCATCCTTATGCTTTTGCCATGGCAAGTGGTGTAGGCAGTGCCAGTATGAATGCAGCATCTTTAGGGCCTACTCTTGCGGCATTTCCTAGTTTGGAAACAAGCATTGAAGCATTTGCAGGATTCAGTAATCTGCTTTCATTTTCTATTGGAATTTACATTGTGATTTTCATTGCCTTGCCTCTGACAGAAAAATTATATGGATTTTTAGAGCCAAAAATCGGTAAAAAAGATGTAGTCAATCAGCAAGGAGGAAAATAAATGGTGGATTTTATCGATGGTGCAGAAAACGTTTCTGTTCATGGAATCTTTAACTGGATTTTGCTATTGGCAATATTTTCGATTATCACAGTTGTTGGTAACTATATTGGCTATAAACATCCTATTGCCGATTCTCTGGTGGGTATGGCAATGCTGTCCCTCATTACATTGTGTGGGGTTTGGATGGAGAGGGAACTTCCGTTTAACATTTCCTCCATTATTTACATTAGCGTAATCGGTATTGTTTTGGCTTTTCCTAGCATGCCCACCTCCGGCGTGTTGCTGCATTATGTTTCTCAAGTTGAACTTTTATCCATCGTCACTGTTTTTTTAGCTTATGTCGGTATAGGCATGGGTAAAAGTTGGAATGAGTTTAAATCTCTTGGATGGCGTGCAATCATCGTAACCGTTTTGGTTATTGCATCTACATATCTGGGATCTGCTGTTGTTGCCCATATTATTTTGGTAATGACTGGTGTTCCAGTTTAAATTTTTTCTTATTTTGTGAAATAGTATTACAATTTTTTATCTGTTTTTTTCACATTTAGTGTTATTTTTAAATTTGAATGATATTAATTTAAATATTATGTTTTAAGTAATTAATATTATACAGATGTAAATTCATATTGCCTGGGGAGTGGATTTTTATTCCGGATAAGGATGGCCAGATAGAGCATATTTATCGTGAAAAAACTGATAAACGTATTTTAAAGAAAAATCCTTGGAGAGATTTAAGGTTACATGGTACAGTACTTGTTTTAGTAGTCATTGCTGAGCTTATAGGTACAATCAGGATTCCAATTACTAAAGATGTTGCCATCACAATAATGCCTTTGATTTACACTATTATTCTGGGTCTTGCATTCTATCTGGTAAAACCGATTAAATGGATTCACAGAAAACAGGCACGTATTGCTGAAGGGGCAATGATGCTTTTCATCGGTGTTTTGATTGCAAAGCTGGCAGTTTCCAGTGGCCAGTCAATAAGCTTGATTTTTGAAATGGGTCCCGCTTTGATTTTACAGGAACTGGGGCATTTGGCAACAATTTTAGTTCTTCCGATAGCATTGCTTTTAGGATTTAAAAAGGAAGCCATCGGTATGACAAATTCCATCGGAAGGGAACCGAACGTTGCAGTTGTCGTTGACAAATATGGATTCAATTCTCCAGAATCACGTGGAGTATTTGCAATTTTCATCATCGGAACTGTAATAGGTACAATATTTATCAGTTTCCTTGTCACATTCTCTTTGTCCTTCATACCTCTGCATCCATATGCATATGCTATGGCAAGTGGTGTGGGCAGTGCCAGTATGAATGCGGCAGCTATTGGACCAACCCTTGCGGCATTTCCTGGTTTGGAAACACAAATCGAAGCATTCGCAGGATTCAGTAATTTGCTTTCATTCTGTGTTGGTATTTACATAGTTATATTCATAGCATTGCCATTGACAGAAAAAATATACAACTGGCTTGAACCTAAAATTGGAAGGGAAGCCTTAGTGCCAGAAAAGGAGGATGAATAATGCCTGATTTAATAGACGGCTCTGAAAATGTATCTGTTCACGGTATCTTCAATTGGATTCTGCTGTTGGCCATATTTTCAGTCATTACTGTGATTGCCAATTATCTGGGTTATAAGCATCCTATAGCAGATTCATTGGTTGGTATGGGCATACTTTCATTCATCACACTTATAGGCGTATGGCTTGAAAGGGAACTTCCATTCAATATCTCATCAATTCTATATATCAGCGTAATAGGCATTTTAATAGCGTTTCCGGGCATGCCGACATCTGAAGTGGTTCTGTATTATGTTTCAAAAGTTGAACTTCTAGCTATTGTAACCGTATTTTTAGCTTATGTTGGTATTGGAATGGGTAAAAGCTGGGATGAATTTAAGGCATTAGGTTGGAGAGCAGTTGTAATAACCGTTCTGGTAATTGCAGCAACTTATTATGGTGCAGCTATTGTAGCACATATTGTTCTTGTTTTAACCGGTGTTCCGGCAGCATAAATTCTTTTTTTAAATTTCATAAGTTAACTATTTAACACTATTTTTACATATATTATAGTTAGGTGTTTTATGTTTTTAAAAAATATTTCTAAATTTATTTCAAACTATCGTTATGAACAGGCAACTGTGGAATCCATCACCACTGTAAAAGCTGCTTTTTTAGATTTTTTTGGAGTAACCTACAGGGGAGCAGATGAGGATGCTTCAAAAATAGCTTTTAATACAGTTGAAGAAATATTTTCAGGAAACTTTAATCTAAATTTAAAAGCTTCAGTTATAGGAAGAAATCTAAAAACCAACATGCTGAGTGCCGCCTTTTTGAATGGTGTTTCAGCCCATGTTTTGGAGTTGGATGATGGTCATAGAGGTGCTCAAATCCATTTGGGATCCGTTATTTTCCCGACTGCACTGGCAATTTCTGAAAGTTTCGACTTAAGCGGAAAGGAATTCCTGGAAGGGGTCATTGTAGGTTATGAAGTAGGGATTCTTCTTGGAAAAATTGTAAATCCCAACCACAGGAACAGAGGATTTCATACAACTGGAACTATAGGGGCCTTTGTTGCAGGTACTGTTGCTTCAAAATTATTAAAACTTGATGAGGAACAAATCTTAAATGCACTTGGTTTATGCGGAACTCAATCTGCAGGACTTCTGGAATCTGACCATGGAGGATCTATGGGCAAATCCCTGCATGTGGGAAAAGCTATCTATAATGGTATGCTGTCAGCATTTCTTGCAAGAAATGGTTTTACCGGAAGCGGAACAATTTTTGAAGGAAAGGAAGGATTTTTGAAAACCATGGTCTATGGTAATGATTATAATGTTGAAGATTTCTCATTCGAAAATGTCTTAAAGGAGATTGGAAAGGTAAGGGTTAGGGACATTTACTTTAAAAAGTATCCGTTTTGCAGACATATTCACTCATCCATCGACACTGCCCTGAAGCTGAAGGCGAGCATAGGCGATGAATATGACCACATTGAAAACATCGCCGTCAAGACATATGATATTGCCGCCGAACATGATAACTTCAATCCTAAAAACATCGAGGAGTTAAGGCAGTCACTGCCTTATGCAGTTGCGATTTCCCTTGTGGTTGGTGAGGTTACTGTCGATGACATCAATCAGCTGATTGAATACGGTCTTTTGGATAACTATTCTACTGTCGATAAGGTAAACAGCATCAAAAATCTTGCAAGCCGGATGATAATCCTTTCTGATGATAAGTTAAATGAGCTTTATCCAGACAAAAGGCCGTCAAATGTAATTATCAAATTGGACAAGACATTCAGAAATGGTGTGTTCCAAAATATCACATTGCTTCCTAAGGGAGATTTTGAAAATCCGTTTAAATTAAGCGAATTAATTGATAAATTCAAAGCCAACAATCCTCTTTATGATATAAGAAATCTCACGGTAATCGATTCTATTGAAGAGTATTCCATGAAATATGTGGTTCAAAAATTAAATGAGTAGGTTATTATGGATAGAACAAAGGAATTTTTAAAAAAGATTGGGATTGAAGAGACTTTCAGTGATTTCAAATCATCCAAGCGGTTTGATGATGGGGGACAGTATCGTTTTGAGGTTCCGGGAATCCAGTCTCCGAATACAATGAAAACTCTTTTAATCGAATCCCGCAAGCATGATGTTTTTATCCATAGGGTTACTCAAACTAAGGGGATAATGCTTTTAAGCGATGATGAAATAATGTCGATGGTTAATCTGGCCAAGGATTATGGCTGTGAGCTGTTTTTATCAGTAGGTCCGAGGGCAACATATGATACCTCAGCAACTGTCCATACTGCTGAAGGAAGCAGAATAGGCTACAGGCTTAGAGGTTATGATAATCTTGTTTATGCAATTGAAGATGTAAAAAGGGCATGCGAGCTCGGAGTTAGAGGAATTCTTTTATATGATGAGGGACTGCTTTGGACCTTAAATAAGATGAGGGCTGAAGGTGAAATTCCCAAAAATACTCATTTTAAATTATCTGCTCATGCAGGCCATTCTAATCCTGCAGCTGCAAAACTGCTTGAAGAAAACGGTCTGAATTCTTTAAATCCTGTCAGAGACCTTCAAATTCCAATGATTGCAGCCATCAGAAATGCAGTGGACATGGCAATTGACCTTCACACTGAAAATCCAAAGTCCACCGGCGGATTCATCAGGCATTATGAGGTGCCGAAATTCATTGATGTTGCAGCACCCGTTTATCTAAAAACAGGCGGTTCCGTTGCGGCCAATCATAACTGGGATACAACTGAAAAAGAAGCAAAAGCCCGTATAAAACAGGTTCTTCTTGTTAAAAGAATGATTGAAAGCTATTGTCCAGAGGCTATTGCATCTCCAAGTCAGAGTAATGATTTATCTGTTCCCGAGTGATTTTATGGAGATTATAGAAGAGATTTCTAAAAGCATTATAGATGCATCAACCACACTGACTGGGGATAAATTGGTTGCGCTTGAAAATGCAATCGAAATTGAGGATAATGATAATGCACGCTGGGCTCTCTTGCAAATCCTTGAAAACTATAAGGTTGCCCAGAAAACCAGATTTCCCCTATGTGATGATACTGGAATTCCACATGTAATCATTGAAGCGGGCTGTGAAAGGGAAATTACCGGAGACTTATTAAATAACATTCATGAAGGAATAGCCTTAGGTTTGAACAATCTTCCTGCAAGGCCAATGGCAGTAAAGGGAAATGAAGTTCAAAGAGTAGAACAAAGCATTGGATTATATGAAAAACCGGGAATGCTCAGACCGGCTTCCATTTTGATAGATTGTGCAAATGACGAATCCACATATAAAAGGGAAATATCTCCCGATACTTTGAATCTGCACTTCATCCTTGAAGGGGGAGGCCCTGAAATCAGAGCAAAAACATATAGGGTTTACCATAAGAGATCTTTTAAAAATGTCATCGATACTGCAATCGATTGGCTGAGTGATTCTCTTAATCTGCTTGGATGCACTCCGTCTATTCCGTCAATAGGAATTGGAAGAACCCACTATGAAGCCAATGCGTTACTTTTAAAATCAGTTGCATACGGTAATTTGACCAATCAAAGCGGCACTGAAAGATACGTGAATTCAAGATTGAATGATACCGGAATAGGACCGTTGGGCTTCGGTGGAAAAACTACAGTTTTGGGTTCTTATGTTAATGTAGGTAATCAGAGGGCAAGCGGTGTTAGGATTGTTGCGGTAAGACCGTC
This sequence comes from uncultured Methanobrevibacter sp., assembly GCA_900318035.1. GTDB lineage: Archaea > Methanobacteriota > Methanobacteria > Methanobacteriales > Methanobacteriaceae > Methanocatella. Next base: position 108,177 of record ONJC01000015.1, read on the forward strand.
ATGTTTTGTCGAACCTCGAGTAGCAACATTAAAATTATGAATTGAACATATTACATATTAACAATTAAAAAGGTACATGAAAATGCTAGAAAATAATTTTAGAGTTAATCCTCATTCTTTAAAAACAGCTATTTCTCGTGTAGAGGAAGATAAAATCGTAACCAGGGGCTATAACCAAAGGGATTTAATCGAAAAAATCCGTTATAGTGACATGGTTTATTTGCTCCTGAAGGGAAGATTGCCGTCTCCCAAAGAGGGAAAAATATTCAATCATGTTCTTGTTTCATTCTGTGATCATGGGGCGACTCCTCCAAGCACTCAAACTGCAAGGCTTGTTGCATCTTCAGGTTCGCCTATGAATTCCGCTGTGGCCGGAGCGTTATTGTCTTTTGGCCATAAACATGCAGGTGCAATTGAAAAGACAATGCAGTTATATCAGTCTAGGATAAATTCAATATATCGTACAGGGGATTCCGGTCTTGACAATAAGCAGATTGCAAGTCTGGCCATTGATATCTATAACGATTTCATTGACGATAAAAAGATTCCAGGTTTCGGACACAGGTACCATAAAATTGACCCCAGAGCGGATAAGCTGATGGAAATTGTAATAAAGGAGGGTTTTATCGGACCCCACATTAAGTTGGCTTTGGCGCTTGAGGATTTGATTTATCAAAAAAAGGATATCAGGTTAAATGTGGATGGTGCAAATGCAGCTATCCTATCTGACTTGGGATTCACTCCCGATTTGGGATTGGGAGTATTCATAATAGGAAGGACTCCCGGAATTATTGCCCATATTCATGAGGAAAATATGGAAGAAGAGGAATTCAGGCGTTTTTGTGACCTTGATGACATAATATATGAAGGAGGAAGATATAATGGAATTCATTGATGTTATAACTGAAAGATATAGCGTAAGAGGATATTTGGATAAGGAAGTTGAAAAGGAAAAATTGGATTATGTTTTAAAGGCAGCTACATTGGCTCCGACAGGTGTAAATTACCAGCCGTTCAAGGTTTATGTAATTGACACTAAAAAACATAAGGAAGAGCTATCTAAAATTTATGGGGCAAAATGGTTTGTAGAAGCACCTATCGTACTGTGTGTAGTGGCACTCAGGGATAAGGCATGGACAAGGCCATGGGATGGTAAAAACATATCAGACATTGATGCAACAATCGTAATGGACCATATGATTTTGGCAGCTCAGGATGTAGGTCTTGGAACATGTTATATAGGAGCATTCAAAAAATATGAGGCTCATAAATTCTTGAACCTGAATGAAAACGAAGAAGCAGTACTGTTCACTCCATTAGGCTACGGTAATGCTGAACCTCGTGAAACTCCAAGAAAGGAATTCGATGAATTTGTTGTTTACATGGATTAAAAATGAAGTTATTGATATTGCCTGCAGACAGTTGTGATGAAATGAACAGGATTTCAGAGGAGTTGTCTGAGAAAAAATTTAAGAAAATTGAACAGGAAGATAATTTTATCCTGATGATAAAAAGAAGATATGGGAATATACTGATTCAGGTTATTTGCCTATTGGTGGCTTTAACATTTTTCTGGCCACTCATAATTGTTAATCTGGGGTATTTTACATATTCTTACTTATGGGCATCCCCTCATGTGCTGATAACCACAGAAAAGGTTTCAGAGGAAGGGGAACCACTTGAATTCAGCAATATGGATGAAGTGTTGAACAAGGCTAATGCTATTTTATGATTTCATCAACACTATATTCCTCTATTTTTCTTATTACTAACGGATTTTTGGCATTGACGTATTCGGATTCTTCACCTATTTTTGCATTGATGAATACTTCATCAACAGTCTCTTCACTGAATAGCGCTTCAATATCGGATATGAACTCCTGATAATCCCTTTGGACTTTTTCATCACTAAAGCCCAGGCGAGGAATCTCTTCTGTCCAAATGTCGCTTCCGGGAGAGAATTTTTCATCACAAATTTTGCCGTCTTTTATCTCACTGTCGAGTGTTAGTGAGAAATTTTCATTAAGTATTATCCAAACTGCACGATCCATGTATATCATTTGGAGTATAATGGTATAAATATTATAAAGTAAATATTAAGATTAGTGTTATTATGGCAAATGTAAAAATGTTTAAATTATTGGGAGTAATGTTGGCATTGATGTTAATTGTTTGGGCAGTTTCTCCATTTGTTACTCACAAGCCAATCACTACAGAAGTTATAGCTACTGCAATCATACTTATTCTGATAGCTGTTGCTTATTTGATAATACTGTATAATCCCAGCTGGACTAAAGCGGTATTTTTCTTTGAGGGTATTGTCATTGGTGTAAGTGGGTATATGTTGCTTGACTATCCCTACAGTGTAGAATTTGTAATTGTAGGTTTAATTATCATAATAATTGCAGTCCTTGCTTATTTACAAAAATTACCTCCTAAAATCTTGAAATGGTTCTATAGATAATTTAATTATCTTTTATTTATTTTTTTTAATCATTTTTTTATCTAAATTTTATTTTTTGAATACTTTTTTTTATTTAAATTTAAATTTCAGCTATTTTTACTCATATTAAATAGTAAAAGATATATATATTGCTCAACAAAAATAAGTACACCATGGTGATTAATTATGGCAGAGATATCAGACGCAATCGCAATGATAAAAAAAGCTGAATCTGATGCTGAACAACTTATTGTTGATTCAGAGTCACAATCAAAAGATTTGATTGCTGAATCCAGATTAAAAGCTGAAGAAATAATTTCCGAGGCTAAAATCGCAGCAGAAGAAGAGGCTAAAAATACTGTTTTTGATGCAGAAGATAAGGCTAAAAAAGAAGCACAAACAATTGCTGAGCAGTCTAAAGGAGAAGTAAAATCCTTAAAGGACAAAGCTATGGCAAATGTGGACGAAGCTGCTTCAATTATTGTCAAAAATATATTGTAGTGTGAGATTATATGTTCAAGACAGCTAGAATGCGTAAAATTAGAATTGTTACACTGGAAAAGTATGTATCTCCTACAGTGGATGCTCTCCACGAATCAGGACTCGTACAAGTCAGTGATATTTCTGAAAGCATTCAGCAAGATCCTGAATTAGCGGAATTAGTAGCTCCTGCAAAGGCTACTCCTTACACAGGTAAATTATCTTCACTTCTCATGAAAACAAATGGTATATCTGAACTATTGGGAGATTCTTTATCAGAAGGCCATGGGTTAAAAGATACTTTAATGTCTTTTATTAGTCCAGACATGCCTGTTCAAAAAGAAGTAGAGGCTTTAGATACCGAAGCTTTCATTGAAAAAGCTGAAGATACTTTAGCTCAAGTAGAGAGTAAAACAAGTGTTATTGAAGGAAAACTAGCCGCACTCGACGCTGAAACAAGTGAACTCAAGTCTAATAAAAGTTTGGCTAATCGCTTATCTAATTTTGACATGGATTTAGCTCTTTTAAAAGATTCCAAGTACACTTCTACTACTGTTGGTAGGATTAACGCTGAATCTGCTTCAGAAATCAAAAATGAATTAAGTAACTTGACAGATGAATTAGAAATATTTACTGTTCCTATGGATGATAAGGAAGGAGAAATTATCACTGTAGTAACATTAAAAGAATTTAGTGATGATGTTTATTCAACACTTCGTAAATTCGACTTTGAGAAAATTGAAATAGGTGATGTTGAAGGCACTCCTCAGCACATTATTTCAAAAGCTGATTCCAGATTGTTGACCATTGAATCTGAACGGGAATCCGTTAAAAAGGAATTAAGAGCAGTTGCAGAACAATGGGACGATGAGATATTGGCTCTCAAAGAACAGTTAGAAAATGAAAAAGAAAAAAACGAAATCCTTTCATCATTTGTTCAAACCAAGGATGCTTATGTTTTAGAAGCATGGGTGCCTGTCAAAGACACTGAAAAAGTTGAACAATTGGTTGAAAAAAGTTCCGACGGACATTGTGCCTTTGAAACAATAGAGGTTGAAGGTACTGATGATGAAGATGTTCCGGTTTTACAACAAAATGGATGGTATTCAAAACCTTTCGAATACCTCGTAGATATGTACTCTCCAGTACGTTATAATGCGATGGACCCAACAATATTTGTTGCAATTACTTTCCCATTCTTCTTCGGTTTCTGTTTAACCGATGCAATTTATGGTTTAGTTGTATCCTTAATTGGTGTTGTATTGTTGAAAGGTCTTGGAAAAGTTAAAGAATCAATGCATTCATTTGGTTGGATCCTGATTTGGTCCGGTTTATGGGCATTCATACTGGGTATGATTACCAATGGTTTTATTGGGGACTTCCCGGAAAGAATAGCTGGTTTCCGTTTGCCAACCGTATTTGCACCTGTTGAAGCATTTAAAAATCCTCAAAACATTTTAATAATCGCAATTGCTATCGGTTTATTATATGTAAATATCGGATTTGTATTAGGTGCCATTAACAACTTCAGATACGGAAGGGTTAAAGAAGCTATTGGATCTCAACTTTGTTGGTTTGTATTTGAAGCCGGTATTGCCTTAATTGCATTAGGATACATGATGCCTGCAATCGGTATGATTGGAATGGCATTAGGTGGAGTATTAGTGCTTGTCACTATTGGATTGTTAATTTGGGCTAACGGAGCATATGGTGTTATGGATATCTTCGGATTTATGGGAGATGTTTTATCCTTTGCCCGTCTTTTAGCATTATGTTTAGCTACCGGTGGTATTGCTATGACTGTAAACATTTTAGCAGTTATGGTTAATGGTATGGTTCCGGTTGTTGGAATTATTCTTGCAATCATCGTATTCATTGGTGGTCATATTGCAAACTTCGCTTTCCAAGTATTAGGTGCATTTATTAACGCTTTACGTCTTAACTATGTAGAGTTCTTCGCTCAATTCTTTGAAGAAGGTAAAGGCAAGTTCGAAGCTTTCAAAGCAAAAAGGACATTTACAAAACTTAAAAATTAAAAATTTTTCATTTATATCTTAAATTAAATTTAAAAATCGATATTATTTCAAAGGTGATTAAATATGGCAGATATTGCTTTAGGTACTGCTTTAGCAGCTATTGGTGCTGGAGTAGCAATTGGATTTGCTGGATTAGGTTCCGGTTTAGGACAAGGTATGGCAGCTGCTGGATCTGTAGGTGCAGTTGCAGAAGATAACGATATGTTTGCAAGGGGTATTATTTTCTCCGCATTACCAGAAACTCAGGCTATTTACGGGTTCTTGGTTGCAATCTTATTATTAGTATTCTCAGGTTTATTAGGTGGAGGAAAAGGCTTACCTACCGAAGCAGGTATTGTAGCTATTGGTGTAGGTGCAGCTATTGGATTCGCTGGTTTAGGTTCCGGTATGGGACAAGGTATGGCAGCAGCATCCTCTGTCGGTGCTATCGTAGAAGACAATGATATGTTTGCTCGTGGTATTATCTTCTCTGCATTACCAGAGACACAAGCTATTTACGGTTTCTTGATTGCTATTTTACTTATGGTATTCGGTGGAATCTTAGCTTAAGGAGGCAATTTATATGAGCTCAGGCACAGATAAAATTGTTTCAAGCATTATGTCTGAAGCCCAAGAGAAAGCTGATGTAATCATTCAAGATGCAAACGCAAACGTTTCAGAAATTACTGCAAAAGCTGAAAAAACAGCAGAAGCGGAAAAAATTAAAATTTTAGAAAATGGTAAAAAACAATCTGATATGAGATATCAGCAAATTATCTCTGAAGCTAAGATGAATGCTCGTAGAGCAAAGTTAGGCGCTAAAGAAGAAGTAATCGAAGCGGCTTTCAATCAAGCAACTGGAGAATTAAAAGCAAAAGCAGCTGATGGTGATGAAGAATATAAAGATTCTTTAGCAAAAATGATTCAGGAAGCTGCTAATGAAATTGGCACTAATGATTTAATTATCCATTTAAACGAAGCCGATACAAATCAATTCAAAAAAGATTTATCTTCAGCTGAAAGTTTTGAGATAGAAGGAATTAAATTCACTTTAGGCGAACCTATCAAAGCTATTGGTGGAGCTATCTTAAAAACTAGTAATGGAGATATTGAAGTAAATAATACTATAGAAGCTAGATTAGAAAGATATAAAAGTATCTTACGTAGTGAAGTTGCTGAAGTTTTATTTAAATAATTAGGAGGATAAATATATGGCAGATGAAATTGCTACCTTAATGGTGCAGTAGTTGTAATCATTACATCTAGACCAATTTTGGACATTTATCCTTATCTTAACCCAAGTTCAAGAGTAAGAGCTAGAAAAGGAAGATTATTTGATGAAAAACAGATTTCTGAAATCGTTGAAACCAACAACATTGAAGAAGTCGAAAACTATCTCAGAGGCATTCCTGAATATGCTGATGTTTTAGATGAGTATCCTCTTGACAAAGCATTGGATGTCGAACGTGCAAACACTTATGACTTTGTTGCAAGATTAGCTCCTAAAGAAATTAAAGACCCATTTGTTGTAATGTCTAAAAAATCAGACATTGACAATATCAAAAGTCTCTTGACAGCTAAAGAAGTAGGTCTTTCAGCTGATGAAACAAAAGACTTATTGATTCCTAGCGGATCATTATATGAGGATTTAGAATCTTTGGTTGATGCAGAAAATGTAACCGACATTGTCACAAGTTTGGATGGTACCGAATATGCCGCAGCTTTAGAAGATGCTCTTCCACAATATGAAGATACTAAAATGATTCTTCCATTAGAATCTGCTTTAGATAAATATTATTTGGGCAAATTATTACGTTCTACAGATGTTCCTGCTGATGAAAATAGACAAATTTTATATTCTTATGTTGGAACTCAAGTTGATGTAGCTAATCTTAAACTAATTATAAGGGCAAAAGAAGATGGCCTTGATTATGATGCAATCTCTCCTTATATATTAGAAGAAGGATACCAATTACGCGAATGGAAACTTAAAGATTTAATGGAATCTCCTGATGTTACTAATGTAGTATCAGGATTGGAAGGAACTAAATATGCTGAAGCATTAACAGATGCAATGCCTGTATACAATGAAACAGGTTCAGTTGCAGTATTTGAAAAGGCATTAGACACTTACACTTCCGAATATTCAAAATCTTTAGCATCTAAAAAACCATTAGGTATTGGTCCAATTATTGGTTATTTAAGTCAAAAAGAAAATGAAATTAAAAATTTAAAAATTATCGCAAGAGCAAAAAGAGAAGCAGACTTCCCTAATTCTAAAATCATGGAGATGTTAATATGAGTTCAGTAGCAGTTATTGGTGATATTGACACCGTTTCAGGATTTAGATTAGGTGGTGTCAAAAAAGCAGAAGTGGTTAATTCTTCTGAAGAAGCTATCGCAGCTTTTGATAAATTTTTAGATGAAGAGATTTCAATTATTATCATTACTCAGTTAATGGCGAATGAAATTAGAGAACATATTAACAGAACAATCGGTTCTGACGTTTTACCTATGATAATTGAAATACCAGATAAAGATGGGTCCTCTGGAGGATCATCTGATCAAATAAATGACCTTATTAAACGAGTTATCGGGGTAGAGATGGTTAAATGATTATTGAAGGAAATATTATTAAGATTGCTGGGCCTGTTATTGTCGCAGATGGTATGAGAGGGGCTCAGATGCTTGAGATGGTTAGGGTAGGTGATGAAAAGCTCATCGGTGAGATCATTGAGCTTGAAGGTGACACCGCAACTATCCAAGTATATGAAGAAACAGCCGGTATCCAACCGGGTGAAGTAGTTGAATGTACTGGTGGAGCATTGTCAGTAGAACTTGGTCCGGGTATTATGAGTTCCATTTACGATGGTATTCAAAGACCTTTAAGAATCATCAGAGAAGAATCCGGTGATTTTATTGCAAGAGGTATTGATGTAGATTCCATTAACAAAGAGAAAAAATGGGCTTTCAAACCAGTAGCAAAAGTCGGGGATGTCTTACAAGCTGGAGACGTACTCGGTGAAGTACAGGAAACCACTGCAGTTTTACACAAAATCATGGTTCCTCCTTCCGTTGAAGGTGAAGTAACCGAAATTGCAGCTGAAGGCGAATACACAGTATTGGAAGACATTGCTGAAGTTGGCGGACAAAAAATCCAAATGCTCCAAAAATGGCCTGTAAAAAGAAGCCGTCCATATGTAAGAAAATTAGACCCTGATATACCTTTAGTAACTGGTCAAAGAGCACAAGACACTTTCTTCTCTGTAGCTAAAGGTGGGGCAGCAGCTATTCCAGGTCCTTTCGGATCAGGTAAAACTGTTACACAACAACAATTAGCTAAATGGGCAGATGCAGACATCGTTGTATACATCGGATGTGGAGAACGTGGTAACGAAATGACAGAAGTACTTACCGAATTCCCATTCCTTGACGACCCTAAAACAGGTAACCCATTGATGGACAGAACTGTTCTTATTGCAAACACTTCCAACATGCCGGTAGCAGCTCGTGAAGCATGTGTATATACCGGAATTACTATTGCTGAATACTACCGTGACCAAGGTTACGACGTAGCGCTCATGGCAGACTCAACCTCAAGATGGGCCGAAGCTATGAGGGAGATTTCAGGAAGGCTGGAAGAAATGCCTGGGGAAGAAGGTTACCCTGCATACTTAGCATCCAGATTAGCTCAATTCTACGAAAGAGCTGGAAGGGTTGAAACAATTGGTTCAGAACCACACATTGCATCCATTTCTGTAGTTGGTGCGGTATCTCCTCCTGGTGGGGACTTGTCCGAACCTGTTACACAAAACACATTACGTATCTGTAAAGTGTTCTGGGCATTAGATGCATCCCTTGCGGATAAACGTCACTTCCCTTCAATTGACTGGTTACAAAGTTATTCATTATATGTAGACAGTATTGAAGGATGGTGGGCTGAAAACGTAGCATCAGACTGGAGAGCAACTCGTGACGAAGCTATGAGTTTATTACAAAAAGAATCCGAGTTACAAGAAATTGTACAATTAGTCGGTCCTGATGCATTACCTGAAACTGACCAAGCTACTTTAGAAACTACTCGTATGTTAAGAGAAGACTTCTTGCAACAAAATGCATTTGATGATGTAGATACATACTGTGCTCCTGATAAACAGTACAAAATGTTAAAAACAATTCTTTTATTCTACAAAGAATCTCTTGCAGCAGTTAACAGAGGTGCTCCAATTGCAAATATTGTAGCTTTACCTGTTAAAGAAGAAATCGGTAAAATGAAATACATACCACAAGATGAATTTGATGCAAAAATTGCAGAAATTCAATCAGCAATTACTAAACAATGCAGTGAGGCTTAAAAATGAATACAAATATTAAAACTAGAGAATATACTACTGTATCTGAAGTCTCAGGTCCTTTAATGGTTGTTGAAGGAGTAGAAGGCGTTGGTTACAATGAAATTGTAGATATTGAAACACCTACCGGTGAAAAAAGAAGTGGACAAGTTCTTGAAGTAACTAAAGATGTTGCTGTTATTCAAGTTTTCGAAGGAACTAATGATTTAAACACTAAAGATACCAAAACAAGATTCACTGGTCAAACCGCAAAAATCGGTGTATCCAGAGACATGGTAGGACGTATCTTTAACGGTATCGGTAAACCTATTGATGGTGGACCTGAAATCATCCCTGATGAAGAATTGGATATTAACGGGGCTCCTATGAACCCTGCTTCTCGTGAATTCCCAGAAGAATTTATTCAAACTGGTATCTCTACCATTGACGGAATGAACACATTAGTAAGAGGACAAAAACTTCCTATTTTCTCAGGATCTGGTTTACCTCACAACGATTTGGCTGTACAGATTGCGAGACAAGCTAAAGTATTAGGAGCTGACGATGAATTTGCAGTAATTTTCGCAGCTATGGGTATTACTAACGAAGAAGCAAACTTCTTTATGAGAGACTTCGAACGTACCGGAGCATTAGAAAAATTAACAGTATTCATGAACTTAGCAGACGACCCTGCTATTGAAAGAATCTTAACTCCAAAAATGGCTTTGACCACTGCTGAATATTACGCATTCACCTTAGGTATGCAAGTATTGGTTATCTTAACAGATATGACCAACTACTGTGAAGCTTTAAGGGAAATTTCCGCAGCTAGGGAAGAAGTACCTGGAAGAAGAGGATACCCTGGT
>ONJC01000009.1 GCA_900318035.1 uncultured Methanobrevibacter sp.
TGTATATCAAGGTGTTCTTGGTGTTGGTGAAGATTCTGTCTTTACTGTTTGGTTTAAGGCTTTAACCAATGGTACTTTGGTGAATAATGTTACTGCTAGATCCAATGTGACTGATGATACTCCTGGTAATAATACTACTACAGTTTATCAGCCTGCTATGACAGTTGAGAAGGTTGCTTTGAATAAGTCTGCCTATGTTGGCGATGTTATTGCATTTGATATTGTTGTACGTAATACTGGTGATTGTGATTTAGGTGATGTTACTGTTAGTGAAATCTATAATTCTGATGAGTTGAGTTTCATTGGGTATTCTGATGATGCTTTATGGATTAGGTCTGGTAATGTGTTTGTATATCAAGGTGTTCTTGGTGTTGGTGAAGATTCTGTCTTTACTGTTTGGTTTAAGGCTTTAACCAATGGTACTTTGGTGAATAATGTTACTGCTAGATAATACTACCACAGTCTATAATCCTGACATGAAAGTTGAAAAGATTTCATTGAATAAGACTGTTTATGTCGGCAGTGAAACCTCATTCACTATTGTTGTTACTAATACTGGTGATTGTGATTTAAGTGACATTAAGGTTGTTGAGAAATTTGACGACGCTTTACGTTATGACGGTAAGTTTTCTGGTGAAAACTGGTATAATGAAGGTACAGAGTTTATTTACGGAGGCATTTTAAACCCAGGTCAATCAGCTAGCTTCAATATTACTTTTGTTGCTATGGTTAATGGTACCTGGAGAAATACCGTTCATGTTTCATCAAACGGTACTGAAGAAAAGTCTGCTAATAACACTACTGAAGTACTTCCAATATGTGATGTAGAAGTTACTAAACTTGTTGACTCACATATACATTATCTGGATGAAAATATTATCTGGACCATTATAGTTAATAATAATGGGCCTAATGATGCATTAAATGTAAATGTTAGTGATATCTTGCCGAATACATTAAGGTTACTTGATGCAAATGCAAGCAAAGGTAATTATGCTGATGGCGTTTGGATTATTGGAACCCTAAAATCCGGTGAAAAACAAATCTTAACATTGATTACAAATGCACTCAAGTCAAATGTAACAATAACAAACACAGCGGTTGTTAACACAACAACTCCTGAGTCAAATATAACCAACAACATAGATAACAACACTACTGAAATTAAACAGAAAGTAAGTTTGGCAATCGAAAAATCAGTATCCAATTCCACTCCTCACGTCGGTGATACCATAACATGGACAATTACTGTAACCAATAATGGTCCTGATACAGCTGAGGATGTTGTTATTGCAGATATATTGCCTGAAGGTTTAATTTTAGTTAATGGTGGACGTGTATTTGAAATCGGATCATTAGGATCAAATGAAAGTGTCAGTGTATCTGTCATAACTTTAGTAAATGCTACAGGTTCTATTGTTAATGTTGCAACAGTTACAACAACTTCAAATAACACTGGTGATAATGAAACTAACAAATCAGTCAATGTGACTAAAGTAGTTGTCATTGAAATTGAGGAAGTTCCTGATTCCATTCCGGATTATGGAAGTGAAATAAACGAACCAGAGGTTATTGAAAAGAGTGAAGAACCAGATGATACTCCTATATTGAGTTATGACACTCCGGAAATAAATACTGGTGAACATTTCGAGGTTCCTATAGGTGTTCCTGATGTGGAGGTTCCTGAAGAGGTTCCTGATGTTGAAGTTCCAGAGGAAGTTCCTGATGTGGATGTTCCAGAGGAAGTTCCTGATGTTGAAGTTCCAGAGGAAGTTCCTGAAGAGGTTCCTGATGTGGATGTTCCTGAAGAGGTTCCAGAGGAAGTTCCGGATATAAATGTAACTACTCCAGTCCCTGTTGATGTTGAAAATAATAATTCAACCAAAAAATCTCAGGTTATTCCTAAAAACAGTACTAAACAGAACACTCCAATTAAAACAAAAGCACACAAAACTTCTAAAAATGTTGAAGTAAATGATAAACAGACTGCAAATCCTATTGCAGTATTAATGTTGGCTTTAATAAGTATTGTTGCACTTCAAATTAAACGAAAACGCAAATAGGGTTATTTTATTAATCCTATTTTTTTATTTTTTTTTTAAAACATAGCAATTAATTTATTCTTTAAAAATAGAATAACTGTTTGAAGAACTTCATATCTTCAATAAGTAAATTTTGATATTTTTTTTCACTTTAATAATGAATATATGATTATTAATACATAAAACAGAATAAATAAAATCATTCCGGCATTTAATAAGCTTGTTTTCAGCGGATGTTTTAGGGCAATCTGTGTTTTGCTGCCGTTGAATTTGCCTTTTTTATAGCTTAAAAGTCCAAGTAATCCAACAAAAAATGCTGCAAGCATCACTAGAATATAAATGACTATAATCATTAAATCCATTGTTGTGCCTGTATTTGAAATAAATGCCTGAACGCTTTGAACCACAAATAGGCTAATTACTGATCCCATCAGATTTACGATGATGTGCAGTGTTATTGTATAAATTATTTTTCCGGTTCTTATGTAAACATATGCAAAGAATCCTCCTAGCAGGAATGCATAAAAGAATTGACTGAGGTTTCCGTGGAAAAATCCGAAGATAACTGCGGATAGAATAATTGAAACTCTGGCACCATATTTTATTGTTCTGTCTATTAAGAATTTTCTAAAAAAGATTTCTTCAAATATCGGTCCGAGTGCACTGACTAGTATCAGGTTTAGCCAGATGTCTGTTGAGTCAATCAGCTTTTGAACGGGATTAGTGATTTCCGTCTGGAATAGGCTTCCGATTGCTGATGTTATACCAAGCCCAATCATGTTTCCAATCCACATTAACGTAAATGTAATTGCCAGATAAAGCAGAAATTTTTTAATGCTTAAACTTTCATTTTCCAATTCCTGTTTTTCAATTTTTCTCATCAGGAAGAATAATACAGGAAACGGTAGAATATAATTGCATATGCCAGAAATAATTGTCAAAACATTGAAATTGTTTAATATATTGTGATTTGTGAATCCGATGATATTAATCACTATTATCTGTATTATTAAAGATGCCACTCCAAACATCAGGTAGTTAAATCCGATTTTTGAGAAAAATTTTTTATGGATATTCAATGTTTCACCTTGTAATCATTATTTCATATTTCTTAATATTTATGTATATCTTTTAAAATTTAGGCATGCCAAAATATTTATATCAAATAAAAATAAACCAATAATTGTATAAAAGTGATGAGGTGCTATTATGAGGCATAGAGGGGGAAGTTCCTCAATAGGACTTGAAATTGGTAAATTAATATTTTCAGAGTTATTGTCCGCAAAATATAGGTCTAGTTGGCGTATTGGAAATAATATTGATCAATGTTTATTATGTGGAAAATGTGAGCTTGTCTGTCATTCAAATGCAATAAGGGTGAGCAGACATAACAGAACATGGACGTTGAACAATCGAAGATGCAGTCAGTGTTTGAGCTGTCTTGTCTCTTGTCCGAAACATTGCCTGTCACAGGTCAGGCTTTAATTTTCAGATGTCTAAAAAATATTTCCATTTTAAAACATTCATTTTTTCTTTTCATTTTGACGTGTATATGGGAAAATAACATAGTTTATTGTGATTTTTAGATTATGTCTTAGTAATCTATCTAATTTTGCACATTATGTTGATTTAAGTGCATTTTTAACTTAAATTAATTTAAATTTAATTATTGTTTTGAAGTTGTCAAATGTGGTTGTGTGATATTTGTCTATTGATTTTTAGTTTAGGTAAACCTAAAATTTAAATATTAGGTAAACCTAAATATTAATTGCTGAGCTGTTTATTTTTATAACTATGGGAGAGTAGAAAAAATGCGATATGAAAATTTTTTAGATAAATGTGTTGAACACAAACATGCATTGATTTTTGCAGCAGGAATTGCAACTGCTATTGTTGGTAAAAAAGTATTGGAATCCAAAGCGGTAAAAGATGCTGCTACTCAAGGAATGGCAGGCGTCATGGCTGTTAGAAAAGATGCTGAAGAAACATTCCAGGACATGAGGGAAAATGCTGAAGAAATAGTTATTGATGCTCACGAAAAAGATAAAAAAGAAATCTACGTAGAAGCCAAAGAATAATTTTGTTTTAGGTTAAAAAATGAAATTTCAAGTAATGTATGATAACGGTTCTCGTTTGAGAGTACGTTCAGGCCAGTGGGCTTTTACAAAAGAGGAAGGCTATGGTCTTGCTTCATTACTTTTGAATCAGAGTTTCATCCATGAGGTATATACTTCTCATAGAAACGGAAGTATAACAGTTTACTATGATGGGGATATTGAAAGCAAGCAAAAGATTTTTGATATCCTGAAAAGCATCACAATAGATGATTTGTTTGAAGCTGAACCCACACAAATTCAAGTTTCAAAAGAAATATCAGATGATTTCTATTTGAAATTATCTAAAATGATTTTCAATAGAATAAGTTACAGGCTATTTTTACCGATGCCGATAAGAAATGCATTGACAATATATCATGCAGCAAAATATATTTGGCAGGGTCTGGATAGCTTAACTTCATTCAGATGTGATGTTGCACTCCTTGATGGAGCGGCAGTTGCCGGAGCATTACTGCATAAGCAATACAAACCGGCAAGTTCCATGATGTTCTTATTGTCAATCTCCGATGCATTGGAAGACTACACAATACAAAAAGCCAAAAGCACTCTAAAAGACAGTCTGGCTTTAAACATCGATACTGTATGGGTAGTAGGAGAAAACGGTGAGGAAAAACAATGCCCTGCTGTTGATATCAATAAGGGAGACAAAATCAAAATCCATATGGGTGACGTGATACCTGTTGACGGAAAAGTAATTGAAGGAGAAGGTATGGTTAATGAGGCTTCAATGACCGGAGAACCATTGGCCATTCACAAGAAGCCTGGAAAAACTGTGCATGCGGGCACTGTTGTCGAAGAAGGAAACATCATAGTCGAAGTTTATTCAATGAATAAGGAGACAAGATTAAACAAAATCATTAATCTTATTGAAAATTCAGAAGAGCTGAAGGCAGATACGCAAAGTAAAGCCGAAAAGCTCGCCGATTCAATTGTTCCATACAGTTTTCTTGCAACTGCACTGACATATTTGATTACAAGAAACCCTACAAAGGCATTGTCTGTTCTGATGGTTGATTTTTCATGTGCAATCAAACTGACAACACCATTGTCAATTATTTCTGCAATGCGCGAAGCATCAGACAACAGAATGATGGTTAAGGGCGGAAAATTCCTGGAAAGCTATGCAAATGCGGACACTATCGTATTTGATAAGACAGGAACACTGACAAATGCGACTCCAAAGGTTGTTGATGTCATTCCAATGTCCAGAAGGTACAAACGTGACGACATTTTGAGAATGGCCGCCTGCATTGAAGAGCATTTTGCACACAGCATTGCAACTGCTATTGTAAAGCAGGCTGAAGAAGAAGGTCTTAAACATGAAGAAGACCACAGTGAAGTCCAATATATTGTGGCTCATGGAATTGTAACTGAATATGATGGAAAACGTGCAGTAATAGGTTCCAGACACTTTTTATTCGATGATGAGAAGGTTAAAGTAACCAAAACTCAGGAGAAAAAAATAGAAAAGAATGCTAAAGAGCACTCTGTAGTTTATCTGGCAATCGATGGAAAGCTTGAAGGAATAATATGCATTGATGATCCGGTACGTGAGGAAGCGAAATATGTCATTGAAGAGCTTAAACAGTTAGGCATTGAAAATGTCATAATGCTTACGGGAGACAGTGAAAGCGGTGCTAAATCAAGTGCCAAAGCTCTGGGAATTACTGAATACAAGTCCCAGGTGCTTCCGGAAGACAAATCAAGAATTGTTGAAGAACTTCAAGCAGAAGGAAAAACCGTAATAATGGTGGGAGATGGAATAAATGATTCACCGGCCCTGGCCGCTGCAGACATATCTGTGTCCATGAAAAATTCTTCTGATATCGCACGTGAAGTGGCCGATATATCACTATTGTCTGATGATTTGTATGACCTTGTTACACTTAGAAAGTTAAGTGTTGGAATGTTGGATAAAATCAACAGTAACTACCGTAATATTGTAGCGGTCAATGGTTCACTTCTTGTTTTGGGAGTATTGGGCGTTATTCCACCATCAACTTCCTCAATGATACACAATTTCTCCACAATGCTGTTTGGAGTAATGAGTACCAAGTCTGTTTTAAAAGATGAAGAATACCGCAACACTATTGAAGTTGAAGCTAGTGAAGTAGCTTAAACTTCATTTTATTTTTTTTTCCAATTTTTTTAAAGTTTTTATACTAGTTTAACATAACTATTAATGTATAAAATTTTTAGTTAAGTGATGAAATGTTTGATAATTACAAGAACAAATTTGTTCCATTAATCATACCAATAATTTTAATCTTTTTTTGGTATTTAATAACTAATGGTTTAGGATTATTTTCTTCATATATCCTACCGGGACCGCTTGATGTGCTGAATTCCGCTCGTGTAGTTATTGAAAACGGAAAACTTTTAACAAATACTGTTGATACTTTGTTTAAAGTGTTTGCAGGTTTAATCTGTGCATCTGTTGTAGCAATTCCATGTGGAATTTTGCTTGGATGGTACAAGACCCTGGAAGATTTATGTACTTTTGTAATCAGTGTCTTAAGACCAATTCCTCCTGTCGCATGGATTCCATTTTCAATTTTATGGTTCGGTATCGGTACTTTCCCTGCGGTGTTCATTATTTTCATGGGATGCGTATTTCCTATTTTGGTTTATACAATCGATGGAGTTAAAAGAACCGATAAGGTTTTGGTCGAATCCGCCCAAACCCTGGGTGCAAACGATTGGAATGTACTGAAACGTGTTGTTGTTCCATCTGCTGTCCCATATATTGTTTCAGGTTTAAAAGTTGGTATCGGTATTGCTTTAATGTGTACAATTTCAGCGGAAATGATTGGTTCAAGCAGCGGTTTAGGTTATATGATTTTGACTGCAACAAACTTGTTCGATACAGGTACTACAGTTGTAGGTATGCTAGTAATCGGTTTGATTGGACTTGCTTTTGACTTTGTGTTCACAAAAGCTCAAGATAGGATTTTCTGGTAGGTGTTAATGTGTCAATTGAAGTTAAAAATATTAATAAATCCTTTGAAGGAAAAAAATCAGATAAATTATCTGTTTTAGAAAACATTAATGTCCATATTGATGATGGGCAGTTGGTTTGTCTTTTAGGACCTTCAGGATGTGGAAAAACTACACTTTTGAGATTAATAGCAGGTCTGGATAACCCTACTTCAGGTGAGATAGTTGCAAATGGTGAAGTTGTTGAAAAGCCTTCCGGTGATCGGGCGGTTATTTTCCAGCAGTACTCATTATTCCCTTGGTTGACTGTATTGCAGAATGTTACTTTCGGTTTGGAGATGACCAATAAGGGAAACAAGGCGGAAAATATTGCAGCCGCAGAGAGATACCTGACAAGTGTTGGCTTAATTGACTTTAAGGATAGCTATCCTCATGAACTTTCAGGTGGTATGAAGCAAAGGGTTGCAATTATTAGATCTTTGCTTAATCATTCACCAATATTGTTAATGGATGAACCGTTTTCTGCATTGGATATGCAAAATAGGCACAAGCTTCAGGAACAGCTCATAGGGGTTTGGAAAAGATTTGAAAACACAATTGTTTTTGTAACCCACGATGTCGATGAAGCGGTATATCTTGCAGATAAGATTGTAATCATGGATAAGAATCCGGGAAGAATTGTAGAAATCATTGAAGTTGATATTGAAAGGCCGAGAAAAAGAGAATCTGAGGATTTCATAAAACTTCAGGAATCCATCGTTGACAAATTGGACATGGAAGAATAATAGTTTTCGCTATTAATCATTCCTTTACTTTTTTTTCTTAAAAATAATTACAACATCAGCTAAATTTTAGCTATCAATGTTCCGTAATTTCCATTTTTTATTCCCTCATAAACATAATCAAGGGATTTTACAATGCTTGTTTTTAAATCGTTGCCTTTAGCCAAATGAGCAACAATCGCTGATGACAGGTTACAGCCTGTACCGTGCAGGTTTTCAGTTTCAATCAGCTCCTGCTTTATTGTTGTAACATTGCCGTTAATGTTGATGGTGTTGATGCCGTCCAGATGACCTCCGGTAATAATGCTGTTGCATCTGATTTTTTCACAGGCTTTGATTGCATCTTCTTTTGTGTTGATGTCAATGCCTGATAGTTTTTCAGCTTCACTGACATTTGGTGTTGTCAGAATGGATTGAGGGAGCAAATATTTGTTGAATGCATCAGCTATGTCCTCTTTAGTCAAATCGCCGCCGGAAGTTGCAACCATCACTGGATCGACCACTGCTTTTAGGCGGTACTCCTTGACCTTTTTGGAAACAAGTTCTATAATTTCCGGTGAGTACAGCATTCCGGTTTTAATAAATTCAACTTCATATGAATCCATAACAGAATCAATCTGCTCTTCAATATATTCCGGTGAAACAGGCATTGTGGAAAAGAATTTATATGGGTTTTGGGCAGTAAGTGCAGTAACAATGCCACATCCGTAAACTCCGATGGCCTGAAATGTCTTCAAATCAGCAAAAACTCCTGCACCTCCTGACGGGTCAACGCCGGCTATACTCATTACAATCATCTAATCATCTCTGGTAACTTTAAGTCTTTCAGATCCACGGTATGACTCGACATTGACTTTAAGCTCTTTTAAGTATTGTTTTGTATGGGTCTTATCGCCATGAAGCATGATTTCACCCAAGTCCTCAGTTGTATTAACATCCAATGCCATGAAAAATGAATCGTGAACCTGAGGATTTAGCTTTTTCCTTTCGGCAACCTGAACATGCTTTTTGTAGCTGAATCCTTCAAATTGGGTGTGGATTGCCATAGGTTTCATTATAATCATATTTGTTCCGCCACCTTTTGATGGAACAATGATGAAATCCAGGTTTTTGCCTGCATCAATCAGCATTTTAATGTTTGTTTTTCCAATCAGGGGGATGTCTGAGGGAACGATAATGATTTTTCTTGTCTTTCCCTTGCATAATTTCATTGCCTGTGTAAGGGCCTTGTTCAGATTGGAATTTTCGTTTTCAAGAATGGTGTTCACATTTAAACTTTCAGCATAGCTTAATATGTCATTGTCACGGCTGATAATAAATATTTTGTCCACATATTTCTTTAGAGTGTCTGTTACATCATGAAGCATTGCCTTTAAGAGTTTTTCCCTTTCTTCTTCTGATAAAAATGGAGAAAGTCTGGTTTTTGCATTTTTGAATGTGGTAACTGGAATAATCGCGTATATGTTATCCATTTTAATCACTTAATATGTTTTAGCTATCAAAGCAATGTATTTGGCATCTTCGCCACTTGCTATGCATTTGCCTTCGGATACCTCTTCATGAATTCCTAAAATGTCATAGCCAGTTTTTTCTTCAATTTCTTTTCCTACTGCTTCATCTCCACTCCAGTAGAATTTGACAACATTTCCGGCTTCAACAAGCTCTGAAATTTCATTGACATCTTCAGTGAATTTGACATGTTCTGCCTGGAAATCCCATGCTATTTTAGAGAGGTTTTCGTCGGATTTTTCAAGAAGATCAATGACATTGCTGGCCAGTGACTCATCCAAAGCAAGCTCTATTTTTTTTCCTTCATCCCTTCTCATTGCAATGGTGATATTGTTCTGCAAGTCTCTAGGACCAAGTTCAAGCTTAAGTGGGGTTCCTTTGAGTTCCCAATCATTGAATTTTTTACCAGGTCTGATGTCTCTGTCATCGATATTTACTCTGATTCCTGCTTCTTCCAGCTGTTCCTTGATTTCTGAGCATTTTGCCAATACTTCCTCTTTTCCTTTCTTGAATAAAATCGGAATTATGGTTACCTGATTCGGTGATACTTTAGGTGGTAGTCTAAGTCCTTTTTCGTCTCCATGAATTCCAATGACGGAAGCTATTACTCTATCGGATACGCCTGCACAGGTCTGATAAACCAGTTTGTGTTCTCCGTCCTTATCTTCAAAGGTAATGTCAAAGGTTTTTGCAAAAGTCTGACCTAAATTGTGGATTGTACCAATCTGCAGGGTTTTTCCGTTAGGCATAATCACATCAAATGCCATAGTATAATCAGAACCTGGGAATTTGTCCCATTCAGGTCTTTTGGAAATTAAGTATGGAATTCCCAAATCATCAAAAAACTCTTTATACATTTCAATAAAGTCTTGAATCTGCTCATCAGATTCCTCTTTGGTTGCATGTGCAGTATGAGCCTCTTTAAATGTGGTAATCTCACGAACACGTATTAACGGCCGGGTATGTTTTGTTTCATATCTGAATGTATTGACGATTTGATACATTTTAATTGGAAGATCAATATGTGTTCTAATCCATAATGAATACATAGGATAAATTGCAGTTTCACTGGTTGGTCTCAGGGCCAATTTTTCATTTAATGGAGTTTGTCCCCCTTGGGTAACCCAGTATACCTCATCTTCAAATCCTTTAACATGTATTCCTTCCTTTGCAAGTTCTGTTTCAGGAACAAGCATAGGGAATAGAACTTCATCATGGTCTTTATCTAATAGCTTTTTGATTATATTCATTGAGTGCTTTCTTATTTGGAATCCATATGGCCTCCATACGGCCATTCCCTTAATAGGATATCTTGAATCAGTTATATCTGCATTTTCTAAAATATCATGAAACCATTCGTCAAAATTTTCCACCATATCACCTAAATAATTTTTTTATAATGTTAAATAATCTGTTTTTAATAGCTATTAAATATATTCAAAGAAAGTTATTTATAATTATTTTATACATATATATTAATGAATAATTCAATATGGGAGATATTATGAGTAATAGGAAAATACAAATGCCTCGTGAAGTTTACATTGATCCGGGTATTATAAAGGATACCGGAGAGATATGTAAATCTCTGCATTTAGATAAAAAGATTTTGATTGTTACTGGTTCCCATACCTATGATGTGGGTGCGGTTCCGGCAATTGAAAGTCTTGAAAAGGACGATATTGGGTATGATGTAATTAAGGTCAACGGAGCATCTGCCGATTCAATATCTGAAGTCGAAGAATTGATTACACCTGATACCACAGTTTTGGGTATTGGCGGTGGAAAAGTCATTGATGTTGCCAAACTGTCTTCATTCAATCAGGGCGTATACTTTGTATCCATGCCGACAACAGCTTCACACGACGGTATTGTATCTCCTATGGCATCAATCAAAAATCCTGATACTTCAATATCTGTTGCCGCTCACTCTCCAATAGCTGTTATTGCCGATTCTGAAGTTCTTGCACAGTCCCCATTCAGACTGTTGGCTGCAGGATGTGCTGATTTAATAGCTAATTTCACAGCAATCAAGGATTGGGAGTTGGCACACAGGCTTAAAAATGAACCATTCTCCGAATCTGCAGCGGCATTGTCCATAATGTCTGCAAATTTAATCACTGACAATATCTCTGATATCAAGCCTAATCTTGAGCCTAGCGCAAGAATAGTCATGAAATCATTGTTCAGTGGAGGAATGGCAATCAGCATTGCAGGTTCCTCAAGGCCTGCCAGCGGATCAGAGCATTTGTTCTCACATGCCCTGGATAAAATATTGGACAAACCTGCCCTGCATGGTGAACAGTGCGGTATAGGTACAATAATGATGATGTATCTCCACGGAGGAGACTGGAAATATATTAGGGATGCTTTAAAGGCTGTTCAAGCCCCAACCACTGCGGCTGAAATAGGCGTATGTGAAGATGACATTATCGAAGCATTGATGATGGCCAATGAAATCAGGCCGGAAAGATATACTATTTTAGGAGATAATGGAATTTCTAGGGATGCGGCTTATGAATTGGCTTACAAAACAGAGGTGATTTAAATGATTACACTGATTGGTAAAGAATTAGCAAAAAAAGGTCAAGAATTTGTTTATTTAGGTCCGGCTGAAGATTGCAAGGATTGTAGATTTAAATCATCTTGCATTGGAAACCTGGAAGAAAACAGAAAATATGTCATTGTTGATGTTAAGGACAATGAACAGAAATGTCCTGTCCATGCTGAAGGCGCAGTTGTTCCGGTAGAAGTTGACAGAGCTCAAATAGATTTGCTGACCACTTCCAAAAACATTTTTGAAGGTTCAACATTTACATTTAATGCTCCTGATTGTGATGAGGAAACTTGCCAGTTCCGTGACTTGTGTTTCCCTGAAGGTTTAATGGAAAATGACAAATGCATTGTGTTAAATCATGAGGGAAAACATAAGGAGGAATGCAAAAAAGGTTATAATCTTAATAAACTTACTTTAGGGTTTGTGATATAATGAAAGATGCTAGCAGTAATAATTCCGGTAAAAAGAATGCAGGTTACAAGGCTGCCGAATATGTAAAGGATGGAATGGTTTTAGGACTTGGTACAGGTTCAACAACACATTTTTTCATAGAAAAAGTGGGTATGAGAATTCGTGATGAAGGAATTAGCGTAATGGGAATTCCAACTTCATTCCAATCATTATTAATTGCAAAACAATGGAATATTCCGATAACTACCTTAGAGGAACATGACATTGACCTGTCAGTTGACGGTGCCGATGAAGTGGACTCTGACTTCAATCTGATTAAGGGAGGAGGAGCAGCCCACACCAAGGAGAAAATAGTTGACTATGCTGCTGATGAGTTCATTGTCATTGTTGATGAATCAAAATGTGTTGAAAAGTTAGGAAATTTCCCTGTGCCTGTGGAAGTTTTACCTGATGCGTCAAGAATGGTCATAAAGGCTCTGGAAGATATGGGAGCTAGCTGTCAAATCAGAATGGCCCAAAGAAAAGACGGTCCTGTAATAACCGACAACGGCAATTTTGTCATCGATGCCAAATTCGATGAAATTGAATCTCCTGCCCATCTGGAAATTGATTTGAATGCAATTCCGGGAGTTGTGGAAAATGGAATATTTTCACAGATGGTTGATAAGGTCATTGTCGGGACCGATGACGGAACCAAAGAATTGTAAGGTGGTTTGATGCCAATTCCATATGGAGGAGTTCCGGATTTAAGGGACATAGGATATAAGATAGCCATATTGTTAGGAGCTATAATTGTAATATATGGTGTGTTATGGCTGTTGGCGGAATTAAAAGTCATTCCGACAATATTTTTTGCAATATTCCCACAGATAGTTTTAATTCTAGTTGGAATATTTATAATATATTATGCATATTCTAAAAGGAATATGTATTAATCTTATTTTTTTAAAAAAAGAAAAATTAAAAGAGATTAGTTAAAATCTCTTTATTTTATTGTTATTTTTGGTTTAACTGTTTTTCCGCTGTAGTAGCTATTGCCTGCAAATTTGACTTTTGCGGTGTATTTGCCTTTTTTGGTTAATTTGGTAATCTTAAATGTTGCTTTACCATTTGTTTTGGTGGTTGCTTTGTAAGTTTTACCTTTAACTTTAAGTGTAACTTTTGCTTTTGCAATTGCTTTTCCAGATTTTGATTTTAAGGTCACGGCATATTTTTTGATTTTTGTACTGGCCTTAAATGTCTTTTTGGAAGCGGTTAATTTGGAAACTTCTTTGGTAATTTTAATGGTTGCAGTTTTGTTTGCTGCTTTAGATTCATCATCACCTGCAAAGTTTACATTCACTTTTTTAGATCCGGTTTTTGTTGCTTTTAGTTTTACGCTAGCTACTCCCTTATCGTTAGTAGTTGCATTATATGTTTTGCCGTTAAATGTGATTGTAACATTTTTGTTAGCTAAAGCATTTCCGTTACTGTCTTTTAGGGTAACTGAATATTTATATCCGGATTTAATTGTTTTTAAGTATGTTGTTTTACTTGAAGCTGTTATTACACTATCTGCTCTGTCGTCACTGACTGTTATTGGTGCAACAGTATTTCCTGCTTTATTGTAATAATCGCTAGAGGTATGAACTGTAGCGGTATAATTGCCTTCAGGCAAGTCAACATTTACTGAAGCCACGCCATTTGCATCTGTAGTGCCGGTAAACTCTTCATCTCCAGCTGTGACTGTGACAGTTTTGTTCACAATCGCTTTGCCTTTATTGTCTTTTAAAGTCACATTCATTGAACCTTTGTATCCGACAGCAGCGTCTGATACAGTTAAGTTTACAGCTTGTGAATCTTTGTATGTGCCCTGTACATTTTCAGCACTTTGGTACCTGTTTTCACCTTGAACCAGATAGAATTCGAAAGTAGGTGGGAACGGTAATTTATCAGGTTTGTAAGCATTTTTGCCGATGGTTACGTCATGATATCCTCCACCGAGTAAAATAGCAATTCTGCTTCCGCTTAAAGTGTTGTTGAATATGGTTTCATTGTATGATCCGTAACAGGTAATGGAACTGATTTTTGAGTTTAAAATGGTATTTCCATATACTTTGTGTCCATAGGAGTGTAAAAGATAAACTCCTTCTTTAGCACCGGATACAGTATTGTTGAATACAGTAACTCCAAATCCAGCAGGGAATCTCACATCAATTCCATGGTTTTTAGCGTTAGTTATTGTATTGTTGACAATAATGGATTGTTTGGATCCGAAACAGATTATACCTGTTGTGTATTGGTCTTTAACAATATTGTTGGTAATAATAGAATTTGGACATCCTCTCTGTTGATATCCAACAAAAATACCCCATGATGCACCATTAATGTGACAGCCTGTGACTGTAAGGTTTTTGCTGTTTTCAGCGTAGATGCATGCGGTTGTATATGCAGGTCCATTCGGTTTGTTTAAATCATATGCAGGATAGTTTCCGATTATGTTTAAGTTGCTGACAACAGCACCAGTGTTATTCACTGAATATAATACTGAACGGTAGGTAATTGCATATCCTGACTCATTAGTCTGTTTGGTGATTTTTTCAGGAATCTTATTGATGTCAGTTGTATTCAATCCTTTTAATGTTGCGTTGTTTCCAAATATTTTAATGTTTTTGTCAATGTAGATGCAGATGTCTTCAAATACGGCATTTTTCTCAAAACTTAATGTGTCTCCATTTTTCATTCCGTTGATTTTTTCTTGGATTTGTGCATTGGTCATTCCTGAAGAAATTTCAACGACAGTGCCTGTTTCTTTAAGGATTGTATTATAGTCTATGTTAATGTCTTCGGGAGTTTCAATTCCTTTATATTCCACATAGGTGACATTGGTTAAACTGCTGTCAGAATGAGTTCCCATCATTGAATCGATGCTTGCATAGTCTCCTTTTGCTTCACCAACGTAAAATACGAATGATGGTGGCATTGGTAATGTGTCTAATTTCCATTCATTTGCACCGATAGTGATATTGTTATATCCGGTATATGCTCCTCCAACAGGCTGCCCTCCACCTAAAAGAACACCAATTCTGGAGTTGTATAATTTGTTGTCTTTAATGGTAATGTGGCTAGCGCCGCAACAGGTGATTGAACTTAATGTACAATTGACAATTGTGTTTCCGGTTACAACATGTTTTGCAGAGTGCAATAAATAGATTCCTTCTTTAGAGCCGATTACTGTGTTGTTTAAAACTTTCACGTTTGGTCCAACACCATGCCTTACATCGATACCATGGTTTTTGGCATTGGTTACTGTGTTGTTCCTTATAACTGTTCTAGGTGATTGGAAGTTTAAGATTCCTGTGATGCCCTGATTTTTAACATCATTGTTTTCGATTATTCCATCAGCACAGTTTTGGAACCAGATTCCCCAGGAACAGCCTTCAATTTCGGTGTTTGTAATTGTTGTTTTGTTTGAGAAATAATTGTAGATTACACAGTTGCTGTATCTTGCATCAGCTCCTTTGTCTGTTCCACTGTTTGCACCTGCAACAATATTTATGTCTTTTAAAACGAGACCATTTGTTTTAAGGATATATAATGTGGCAAGATTTGTAATGGCATATCCTCCTTCGGAGGTCTTGTTCATGATAATGTCAGGTGTGGTGTTTGCGGAAGGCCTATCATAACCGTATAATGTAGAGCCGTTTCCGTTGATTGTAATGCTTTTGTTTACGTATAGACAGATGTCCTTATATTCTCCAGTCTGGAAATTTAAAGTGTCTCCGTCATTCAAACTGTTTATCTTTGTTTGAATTTGATCATTGGTGTCTGTAGTTTCAATTGTTATTTCTGAAGCGGATAGTAAATTATCTGTAGTTCCAGTATCTGTTGAGTTTTCTGCAGATACTGCAGTTGCACTTAAAAAAACAATTAATACTAACAGAAATGATAATATTAAACTCTTTTTATTCATGCTTTTCCTCTCATAATTAATTATAATCAATTACTTAATCTAATTTATAAATAAAATTCAATCGATAAGCAATCATTTTTATATTGATTTTCATATTATTTAAATTAAAATGTCTTTAATTTTCTATATAACATTGTTAATTTAATTTTTTTGCTGCAATCAGATATATATCGCCTACATTTTCTAATATAACTCTGTTATTTTACTTAATTTTATATATATTTAAATTCAAAGATTACATCGATAATCAATATAATATATGTTGATAATTTTTTTCAATGGAAAAATTTTTATTTCAATTTATATTCTGATTATAAAAATAAAGTTTAGGAAGTTTCTAACATGGATAAAAAGGTATTTAATATTTTTATTGTCTCATTGTTATTCTTATTCTTAGTTTCTTCAGTTAGTGCAGCTAATATTCATGATGACAATATGACTGTACTTACAGATGGTTGCAATTATCAACCTATTACTTCTGACTTATCAAATGATGACATTCAATCAAAATTTGATAGTGCAAATGATGGGGACACCTTTGAATTTACAGGCGGTGAGTATAGGGATGTTTCTTTAATAGTAAATAAGAAATTAAACATAATTTCTAAAAATAAAAGTCTTGTTTACACATCAGGTAAATTAAATGATAATGCTAAGAGATTAGGAATAGATAAAACTTTCGGATTTTACTTTACATCAAAATCAGCAGGCAGTACGTTGTCCGGAATAACTATCCTGGCTGACGGCAGTGACTGTGGTGTCATAGTTGATAGTGCAAAAAACGTTACTGTTAGGGATAATAATGTCCTTGGTGGAAAAAATTGCATATTGGTTAAAAATTCCGATAGAATTAATATATTCGGTAATGGTCTTTCAAAAGCCACCAACAATGGTTTACAGCTTAAGGATGTCAAAAACAGTCTTGTAAAAAATAATGAGATTTCATATAACAAATGGTCAGGCATCGAGACATCAAATATTGAATATTGCAATATAACCAATAATACAATTCACCATAATGACTTAAATGGTATTTCAACATTCAACAGGTCTTCTAATACTTTAATCACTCGAAACAATGTTTATGATAATACCAATGGTGTTTATATCAATTCCACATCCACAAATGATGTTGTCAAAACAAATTCGTTAACTCATAGCCGAAAAGACCCTCGTTCATCTATGGGAGGATTCGAAACAGGAAACGGTTTCTTGTTGGGTTCAGCATTCAGAAGTTCAGGTAACTCAAAACTTGTGGTTGAATATAACTATCTTGCACACAATGAATTTTACCAGGCTAAGAATTACTGGGAAAATGAAAATTTTGAATTGGGCCAGAACTGGTATGATTCCAATGATCCTTCAAATACATTTGTATGTCCAAGGCTTTTGGCCTCATTGATGAAATTGGATACGTTATCAATTAGTAATACGTTGTCCCTTCAGCTGAAAGACTCATCCGGAAAAGCGGTAAATGAATTTGCAACATTTCAAACAAATGTGGAAGTTGACGGGAATAAGTATACTGTGGATGTTAAAAACGGACAGGCCACTGTTGTTAAAGATTTAGACCCTACTGTAGACCATGATGTTCAAGTTGAAATTGGTGGTCAGTACTATAAATATGACTATAAGGCTTCAGGAGAAAATGGAGCAGAACAGGATTCAAAATCAACATCATCTGATGGTGAAACAGGTTCGCAGGGTAATTCTGATGATGGGGGAACTTCTGATGTTAATGGAGGTTCCAATTACCAAGGAAATTCCCAAGGAGGAAACTCTTCCGGTTCACATGTAACCAATTCACAAAAATCTGGAAATTATGGAACAAACAGTTCAAGCATTCCATCACAGGATACTTCAGACAATGGAAATGATGCTTTGTCCAATGGGGATTTGGATGCAGGAAACACCGGAAGTGGAGATGCTTCCAGCGAAGGAAAAGCATATGAAATTATTCCTCCAGTTACAACATCAAAAGAGCTTACAAACACTTCAGGGCTGATAGTATTGTGCATTCTCTCAATTATGGGATGTCTTATTTATGGATACAGACGTAAGAGTGAATTCGAATAATTTTCCTTTCTTTTTTTCTTTTCTTTTATTAACTACTTTTTACAAATATTTACTCAATGACAGTTAAAACAGATTCTATAAAAATCAACACTTCAAAAAACTTTGAAATTATTGACATCACTTCCAAAATTAATGAGTTAATCGACATTAATGAGGGGATTGTATCCATTTTCTCAAGACATTCAACATCTGCCATTGTCGTTAATGAAAATGAGGCGGGGTTATTAAAGGATGTCCAGTTCACATTGGATAATTTAATCACTGACAAATATTCCTACTCTCATGATCGAATTGACAATAATGCGCGCTCACACCTGAAGTCATTTTTACTTTCTTCAAGTGAATGTTTGCCTATAAAAAATGGAAAACTTGACTTGGGCACATGGCAATCAGTATTTTTTGTTGAATTAGATGGGCCAAGACACAACAGAACAGTAACTTTGACAATGGTTGGTGAATGATTGAAGAAATGGACAATAATTTTAATAGCTATTATAATAATTCTATTAATATTTATACTTGTTTTCTATAATTATGATGGCACTCATGTGCTTAACAATTATTCCCAAATGGAAACTGACATGAGAAAATTGTGGTATTAAAAAAAGAGTGAAAGAATTCATTTGTTAATGAATTCAATTTCAAATCCGATTACAGGATATTCCAGGGTAAAATTGGTAATCACTTCAGGTGAAACCTCTCCAAAGAATCCTTTAATTGTTCCTTTTTGCGCTTCACCGGTAACGTCCGCTGCCCTGCCTTTAATGAATGTTTCATTTTCACTGTCGGTTATTTCCATTGAATATCCCAGGTTAGCTAAAACGCTTGTAACGATGGATTTGATTTCAGTAAAGTTTGCAGTTGAGTGACAAACGAGTGCTGCCAATTTCTTGGATGATGCGGTTTTATTTTCTTTGGTTTCATCAAGATACAATACATCACCGATTTCAAATATTTTCTGAGGCAGGTCTTCGTGGGTGTTGTCCTCTAAAAATTCCATCAGGCTATTCATTAAACTTGTTCTAATCATTGTCCTGTCGATTGTAATAGGTCTTGCAACTTGAACATGAGGTTTTTCTTCCTGATTCATTTTTTCGTAATGTGCTTCCTCATTTGTAAGCATTAAACTCATTATTTCCTGGAAACCTAATGTCACCATCACTTCACGGATGGTGCTTTCAGCTTTAAACCAGTCATTCTCATAAGCTACTGTATTCATGTCCGGAAGCTCTGCAACCACGTCGTTAATGTGATATTGCACAGCAATATTTTCTACGACATCAACTTCGTGAAGGATATCCACCCTGTATGCAGGTATGATTGCTTTGACTTCATTATCATCAATGATTTCAGCATCAAAACGTGCTTTCAAGAGCAACTCTTTAATTTCTTCTGCATTGAGATTGGTTCCTCCAATCAATTCATTTGCAATATCAACATGAACGCTCATCTCTTGAGGAGTTAAATCAGGAGTTTTAATAGTTTTATCTTCATATTTAACTTCCATGGATTTGATTTGACCTCCAACTTCAGCAAATGAAGAGCAAATGATGTTTAAAGCCTGATTGACAGCTCTCTCATCGGTACCAGTTACATCAACAATGATGTTTTTAGTGTCTTCTTTAAGTTTGGTTAACTCTCCGTTAATGATTGGCGGCATGGATAATACATTGTCATCTTTATCTAAAATTAATGGATATTTATCAAAATCTTCGATTAAATGAGCATAGGCTTTACCTTTGTCATGCTCTGTTAGGATTTCGTCAGGAGTCATTTCGGTGTCTTTTTCCAAAGGTACGAATGCATTTGCATCTTTTGGTGTTGCAATGTATTTGAATGGACCTTCAACAACGTCGGCATTGTGGATACCAATAGCAACTTTTTTCCTGTCTCTTCCGATAACCCAGTGGAGGTTTTCCTGGAAATCCATCACATATTTGAGCTTATCGCCAGTGAAATCAACATTATCGATTTTTGCAAATCCAATGTATGGTCTGATGGAGGCAACATCACTGTCTACAGTAACATACTCGCCGGATTCTTCCACTTTATAATCGGGAAAACCAATTTCCTGACCAATGAATCCTTTAAAAGATCTAGCTACTCCTTCAACGGACAAGTTGTCAGGTCTGTTTGGGAAGAATTCTACCTTGATTTCCTCATCATCAAAGTCCTCAATATCGCTTGACATCATTGGTAAGGTGTCTATTAGTTCATCTTTTTCCATTTCGATTCCTAAATCTTTTAAATCTTGGTATTTGAATGTAATAACTGGCATTTAATAACTCCATTAATTATTTTTAAAATCCATAAAGTAACATGAAAAATAAAGATTCTATTGTAAAGTGCAGCGCTCTATGTTCCAATTCGCCCAGATCTCTTATGAATACTGTATGGGTTACATCTATAACAAAATGAATAAGGGCTGCTTCAATTCCTATAGTCGGGTTCAGGAAAACTATTGACAGTACAATGAAATGGAATCCTGCTTCCATTATTTCGTGCACTAACCATGTTTGCCATGTAGAACGTGTGGATTGTTGGATTAGGCCTCCTAACACTATGTAGAAGTTATTCAAAACTTTCCACATTAAGGTAGTGTGCAATACATCGCTTATAGCCAATACAACGGCAACATAAAACCATAACAATTCCATTTTTTCACAGTCCTTTATTAATTTATAATATTATTATTTTGATTTTATTATATAATATAGTTAACTATTATAAATGTTTTTAAATAATAAACTACATAGTTAATAATATTATTTTTACTTACATTATTAGGAGAAAATATATGTCAAAAGAAGAAATTCCTAAAGACTATGATTTTAAAAAAGAAAAAGAATGGGGGAAGAAATGGGAAGATGAAAACATCTACAAATACATTGGAGATGGATCTCGTCCTAGATATGTTATTGATACTCCTCCACCATACCCAACAGGTGCAATTCACTTAGGTCACGTCCTGAATTGGGTTTATATTGATATGAATGCAAGATACAGAAGACAAAAAGGATTTGACGTCTTGTTCCCACAGGGATGGGACTGCCATGGTCTTCCGACTGAAGTTAAAGTTGAAGAAACTCATGGAATCAAGAAAAATGATGTTTCAAGAGCTCAATTCAGACAATATTGTATTGACTTGACCACTAAAAACATTGCAAGCATGAAAGCGGACATGAAGGCAATGGGTTATTCACAGGATTGGTCTCGTGAGTTCGTTACAATGAATCCTGAGTACATGAAAAGGACTCAATATTCATTTTTAAAAATGTATGAGGATGGATTAATCTATCAGGGTAAACACCCTGTAAACTGGTGTCCTCGCTGTCAGACCGCTATTGCATTTGCGGAAGTCGAATACTCAGACAATACAACCTTTTTAAACTATGTCAACTTCCCTCCTGCAGTTGAAGATTCCTACGACGATATTGTATCTTCACAGGAGTCAGGCAAACAGGCTGACCCTAAAGAGGAAGGTATTTTAATTGCAACAACCCGTCCTGAATTGATGTCTGCATGTGTGGCTGTTGTAATTCATCCTGAAGATGAAAGATACACTCATCTTTTAGGCAAATATGTTGAAGTGCCTTTATCTCACCAAAAAGTAAAAATCATTGCAGATGAAGAGGTAGATCCTGAATTCGGTACAGGTGCAGTAATGATCTGTACATTCGGGGATAAAACTGACGTAAGCTGGGTTCAAAAATATGACCTTGAAGTCATTGACGTTATGGATGATGCGGGCATATTGACAGCTGCCGCCGGAAGATATGAAGGAATGGACTTGCAAAGCTGTAAAAAACAGACTATTGAAGATTTGGATGCTGAAGGATATCTGTTGAAGAAAGAACAGGTTGACCAAAACGTAGGCCAATGCTGGAGATGTAAGACTCCTGTTGAAATTCTTCTTAAGGAACAGTGGTTTGTAGCAGTAAGGGATTTGATTGAAAAGACCAAAGTTGCAGCCGATGAGATGAAATGGGTGCCTGAACACATGAAATCCCGTATGGTCAACTGGGCGGATTCCATGGAATGGGACTGGTGTATCTCAAGACAAAGAATATTTGCAACCCCAATTCCTGTATGGTACTGTAAAGACTGTGGAAAAGTTATTTTACCAGATGTGGAAGACTTGCCAATCGATCCAACTGTAGATAAACCAAAACATGCATGTGAATGCGGATGCGAAGAGTTCGTACCTGAAGTGGATGTATTGGACACATGGATGGATTCCTCAATTTCACCGCTGTCCATTGCAGGATGGCCAGATGAAGATTATGTAAATCATTTCCCATCCGTCCGCAAGGACACGATATTATCCGTACATGGGCATTCTACACCACTTTACGTTGTATAGCCTTAACCGGACAAAAACCGTTTGATGATATTGTAATTAACGGTATGGTATTCGGTGAAGACGGAAACAAAATGAGTAAATCAAGGCCTGAATTTGTGGTAGGGCCTGAAGAGGTCATTGAAAAATACGGTGCAGACCCTCTAAGAACATGGGCAGCCAACAGTGTTCCTGGATCTGATGTAATATTTGACTGGAAAGACATCAAGCACGGATACAGATTCCTTAGAAAATTCTGGAATGCATTCAGATTCATCAGCATGCAGATATTTGATGAAGAAGTCGCATATGAAGACGTTAAGGATAATTTCGGACCGCTCGATTTATGGATTTTGTCAAAACTCAACAACCTCAATAAAAAAGTGGATGAGGCATTTGCCGATTATAACTTTGCAGATACAATAACCTCAATCGAAAGGTTCTTCTGGCATGATTTCTGTGACGAATACATTGAAGCTGTAAAATACAGATTGTACACAGATGTTTCAGACGAATCAAGAAAAGCTGCAAAATACACATTAAAAACAGTTGTTGAAACTTCACTTAAATTAATGGCTCCGATTGCACCATTCTTCACCGAGGAAGTTTACCAATACTTCTCAGATGAGTCAATCCATACAACATTATGGCCTGAAGTATATGAAGAACTCATCAGTGAGGAAATGGAGACAAAAGGTGAAACTACTGTCGAGCTAATTGATGAAGTAAGAAGATTCAAATCAGCATCCAAAATACCGTTGAATGCTGAACTTGCTGAAGTGAATGTTTACACTTCCGATGATGCACTGGTTGAAATTTTCAATCAATTCGAAGATGACATTAAAGGAACTTTAAAAATTAAGGATTTGGCTATCAGTCAGGGAAAACCTGAAGTTCATGAAAAAATCATTGAAGTTGAGCCTGACATGTCTCAAATCGGACCGACATTCAAGGGAGATGCCGGTAAAATCATAGGATATTTAAAATCCACTGACATTGATGAAATCGGCGCCGCTTTGGAGAAAAACAACGAGCTGACTATCGGTGAGATTGTAGTTCCTGAAGGCATGTTAAATGTCAAAAAAGAGATTGTAGGCGCATCCGGTAAGAAGGTTGACATCTTGCAATCCGAAAACATAGATATGATTGTGGAAGTAATTAGATAATTACTTTCCCATTAACTTTTTTTAATATTAATGCTATTGCATAGGTTATAGCAAAAATAACCACTGTCCACAATATTGAATGCAATATTGGCTGCTTATTTACCAACAAAAATGGATATGGTCCTTCAACTATTTTTAAAATATTCAAAACAATCATTATTGCTCCGTATACTATTGTAAAATACAAACCCCTGACTGCATTTAGCCCGTCATATTTTTCAACAAAGACAAATGATAGAATTGCAATTATGGGGCATAATGTATGGTGGTATAGCATGGATCCATTGAATAACAGATGATACAGTCCTAAATCGGTTGTCCAGGACAGTACTGTTACAACAATAATCAGTGTTAATGTTGTGGAAACTACTGAAACATATCGAAAGGAATTGAACCATGCAGGCAGTTCCCTGTTTTTTGAGATATAGATTAAAAAGATTACTGATGAAATCAATAGCAATAGATTGCTGTCTTCTGTATAGTATTCTAATGATTTAATTCCCAATTCATTAAAAACCAATACAAATCCGATAATTTCTAAAATTATCAGCAATAAATTAATTATTAAGTTAATATTTTTTGAATTCATTTTGATAGTCCAAATCATGTAAATTTAATCTATGTCATTTTCTATTTCTTTAATGACACGGGCCGGAACACCTACTGCAAGGGAATTGTCGGGGATATCTTTTGTTACAACCGCACCGGCACCAACAACGACATTATTTCCAATTGTAACTCCTGGAAGTACTGTAACATTGGCACCTAACCAAACATCATTTCCAATTCTGATTTCACTGGCCTGACCTAAATGTTGTCTTCTTTTTTTAGGAGATAGGGGATGGCCTACAGTTGTTATGGTTGTATTTGGACCAATCATCACATTATCTCCAATATGCACTTCGTTAATGTCCAATATTGTCAGATTGAAGTTTGCAGTAAAATTATTTCCAATGAATATGTTTTTGCCATAATCAAAGCAGAATCTTTTGGCTATCCATACTTTTTCACCAACTGAACCTAAAATTTCACTTAAAACCTCATGCTGCTTTTCCAAATCATCTTCAGCAAGGGAATTGAATATATTTGCATTTTCAATGGCATATAGTTTCATTAATGAAATTTCTTCATCATCATAACAGTATTCAAGCCCGGCTAGCATTTTTTCGAATTCTTTCATAGATGTATATTTGATTAATTTAGATTAAAAACATGTTGATGGGGTGTTAGTTAATATGAAAGATGTTCTAATTATGATTGAAATTTAACTATTTATAAATTTTCAAAATCATATTTCAAAAGCAATATTTAAATCGCTTTAAAATATCTTAAACTCAAGTAAATATTGTTATTTGCTTATTAAAAGTATTTATATCACTTATTACTAATATAACTATTGGAGATGAGATTTATACTATTTTTGTATATTTTCGGGATTTCTTTTCATTGTATTTGGTGGTTTCAAGACTCTTATTTTTAGGTTAAAATCCCCTTCGAGGGTTCAATTGTCTCATCTCCTATCAATGTCTTGAAAAAAAGTATGATATTATTGTGCTTATAACAAATTATTCCTTTACTTGATATGTATTTTTAAATTTTTGACAGTTTCTCATTTCTTCTGTAATTTGTTATAATCACTGTTTCATAAAAAAATAGAAATTCAAAAAGGGATATGCTTTTTACATTAATTTAAAAAAGGTAAATGAGAGATAAACTCTCATTGTTTAATTTTTATATCCTCTAGCCGGAACGTTAAAACAAGAACAATGGCCATCAGTATGGCTGTTACCATCATTACGAATGCCATGGTTTCTTGAATAATGATGTTTGTAACGTCTACAAGAAAACTGTCCTGGGTAATATTGTCTATATTACCAACTTTTTGGAAGTAATTATAGACGTCTTGATGGAATTGTTCGTCTCCTGAATGATCAGGTGCATATGTATCGACAGCAGTACTGATACCGCCCATAACTCCAAGAATTAGAATTATTCCGATAATTGCAGTACCCATTGATTCTCCTAATGATGTACCTGTTGAATTAATACCTGATGCGTTATTTTGACTTTCAGCAGGGATGTTGGATAATGAAATATCTGTACATAATGCCATAATGAAACCAAGTCCTGCACCTAATACAAATAGTCCTGGCATTAAAGTCCATATTGTTGTATCTAGTCTAAATTGATAACTTAACAGTAAACATCCAATGATTGCCATTACACATCCAATTGCCATGATTTTCTTGTGACTTAATTTTCCGGTTAAACCTGGTGCCAATATTGCAAATATAAGCAAACCTATAGTCAACGGAAGTGTAGTCACACCAGTATCGAACGCATTTAACTGCAATACACTTTGTAAGAATAGGGAAACTGCAAATAATGCCCCGCCCATTGCAAGATAAGCTATTAATAAAATTAAAGTTCCCACACGTAAGTTTCTGTCTTTAAATAAGTCCATATCAAGTAATGGTACTTTGCCGTTTCTTTTTCTTCTGATTTCAAACAATGCAAAGATTGCCAATGCAACTAATCCCACAATAATTATGATTATGCTGGTGTTGAAGTCTTTGGATAGGGACAAGATACCTAGAACTAACAAAACAAGACCTATAAGTGAAATTATGGAACCGGTAATGTCCAAATCGCTTCTAGATTCAGTAGGTTCGAAAACAGGAATTTTATTTCTCATTATTAAAATAATGAAAACGATAATTAATTCACATGCAAATCCATATCTCCAACTTAAGAATGTTGTCATGATTCCGCCGAAAAGCGGACCGACAGCGGCTGCAACTGAACCCATTACACCTACAATTGCCAATGCAACTGTACGTTTTTCACCAGAATATGTTCCACTTATTATGGAAACGGTAGCAGGCATCATTAATGCTCCAGCAATTCCTTCAATTAGTGCCCATCCGATAAATAATATTGTAGCACTTGAACTTATTGCTGCTGTGAATGTACCGAGACCATAAAGTGCACTACCAATTAAAAACAGTTTCTTTTTACCAACTATGTCCTGAAGCTTGGCACTGAGCAACATGAATGCAGCAGTAATGAGAGTATAAAAGGACATTGTCGATTGAATAGTACTTACATCAGTATTCAAGTCTACAACAACCTGTGAAATACTAACATTCATGAATGTAGCATCCAAAGCTATGATGAAGGAAGCAAGAGCCACTACTATTAGTGGAATCCAAGAGTGTTCCTTAATTGTTTCATTCATTTTTATTTAATCCTCCAATATTTTCAATTTTACTAACTTTTGTCATTTTTGGATATATTATTAAATAATTCAATCCTATTATTGTTTTTTCTTTTTGTTGTGTTATATATTTTTTGAATTTCCTAAACAGGGAGGGGTAAATGTTTATCTCTGTTGTGTTAAGTAATTTTTTCTTTAAAATAAAAGATTAAAATACTTGTTTTGATAAATTATAATTATGGAGATTTTTAATGTTATTTGTGAATTAGTTATTCCCATCTTAATATTTGGTATACTATTTGTAGTTGGAAAATTGATTTATAAAAAATTAGATAATAGTGAAAGCAGACTTTTAAATCCAAGTGAATATTTACCTGAACAAGAACTTGAAACATTAAAACAAGTTTATTATCTAATAATGATGTTGATTTTATTTATTTTCATAATATATATCACTTCAGTTCATAAAATGGATGTATTTCCTATTGCAATTTTACAAATTGTTGTATCAGTGTATATTGCTTTAACTTTAGATTATAGCTCTTGGAATAATAGAATATTGTTTTTCCTATTGGTGCCTTATGAATCAATAATATTATTTGTCTTCAATCAATTTCTGGTGATATGGCCAATTTATTTAATTCATGTCTTTGTTTACATATATTTCATTAAAGTATATTTTGACAAATTTAGAAAATATACGGAGACAAATGGCCTTGGAATTGCAATTGTATTATTATTTTTTATAATATTTTTTAGTTTTATTGTCACAACAATTGCAGAAAGTGTTGCTCCTTTAGATGCATTGGTTATGGTTTCAAATGCATTTACAAGTAACGGTTATGCTATACTTGGTAGTACAGGTATTGGTAAATTGAATGCAATCGCTTTGGTTTGGGGTGGATATATCCTATCTGGTGTAGGTACTGCCACATTAACTGCTGCAATTTTATCAAAACATAATCAAAAACACAACGAAGAATTAAACAAACGTTTGGATGAATTGGAATCATTAATTAAAAATAATCAAGAATAACATATAGTTTATATCAAATTTCTTTAATTTTTACTATTTGATTAATATGGCTGAAAGGTTAGTTGATAAAAATACATATATGCTTTTTGCAGTGTTCCAAAAAATTAATTAATCATCCAAAATAAACTTTAGTACAGGAAAAGTTGAGGGTAAATCGATAAGCATATTCCCTTTTCGGTATGATAAAATGATTCTTAAGATTAAAAATATTTCAGAAATTGGGGGTGTTGTTAAAGCACCGCCTTCAAAAAGCTATTCTCATAGGGCAGTAATTCTGGCATCACTTGCTAAAGGTACTTCTAAATTATATGATATGCTGTACTCAGAAGATACATTGGCTTCAATTAGAGTTTGTGAGGCTTTGGGTGCTAAAATTAAAAGAAACGATGATTATTTGGAAGTTGTCGGAACAGGTGGTAAGTTACACAATTCATGTGAAAATCCGATAGATTTGGCTAATTCCGGAACTACTTTAAGGTTAATGACTTCTGTAGCTGCGTTAAGTGATAATGAAGTTATATTGACTGGTGACGAGTCCCTTCAAACTCGTCCGATGGGATTGTTGATGAATGCTTTATGGCCGTTAGGAATCGAAACGGAATCCTTAAAGGATAATGAGAAAGCACCAATTTTAATCAAACCGGGATACGTTGGTGGTGAAACCAATATTTATGGAAATGTCAGCTCTCAATTTATTTCATCAATTTTAATTTCATCTCCTTTATCTCAGGAGGGTGTTACTCTATATGTTTTGCCTGAATTCAAATCAAAGCCATACGTTAATATGACTTTGGACATTATGAGAAAATTCGGTGTCAAAACATTAAGTGGCTATTTTTTAAAGCATGAAATCTGTGATAAGGAACATCAAAGCTGCAGAATAGATGAGTTTAAAGTTAAAAAACAAGATTATGTCGCCTGTGATTATACTGTTGAGGGAGATTATTCATCCGCCTCCTATCTTTTGGCATTGATAGCTATTAATGGTGGAAAAGCAATAATAAGAAACTTATTCAGAGATTCCAAACAGGGAGATAAGGTAATCCTGGATATTTTGCAAAAGATGGGCGCAACTATTGTCAGGGGTGAAGATTATGTTGAAATCGCATCCACAGGCAGTCTGAAAGCTATTGATGTTGATTTGTCAAATGCTCCCGATCTCTTGATAACTGTTGCTGTGTTGGCCGCAATGGCTGAAGGTACAACCAACATTACAGGTGTTGCTCATGCAAGAGTAAAAGAGACTGACAGAATTGATACGACTTGCCGTGAGCTTGAAAAGTTAGGCTGTAAGTTGACTGAGCATGAAGACGGAATGAGCATAACCGGCGGTGTGTCTTCTGGTGTGGTGGATTCACATGGAGACCACAGGCTGGCCATGGCATTTTCATTGATTGGCCTAAAACATGATGTTGAAATTACAAATGGGGAAGTATTTGATGTTTCATTCCCTGATTTCATAGAATCAATGGCAGAGCTTGGATTTGAATTGGAGTTGGTAGAGTGAATAAGGAAGAGCGTGTAATCCAGTTGATTGAAGATTTGGAGACTACATTTGAGATAAGGACATTTTTGGACCACGATCCATATAAGGTACTGGTCAGAACTATTTTATCTCAAAGAACCCGTGATGAAAATACAGACCAAGCTACTGAAAACCTTTTTAACAAATATAAAGACATGTATGAAATTGTCGAGGCTCCAATTGATGATATTAAAGAGCTGATCAGACCTGCCGGTTTTTACAATGTTAAGGCAGGCAGAATAGTTGAAGTTTCTCAAATTCTGATTGACCAGTATGGGGGAGAGGTTCCAGATACTGTAGAAGAGCTTGTAAAGCTTCCGGGTGTAGGTCGTAAGACCGCAAACTGTGTTATGGTATTTGCTTTTGAGCTTCCTGCGATTCCTGTAGATACTCATGTTCACAGAATATCAAACCGTATGGGTTTGGTGGATACAAAAGATCCTGAAGATACTGAAGTGGAATTGTGTAAAATCGCTCCTAAGGATTTGTGGATTAAACTGAATGATTTGATGGTTCAGTTTGGTCAGAATATCTGCAAACCTATGTCTCCTCAATGTGAAATCTGTCCATGCACTGAAATTTGTGATTATTACGAAGAAAATGTATAACTCATTTTTTCAACTATAATTTTTAGTTATACCAAAACATTTATAAAGTAAAACAGTGTTATATAACAATAGTTATAATTTTTATAACTTTTAAAATAACCCTTTTAATATACCATAAACAAATTAATTATTGTAGGAGAAAAAAATATGGCAAATATACCAGAATTAAAAAGAGGAGTACTTGATAGCATTACTGATGCTATTGGAAACACTCCAATCGTAAGATTAAATAATTTAACTGATGATTTAGAAGCTGAAATTGATGTAAAAATTGAATCATTCAACCCAACTGGTAGTGTAAAAGACCGTGTTGCTGTTGCAATGATTGAAGATGCGGAAGAAAAAGGTTTGCTCAAACCTGGTGCAACAATCATTGAGCCGACCAGTGGTAACACAGGTATTGGACTTGCGTTTGCTGCAGCTGCCAAAGGTTACAAATTAATTTTAACCATGCCTGAAACAATGTCTGTTGAAAGAAGAAAATTCCTAAGTGTTTTAGGAGCAGAACTTGTTTTAACACCTGGTGCTGATGGAATGGGTGGAGCAATTGCAAAAGCAAAAGAACTCAATGAGGAAACTGAAGGCTCCATTATTTTAGGTCAGTTTGACAACCCTGCAAATGTAAAAATCCACTATGAAACTACCGCTCAGGAAATCCTAAGGGATACTGACGGCAATGTTGACTTTGTTGTATCTGCAGCAGGAACAGGTGGAACAGCTACAGGAATTGCTAAAGGTCTAAAAGAAGTTCTTCCGGATGTTAAAGTAGTTGTTGTTGAGCCAGAAGAATCCCAAACACTTGGAAAAGGGGAAAAAGGACCTCATAAAATTCAGGGTATCGGTGCAGGATTTGTTCCTTCAATCTATGAAGCTGAAGTTATTGATGAGATTATTCCTGTTGCAAGTGAAGATGCCGGAAAAACCTTATTGGCCCTTGCTAAAAATGAAGGTATATTTACCGGAATATCTTCCGGAGCTGCAACTTTTGCTGCATTGGAATTAGCTAAAAGAGAAGAAAATAAAGGTAAAAGGATAATAGCAATATTACCTGATAATGGTGAAAGATATCTCTCCGTAGACTGGTTATTTGAATAAGAATAACTATTTATACTATATGTTATATTATATTACAATATAGTAACTTTGGAGATTTTAAATGTTTGATGGTTTGAAAAGTGAGATTAACACTTTTAAGGAAAAGGACCCTGCGATGAGGTCATCAATAGAAATATTTCTATGCTATCCGGGGTTTTATGCATTACTGTTCCATAGAATCAGCCATTGGTTCTGGAATCACTCTTTAAAATTGTTAGCTCGTATACTATCTACCATCTCTCGTTTTCTCACAGGAATTGAAATACATCCTGGCGCACAATTTGGTAAAAGAGTTTTTATAGATCATGGTATGGGCATTGTTGTCGGTGAAACAACTATAGTCGGTGATGATGTTTTAATTTATCAAGGTGTTGTGCTTGGTGGAACTACAACTAGTAAGGGCAAAAGACACCCAACAATTGAAAACGGAGTAATTATTGGTGCTGGAGCTAAAGTAATGGGTAACATTACCATTGGAGAATATGCCAAAATAGGTACTGGCGCAGTTGTATTGAAGGATGTTCCTCCCGAATCAACCTGTGTTGGTGTTCCGGGCAGAATTGTAAAATGTAAAAATCAAAGTCATGTTGTTGATTTGGAACACAATAAACTGCCGGACCCTGTTGCAGCAGCAATAAGGTCTTTAGAAAAACAAATAGAGGAAAATGAGAAACTTATTCAAATTTTGCTTGATAAAAACGGAATATGTTTAACTGAAGAAAAAGTCGATGATAAGGTTCAATTTGGTGATTTATTTAAGGAAAATGGTGATTAATTATGAAGCCACCTTGTGAAATTGTAGTATGGTATGTAATCCCTGCAATTAGATCTGAACTAGCTAAAGAACTTTTAAATTTGGGAATGAAACAAAAAGATGTTTCAGAACTTATGGACATAACTCAACCTGCTGTATCTCAGTACATTACCGATAAAAGGGGTAGTGGAATAAAATTGGATGACCAAGTTAGAGGTATGGTTCAGGAATTTGCACGTGAGTTGTCCGAAGGAGAAGCTACAAAAGCAGATCTGATTCCAAGAACTTGTAAAATTTGTAAAAATGTGAAAACAGCTGATGTTTTAGTGCAATTGGGTATTGATAAATCTGAACTGGGTGAAGATTGTCAAACTTGTATTGGGTCTGAAGCCGAGTAAATTTGGTAAAATATTGGAAAAAATAGTAAACTATTTAAACTATCAATAACCAATATTTTATTATACTTTAATATTAAGTGGCAAGTTTACCGAGTGGCTTAGGTGTGTGGCTGCAGACCATAATACGGGGGTTCAAATCCCTCACTTGCCTTTTACAATTACTATTTTTTTGAGGTTATTTTTATGGACGTCTATTCAACTTTAACTCGCAGTAAAGAGGATTTTGTAACTATTAATAAAAACAGGGTTAACTTATTTGTATGCGGTCCAACTGTTTATGATGATGCTCACATTGGACATGGAAGAACCTACATTTCTTTTGATACAATAAAAAGATATTTGGAATTCAAGGGGTATGCCGTATTTTATATCCAGAATATTACAGATATTGATGATAAGATTATCAACAGATCAAAAGAAAGCGGAATTCCTGCACAGGAGTTGGCTCGCAAATTCGAAAAAAGATATATTGAAGACATGAACAAGTTAAATGTCAATGGCGTTAACTTATTTGCAAGAGCAACAGATCATGTTGATGAAATATTGGACCAGATTCAAAGATTAATTGATAAAGGATTCGCTTATGAAACCGAAGATGGGGTTTACTTTGAAATAGACAAATTCCCTGAATTCGGAAAATTATCCAACAGAAATGTTGAAGAGCTGGAATCTCACAGAGACATTGCGGAAACCACTAAGAAAAATCCGCAGGACTTTGCACTTTGGAAAAAACGTGTGGGAGTAGATGAACCTACCTGGCCTTCTCCATGGGGAGACGGAAGACCTGGATGGCACATTGAAGACACTGCAATAACTGAATACTACTTCGGACCGCAATATGATGCCCACGGTGGAGGTCTCGACTTGATTTTCCCTCACCATGAAGCGGAAATTACACAAATGGAAGCGGTTTCAGGCAAAGCTCCGATGGTAAAATTCTGGTTGCACACAGGATTTTTAAACGTAAATGGGGAAAAGATGTCTAAGTCTTTGAATAATTTCATTACCATTCGTGAATTGCTTAAGGATTATGCAGCAGAAACATTCAGATTCTTTGTTCTTTCAACACATTACAGAAGTCCGATTGACTTTTCCAAGGATTCACTTCACCAATCTGAAAAAAGTTTGGATAGGATTAGAAAATACTATGAACTTTTGGATGTTTCAGTTGCAGAAGACAGTTTCGAATGTGAAGCGTTAGCTCCTCATAAAAAGGAATTCTTTGACAGTATGGATGATGACTTCAACACTCCAAAAGCTATTGCTGCAATCTTCGGTTTGATTAATGACACCAAAAATGATTTGGATTCATTTTCTGATGAGGATAAAATAGCTATTAAAGCATTCCTTGATGATGTGGCTCATATTTTAGGAGTTAGCTTTGA
Source organism: uncultured Methanobrevibacter sp. (assembly GCA_900318035.1). Classification (GTDB taxonomy): domain Archaea; phylum Methanobacteriota; class Methanobacteria; order Methanobacteriales; family Methanobacteriaceae; genus Methanocatella. The sequence continues at coordinate 33,907 of ONJC01000009.1, forward strand.
GACTGAAGAAGTCAGTGCAGGCTCTGATGACTTGCTTGATTTAATTTCTGAAGTGAGATCTGAGCTTAGAGCTAACAAGCAATATGATTTATCCGATAAAATCAGAAGTGACCTACAATCCTTAGGTTATGAAATTAATGATTAGGAGATTTTTCTCCTATTTTTTAAATATTTATATAACTTTTTTTCAGTTTTTTTTCCAAATTCCATGACAATGTTTATATAGTAAAAATAACATATGTTATTTTGGTATAACATAAGTTATAATTAATTTTCTTACTTTTTTTTAGGTATACCAAAATATTTATATACTAATAATAACTATTGTTATATAGTGAATATAACACGTGATATATTTTACTCAAATTATTTTATAAAGGTGATAATTAATGTCAAATAAAGATTACGGATTAGCAACATTAGGTGTACGTGCAGGACAAACTCCAGACCCCGCAACTGGGGCACAGGCGGTTCCAATTTATCAAACTACTTCATATGTATTTAAAGACTCAGATGAAGCTGCAAGAAGATTCGCCCTTCAAGAATTTGGACAAATTTACTCCAGATTAACTAACCCTACCAGTGATGTATTTGAAGCAAGAATTGCTGCCATTGAAGGTGGTAATTCAGGTCTTTCAACATCAAGTGGTCTTGCAGCAATCTCATATGCGATTTTAAATGTAACCGAACCTGGAGACAACATTGTATCTGCAGATAACCTTTATGGTGGAACTTACCAATTATTTAACTACACTTTCAAAGATTTAGCAAGAGAAGTTAAGTTTGTAGACTCACAGGACTTAAAAGCCTTTGAAGATGCAATAGATGAAAAGACCAAGGCAATTTATGTTGAATCAATTGGAAATCCTAAATTGGATGTTCCTGATTTTGAAGCGTTGGCTGAAATTGCACATTCACATGATATTCCATTGATTGTAGACAATACCGTTGGTGTCGGACTTGTAAGACCTTTGGAACATGGAGCTGATGTTATTGCAGCATCTGCTACCAAATATGTCGGCGGTCACGGTACTGCAGTTGGAGGATATATCGTAGATTCCGGTAAATTCAACTGGGGAAACGGCAAGTTTGCAAACTTCACAGAACCTGATCCAAGTTATCACGGACTTGTGTTCTGGGATGCATTCGGAGATGTGCCTGAACTTGGAAACCTTGCATTTACTGTAAGGGCAAGAGCAAGACTTTTAAGAGATCTTGGAGCAACACAAGCTCCTGTACACAGTTTCATATTCCTGCAAGGACTTGAAAGTCTTGATGTACGTGTAAAAAGACACTCTGAAAATGCTCTTAAAGTAGCTAAATTTTTAGAATCACATCCTAAGGTTAAATGGGTAAACTACCCAGGACTTGAATCACATCCAACCTATGAAATTAACAAAAAATACCTGAAAGACAATTTCGCAGGTATTTTAGGTTTCGGTGTTGAAGGCGGTGAAGAAGCAGGAAGAAAAGTAATTGAAAAATTGGAATTATTCTCAATTCTTGCAAACATCGGTGATGCAAAAAGCCTTGCAATACACCCTGCAAGTACAACACATCAACAGTTAACTCCTGAAGAACAGGAAGCTACCGGTGTAACACCTGATTTCATCAGACTTTCAATTGGTTTGGAAGATGTTAACGATTTAATTGATGATTTAAGCCAAGCTTTAGATAGTATCTGAGTAAAGTAACCCTTTACTCACTTAAAATATTTATATTATTAAATTTAATTTTTAAAAAACGACAATTGGGAGATAGAGAATGTATTTAGATAACTCAGCAACTACACAAGTAAGTGAGGAAGTATTTGAAGAAATGAAACCATATTTCACAGAAGAGTTCGGAAACCCTTCAACTCTTTATAAATATGGTCGTGAATCTAAAAAAGCATTAAATCAGGCTCGTCAAAGAGTGGCTGATGCAATTAATGCAAAACCTGAAGAAATTATTTTCACAAGTGGTGGATCAGAATCAGATAACCTGGCTATCAAAGGCATTGCTTTTAAATTGGCCAAAAAAGGAAAGCATATTATCACTACTGAAATTGAACACCCTGCTGTAACTGAAACTCTTCATTTTTTAGAATCCCTTGACTTTAAAGTAACTTATTTGCCGGTTTATGAAAACGGTATTATTAAAATTGAAGATTTAAAAGAAGCAATCACTGATGAAACAATTTTAATCACTGTTATGCATGCCAACAATGAAATAGGTACAGTTCAACCTATTGAAGAAATTGGTAAAATCGCAAAAGAACATGGAATCAAATTCCATACCGATGCCGTTCAGAGTTTCGGTAAAATTGAAGTGGATGTTGAGAAACTAAATGTCGATTTACTGTCTTTATCATCCCATAAACTTAACGGGCCTAAAGGTGTTGGAGCAATATATATTAGGAAAGGAACTCGTCTTGTACCTTTAATTCATGGCGGAGGTCAGGAAAGAGGAATCAGGGCAGGAACTGAAAACGTTCCGGGAATAGTTGGATTTGGTAAAGCTTGCGAGCTTGCAAGTCAGCAATTGGAAGAACACTATGAAAAATTATCTTCAATTAGAGATGAACTCATTGAAAAAGTTTTATCCACAGTTCCTGAAGCTTATGTAAATGGAGATAGGGAACAAAGACTCCCAAATCTTGTCAACTTCAGATTCAAGGCAATTGAAGGTGAATCTTTAATCCTATTATTGGATGCTAAAGGTTATCAGGCTTCAACCGGTTCAGCATGTTCATCCAATAAGTTGGAAGCATCACCGGTTCTGACTGCACTAGGTCTTGACCCTGTTGATGTTCATGGTTCTTTAAGAATTTCACTTGCACCTGAAAGTGATACTTTTGACATCGATGAATTCGTTGGCATTATTGCGGAATCTGTTGCAAGGCTTCGTGAAATGTCTCCTTTATGGAATCAGGAACTTGATTATGATGGAGTAATGTGTTCAAAACACGGTGATGATTGTAGGATGTGTTAGATATGGATTATTCAGAAAAAGTAATGGATCATTTTGCAAACCCTAGAAACTGCAGAAAAATGGAAGATGCAAATGGTGTTGGAACTGTTGGAAACCCAACATGTGGAGATTTAATGACAATTTACATTAAGGTTAATGATGATGAAGTAATTGAAGATATCTCATTTCAAACATTTGGTTGCGGAGCAGCCATTGCAACCAGCAGTATGATTACTGAAATAGCTGTTGGAAAAACTGTAGACGAAGCATTAAAAATCTCAAGAAATGATGTTGCAGATGAATTGGATGGTTTACCACCAATAAAAATGCACTGTTCAAACCTTGCTGCTGATGGACTTCAGGCTGCAATTGAAAACTATAAGGAAAACAATCAATAATAATATATACTTTGATAGATAAAATATCTTTAACCTATTTAAGGAGATGTTTTATTATGGCAAAAATATTAAAATGTGACGACTGCGGAAGTATTATCCAAGTTTTAGTTGAAGACGATGGAGACACATGTGATACACACATGCTCAATATTCCAGTACAAACTGAAGGAGAAAAAGCTCCTAAACACAAACCTGTTGTTGAAATCGATGGTGACAAAGTTACCGTTAAAGTCGGTGAAGCTGCTCACCCAATGGATGATGACCACTACATTCAATTTTTAGTTGTTGAAGCTGGTGCTGAACAGTATGCTAAATCCTTCAAACCTGGAGATGTTGCAGAAGCTACATTCACTGTAAATGATGCTTCTGATGTTAAAGCATTAGCATTCTGTAACCTACACGGACTCTGGTCCAGTGAATAAGTTTAAAATTTAATTTTAAACTTCTCTTTTTTTATTTAATTTTTTTCATGAAAAATTTTAATTACTTGTTTTAATATACAATATATCGTGTCTAGTTATAGTAAATTAATAATTTTCATTGTTGTTTTACTAGCTATTTCGGCAGCAGTTTTATTTATGGACAGTTCAACCGATAATATGAATGTTGCAATGCCGGATATAAGTGAAAGCATTGTTGATGGTGATGATGAATATAATGAAGCTGTTGATTTAGTAAACAATAAAAATTTTTATCAATCTAAACAAAAAGCAGAATCTGCTGGAGATAATTATAATCAAAGCTTGATTAAATTGCATAAGGTTCAAGGCAATTTCTCTTCTGATATACATGGTGTTCATAAGGATTACATTAACACTGTCATAAAGGAAGTTGAATTAAAGATTAAGGCTGTAGATTTATTGAAAGAGGCGATTGACTGCTTTGAAGTAAATTCGAATTATACTGGCAGTAACTATGGTTTTGAAGCTAACGATGCAATGGACCAGGCTGTAGAATATCAAAATAAAAGAAATTCAATAGTTGAAGATAATCCTAAGTTATTCAAATGAATGTGAGGTTTTAATTTGAAATCTAAATGTCCAAAATGTAAAGGTATAGGCTCTGTTGTTGTGGACTACAAGGAATGTGATGCCTGTGGAGGAACAGGTTATGAAGATGATTTATTTGATGTAGGTAGTCATTTTAAAGGAGTCAACAGCAAAGCAAAAGCTAAATTTGATTTAGGTTCTGATCAGGATATTCCATGTGAGATATGTAATGGAAAAGGACAGGTTGAAGTATTTGAGGAATGTCCTAACTGTAATGGGACCGGTGAAATAAATGTGTGCAGGGATTGTGGTAAAGTACTTCCTGGCGAACTTGATTTATGTGATGAATGTAAAGATAAAAGAAAGGTTGAAAAAATGAAACATGATGAATTTGAAGCTCGTCAAAGGGCTGCTCGTGTTGTATATGTTTTAGATTCTTTATGTCAAATGAGAGATATTGACAAAGATAAATTGTATAAAGGTAAAATTACAAGAATTGAAAGATATGGTGCTTTTGTTTCCTTAAATAACAATGTTTGGGGACTTATGAGAGGAGATGTCTCCGACTACAAAGTTGGTGATGACATTGTTGTATTCATTACTGCCATTAAGTCCAGGGAAGGGAAAATTGATTTTGCACCTGCTTTTGTAGAAGAATACAAACTCAAGAGATTGACCAAATCCATTTCAAGAACATTAATAAGCAAACTTGAAGAGAAAAAGGGTAAAATTGTTAGGATTGCAGGTGAGGTCCAGCAAATCCAGCAAACTTCAGGTCCGACAATTTTCATCATCAACGATGAAAGCGGAACAACTGAAATAGCTGCATTCGATAAGGCTGGAGAGAGATCATATCCTGAAATTGAACTTGGTGATGCAGTTCAGGTCATTGGTGAGGTAAACGAACATGGCGGAAAAACTCAAATTGAGTCATCTTCCATGACAAAACTTGGTGAGGAAAACACCCGCAAGCTACATAAATTAATTGACGATGCATTAAACAAGAGAGCTGAACCACAACATGTCGATTTCTTAGTCAAAAGTGATGTTTTAAACAGACTCAAACCGAAGATGAGGGAAGCTGCCCAAAGAATTAGAAGGGCAATCCTTGATGGAAGAACAATCTTGCTTAGACACCACAATGATGCCGATGGTATCTGTTCAGGTGTGGCAATGGAAAAAGCCATTGTTCCTTTAATTGAAAAGGAAAATCCAAGCAATGACGCTCAATATTATTATTTCAAACGTTCTCCAAGTAAGGCCCCATTTTATGAACTTGAAGATGTAGTTAAAGATTTATCTTTCGCATTGGAAGATCAGGAAAGGCACGGCCAAAAGTTACCGTTAATTGTTCTTTTGGATAACGGTTCCACTGAAGAGGACATTGTAGCACTGATGCAGGCAAAAATTTATGATATCGAAGTTGTAGTAATAGACCATCACTCTCCTGGTGACCTGTTAACAAAGGATGAAAGAGACGGCGAGATTTTTGGAGCAACAGTTGCAGTTGATGAATATGTTGACTGTCATGTAAACCCATACCTTGTTGGCGGAGATTCCCAATTGACTGCAGGGGCTTTGGCAACTGAAGTGGCACACATCATAAATCCGAATGTAAAAGAATTAATTAAACATTTGCCGGCGGTTGCAGCATTAGGCGACCGTGCGGAAAACGGTGAAGTTTATCAATACCTGGAATTGGCCAGCCAAAAAGGTTTTACAAAAGAACATCTTGCAAAAATAGCTGAATGTGTTGACTTTGAGGCATATTTCTTGAGATTTATGAATGGTAGAGGAATCATGGATACAATTTTGGCTGTGGATAATCTTGATAAGCATGAAAAAATGATTGATGCATTATATAATGAATATCAAAAGAGAATTGATATTCAGCTTAAAGCGGCTCTTCCAAATATCAAAAGGACACAGCTTTCAAACGGCATTTACTTAAATCTGATTGATGTTGAAAAATATGCGCATAAATTCACATTCCCAGCTCCTGGAAAAACATGCGGTTTTGTCCATGATCATGTCATAAAAGAATTGGGAGAAGACAAGCCTATTGTAACTTTAGGGCATGGGCCTGATTTTGGAGTATTTAGGGCAACTGATGCCGTTAATGAAGAGTATGGTTTTAATGTTAATGATATTGTAGCCACAATGATAAACAGAGTTCCATCAGCAGGTATTGACGGTGGAGGCCATGAATGCGCAGGTTCCATTAAATATATCGAAGGGCTTGGCGAAGAAGTGTTATATAAAGTAGTTGAAGAAATTCAATCCTTGTCAAAAAAATAGTTCATGGTAAAAATGATTGTGGGGAATTATTGTAGAAATTGCGGCCATAGGATTCTTCCGAATGAATCTGAATGTAAGGTCTGCGGCTGTAAGACCGGATATAGTCCGTCTTCTCAAAATTATATTTTTGAAGTTCCTATTCATAATATCGGATTCTTCAATTTCTCCATTGATTTTTCTCCATATATAGAAAGCAATCGTGATGATTTAGAATATGAAATCTGTTCCTGCGGTTATGTGAATCGTATAGATAATGAATATTGTTATATGTGCGGTAAAAAGAGGTCTCTTACCAAATTGGAACGGATTTTTAAAAAAAATTCCAAACCTGTTTTTTCCATTGATAAGGTGCAGTGTGAGTGTGGAGCCGTAAATTCCAGAGAAAACGTATTCTGTGAAATGTGTGGAAAACAATTAAAAGAGGATACTCATTATATAAATGACAATTACAGCAACTTCAACAGGGAGTTTGAAGATTCAATTTTTTGTTTTTGTGGTGAAGAAAATGATAAATTTTCACTATTTTGCAGAAATTGTGGTCTTCCCTTAGTTAATTATGGAAAAACTAATGATATTTTTATTTTATGCACCTGCTCCACAATTAATGAAAGCACTTCCGATTTTTGTATTGAATGTGGAGCAAATCTTAATTATGAAAATTCTGTTGTTCTTTGTGTCTGTGGCGAGAAAAATCCAAAGGGCATTAAATTTTGCAGAAATTGTGAAAGACCTTTAAACCCTCAAAAAACTTTAAAAACTAGGATAATTTGTTCATGTGGAGAAATTTTAGATTGGGATAGTGATTACTGCCATAATTGTGGTAAAAATGTAAAAAGTGCTTTACTTCGTAAAAATTCAATTAATTCTACAGTGAAATCTATTAAAAACATGTTCAGGTAAGTGATATTTTGAAAAATTGTGATATTTGCGGAACATTGAACTTCCGGGAAAATAACTATTGCACACATTGCGGCAATATGTTAATAACTGAGCATTTCTGTCCTTACTGTGGACAGGTAAATCTGGATTATGATACTCACTGTGTAAAATGCGGTAAGCAAATCAATCCAATAACTATTGATGATTTTGATACATTATTCAGCGAATTCAATGATGAATTATTGGCAAATGCACAAATCAGTGACGAAAAATATAATCGTATGCTGTCAAACATATTTGCACGGGCAGATTTTTACGAAATTTACGGGGACACAATTAAAAATAAAATTTTGAATTTCGCGTCCATATTCACTGAATGCAAAACTAAATCAAGGGGTTATGAGAGAGGGTTCATATTTTTTGGAAATGCTATTCATTATGATGACCGTTTAAGTGATTCTCTTCAGATTTCTACATTAATTCATGAATTGGGTCATTATTTTTTGTTTGAGATAATTGAAAACATATTGTGTGACATATTTAAGGTAAAAACATCCACTACTCTGGAAAGTTTTGTCTGGTATTTTTTAACGCTTCCCGAATTCAGAATCATGAATGAATACTGCGCCCATACTGTTGAAGGAAGATTTATTCCATACGGATATCAGAATTACGGTTCATTCAATCTATTGGTTGAACAGTTAGGGATTAATGGGGAAGCATTGGATGGCATGGTTATTTTCGGCAATACGTTTGCAGATGAAATAATTCATTATCTTGAAAAATATATTGATGAAGGTCTCAGAGAAGAGATAAAAATCCAGTATATGAAGGATGCAATCGAACCAACATATAAATCAATACTGACAGAAACAGAAGACTGCCTACCACAAAATTTAAAAAATATGACTTTAATAAAAGTGTTACATGATATTTTTAGAGAAGCATCGGAAGAGAATATAATAGAAGAATTAGAAGAGATAAAAAAAGGAATCGAATCAAATTAATCTTTTTTTTGTTTTTTTTCTTTTGATTCTATAGTTTCAAGAACTCCTTTTCCAGTATCAGTTAATCTATATAATCTTCCTTTACGAGCTTCCTCATTTATACATTCAACAATATCTTTACTTTTTAATTCACTTAGAACTTTTGAAATATGATTAGTTCTAATTCCACTGTCTTTTGCAATATGAGTTGGTATTTTAACTTCATTTCCAATTGATTTTAAAGTTTTTTCTCTATATTTGGAAATTTGAACATATGAAGTTAATTTCAAAAGCTCATCGTATTCCTTTGACATAATCATTTATTTATTCTTTATACTATAAAATATTTTATACCATCTTATAATATTAATGTAATTACTTTAATCACTTCTTTAATCTTGTTTAACTTATTTGAGGGAATTTGTTAATGTTTATATGAGTTGTGTTGAACTACCTCGACTTTTGGAGAAGTCGAAGATTCTTACTTCACGGGCTGATACTCTCCCACGAGAGTAGAATTACCGTGCTATCCCCCCTGCTCCAGAGGTTCATTGTTTCCTCGATTAAATTAGTCAATCCACGTTCTAGAATGTTTTTACCTGCGTTTATATCTCTATCATGTATTTTATGACATTGTGGGCATTCCCATTCTGTTTCATATTTTAGGTCTTTGTTGTAGTATCCACAATTGCTGCATATTTTGCTTGAAGGATACCATCTGCTGACTTGTCTAAATGTTTTTCCATATATTTCAGCCTTGTATTTAATCATTTCAACAAATTTTTTCCATCCTATTCTTTGTAATTTTGGACTGTATTTTGGGTTTTTGAACATTCCTTTTATGTTTAGGTCTTCGAGTATGATTATGTCGTATTTTTTCACGATTTGTGTGGTTGTTTTGTGGTAGTAGTCGTTTATTTTGTTCTTTTTTTGGTCTATCCATTTCCAGTAGGTTTTTAGTGTTTTTTTGTAGCGGTTGCTGTTGTGTTTTTGTCGGGATAGTCTTTTTTGGTATTTTTTGATCATGTTTTCCTCGTAAGTTACGTCTAAATTGGCTATTTTTAGTCCGTTGTCGAGTGTTGCTAGTGTTCTTATACCTAAATCGATTCCCACGGCTTCGTTTGTTTTAGGAAATTTTGGTATTTCGGTTTCGATGTTAAATACGTCGTAATATTTTCCATTTTCTATTTTAATTGTTACATTATTGATTTTGATATTTTTTAGTTTTTCATGATATTTTTTACTTGTCCTGTAATGTATTTCTCCTATTTTTGGTAGAATAATTGTGTGGGGTTTGATTTTTATATTGCGATTGTTTTGTATTCTGAATGATTTTTTATCATGTTTTTTGGATTTAAATCTTGGATAACAACTTTCCCCATTGAAAAACTTATTATAAGCATGTATAAGATCTCTATAAACTTGTTGTAGGCTGGATGATTCGCTTAAGTATAAAAAAGCATGTTCTTTTTTGAGCATATTTAACATGGCGTTAAAAGTGGTCATGTTGCACTTCAGCTTAGTGTAACCATGGAGTTTGAATAATTTATAGGTGTTTTGATAGTCCTCTAAGAGCTTATTCCATGTAAATCTGGAATTACCTATATTCTGATTAATTTTAATCATCATATCCTCATCCGGATACAACCTAACCTTCAAACCCTGATTAACACATTTCATAAAACACTTAAAACTCCATTATAGACAATTTTAATATCATATAAAATAATTTAAATAACCAATAATATATAAAGAAATAGTGAGAGCATTTGAAGACTAATAATCTTCAGATGCCTTTTTGTGAAATTTTCCCCGACCTTAAGAGGTTGGGGTATTCTTCACTATTAAGATAAAAATATAGTATATAACTATATGTGGTTTAAATGAAATGTGAAAATTGTGGTTTTGAAAATAAGGATACAGCAAAATTCTGCACAAAGTGCGGTGCTGTTCTAGAAACTCCCAAAAAGCCTGATGATGGTACAAAAAGTAATAGTAATACCAAATATATTATTATTGCTTTAGCTATTGTTATTGTGGTTCTTGTTGGTTGTGTAGGGTATTTTGCAGGTACCATGAATCTTGGTGATGGTTCTGCACAGGATAATTCTGCCCAGTCAACTTCATCTTCCCAAGACTCTTCAAATAGCGCTTCTGAATCTCAGTCTAGTTCTTCTGAGTCAACATCAAGTGGCGGATCCAAATCATGGGAGTCTATTGGTAGTTACTCAGGTTCAGGTTCAGGTTCACAGACGGTTAAGGTTCCTGCGGGTCAGATAATGGTAAAACTTTCAGCATATCCTATTAAGAATTATGCTACAAACCATTTATATGTTTCAGGTCCTGGAGGATCAGGTGGTGTAGATTGGGGTTCATATAGTGATGTAGAAACAAGATCTGACTCATTCTCATTTACTTCATCATCATCTGGAACCTATACAATTGATTATTATGAAACTGTAAGCTGGGAAGTTGAATTCTATCGTTATCAATAAGTGATTTTTTCAAATCACTTTTTTTTTAATTTTTAATAAATTATTAATATAAATAAACAATAAATTTACAACTATGTTTTTTGATTTAAATATTGTTGGAAGTAGCTTAAAAAATAATTTAAATTTGGCTATGGAAGCTTCCAAATACGGATGGGAGCACATTAATTTTTCATATAATCAAAATGATTTTAAAGATGCCTTAGATATTAAAAGGGAGTTATCTGATAATTTGGATGGCATTATTAATTTTGATTATACTTTAGAGATTAAATCAAATAATGTTAATGAAATTAAAAAGACTGCCCGTAAGTTTAGGAATAAATCTTCATGTATTTCAGTCATTGGCGGAAATCTGAAAATCAACAGGGCTACAGTTGAAACTATTCAAATTGATGTTTTATCAAGACCTTATCTGAGAAGATTTGACGGTGGCATCAATCATGTTTTAGCTAAAGAAGCAGTAAAAAACAATGTTGCCGTGGAGCTATGTTTTAAGGACGTATTGAGAAGTTATTTGTCCCACAGGTCTAAGGTAATTTCTAATTTTAAGGATATCTATACGTTGTACCGGAAATATGATTTTCCATTAATTTTATCCAGTCGTGCGGAATCTGTTTTTGACATCAGAACAACTCATGACTTCATTGCATTTTTCAAACAAACCGGCCTGAGCGATTCTGAAATTGACAAATCATTTTTGACCGCTCAAAATATTCTGGAATTTAATGAAGATAGGGATAAAATGATTTTCTATGGTGTTAGGAGGGTTGATGATGAAGCTTAAGGTTTTGCCGCCAACTCTTAGAAAAAACAATAGGTATTTAACCCTTGAAATAAAATCTGAATCACCAATCGTTAAGGATGATCTGGTTACAATCGTGTGGGACGCATGTGTTCGTTTCCAGGGAGAATGCAATACTTCTAATTTTAACTTATGGGTCATGAAATTTTATGAAATGGAAAAATCAGAGGATTATTATTCATATAAGTCAATTGTCCGATGTCAAAGAGGATATGTCGATGACGTCAGGTCTGCACTGGCATTGGCCAACAAATATAATAACTGGCGGATTGCAATTACAACAATAGGTTTGTCAGGTACTATCAAGGCATCACAAAAATATATTTAATTACTTTTTGTAACTTTAAAATAGAAACATTTATAAATAATTTATATTATAAATATCAATTGGATTTATGGAAAAAAGAATAATAAAATATTTTAATAGACTACAATGTAGTGATTAAAATTAAAATTTGCCTTTTCATGGAAGATTTGGTTTTGATTTTGAAATTATATTTTTTTACGTAGTTGAATTAAAATTTTTAATATTAATAAAAATATTGTATATGTGAGGTATTTATTATGCAACCTTTACAAAACGCTGGATATGATAGAGCTATTACTGTATTTAGCCCAGATGGAAGACTTTTTCAAGTAGAATATGCAAGAGAAGCTGTTAAAAGAGGAACTACCTCTATAGGTATTAAAAGTTCTGAAGGAATTATTTTGGCTGTCGATAAAAGAACTACTTCAAGTTTAGTGGAAGCATCATCTATCGAAAAAATATTCAAGATTGATGAACACATCGGAGCAGCTACTTCAGGTCTTGTAGCAGATGCAAGAGCTTTGGTTGAAAGAGCCAGAGTCGAAGCGCAAATAAACAAAATTACCTATAGCGAACCTATTCGCGTAACTAGTTTGTCTAAAAAATTATGCGACATGTTACAGTTATACACTCAAAATGGTGGAGTAAGGCCATTCGGTTCCGCTTTAATCATTGGTGGTGTATACGACGGCAAATGTAAACTTTTCGAAACTGACCCAAGTGGTGCATTGATTGAATATAAGGCAACTGCTATCGGTTCAGGAAGGGCTACTGCAATGGAAATATTTGAAGAACAATATTGTGATGATTTGACTCTGGAAGAAGCTATTACTTTAGCTTTAACTGCCATTAATGAAGCTACTGATCATGACACCACTTCAAAAAATGTTGAAATTGCAGTTATCAAAACCGAAGATGAAAAATATGTAAAACTTTCTCCAGATGAAGTACAAAAATACATTGATGAGATACTCGTCGAAGAAGAAGAGGAAGAAGAAGAGTCTGAAGAAGATGAAGAATAATTTTTAATAATGTTAGGGGATGTTTCAATGGTCAATGTTGATGAAGCTATTATTGCTAAATATGAATACTGCGGTGAACATTTTGAAATATTGGTTGACCCTGATTTGGCAGCTGATTTTAGAAATCCGGATGGCCCAGATGTTGCCATTGAAGATCTTTTAGCTGTTGAAGAAATTTTCAAAGATTCCAAAAAAGGGGATAAGGCTTCTGATGAAGCCATGAATAAAATTTTTGAAACCACCGATCCTATTGAAGTTTCAAAAATCATACTTGAGAAGGGGACTGTTCAATTAACTGCCGACCAAAAAAGAAAAATGCAAGAGGATAAAAGAAAACTGGTCATTAATAAAATTGCAAAAGAGGCAGTAAATCCTCAAAACGGACTTCCCCACCCGGTTCAAAGAATTGAAAATGCATGTGATGAGGCAAAGGTTAGATTTGATCCGTTCATATCTGTTGACCAACAAGTTCAAACAGCCTTAAAAGCCATTAAACCGCTTATTCCTATTAAATTTGAAAAGGCAAGAGTTGCTGTCAGACTTCCTGGTTCTGCAGCAGGTAGAGCTTACACTACCATTCATGGCTTTGGCGAGATTGTTAATGAAGAATGGCAACAGGACGGTTCATGGATAGGCATTGTTGAAATGCCTGGAGGTCTTCAAAATTCTTTCTCAGCAAAAATGGCTGAAATTTCAGGTGGAGAAGCAGAAACTAGAGTTATTAAATAATAATTAATTATGCTTATGGGATTATTATGATATATGTGGAAAATAAAGATTTAGTTATTCCTGGTCAGATTTTGTCTGACGATGAATACTATTCAGGAAGAGGTACCTTTAAAGAAAATGGTAAAGTCTGCTCTTCTTTAATAGGACTTGTTTCTTTAAGGAATAAGAAAATAAGAGTTATTCCTCTTAAAAGTAAATATGTTCCTAAAAAAGGAGATGTTGTAATAGGTAAGATTAATGATGTCAGGTTCTCAATGTGGGATGTTGATATTAATTCACCTTATTCCGGAATTTTACCTGCTTTTGAAGTGTTTGGTCGTGAGAAAAAAGAGCTCAACAAAGTTTATGATGTTGGGGATGTTCTATTTTTAAGAGTTGTCGATGTTGATGAAATCAAAAAGGCAAAACTCGGTTTAAAAGGAAGAGGAATGGGCAAATTTAAAGGAGGAATCATTGTAGATATTGCTCCAACTAAAGTTCCTAGATTAATCGGTAAAAAAGGTTCCATGATTAACATGATTAAAGATAAAACTAACTGTAAAATCGTTGTTGGTCAAAATGGTCTTGTCTGGGTAAAAGGAGACGAAGACATGGAACAGCTTACCAAAAACATTATTCATTTAATTGAAGCTGAAGCTCATACTTCTGGTTTAACAAACAAAATCAAAAACAAATTATACCTGGCTATTGATGGTGAATTGCCACCTGAAGAAACTCCTAAGGAAGAAGAATTTGTTTTAGAAAAACCTAAGCTTCAAAATTTTAAAGAAGAATTAGAACAAGAAGAAAGAGAAGCTGAAGAAAAAGAGGAAAAAGAAAAAGAAGATAAGCCTAATATTGCTGAAGTTATTGAAGAATTAAGGAAAAAAACCAAAAACAAAGATAATTCTTTATCTTTAGGCGGTAACTCAAATAATTCTTTTATTTTGAATAATAAATAATGATTATTAATTCTTCGTATTAAAATGAGGTAGATATAATGTCTGAAATGATAAGAGAAGATGGTAGGAAATTTAATGAATTGCGCCCTATCAAAATTGAAGCAGGAGTTCTTGAACGTGCAGATGGTTCTGCTTATTTAGAAGTTGGAGGAAATAAAATTTTAGTAGCCGTATATGGTCCTAGGGAATCATATATCAGAAGATTGCTCGAACCTAATTCTGGTGTTATTAGATGCAGATACAACATGGCACCATTTTCAGTAGATGACAGAAAAAGACCTGGACCGGACAGAAGGTCATCCGAAATTTCTAAAATTACTGCAGATGCATTAAGACCAGCTTTAATGTTGGAAAATTATCCTCGTTCAATGATTGATATTTATATAGAAGTAATTGAAGCTGAAGGAGGAACCCGTTGTGCAGGTATCACAGCAGCCGCAGTTGCATTGGTTGATGCAGGCGTTCCTATGAAAGATATCGTTGTAGGCTGTGCAGCAGGTAAAGTAAATGATGAAATTGTACTTGACTTATCTGAAGTTGAAGATAAGGAAGGGCAAGCTGATGTTCCTATAGCTATGATGCCAAGAACCGGAGAAATCACTTTATTACAAAGTGACGGTGATTTAACTGAAGAAGAATTTGCAAAAGCAATTGATTTAGCTATGGAAGGATGTCGTCAAGTAAGCGAACTTCAAAAAGAAGCTTTAATGAAAAAATATTCTACAGAATAGTGGGTGGATAATATGGATATAGTACCAGAAATTACAAGACAAAGTATTACTAACCTTGTCAAAAATGGAAAAAGAGAAGACGGCAGGGAATTAACTGAATATAGGGATATTTCTATTGAAACTAATGTCATTTCTAAAGCTGAAGGTTCTGCTCGTGTAAAAATTGGTGGAACTCAAGTTATTGTAGGTATTAAACCACAACTTGGAAGCCCATTTCCAGATACTCCTGATTTAGGAGTTTTAATGACTAATTGTGAAATGTTACCAATGGCTGATCCTACTTTTGAACCAGGACCACCTAGTGATGATTCAATAGAACTTGCACGTGTAGTTGATAGGGGAATTCGTGAAAGTGAATTGGTGGAATTAGACAAATTATGTGTTGAAGAAGGAAAACACGTATGGATGTTATTCATTGATTTACACATTATCGATAACTGCGGAAACCTTTTCGATGCATGTGAATTGGCTGTAATGGCAGCACTTAAATCTACTAAATTGCCTGTTGCAACAATTGTGGATGAAGAAGTAGTCCTTAGTGAAGATGAAACCTTTGATTTACCAATCAATAACGAATTGGCATTATGTACCTTTGTTAAAATTGGTGATAAAATGGTTATTGACCCAACATTGGATGAACAAAGAGTCGCAACTGCTCGTTTAAATGTTGGTGTTACAAAAGATGGTCACATCTGTTCCATGCAAAAAGGTGGAAAATATCCATTAACTAAAGATGAAGTTCTTTATTGTGTTAATACTGCTATTACAAAAGTAAAAGAGTTAATAGAATATCTTTAAATGTCTGTTGGACGATTAAGATTTCTAAATTCTTTTTTTTCTATTTTTTTATTATCTATCAAAACAAATTTTGTATCTAATTTTGATATTAATCCTTTTATGTGCAAAACATCCTGATTAACTAATTCTTCAATAACAGGTATTGTATTTTTATTGTATACTGAATGAAGGGGCTCTGATGTTTTCAACTTATTTTGTGCCTCATGATATGGAACAATGGCCTGATATTCATTGTCAATTTCTGAAAAAATAGTATTGATGTAGTTTCTTGAAACATATGGGCTGTCACAGGGCAGTATTAATGCATAATCACTGCTGATGTATGAGAGTCCTGTCATGATTCCTGGCATGGGGCCTTTGTTTTTGATTTTATCTTCTGCAAATGTGATGGTGTATGTATAATCTTGAGGGTTGATAAATTCACGATATTTGTCTATCCGTGATTGTTCATTTAAAACAATTATTGCTTCATTTATTTGGTGGTTTAAAGTAGAAAGGATATGTTTAATCATAGGTTTGTCTTGAATAATCATAGAACCTTTATCACGACCCATCCTGCTACTCTTACCTCCACATAAAATAATGCAGGATTTAATATTTTCATTTTTTTTAATTTCACTACTCATATCAAATCCTCTGAAATTTTATTCTTTCACATAGACATCTGCATCTTCATCGAACGGATTGGTACGTATAATCAGTGCAATCATGTATGGGTAATGTTTGTTAAGGTATCTTAAGTAATAGACCCATTCATATACTAATTTTTCATACACTCTTTTCATATCTCCATTAAGGTGTCCGAAGTCAGCGTCATTAACAAGAGCCAAATCTTTTCTGTGTTCCAGCTCTTCATCTAAGTGAAGAATGGCATTGATTAAATTTGTAAACTCTTCTTTTTCAAGTAAATTCGGATTATTTATTAAGTTAATAATAAATTCTCTTTTATTTATCAGCAATTCCCTTAGGTTTTCTAAAAATTCTTCCCTATTTTCCGGGGCAATATCGATTGCTGAGAAATCAACATTTGAATTTTTAAGTTCATTCAGCTTGTTTTCATAATCCTTATCGTCCCAGTTTTTAATTGATTTCAGATTTTCAGTGCTTGCTTTGTATTTGTTGGCAGCGCTTAATTGGGAAATCAATTCATTTCCAACTTCAGAAAAGAATGTGCTCATAAGCATGTCCAATTTTTCAAGCATGGCTTCTTTTTCTTTTCTTTCTATAATTTCGTCAAGCAGGAATGCAACAACTAATATATCTACTGGAATGAAACCTAAATGTGTCCAGATGTATGATATAATGTGTTCAGCATCACCCAATACGAGGTAATTTGATCCATAAATAATAATTATTAAAATAACCATTAATATGGAGAATTTTATTTTCCAGCGTTTATGTCCATCCATTTTTAATCTCCAATTTTTATTTTATCTTTTTTTAGCAGTTATGATAGCTATTGGATTTTCACTAATCATCATAATTCCACGGTCCAATACTCGACCATTGGAAACATTGACTTCCATGATTTTCGGATTGTATCCTAAATCCTTGAGTTTATTCACAGCCTCCACTTTGGTATCCACGAGTATTGCGGTGATTATTATTCTGCCTTTTGAATTTAATTTTTCATGAACAATGTCCAAAATATTTTCAAGCTCTCTACCGCTACCTCCAACGATAGCAATATCAATGTCATCAATATTTTTTAAGGCATTTGATCCATTATCGTTAATTAATGTGACGTTATCTCCCAGACCAAACTTTTCAAGATTTCTCGAAGTCATTTCAATAGCTTCAGGATTGGTGTCGATGGCAATCACTTCACGGGCTCTCTGGGAAAATTCACATGTAATTCCACCCGTTCCGCATCCGCAGTCAATTACCTTATCATCGGATGTTACTCCGGATTTGTATATGATTATTGCTCTTATAGCTTCTTTTGTAGGTCCTGGAACATCACAGGATTTAATAAAATCCCTGTCTTCTAACATTTACTCCCACCTTTCAAATAAATTATTTTCAATTTTAAGAGAGTCTAAAATTTTGCCGACAACAAAATTAATCTGGTCTTCAACGGTATCATGTGTTGAATAAAAGCCAGGCATTGCAGGTAAAATTATAGCTCCTTCTTGTGATAATGTTAGCATATTTTGTAAATGAATGCTTCTAAGCGGAGTTTCACGAGGAACAATAACAGTGGTCCTTCTTTCTTTAAGACTAACATCCGCAACTCTTGTTATTGTATTTGCCCCATATCCATTAGCTATTGATGATAGTGTTTTCATGGAGCAGGGCACAATGGCCAAAGCATCGGTCTTGAATGATCCGCTGTTTATGGAAGCGGTCAAATCATTGAAATCATAATAAGTATCTGCAAGGTTAATGACATCATCAGTGCTGTATTCGGTTTCAGATTCGATAACAGTTTTGCCGGCATCACTAATAACTAAACTGGTTTCTATATTCATTTCTTTCAATGCCTCGAGCAATCTGATACCATATATCACTCCACTTGCTCCGGTAATTGCAACTACTATCATTTTATCTCCTAAAATAGTTTAATTTGATCGTAATGAATGCCATGGAATTTTTCTCTGTCAATTTCAGGCAAATCAAGATAATTTTCTAGTTTAAATTTGGTGAATTTTGATTTTTCACTTTCATCAACATAAACGCTGATGTCAGGAATATTGAATCTGGCTTTACTTAATGCTCCAATGATGTTTGATATTTCAGTTAGAGGGTATAATTTGCCGTCTACATTTACCTGAGTTTTCATTTCATCAAAACGAGGATATTCAGCAATGTTTATAAACACATAATCTTTTTCAATATCATAATCCTCAGCTATTTCATCTTCAGCTTTTCTTAACTCTTTTTGTTCAATTTTGTACATTTTTTCAGGATATTTGAAATTATCGAGTCTTATTGTTTTCACTCGTTTCATGATTTGTCTGTTGTCTAATCTGGCCATGATATCGTTTACAAATTCATCTTCGCAGTGTCTGAAAACTCCAATGATTTCAGCATCATCATATTTGTAAATGTCATTTTCATCAATTATGTCTTCATCAATCACTTTTTTCAATGCCCTTCTGAACATGGAATTTACGATTCTGGTTGTGTGGTGCTGGTAAACGCTGGGATACATGAAATATCTTGAAACTAATGCCCCTTCAGCTGCCTGAACACCTTTAATGTCTAAAATCAATCCGTCATCCTCAAGCTTTAGATTGGATATTATTCTCTCATAGTCGATGACTCCATATGCCACGCCGGTATTGTGCGAATCTCTTAAAAGATAGTCCATCCTGTCCACATCAAGTTCTCCTGAAACAATTGGGCCGAGATATCCTTTTCCATTGACTATGTCCACAATTTTGTTAACGTCAAATTTTTCTTCGAGCAGATCGCACATTGAAGTTTTGGTGACTACGTATTTTGTTAATTCTTCATGAGGGACTGACAAAACTCCTTCGGATACATGTGAAAAGGGGCCATGTCCAATATCATGCAGAAGAGCGGATGCTCTAATCAATTCTATGTCATCATCAGGTAAACCTAACTCAGTTGATAGCTTGGATCCCAGATTCATAGTTCCAACGGAATGTTCAAATCGGGTGTGTGTAGCACCTGGATAAATTAAACCTATTAGACCCAGTTGTTTAATTCTTCTTAAACGTTGGAATTGTGGCATATCCATGATTCTTTCTTCAAATTTGTTTAAGCTAATATCTCCATAGACACTATCTCTGATAAATTTTTTCTTTTCAGCCATTTTACCTATACTCCCAGTTAACTGTAGTATTTTCAATCCATGTATTGTTCCAGCTGTTTACGGTCTTATTTGTAATGTTAGTGTTATTAGTTTTATTTTCAACTTTTGGTATGATTGTTGGAACTTCTTCTACATGTTTAGGTTCAAACAGATCATCTTCAATTGAACTTAACTTATATGAGTCATTATCTTTAGTTATTGTTAAGCTTGCAAAAGCACTGCTAATAGTAAACGCAATCACTGCAATTATTAAAAATACTATTAGATTGGCTTTTATCGAGTCTTTCATAATAACACTTTTTCCTATTTTAATTAAAAATTTAAACTATACAATTAATATTTATCTTAAAAGCTGATATTTAAGATTTTCTTTAAAAAATTGTTTTTAGTGGAATTTTTGATTTTTTGTTGAATAAATCAATATTGTTTTTGATTTGTATAGCTATTTGGTTTATCATTTTTCATTTTTTGATGTTAATATTTCAATGAATTAATTTTTTACAAAAAGTTTATATACTATGGTGTTCAATAACTATATGTCGGAATGATACTTCCGACATATAACTTCCGGCAATTGCCGGCCAATATTTATTTATAATTAAATTAATTACTAGAGAAGATAAAATGGATGTAGTTTTTAGCGCAGGTGACACTGCTTGGATTCTCACATGTACTCTTTTAGTACTCTTGATGAGTATTCCAGCTGTCGCATTTTTTTATGGAGGATTAAGTAAACGTAAGAATGTATTAAATACAATTTTTTTAACTTTCATTGCATTTTCAATTGTAAGTGTAATATGGGTGATATTCGGATACCAGTTTGCATTTGGTAACGATATAAACGGTCTTATAGGAGCACCCACAAATTTCTTCTTACAGGGAATTGCACTGGATGATTTAAATGGAACAATTCCAACATTATTGTTTGTAATGTTCCAATGTGCTTTTGCAGGTCTGACTGTAGCTCTTATTTCAGGAGCATTGGTCGGAAGGATGAAAACAAAAGCATGGGTGGTATTCACAATAATATGGGCCTGTTTAGTATATATCCCTGTAGCCCACTGGGTATGGGGAGGAGGATGGTTAATGCAAATGGGTGCACTTGACTTTGCAGGAGGTGCAGTAGTTCACATGAACTCAGGAGCAGCCGCATTAGCTGTCGCATTGGTATTAGGAAAACGTAAAGACACTTCATTAATTCCTCACAACTTAGGATATGCAGTTCTTGGAGCAGCATTGCTTTGGTTTGGATGGATGGGATTCAATGGTGGATCTGGCCTTGCAGCAGATGGACTTGCAGCAAACGCAATCATCGTATCTAATGTTGCAGCAGCAATGGGTTTAATTGTTTGGACAGGATTAGATACCTATATCGTTGGAAAACCAACAGTGCTGGGTGCAATATCCGGTGGTGTAGCAGGACTTGTGGCAATCACTCCTGCAGCAGGATTTGTGGATGTCCCTGGGGCATTAATTATTGGTGCAATAGCTCCATTCGTCTCATACTTTGCAATTTATTACTTAAAAGCAAAACTCGGATATGATGATGCTTTAGATGTATGGGGAATTCACGGTATGTCCGGTATATGGGGAGCATTAGCAACAGGAATCTTTGCAGTGCCGTCAGTTGGTGGAGTTGCAGGATTAATTGCAGGAAATCCAAACCAGGTCGTCATACAAATTATAAGTATCGTTGCTACTTTAGCATATTCATTTACAGTAAGTTTCATATTGGCTAAAGTAATTGACAAAGCAATGAATGGTATCAGAGTTGAAGAATATGAAGAAATTGGTGGGCTTGACACAAATCTTCATGAGGAATCAGCATATAATCTTAACTAGGTGTAATATATGAAAAGTATTGTTGCGATTATAAGACAAGAAAAATATCAGGATGTTAAAAATGCCCTTTTGGCAGTTGGCTGTGAAGGGATGAATGTTTCTGAAGTAAAAGGAAGAGGAAGCCAAAGAGGAATTAAGGAATCATACAGGGGATCAAGTTACTGTATTGATTTAATTCCAAAGACACGTATTGAAATTGTTGTCAAGGATGAAGGTGTTGACACTATTGTTGAAGCAATCAAAAAAGGTGCACACACAGGAAATATCGGGGATGGAAAAATATTCATTTATCCGATGGACAACGTAATCAGAATAAGAACAGGTGAAGAGGGGGACAGTGCAGTGTAACTCTCTAAGGCAAAAATCCTTGTATTACGATGAATTATATATTCATATATCTCCCTGGGAAATAGTGCTTTGGCATTATTTCCTCTCTTTTTTTTAATAGTCTATTACAACACCATTGATGTCTGAAACATCAACCCAAGTTTCAATTCCTTTGATTTCATATAAAGCACCGTTAATGTACTCATATGAAACATTCTTATTGTCACTTACCAGATGAACGGATCTGCCGTTAATGTCATCAACTCTTTTTATTATTCCACCATATTCGGCTGAATCTGCTACAACAATGTCTCCAACATTAACATTATGGGTTTTGTTTACAAGGACCTTTTGGCCGTCCTGAAGTGTCGGAAGCATTGAAGTTCCATCCACTATGGCAATAACGGGCATTTGATTTTCACCGATTGATGAATCAAGTGTTATTTTAGCGTTTTCAAGCCCATAAGAATTGCAAATTTCATTAATCTTATTTTTATTGGAGGTTATATTAGTATCAGAATCATTCATTGCATGTGTGGTGTATTCGCAGATTTCCCTGTTAAGACTCTCGGTGTCAACATTTGAAAGGGTATTTGTAGTGACAGTAACGTTTTCACCGTCAATGTAAATGGATACGGTGTCGTTTACCAAAAATGTAAAACCTAAAAATCCAATAAAAATCAGTATTATTAAAGCTAAAATAATCTTTTTAGCCATAAAAATCACTAGTCCATGATATTTAAATCCATATTCAACAATGCTTTCATAGTTTCAATGTCAATTTGGCCAGGTGCGGTCACATCTGTTCCTGCTGCAAATGTGATTGGTGAGTCGAATTTGGATGCCATAACTCTGGTGTAACTTCCCAAATCTCCCATTGAAATAGCAATTGTATCCTTACAATGTGAAAGAACAGCCAGAATAGTCAATGTATCTTCCAAATCCTGTGGCATAAATGCAACTTTGGCAATGTCTCCAAGTTCATGCTCCTTTTCAACAATGTAGGTGATTTCATTCAAATCAGGTGTTTTTTCAAAATCATGATAAGAAACAATTGTTTTGACACCAGTATCGTGAATCTTATTTATGTATTCATCGTTGCATTGAAGTTCAATATCAACATAGTCAGCCAAATCACAGCATTGGTATAAAATATTGATTCGCTCTTCTTCTGAACCTTTAAAAGAACCGCCTTCAGTATTAATTCTATTGGTAGCTATAATTGGAAAGTTAATCTCTTCAATAGTACTTCTGATTTCTGCAATATCTGGGTTTTCCAGTGCATCTATTCTAAATTCCAATACGTCAGCACCCTTATCGATACAGTCTTCAGCCACTTCAATAACATCACGGCAATTCTTTTGAAAAATAGGAATTGCAATTTTAGTTTGAGAATACATTAATTATATATTTATTTAAATGTTATTTATTAAATTTTCTTCAAAGCACTCTTAATATTTATATAAATTAAAAAACAAAATATATGTCAATAAAATAGTTATATTTTATTTATTAATTAATTGAATAATGAAAGGTGTTAACTTGAAAATAACAGCTATAGGTGCAGATATATCTAAAAATGATGTATCCTGCAGTTCTAAGCTTGTAGAAACTATTGAAAATAACCTTCATAAACTTAAAGAGTTAGGTGCAAGGGATGCAGCTTTAACCAATGTCACAGGTGATGATGTTGTGATAAGCGCATTTGTAGAAGATGATTTGCTTGAACCTGTCAATGAAGGAATTGTCAATATATTAAAGGAAAGTGCTGAAAACATGGGGGATTTGTCAGGAATCTCACAAACTCCGGAAAATGCCGGAGAGGGTGTTTCTTATGCACAGGCTAGTATCAGACCTGACAGATATCCTGATGCAATCGTTTTGGGTTTTGATACATATGGGGGAGAACCGTTTGTCGCAGATGTTGCAAATTCTGCAATAGAAGCTGCAAAAGGCATGAAAAATTTAACTGATGTATCAGATTACATTGAACCGAAAACAAGAAAAATTCCTGGTGTCGGCTATGTTTCACCGGAAACTGACGATCCTGTTGTTGTGGCCACTGTTGAAAACATTGAGTCTGTTGGAGTAATAGCAGGTGCAATGATTGGCGCAGCGCTTGGAAATAAAAATACTTATTTGGTTAAAAGAGGAACAACCTGTAATGTATTGCCAGGCAGTGTCATATTTTCCGCTACTGCCTTCATGAACGGCAATGTAATAGATTTGGCTGTTCCATTTGAAAACAAAACTAGAATATTAAGATAGGAGTTATATATTATGATTTTATTAAATGAAGATACAAAATGTTTAGTTCAAGGAATTACCGGTAAACAAGGTTCATTCCACACAGAACAAATGTTAAAATACAATACCAATATTGTTGCAGGAATCACTCCTGGAAAAGGTGGTCAAAAATTCTTGGATAAAGTGCCAATTTTCAATTCCATTGAAGAAGCAAAGGAAGATATTGACATTAACTCTTCAATTATTTTTGTACCTGCAAAATTCGCAAAAGATGCTGCATTTGAAGCAATAAGGCAATTGGATTTGGTTGTCATTATTTCAGAACACATTCCGGTTCATGACAGTATGAAAATCATGGCATATGCAAAAGAAATGGATACTACTGTCATCGGTCCAAACACCCCAGGAATCATATCTCCCGGAGTCGGTAAATTAGGAATCATGCCAACTCACATTTTCAAAGAAGGTAATGTTGGTGTAATCTCCAGAAGCGGTACATTAACATATGAAATTGCAAGTGAACTCACTAATGCAGGAATAGGCCAGAGTACTGCTGTGGGTATTGGTGGAGACCCAGTAACCGGGGACAATTACGTTGACATCTTGAAAAGATTCGAAAAAGACGACCAAACTGATGCTGTTGTCCTAATAGGTGAAATTGGAGGAACTGCAGAGGAAAGAGCCGGACAATTTATTGCTGAAGAAATGTCAAAACCGGTCGTATCATACATTGCAGGTAGAACCGCACCTCCAGGTAAAAGAATGGGACACGCCGGTGCTATCATTCAAGGTTCTTCAGGTACTGTTGAAAGTAAAACCAAAGCTTTAAATGAAGCTGGTGTTGAAGTAGCAATCAAACCGTCTGAAATTGTAGATTTACTTAAAAAGGTTATGTAATGTCAAATCAGGAAATTATTGATAAATTATTAAATGGTGAAATGAAACTTTATCAGGTTGATAAGGAAGTTTCAGCCAAAGAGGCAACAGATATTAGAAGAGAATTTCTAGAACAGAAATACGATTTGGATTTGTCTAATATCTCCAGTTATACTTTGGATATGGAAAGGGCATCAGCCCGTAACATCGAAAATTCAATTGGTGTTTTACAGCTTCCAATGGGGATTGCAGGGCCGTTAAAAATTAATGGCGAATACTGTCAAAGGGAAGTATATGTTCCTCTTGCAACCTCTGAAGGAGCACTTGTCGCATCAATTAACAGAGGAGCTTCAACAATTACTGCATCCGGCGGTGCAAATGCAAGGGTTGTCTCTGATATCATGACACGTGCACCTGCCATTAAATGTGATGGTGTAAGTGATGCTTTAAAGATAAAACAATGGTTTGTCGATAATTTTGATGAGTTGAAATCCATTGCAGAAAGTACAACTTCTCATGGTAAACTACTTAAAATAGACCCTATCTTAATAGTTGGAAGCTATGTGTACCCTAGATTTGTTTTCTCAACAGGAGACAGTATGGGAATGAATATGGTAACAATAGCTTCTGAAAAAATTCTTGATAAACTCGCACAGGATACCACTGCAACCCATTTGGCGTTAAGCGGTAATGTATGCGTTGACAAAAAGCCTGCAGCTATAAACATTGTTGAAGGAAGGGGAAAAAGTGTTATAGCTGACATTTTAATTCCAAAAGAGATTGTTGCCCGTAAACTCAAAACTGAAGTTGATACTATTGTTGAGGTAAATACAGCTAAAAACTTGATAGGTTCAGCGGCTTCAGGAAGCATGGCGTTCAATGCCCATTATGCAAATATGGTTGCAGCAATATTTTTGGCAACCGGTCAGGATGCGGCTCATGTTGTTGAAGGATCTTTAGGTATTACAACTGCAGAAAACCGTGATGGTGATTTATACTTTTCAGTAAACCTGCCGGATTTGCCTGTTGCTACCGTTGGTGGAGGAACAAGTCTTGAAGTTGCTCATGAAGGATTGGAAATTTTAGGTGTTGCAGGTTCAGGAAAAGCACGTGAATTTGCAGAAATTGTTGCAAGTACCGTTTTAGCAGGGGAATTATCCTTAGTAGGAGCTATTGCAGCAGGACACCTTGCAAGAGCTCATCAGCAACATGGAAGAGGATAGAATGGATGATTTTTTAGATTCATTATATCCTGAGTTGACTCTTGAAACTGATGATATCATAATGAGTATTGCAGTAAAAAAAGACTATTCTAAAATTCAAGACTTTGATAAAAGAAAAGAAGAATTCATCAAGGATTTAAATGAGTTCATACAGGAATTTAGTGAAACTCCAGAATCTGATGATTTCATGAAATATTTTGATGATTAGTATTTGGAATCAATTTTTTCAAATACTTTTTTAACATTTACTTTTGTTTCAAAACAACCTGTTTTTTCAAGCAGCACTCCCTGAGGGCAAAAATCAGACAGCAACATCATCATCTGGTTTAAATCTTCATGGCAGGCTACACCAAGAACCGCTTGGAATTTATTTTCCATAACTATTTTTTTAACAAAACTTGATCCTGGAACTATATATAGCTTATATCCTAAAGGTTCTGATTTTTTCTTTATTGCACCAATTGAACATAATCCGCATTCTGTACAGTTCAGTCCTTCTTTTTGAAGTGTTGCAGGACAGTCCTTATGCCTTAAACAGTGAGGTAGAAAGATCAATGTTTTTTCAGCAGGTATTTGTCTGAATTTTTCCTTGTTGATTTCATCCCTTACCTTTATTGCAATGTCATCAATCAGATAATCATCCAATTTCAGAAAATGAGCGATTGTCTTAAATGGAGAGTATAATAAATCAACAATATACAGCAGGAATCTTGGGAATTTAACTTGGTTTTTACGGGCTATCAGATATCCTAAAATCAATACAACAATGAAAAGCACGACTATTAAAATAGCTACAAAAACTACCAACTGGCCTAAAAACATGTAAAATGAATCAATGAATAACATTTTTTAACCTAAAATTCCTCAATTGTAAAATTATCAATTTGCTTGTTTAATTTAACACCGGTAGGGGTTTTTATTATCTCAAGGCCGGATAAACTGTCACATGAACATAAAATATTTTGTTCCGGGTGTGTTCCAGGGGTGATATTGCAGTTAAGGTTTACTCCATCTCCTATTGATATCACGGTTTCCAGTCTTTTGGTAGAAGGATGGTCCTTGTTTAGGATTATCAGTGGTGATGATTCTTCACGGCTTAAATAGGCCTGGGCTCTTATGGCTCGTTTATCTTTTTTAAAATTAGACACAGCAATAATGTCGTCTGATTCTAAAAACTGCACTATTTCCTCATTGTCCTGTGTAGCTATAAACAGCATTTTATTTTCATAGCCTACTTTAACTATGCCGACAATTCCGGTTTCACCTTCAAGAAATAGTATTTCATCATTTTTAAAATCAATATTCATAAAAATCACTAAAAAATAAAAAAATAGAGTAAATAAATTTACTCTGCAAGTTCAACGTCATCACTTTGACATGATGGACAAACTACTTTTTTTCCAATACCTTTGAAGGTATTGCCACATGCTTTACAATGATATTTTTTTGTTTTTAATTTTTTCAAATCAATATCGGCCATTGGGCCTCCGCTAGAACACATTTAAAATCACCTATAATATTATATAACATATATTATATTTAAGTATATTACCAAATGTTTTACCATTTGTTGTAAGATTATTCTTGGGAGGTCATGTTCTTTTGAGGTATTTTTTAAATGCTCTTGAACTGCCTCGACTTCTCCAAAATAGAAGTAGTTCAAATTTTGCATATTCTTTTTAATGTGGTTGTGATATTATTCATTGACCTTTTTTTAAATCATGTCTGAAGATAAGTATTTAGCATAATAGCCAATTCAACATGAATATGCGGTTTATAATGAACTTGATAAAAGAATTGATGGGGAAAGAATTAAACAAGCTATTTTAGGATAGTTAAATACAATTTAAGCTTTAATGATGGTAAGGTTCCTGAAGTGGATGGCAGCAGCTGATTGATTTCAATTGAACATTATTTATTCATATTTTTAATGGGCAATTGAACTCATAATGCAGTCTTAATTCGATTATAACACTATATTCATAAGGAATTTTCTTTCCTTATTTTTTTCTTTTTTTAGAGCTTCACTTTTAAAAACTTTAAATAGCATTAAATCACAAATTTTGGGTTTCAAAGGATAACTATGCGCTTTAAATAAACTACATGGCTCATTATCTCCAAAATATGATTATTCCAACCTCCTCTTCATATTTTGCTTCAAAACACCAATGGTATTTTCATCAGGAAAAATACACAACTTTAATTAACAACATTATACACTTGCATCTCATTATGATGAGGTTGACAATATTATCATGTTTTCACTTACTGATTTTTTAATCTAAATGTTACTCATTTTTATAAAGTATATTATTGTCTTTTAATAAACTTTTAAGTAACGTATTCAATGGTGTTAAAATGAATTTTAAGAGAATAATTTTAATTTCATTAATTCTATGTTTCTTGTCGGTGGCCTGTGTATCGGCAAGTGAAAATCAAACATCAATAGAATGTTCGGATGTTGATAATATAAGTGCTATTGGTGCGGCTTATGTAGATATTAATGAATATAATAATAGTATATGTGATGTTACTGGAGAAAATGGTTCTGATGGACATGTCGATGTCTCTGGAAATGTGCTTTCTAGTAGCAATGTTGATTATAGAAATGCTACAATGGGTGTGATGGATAAGGTTGCTGGAGAAAATATCTCTGATGAACAGGGCGTTGTCTCTGATGACTTGCTTTCTAGAAGCAATTCTGTTGATAAGTTGTCTGCTTCAAAAGAGGGGACTCGTGATGAGCTGAACAATTTGATTCTTGCCGCAAAACCTGGCTCAACAATAACCCTGGATAAGGATTATCGGTTTATAACTGGTGTGAAAACTATTGATATAACTAAAAGTATTGTAATTGACGGTAAGGGACATACTATTTATGTGGGATATAAGCCTGCTTTTAATTTTAATTGTATCCTTCCTATTGGAAAAATAGAACTAAAAGATATTACTTTTGTAGGTGGAATTACTAGTGCTGTTGTTTCTTCAGAGGAGTCTTGTCCTTTTACAATTTCTAATTGTAGATTTATAAACTGTTCTTCTCCAGGTGGGGGTGCAATCTCAGTAAAAGTAAAATACAACTCAAATATTATTAATTGTACTTTTAAAGGATGTCATGGCTCTGGTGATTCGAGTGTTGTTAGGAAGGAAACGATAACCACTATCATTTCTCAGGCATGTAGTAATGCTGGTGCAATGTGGATAGGAGGTCCTGTCACAGTTAAATCTTGTAGATTTGAAGGTTGTTCAGCAGGGAATGCTGGTGCAATATTTGCATATGGGAACTGCCAAATATTAGATTGTACATTTGTTAAAAATTATGGTGGAAGAATTGATTCTTTTGAGTCTTCCGCTCATGGAGGTGCCATTCAGATTGCTGGTGCTGATACTTTAGTTAAGGGATGTACATTCACTGAAAATTATGTTCGTATTGGAGGTGCAATAGCATCAGAAGGTGTCAATGTTAGAATTGAGGATTGTGTTTTTAATTCTAATTATGCAGGTAGTTATGAATTAATAAAACGGGGCGGTGCAATATATGCAAGGTCTGATCCTCAATTAGGTGAGTCTCGTATTACAATAAATAGGTGTGCATTTAATAATAATGGATATTACAAAAATGAACTTAACTGTAAGCAGGGCGGTGCAATATATTTTGAGGATGGTCTTGTTCTGGGGACTGTTTCATATTGTAATTTTACAGGTAATGGTGCATCAAAAAAGGGTGGTGCAATATATGCATCATCCGATTGCAGGTCCCTTACTTTTAAAGGATGTCTATTTACCAAAAATAAGGCAGGGGATTATGGTGGAGCCATATATCTTGATTCTAAATCTTCAACCATAATCGATTGTGCATTTGTTGATCAGCCGAATGCAGTATATTGTGACAATAAGGGATGTGATGTTAAATTCTGTACTTTTTTAAGGAATGACAATTATGATGTCTGGTCTACTAAACAGATTAATATTGCAAACAATTGGTTTGGAAATACTATGGATAACAGGTATCATGATTTGTCTAAACTCAAAGGCAAGGCAGTTAATCTTAATAATAGGGAAAATCTGTATTTAGTTGCCACATCCATGGATAAAAACTACTTCAATGGACAGGAATCCATCATTAATTTAAATATGAAATATATTCGTGATTCTCCTACATCTGACAGCAAATTACCTCCATTTAACAATCCTGCGATTCGTTATGTTGCAAGTGGAGTGAACGCAAATGTAGTTTCTAAAAATCTTTATTTGGCTAACGGCAAATCCAGTTTTAAATTCCTGACCGATACTTCTAAAAGCACATCTTCTCTTACTGTGGATTGTTATGGTGCAAAAATCACTTTAAAATTTAAATCAAATCCAAATTCATTCAATGCTCTTCAGTCAATGGTTGACAGCTGTCAAAATGGAGTTTTAAATTTGGCTCATGATTATACTCGTGATAAATCTATCGACGGTGACATGATCGTAACTATTTTAAAGAATTTAGTGATTAACGGTAATGGTTATACTGTTGATTCAAAAAATATTGGCGGAGTATTTAAGATAGAAAAAAATGTTAATGTGGAAATAAATAATTTGAATATTGTTAATTCCCAATCAGATTTTGGTGCTGCCATTTATGCTTATGCAAATAGTATGGCTGTCAATAACTGCAGGTTCGTTAATTGTTCAGTGAAATTTGACGGTGGTGCAATTAATATGATTGGAAAGAGGTTTACAATAAGCAATTCCACTTTCATTAACAATACCGCTAATAAAGCGGGAGGCTCTTTATCTGT
The DNA here is from genome assembly GCA_900318035.1 of uncultured Methanobrevibacter sp. Lineage (GTDB taxonomy): Archaea > Methanobacteriota > Methanobacteria > Methanobacteriales > Methanobacteriaceae > Methanocatella. The sequence continues at coordinate 65,314 of ONJC01000009.1, forward strand.
AGCGGGCACTAATACTATAATTAGGGATTGTATTTTCATCAATTCAAATTCTGGTGAAGATGGATGTTTTATTTATCTTGGAGGTAATAGCAGATTAAATCTTACCAATTCTATATTTTTGACTCATTCATTAGCAAAATATTTTAATAAGCCTGTGGGCGATAAGTCAATAGTTAATGTTACAGCCAATATTGAAAACAACTGGTTTGGCGGTACTAATGATAATATCTTAAAAAATTATAATATGCTTAATAACTTCACTGTCAAAAGTCTACTTTATTTAAATGCCACACCTTCTGCCTCTAATATTCCAGTAGGAAGCAGTTCAAAAATCGGTCTTAAATTTTATTCATATGATTTGAACTCAATGCGTGGTGTTGCGTTAACTAATTTTAGAAATATGAAATTTGGCGTTAGCTTGTCTAAAGAGGGAGGAAAACTTAGTTCTGATTCAATCATATTAACCAATAATGATGGTAGTGCGTTGTATACTTCAGGTTCTAATGGTGTGATGCCTGTTGAAATCGACTATGAATTATTCAACCATAATGTTAATATTAATCAGTTCTATGATGGTACTTTCACCGCCCTTAATTATCTGATTGGTTATTCAGGAAATGTCATAAACCTCACTAGGGATTATACTTTTTCAGAGATGTCAGATTCTCTGTTGACTGGTGGTATTTATATTAATAAGGATTTAACAATCAATGGTAAGGGTCATGTTATCAATGGTAATGACCGGGCCAGAATCTTTAATATAGGTGGGCACAAGGTTGTATTTAATAATATCACTTTTATTAATGGTTATGCTGATAATGGTGGTGTGGTTCTTACTTCCACTTCATCTGTTTTGTCAATTGATTCCTGTAGATTTGAGAATAATTCGGCAAAAAATGGTGGTGCACTTTATCTGGACTCTTATGAAAATACAAATATATATTCATCTGTCTTTAAAAATAATAATGCTAGTGCAACAGGCGGTGCAATTTATTATGATGGGAATTATCTAAATATGAAGAAATCATGTAATATAACTGGTATTTTCATTAATAATCGTGCTGGCGAGAATGGAGGTGCGTTGTATTTACGTGATATTGTTAACTATAACTTAAAAGGTAATTTTACAAATAATTCAGCGAAAAATGGTGGTGCAGCTTATTTAGATTCTGTTTTTGTCATTCCAACATTTTCCGTAGATGGTATTTTTGATTCAAATGATGCTGCTTTTGGTGGTGCGGTTTATTGTTTTAATCCAAACGGTAAATTCACTGGTGTCTATCAGAATAATAGGGCTTCTCGTGATGGTGGTGCAATTTACACAATCCGAAGTTTATCAAGATATGGTATGCCATACGAGGTTATTGGAGAATTTTATTCCAATAGTGCAAACGGTCAGGGAAGTGCGATTTGTGCATTGAATCTTGAACGTAAGAATGCCGAGGTATATGGATCTATTTTCATGAAAAATACTGGAAAATCCACATTATATTCATCAGGTTATTATTACCTTGATGTTCGTGAGTCTGTTTTTGTTGAAAATTCTGATAATTATGTATTTGATACATTTCAGGATGGTGTTGTCGATGGCCGTCTAAGAGCTTATAATAACTGGTTTGCCCATACGGTTGATAATTTGGAGAAGAAGCCTTCTGTTGGTGCACGGGTGGTATTGAATGATTGGCTCTTTGTGGATGTTGATTATGGCAAAGAAGAAACTTGTCCGGATTCTAATAATGTTATTACTTTTGCGTTGAAATCATATCATGCGGAAAAAGGAACAGTTTCAGATTATAAAGGTGATTTTAAGCTTAATTTGAGCTTAAAATCAGATAAGGGTAAGTTTAGTGTTGATTCTTTTATGTTAGGTAGTGTTCCGGTTAATGTTACATATGTTCCTAGCGATTATGGTGAAAATAAGGTTGTTGTTTTGGCTAATCTGTCAAAATATTCCCATAAGACATATGAAATTAAATATAATGTAGTTGACTATCCTAGCGATTCATTTTATGCCTTGCAATCTAAAATAAATAATATGGATGGAAATGTCCTTAACTTAAGTAATAATTATGAGTTCTATCCTGAAATTGATGATTCGAGCGGAATAAAGATTAATAAATCCATAATCATTAACGGAAATGGCTTTATCATTAACGGTAAAGGCGAATCTCGTATATTTGATATTTCAGCTGATGATGTTGTTTTGGAAAATGTTTCTCTAATCAATGGTAATGCTATTAACGGCAGTGCAATATATGCTAAAGGTAACAATATCACCATAATGAATTCCATTTTGTTGAATAACTCTGATGTGGTTATCAATGCCACTGATTCATTAAATGCAAATTACAATTGGTGGGGAAATACTGCAGAGACTTTCGATAAAAAAGCCAATGTTAGTAGTAAAGTTGTTTTGGAAAATGCTTTATTTGCGACTTTCGGTGCTAATACAATTATTGGTGCAGGCAATAAAACAACAGTTACTTTAAATTTAACTAATTTATACGATTTCAATACAAAGGCAAATTCAGCATATGATGGGCTTAACCTGTTTTCATTTGACTTTAATGCTGTTGGAGGAAAGATTAATGTCACTTCAGGCAAACTCAATAAGGGATTAATTAATGTTTTATTCGAAGCATTGGGTCCTCTTTATGGTAATGTCTCTGCTAGATATGAAAGTGTAGAGTTAAATCATGAATTTGAAGTAATTTATGATGATGATTCATTTTCTGCATTGTATTATTTGATTAACCAAAGTAACGGTGTTGTTAATCTGACTCATGACTATAAATTTTATTATTATGATGTTGATTATGTTAACGGTATTCCAGTAGATGAGGCCGTGACCATTAATGGAAACGGATTTGAGGTTAATGGAATGAATGAATCCTGGGTATTTGTTGTATCTGCAGACAATGTCTCATTGACAAATATTAATATTTATGATTCATTAAATGCCATTGAATGGTTGGGAAACAATGGAGTGATAAGCAATGTTTCAGTTAATAACAGTTACTCTGCATTAAATGGTTTTGGTTCTAATCTGGTTGTAAGAAATTCAAATTTCACTCGTGCCAACAGATATTCAATTTATCTCGAAGGTTCAAATCAGGTTGTTGACAACTGTAGTTTTGTGGACAATTCCGGCCCTTCAATAATTGGACATAGTAGAAACAATCTAAGCATTGAAAATTCAATATTTAAGAATATTTCCAGTCCAATTTCAGGCATTGTTGAAATTGGCGGGTGTAAGGATGTAAATATTACCGGTTGCATTTTCAATAATCAAAATAATAGGTCCATCAGTATTTTGGATGGTTCAACAGTTTATCTGTTTAATAATAATCTTTCTAAATCAGATTATATCTATAACAATGGCACAATTCTTTCTAAGACTTTTGCTAGTATGGATGATATCAATTCAAGTTACATGGTCGCTGATGTGATTTTATTAAACGCTACAATTTATGATGATAATGAGAATGTAATATTGGTCGATGAGTTTTATTTCAATATTGGAGGAAAACTTGCTAAGGCTAATTTGAATATTGATGTATATGAATATTCTTGGATATTAACAAATGGAACTTGGCTTGTTGTTCCGGATATAAGTGAAAAATCATTTGCAAACTGCACTGTTGATTCAGCAATAGTTGATGTGTTGAAATATAATTCCTCCGTTAATATCACAAGCATTGGTGATGTTATTTATGGTGATGATGCAAACATAGGATTTGAGTTTGAAAATAGTACTGGGGTCTTGGTTACATTGATTCTTGACTCTGATGTGGTATTTACTGAAATTAGTGATGGCAATAGTATTTCCATTAGTGATTTAAATACAGGATTTTATGATGTGATAATCACTACTTTAGAAAATGAATTTTATCAATCAGGCAGTGCTACTTCAGAATTTATAGTGAATAGAGCAGGCTCTTCATTAACTCTTGAAGATGTGGGCGACATCTATTATGGAGAGGATCTGAGGATTAATTTCACTGTCGAAAACCGTACCGATGTCATTGCTTCAATCTATGATGTTGAGAATAGGGAATTTATTTTCAATGGTGATGTTGAAGGTGATTCCTTGATTGTTAATGACCTGCCTGTAGGTTCATATTCAATAACATTGACTAATATCATTGGTCCAAATCATAATCCTAGTGGGGATTACACTTTATTCAATGTTTTAAAAGTTAATTCATCCATAACTCTTGATGATAAAACTGAATATGTTTATGATAATGTTTTAATCAGTTATGATGTTGATAATTTAACTGAAGTTATGGTGAATGTCTTTGATTTGGAAAATATTGTTGTGGTGGACAGTTTCACAACTACAAACTCAACCATTAGTCTTGATTTGGATGCCGGTTACTATCAAATCACATTGGTCAATGTGGAAACCGATAATGTTTTCGCCAGTGATGATTTAAAAACATTCATTGTCATGCCTGCAAATTCATCTGTTGAAATAGATGATATTGGTGATGTGTATTATGGAGATGACCTTGAAATTTCCTTTGATGTAATCAATGCTACAAATGTTACTGTTGTTGTAAAAGATGAAAACAATAATGTTATTTATAGGAATGATACTGATGAATTCTATTTTGATCTTTCAGATTTGGCTGTTGGCAAATATACTGTAGAGGTCTATAATTCAGGTTCTAATAATTTCAACCCTAGCAATGACACTAAAGAATTTAACGTATTGAAGGTAGGTTCATTTATCGAATTCGATTATTTAAATGTAACATATTATGGAATGTCTTTCAGGTTGGATTATGATGTCGAAAATGAAACATTATTAAACATCTGCATTTATGATTCCGAAGGAAATGTCATTTATGATAAAAATTTCAATGAGATTCCTGAACTTCCTGACGATATGTCTAATTTAACTGAAGATGCTTATTTAGGCTTTTATTTCTTTATTTATAGAAATTTAACAGTTGGAAACTATACTTTCAAATTTACTAATCTGGGTAATTCCAATGTCAGTGGAGATAGTGTAAATGGTAGTTTTGAAATTATAAAAGCGCCTTCTTATGTTGAAGTTTTAGTTGATTCAATAAACTATAATGATGATTTGGAAGTTCATATCACTGTTGTAAATGCTACTGTTGTCAATGTGATGATTGAAGATATTGATGGCGGCATTGTTTATAATGAGAATGTGACTAGCTCTCCGGTTATAGTCAGTAATTTGATTCCAGGTAAGTATTCTGTTACTGTTACCAATTATGGTACTGAGAATGTACTTGGAAATTCATCATCCCAAGAGTTTTATGTGTTTAAACTTAATTCTACCGTTACATTGAATAATATATCTGATATTTATTACGAAGATGAGGTTTTAGTTGAGTTTGATGTTGAGAATAAAACTGTTTTAAATGTCAGGGTTCAAAATCAGGATGGTAAAGTTATTTATGATAAAAATGGAACTTGGGATATGCTTTTGATTACTGATTTGAATGTTGGAAATTATACTGTAACTGTTACAAATCTGGAAACATATAATATTAGTAAAAGCAGTGATTCAAAATCATTTAAAGTTTTAAAAAGAAGCATTAACATTACTGTAGTTGTTGAGGATAATGTGTATGGTGAATTTAGTTTTATTAATGTAATTTCTGATATTGACGGCGTGTTGCCTGTTAATGTAGGCAATCAACAATTGCTTGTTGATGTAGTGGATGGTTATGGAAATGTCATGATCAGTCTTTATGCGGGAAATTACACCGCTTATGTCAATTATACAAATGGTAATTATAATATTAATATGACTGACTGTTCCTTTGTTGTTTCTAAAGCTGATGTTGGTTTAAGTGTTGAGGTTTTGGATAAGGTTTACACCGCTGATGTTGATGGTAATGTATTTGCCACTGTTGATGGTGTGTATAAGGTCGTTATTGGTAATTATGCAGTTTATGTTGTTGTTAAAGATGGTGTTGGTAGTTTTAATGTTGGTATTTTAAACGTTGGCAATTATAGTGCTTTTGTAAGTTTTAATGGTACTGATAATTATAATTCTGCTGATAATGAGACTGCATTTAAAGTTACTCAAAGTGGAACTAACTTCAATGTTATTGTTGATGAGACTAACATAACTTATGGTGATGTTATTAATGTTGCTCAAAGTCTTCCGTCCAATGCTGAGGGTAATGTAACATATAGGTTTGCTAACGGTACAATAATCAATGTTGTTGGCGTTAACGAGTCTTTTGTATTGTCGGATTTGGATGTTGGTTCTTATGTGGTTTACGCTGATTATTCTGGGGATTCTAATTATGCTTCCGCAAGGGATAGTGTAACAATTGTTGTTAATAAGGCAGTTAATGATGTTGTGGTTCATGCTTCTGATGTTGTTTATGGTGAAAACACTACAATTATAGTTAATGCGGATGTTGACGGCCAATATACTGTTATATTTGCTGATAGAAATGTCATTGTCGATGTTTTAAACGGTATGGGTGAGGTCGCCATTGCTTTGGATGCTGGCAGTTATTCTACTGCTGTTGAATTTGAGGATACTAATTATGAGAATAATGTTACCGGTTGTGAATTTGTTGTTTCTAAAGCTGATGTTGGTTTAAGTGTTGAGGTTTTGGATAAGGTTTATTCTGCTGATGTTGATGGTAATGTATTTGCCACTGTTGATGGTGAGTATATGGTTGTCATTGGTAATTATGCAGTTTATGTTGTTGTTAAGGATGGTGTTGGTAGTTTTAATGTTGGCATTTTAGATGCTGGTAATCATACTGCTTTTGTTATCTTTAATGGTGCAAGAAATTATAATTCTGCTGATAATAAAACTGTGTTTAAGGTTACTTTATCTGGTACTAACTTCAATGTTATTGTTGATGAGACTAATGTATCTTATGGCGATGTTATTGATGTTACCCAGAGCCTTCCGGCTGATGCGACTGGTAATGTAACATATCGGTTTGCTAATGGTACCGTAATCAATGTTGTTGGTGTTAATGAGTCATTTGAATTGTCTGATTTGGATGTTGGGTCTTATGTGATTTATGCTGATTATTCTGGTGATGATAATTATGTTTCTGCCCGTGACAGTATTACAATTGTTGTGGGTAAGGCGATTAACAATGTCGTTGTTAATGTTGAAAATGTGATTTATCCTGAAAATATCACTATCAATGTTAATGCTGATGTTGACGGCCTATATACAATTGTCATTGGTGGTAGAAATGTCATTGTAGATGTTGTAGATGGTGTCGGTAGGGCTGAAGCTGCTTTAAATGCGGGCAGTTATGACATTGCTGTTGAGTATGTGCATGATAATTATGAAAATAATATAACTTCTCCTTCATTTACTGTTTCTAAAGCAGATGTTGCTTTAAGCGTTGAGGTTTTGGATAAGGTTTATTCTGCTGATGTTGATGGTAATGTATTTGCCAGTGTTGATGGTCTGTATAAGGTTGTTATTGGTACTTTGGAAGTCTCAGTCATTGTTAGGGATGGTGTTGGTAGTTTTGATGTTGGAATGTTGGATGTAGGTAGTTATGTTGCTTATGTAAGCTTCTTGGGTGATGATAACTATAATCCTGCTGTTAACAAAACTTCATTTGAAGTAACACAAACTGGAACTAACTTCAATATAATTGCCAATTCTAGCGAAATTACTTATGGTGATTTGATTAACATTACTCAAAGTCTTCCTGGTGATGCAACAGGTAGTGTAACCTACAGTTTTGCAAATGGAACATTGATTAAGGTTTTAAATGTTAATGAGTCATTTGTATTGTCTGGTTTGGATGCTGGATCTTATGTGATTTATGCTAATTACAGTGGTGATGGTAATTATGCTTCTGTTCAGGATAGTATAACAATAACTGTTGACAAAGCCGTTAATAATGTTTTTGTTTATTCCTCCGATGTTGTTTATGGTGAAAATACTACAATTATTGTTAATGCTGATATTGATGGCCAATATGCTGTTGTAGTCGGAGGTAGATGGTTAGTTGTTGATGTTGTAGATGGCGTGGGTGATGTTGCAACTGTTTTAAATGCTGGCAGTTATGATGTTGCTATTGAGTATGTGCATGATAATTATGTAAATAACGTAACATCCATTCCATTCACTGTTTCTAAAGCAGATATTAAATTAGTGGTTATGGTCTTGGATGTTGTTTATCCTCAGGAGGTTAAAGGTGTTGTTTACTCTAGTGTGGATGGCGAGTTTAATTTAACAATTGGCAATTATTCAACTATTGTTGTTGTTAACAGTCGTTTGAATGAATTTAATCTTGGTGTTTTCGATGCGGGCGATTATTTAGTTACTGTCAGTTATCCTGGCGATTTGAATCATAATCCTAATTCATCTTCAATTAATGTTAATGTTGCTAAGTTCACTCCAAACATTACTTTGGATGTTTCTGATATTGGTTATGGTGATGTTGAAGTCATAACTATTACTGGTGATGTTTCAGGTACTGTAAATGTCACTGTTAACGGCATCACACAGACATTTGACTTAAATTCCACATTGAACTTATATAACTTATCTGCTGGATTATATCCTATATCTGTTGTATTCAATGGTGATAAGAACTATGAAAGTGTTAGCATATTTGACGAATTTAATGTATTTGGATTAAATCCTTCAATCAGTATTGATGTGGGAGACATTGATGTGGGTGATGATGAAATAATCACTGTAACTTTGCCTGATGATGCAACAGGCAATGTAACTGTTAATGTTGACGGTAAAGATTACACTGCACCTGTTAATAATGGAAAAGCAATAATATCTATTCCGAATTTGGGAGTGGGAGATAAAAATGCTAACATATATTATTCTGGTGATGGAAAATACTGTTCAACTGAAGATTCTGTTTCATTCAGTGTAAATAAGCTTAAAACAAATGTCTCTATTGATGTTCCTGTTGATGTTAAGGAGGGCGAATCTGCTTTAATTGAGGTTGGTATTCCTGGTGCTGCAGGTAATGTCAGTGTTATTGTTGATGGTATTGAAACTGTTGTTCCTTTAGATGAGAATGGTACTGCTTCTGTTCTTATTTCTGCTGCTAAAGCAGGTAATCATAGTGTTGTGGTTGTTTATCCGGGTGATGAAACACATGCTCCTGCCTATGTTGCTTCCAGTTTTAAAGTTGATGAGAAGCCTGTGGTTGTTCCAAGAGCATCTGAATTCGGTGAAATTACTATTGGTGATGATCAATCTGTTTCCATTGTGCTTAAAGATGAGGATGGAAACGCTATTGCTAACGCTCAAATTGCATATGCTGTTAACGGCAAAACAGGTACGGTTATTACTGACGGTGATGGTAAATTCACAATCATGGGTGAAAACGGTGCAACAATAACTGTTAACTATGAGGGTAATGAGACTATTTTGGGTACAAACATGACCTTGAAACTGAATGATCCTGTTGTTCCTGTGGTTGTTAAAGTTGCAACACACTTTGATATTAAAAACCGTGCAATAACCATCAACGGATATGCTGTGGATAACACTATTGGTGAAGAGGGAATTTACTTTGCTACAAGATTGTTGGATGCAAATGGCAAACCTTTATCTAATGTTTATATTGAGTTTGCAGTAAACAACAAGATTTACAATAGGACAACCTATGAAAACGGTAGTTTCAAACCGTATAGGCTCAATATGGTAAGAGCAGGTAGATATACAATGGCATTCAACTTTGCAGGAAATGACAACTATACCAATGCTTTTGCATGTGTATGTGTTGATTTGGATAAAAAACCAATTAAAATCAAAGCTCCTGCAAAAACATACAAGGCATCAACAAAAATCAAGAAATACACAGTAACTCTTTCCACTATTGTAGGTTCATCACATGATGGTAAAGTGTATCTTAGGTCTGGTTTAAAAGTGGCTCTTAAAGTGAATGGTAAAACATACTCTGGTAAAACCAACAGCAAAGGTAAAGTCACTTTCAAAATAACCAACTTGAAGAAGAAGGCTAAATATATTGCTAAGATCAGTTATGTTGGTGATAAGACATATGAGTCCGCAAGCAAAAAGGTAAAAATAACAGTTAAGTAAAGTGGGAATTATAATTTTTCTCACTTAATTTTTCTTTTTTTAATTCAATTATGATATAAACTCTTTTTTTGAATGCTTCCATATATTTTAATGTAAAATTTAACTGAGTAATACTATAAAATTTTAAGACTCATTTTTTGGAATGCATTTCCTATCTAAATACTCATTTTTAAACCCGATAAAATGGATACTTGAAATTATAAACTTATTTTAATTGGTCATATATTCGATTATTTTGTCTTACAGTTTCATCAGGTGTCTTTTTTCTAATTTGGTATTCCATCAGTTATATTAATTTTTTAGTTTAGAGAATAACTATAATATATTATATTAATTTCTCAATTTTTTCAATCTCTTCGATAAGCTTTTCGTCATTTGTCAAGTTATATTTCAGCTCTAAAAAATATAGTGTTTGGCTGTATAGCTTGTTTTCTTCATATTCATTGATGAACTCGTCCAAGGTTTCTAAAATGAAAGGATTAACCCCTAATTGTATATTTTTGTTTTTAATTATTTCCATTGATTCATCCAATGATAAATCAATGCTTTTGTCTTTATTTTGAATGTAATTTATTTCGGAGTATGCCATCGGATTCAACTCATATTCCATGCTGTATCTGAATAGTGCAAATGCTGTTTCAAATTGGTTCTCTTCAATGTAATAATATCCGAGTGACCTGTAGCTTCTTGCAATGTCCTGAGGCATATACGCATATTTCAATGCGTCTGTGGCATACATGAAATACTTATTATAATTATATGTGTGAAGCTTGTAAATTTCACATAGCTCCAGTATTATTCTTGATGAGACAGGATTGATTTTAATGGCTTTTTTGAGATATTCCTCAGCTTTATCATATTGGTTTGTCTCAAGGAGTAAGAATCCATAGATATAATATAAGTCAAGTACAGGTTTGTTGTCGGGGATATATCTGACGATTTTCTCAGCACCGATATACTTATAAAACAACAGCTCCTCCAACGGGTTTGTAAAGAAGTGATATTCGCTAACTTTATCGTCTTCAAACAAAGCAGGGTAGTTTTTAATGAATTTGTCAAGCTTTTCCAATGCGATTTCATATTCGCCTATTTCAATATCCTGTGAAACATCATTTAAAATGTCCATAATCGGATTTTCTTTTTCGGATATTTCTGCAAATTCCATTTGCTCTTCTTCTGTTAGACAATCCCACATCATTCTTGATATTTCTCGAATTATTTCCTTGTTATAAGGATGGTCTACATATTTTTCCATTTGAGATGAGAGATATTTTTTATTCAGTTCCTTGTTTTCACCCAAGTTAGCTTTAATTTCATTAATTATTTCTTCATACATTAAAACACCTTAAGTTAGTTTAATGGGTAATATTTTTATATAACTTCTAATCCATATTAATATTGTATAAAAACTTAGTTTTATATTTTTAATTTAAAAATTTTAAAGGTGATTATAAAATGGCAAATCAACCAATATTTATTCTTCCTGAAGGGACTGAAAGATATTCCAAAAGAGATGCTTTAAGAATGAATATCACTGCCGCTAAAGTATTGGCAGGTATTGTAAGAACTACTTTAGGTCCTAAAGGTATGGATAAAATGTTAGTTAACTCATTAGGGGATGTAACTGTCACTAATGATGGTGCAACTATCATGAGAGAAATGGAAATTAACCAACCTGCAGCTAGAATGCTTGTAGAAACCGCTAAAAAACAAGAAGATATTGTTGGTGATGGAACTACTTCAGTAGTTGTAATTGCAGGTGAATTATTATCTAAAGCTGAAGAATTATTAGATGACGGCATTGCAACATCAGTTGTTGTTAAAGGATTCAGAAATGCAACAGCAAAGGCAGTTGAACTTTTAGGCGATATTGCAATTGATGCAGATGATGAAGAAACCCTTAAAAAAGTGGCTGTAACTGCAATGAGCGGTAAAGGTTCAGACTATGCAAAAGAACATTTAGCAGATTTAGTTGTAAAGGCCGCTTTAAGAATCGAAGAGGACGGAAAATCCGAAATCGACAATATTAATATTCAAAGAGTTTCAGGGGATTCCGTAGAAGATTCATTTTTAGCAGAAGGAATTGTAATCGACAAGGCTCCTGTATCTAAAAGCATGCCAAAAGATATTAAAGACGCAAAAATCGCTATTATCAAATATCCTATTGAATTGAAAGACATTAACACTGATTCCAAAATAGACATAACCAGTCCTGATCAATTTGAAGCCTTCTTACTACAGGAAGAACAAATGATTAAGGATTTAGTCCAAAAAGTTATTGATTCAGGATGTAATGTATTATTCTGTCAAAAAGGTATTGACGACATGGCAGAACACTACTTGAAAAAAGCAGGAATCATGGCTTACAAAAGAGTTAAAAAATCAGACATGGAAAGAATTGAAAAGGCTACCGGTGCTAAATTCGTATCCGACATAGAGGATTTAACTCCTGATAAATTAGGTACTGCCGGCCATGTATATCTTGATAAAATATTTGATCATGAATTGACCTTAATTGAAGAGTGCGAAAATCCAAAAGCTTCCTCTATTGTTTTAAGGGGCAGTACCCGTTATGTAACTGAACAAATTTCCAGAGCTTTAGATGACGCTTTAGGCGTAGTTGCAGCAACCATTGAAGAAGGAAAAGTTCTCATTGGTGGAGGAGCTTGTGAAATCGATTTAGTAAAACGATTAAGAGAATACGGTGAATCTGTAAGTGGAAGAGAACAGTTAGCTATATTAAAATATGCTGAAGCTTTGGAAGTCATTCCAAGAACTTTAATTGAAAATGCAGGTTTGGATACCATTAACTTAATTGCTGATTTGAAAGCTGCTCATGAAAAATCCAACTTAATTGGTATCAATGTTTTCACCGGTGAAGTTGTTGATATGAAAGATGCTGGAGTTATTGAACCTTTAAGAGTTAAAATCCAAGCTCTTCAATCCGCAGGTGAAGCTTCAGAAATGATATTACGTATTGATGACATGATAGCAGCAAGAAATGCACTAAGTTCAACCGGACCTGATGAGTCTGGTAATGATGATAGTGGTATGCCTCCAATGCCTGGTATGGGTGGCATGGGTGGCGGAATGCCTCCAATGATGTAAAATTTTAAAAAAATTTTTACATTTTTCTTTTTTTTATTTTTCTTGCTTATTTTTAATTATACTCGATTATTATTTTTGATTTTTATTCTAACTTGAATTAAATCTATGTTTTTTGTTAGCATGGCCTTAAATTATATGTTATTTTATATGAGAAGTCATACAATAAGGATTTATATTTTAATATAGTTAAGTTACTTTAAATATAGTTTCATATAGTTTAATCCTTTTAGAAGCTAATCCAACTATAATTTTACTTAATTCTTTATTTTCATAAAGTTTTAGGTTTATTTTTAAAAAATAAAAGAGTATAATGCTTTTTTCTAAATAAAAAGGTTTATATAACATATTTGTAATAAATATTGTTGAAGTGAGAATGTATACTCACTGAAACTTTAAAAAATTGTTATGGAGGTAAATTATTTTGAAAAAACAATTATTACTCACTGCTTTTTTAGCACTTCTGGTAATTTTTACAGCAAGTGCAGTATGTGCAAGTGAAGTAAATGTTACAGATTCATATGCTATTAGCTTAGTAGATGACACATCAGATGCTTCAGTCCCATTGGAGAAAACTGCTGACTCATCAGAGATTTCTGTATCTAGTGTTTCAAATGTTGATAATGATTCATCTAAAGTATCTCTATCAAGTGAAGAGGTTTTAGAATCTGAAAATTCAAATACTTTATCAACAGTAACGAATTCTAATGATGGTACAAATGGGGTTACTAGTTTATCTGTGTCTTCCAGTAAAGAAGTACACGGGGCGGCTGGTGATGTTTCTTCCAATGTGAATATTACAGATACCATCAAATCAAGTGATTTAACTAAATATTATAAAGGAAGCACCAAATACAAAGCAACTTTTACAGATGCTCAAGGTATGGTTTTAGCTAACACAAATGTTAAACTGGTTATAAATGGTGTTACTCGCACTGTAAAAACTAATGCTAATGGGGTTGCTTCTGTTGCGATTAATCTTAAACCGGGCACTTATAAAGTTGTTGCAACTAATCCGGTTACAAAATATTCAGTAACCAATACTTTTAAGGTTTTAACAACTATTAAGGCAAGTTCTATTACTAAGGTGTATACAGATAAGAAGAAATTCAAGGCTACTTTCTTAAATAGCAAAGGTAAAGCTTTAGCTAATACCAATATTAAGTTTAAGATTAATGGAAAAACTTATACTAAAAAAACAAACAGTAACGGTGTAGCTAAACTATCACTTACTAATCTTAATGTGGGAACTTATAAAATAGTTTCTTACAATACCGATGGTTTAACTAAAACCAAAACAGTCAAAGTAATTAGATCAACCACTTCTAAATTAACTGCTACTGACTATACTTTTTTAAAAGGCAGCAGCAATACAATAAAAGTTACTTTATTGAATGGTTTAGGATATGCTCCTGGCGCTGGAAAAACCATTACATTCAATGTAAATGGCAAAACCTATACTGACCTTACTGATGCAAGCGGTGTTGCTTCAATCAAGTTGCCTAATTTAAATGCAGGTACTTATAAAGTAAAATACTCATTCGCTGGTAATTCTTATTATACTGCTTCAAGCACTACAAGCAATGTAAATATCATTGAAGATAAGACACCAACTTTCACTGTTAAAAGCAGTACCACTTTCGGTATCGGTTCAGGCAATTCATTTAAGGTTGCTTTAACATCAGGAAGTGTTCCTCTATCCAACAAAGAAGTTACTTTAACTTTGAATAATCAAGTTTATACAAAAACTACTGACAGCAATGGAATAGTGTCTTTACCTATCTCCCTGGCTGCTGGTACATATACAATAACTTATGCATTTAAAGGAGATTCAACCTACAATTCAAAATCAGGATCTTCTCAAATTACTGTAAAACAAAGGGATTCCACTTCTCTAACCTGGAAGAGTGATAAATCCTTCAATCAAGGTACTCAGACTATTAAAATATTATTATTAGATTCAGCTAAAAAAGCTATATCCGGAAAAACTGTATCCTTAACTGTAAACTCAAAAACTTACACTGCTAAAACAGATTCCAGTGGTTATGCAACATTTAGTGTTAATATTGCTGAAAATGGAACCGCTTCATATAAATTTGATGCAGCAGGCGACAATGACTATGCTCCAAGTTCAGGAAGTACCAAAATCACTGTTGTCAAAAGTGCTGTTACTCCTACAACTGCTACTAGCGGTTACGGTTACTGGGTTTTTGGTGGAGACATGAAAAATGTTGACTTAAAATCCCTTGCTTCTAAAGGAACTACCGATCTGTTCCTGAATTATTATGCAGTTTCTGCACATGGCCAATCTGCTGTTGAATCATGGATTGCAAGTGCAAACGCTTTAGGAATGAGAGTTCACATTTGGATGCAGGCATTTTATAATAATGGTGGTTGGGTAAATCCTGTTAAAAACGGATCACCTAATACCGCTTACTTCAATCAAGTTATTAATGAAGCTAAAAAATACGCAGCCATGAAAGGCGTTGCAGGTATTCACTTTGATTACTTGAGATATCCTGGAACCGCTTATAAGACTTCTGGCGGTACTGCTGCAATCAATCAATTTTCAAAATCAGCATGTGATGCACTTCACAGTTACAATTCAAAACTGATTGTTTCCTGTGCTATAATGCCTGAAACAACAGATAATATATATTATTACGGTCAGGATTTGAGTGCACTCAGTTCCTGTATGGATGTAATCATACCAATGATTTATAAAGGAAATTATGCAGCTTCCACCAGTTGGATAGGTTCAACCACAAAATGGTTTGTGCAAAATTCAAAAGGAGCAAAAATCTGGACAGGATTGCAGTCATATAATTCAGATGATGATGTTACTAAACTGTCTTTAACTGCCCTTACAAAAGATGTTCAGGCTTCAATCGATGGCGGTGCAAAAGGTGCAGTAATATTCAGATGGGGTATTACTAACTTTGTTAACTTCAAAGGCATAAGCGGTTATTCAAGCAGCATATCCAGTTCATCAAGTTCTTCAACTACTCCTACATCAAGTTCTTCAACTGGATCTGTAACCATTGCTGATGTATTAACAGCTGCAACCACTTTAAAAAGCACTATAGAATCCAAAAAAGCTATTCCTGCTAATGTAAATGTTGGTGGAGTAAGTTATACAACTCCTCAATTCTTGTACATGATGGCACAGGCTACAGTATTGATTAATTCAGGTAAATCAGATTCAATTTCACCTGTATCAGCCAGTGCACCTTCAAGTTCCAGCGGTGATGCTTCAGGCGATTTAGTTAAAAATGATTATGTGGATGTTGCTTCCAGATTAGTTACTTTCATAGCAGCAAATAATAAGGCGCCTGGTTATGCTACTTCAACATTAGGCAATATCAAATATGAGAATTTGGTTGATGCATTTGCTAGAATTTTAGCATTCTACAAATCCAATTCAGCAATGCCTAATTATGTTACTATAAAAGATATTCCATCTTCAAGTAGCTCATCCAGTTCATCAAGCTCTAGTTCTAATTCAAGTTCTAGTTCCAGTTCAAGTTCCAGTTCAAGCTCTAGCTCTTCAACATCAAAGACTATTTCAATTAAGAATATCTTAACTGCTTCAACTAATTTGAAGAATTACATTTCAAAAAATGAAGAGCTTCCGAATACAGTTACTGCAGGCGGAATTACTTTCACTTTACCTGAGTTCTTGTATTTGATGAGTCAGGCTATATCTCAACTTGGAAGTTCAAACACTAATGATGTTGCTTATATGAAAGGAGTAAGCAGTCCAGAATCTCCGTTCGGAGACAGTGTCGATTCCCAGAAATTTACCAAAGACAATTATGTTACAGTTGCAGGTAATGTTGCAAAATTCATTAAGCAGTATGATTTGGCTCCTAATTATGCTTCATCTGCTTTAGGAAAACTGGCTTATGAGGTCCTTGTTGATTCATTCTCAAGGGTATTGGATTATTATGGCACCAATAATGCGTTGCCAAGTTATGTGACAGTTGATTATGCTGCAAGCAGTTCATACATTACCGGCACAGGATCAGGTTTAAATGAGAAAAATACTGCTAAAGACTTAACAGCTTACTTGAAATCTTCAACTAATTGTCAAGTAGGTAACAGCGCTATAAAATCTGTTGTAAATTCAATAACCAGTGGTTTAACTTCAGATTATCAGAAAGCTGTTGCAATCTATAACTATGTAAGAGACCAAATTTCCTACAGTTTCTACTATGACACCAGATACGGTGCTGTCGGTACTTTGAATGCCGGAACCGGAAACTGTGTGGACCAAGCACACCTGGTTGTTGCAATGGCCAGAACTGCAGGTCTTGCAGCAAGATACGTTCACGGAACCTGTGTATTCTCCAGTGGAAGTACCTACGGTCACGTTTGGGCTCAAATTTTAGTTGATGGTAATTGGGTTGTTGCTGATGCAACAAGTTCAAGAAACTCATTTGGAAGTGTAGTTAATTGGAATACTAATTCATTCTCCTTACATGGAATCTATTCTGGTATTTCATTCTAACTTAAAAATATTTAAATAGTTGATTAATTTAACAATTAATTAACTAATCTTTTTTTTATTTAATTTTCCCTAAAAATTTAGGCATACCAAAACTTTTTTATAGTTCGAATTATATATCTTTATATAATGTTGAATTAAGGTGAGTTTCATGGCTGAAAAAATTAGTGAAAATATTGAGGAATATTTAGAAGTTCTCTATCGTAATGGAAGCAATGGGGAACAGGTTTCAACTACAACTTTATCAAAAGATTTGGGCATCGCTCCAGGTAGTGTTACACAGATGCTTAAAAAATTGGAGAATTTAGGTTATATCAGTTACACTCCATATAAAGGAGCCACATTAACCGAAGAAGGAATGCAGATTGCTCAAAAAATTACCAGAAAACACAGGATTTTGGAAAAATTCCTACTGGATATTTTAAAGGTTAAGGAAGAAAATATTCACCAGCAGGCCTGTGAAATGGAACATACATTATCTGATGAAGCTGAAAGAGCATTATGTACAATGTTGCATAATCCTGATTTATGTCCTAATAATAACATAATTCCTGCATGTAATTTTGATTTTGAAAGTTGTCATGATTGCTACTCCCAAAAAGATTTCGATCAGGTCATGAACAGGAAATTTAATCTATTGTCAATTTCAGAATTGACTTCCGATACAGAGGGGATTATTTCATTCATTCGCGGAAGCAATGAACTTTTAGATGAAATATCTGATATGGATATTAAAGTTGGCCAGCATTTACACTTTGAATTTAATGAAAAGCGTATCAGTGGTAATTATTTAGTCACTATCGATGATAGGGAGTTAGAAATTACATTAGAAATGGCTAATAATATTTTTATTAGAATTTAACTTTTTTTCTTTTTTCATAACTTTTATATAATATTTATTTCAAAATTAATAGCATTAAATATAATTTATTTCTTTTTTGGTGTTTTAATGCGTGGAAACTTATCTAATGAAATCGTGTCTATAAAAATTGAGGAAGGTAGTAAAAGACCAATTGCTTTGCATGAAAAAAGTAAATTTGGAAAAATTGAAGCAGATTGTCTTAATCTTTCTTTGATTGAAGCATGTTATCTATTAGAAAAAGGACGTCTAAACATTTTCGAAGATGATATTGAGTGCACTGTTGGTTATCTAATCGATATATTAAAAGAACAGGATAATTATGCCAAATATGTTGTTTATCGTGATTTAAAGGACCGTGGATATGTTATTAAAACAGGATTTAAATACGGTTCTGAATTCAGGTTATACGACCGTGGCAGGGCTCCGGGTCAGGGTCACTCAGATTATTTGGTGAAAATTATTTTTGAAAATTATGATATTGATGCACTTGACTTTGCAAGTTATGTCAGGGTTTCTCACGGGGTAAATAAGAAACTTCTTTTAGCTATCGTCGATGATGACTTTGATATTACATACTATAATGTTGAATGGACACGACCTTAATTTTAATTAAAGAAATCTATTATATTTTAACATAATTTTTTATTAAACATTATAATTATTGATAGGATATTTAATTTAATACATGTGTTGGTGATAATGTGGAAAATTTAATTGATCCATGGGCATCTTTTAGCCTTGATTATGATAAATTGGTTAATCAGTTTGGTATTGGTAAAGTTTCAGATATAATAGATGATATTGAAAACCCTCAAAGACTGATGAAAAGAGGAGTAATTTTCGGTCACAGGGAATTCAATGAAATAAATAATTTGATAAATCAGAATAAGGATTTTGCAGTTGTAACAGGCATGATGCCTAGTGGCCAGATGCATATTGGTCATAAGATGGTTGTCGACCAGCTAAAATGGTATCAGGAAAAAGGCGCAATGCTTTCACTGCCGATTGCAGATTTGGAATCCTATGCGGCACGTGGCATGAGCTTTGAAAAAGGACGCCAGATTGCAGTGGATGAATATTTAACTAATTGGATTGCATTAGGTTTGGATTTGGAAAAAGACAATGTCAATGTATATCTTCAATCTCAAAATAAATCCCTGCAGGATTTATCTTTCATGGCAGCCAGCAAAACCAATTTCAATCAGCTGAAAGCTATTTACGGTTTCAATCCTTCAACCAATATTGCTCATGTTCAGGCACCGCTGGTTCAGGTTGCCGACATTCTGCTTCCTCAAATTGAAGAATTCGGAGGTCCGAAAAAGGTCGTTGTACCTGTAGGTATTGACCAGGATCCTCATATCAGATTAACAAGAGATATTGCCCAAAAACTTCATGAAGATTTAGGATTTTTAACTCCAGCTTCCACATATCACAGATTCCTGACAGGTTTGACTGGAGACAAGATGAGCAGTTCAAAACCGTCAACTGCAATTTATCTCAATGACGATACAAAAGATGTTGTCAAAAAAGTCAAATCTGCAAAAACCGGTGGAAGAGAAAGTTTAAAAGAGCAACAGGAATTGGGCGGAGAAGTAGATAAATGTGTCATTTATGAAATGTTGCTTTACCATTTGATTGATGATGATGAAGAGCTCATGAAAATCAGAACAGAGTGTTTGAATGGAACCCTTCGCTGTGGGGACTGTAAAGTCAAAACCGCTGAACTGATGGAGGAATTCTTTGAAGAGTTGTATGAAAAACAGCAGGAAGCCCGTGAAATTGCCAAAACATTGATATGATGTTTGATGAAATCAAGTCTGCTTTCATTGAAAATAAATTAGCAATTTATGTTGCAATAGCCGTATTTTTCATTTCAATGATTTTAGGCTATGTTTTTGAGCCCAATTTATATAGTTACTTTAATCCGGTAGTTGAGGATTTAACTCAAAAAGTCCAGTCAGGAACTGTCAAATTAACATTTGCAGACATTTTTTTCAACAATATTAAAATTGTCTTTCAAATGTTCATATATGGTGTGGTTTTTTGCGTTTCAATTTTATTGCTGGCTTTCAATGGGTTTTTTACAGGGTATTATGTTGCCATTTCGGGCAATTTGTTTTACACCCTCCTTTTGATAATTCCTCATGCGATTTTTGAATTTTCGTCATGTATCCTTGCATGTGCCAGCGGTTTGGTTTTATTCCGTTTCATGTATGGCTTTTTAAAATCGATTTGGCATCAGGATGAAAAATCCGCCAAGTTAATTTTATGGGATTCATTCAATGAAAATTCAACCAGGTTAAAACAGGCAGTTATTATATTTATAATGGCTTCGGTTTTGATGGCAATTGCCGGATTTGTTGAAACCTACCTGACAATACCGATTGCAAAAGCAATTATTTCAGTTTTAAGTTAAACTTTTATAATACGTTATAAAAAAATAAATATAGTGTGATTTTATGATAAGATGTGTTTCATGTGGACAAGAATATGATGACGATGAAGTAATCTACACCTGTGAAAAGTGTGGATCTGTACTTGAACTCGTTAATGAAATTGACGTTTCTAAAGATGTATTTGATGGAAGAAGAGATAATTTATGGAAATTTAAGGAATGCATTCCAGTAGATGAGAAAAAAATAGTTTCTCTTGATGAAGGTGGAACTCCATTCTGCAAATGTGATAAATTAGGTGAAGAACTTGGGGTGAACCTATATGTTAAAGTGGAAGGTTCCAATCCGACCGGCAGTTTTAAAGACAGAGGAATGACTGTTGGTATGACCAAAGCTGTGGAATTGGGAGTTGACACTGTAGGTTGTGCTTCTACCGGTAACACTTCCGCATCACTATCAGCATATGCTGCCCGTGCAGGATTAAGGTGCATTGTATTTTTACCTTCCGGAAAAGTCGCTTTGGGAAAATTGGCCCAAGCAATGTTCCATGGTGCTGAAGTAATGTCAATCAACGGAAACTTTGA
The DNA here is from genome assembly GCA_900318035.1 of uncultured Methanobrevibacter sp. Taxonomy (GTDB): domain Archaea; phylum Methanobacteriota; class Methanobacteria; order Methanobacteriales; family Methanobacteriaceae; genus Methanocatella. The sequence goes on from ONJC01000009.1 coordinate 86,822, forward strand.
TGAAGCACTGGAGGCAATGACTGCCCTTGCATTGGAAAAACATCTTTATTTATTAAATTCAATTAACCCTTACAGATTGGAAGGGCAAAAGACTATAGGTTATGAAATTGTTCGTGATTTAGGTTGGCAATCCCCTGACAGGATCATTCTGCCTGTAGGTAATGCGGGAAATATTTCAGCTATCTGGAAAGGTGTTAAAGAGTTTTATGATGCAGGATTCATTAAGGATTTACCAATGATGACAGGTATTCAGGCTGAAGGTGCTTGCCCAGTCACCAATGCATTTAAAAAAGGAGATAAGCGTGTGGTGCCTGTTGAAAATCCAGAAACCATAGCTACTGCAATTCGTATTGGTGCTCCTGTAAGTGATATTAAAGCTTTAAATGCAATTTATGATTCTAATGGTTATTCTGAAACTGTAACTGATGAAGAAATTCTCGATGCTCAGAAGTTACTTGCAAGAACTGAAGGTATCGGTGTTGAACCTGCTTCTGCGGCATCTATTGCAGGCCTTAAAAAACTTGTGGGTGAAGGCGTAGTTGATAAAGGTGAAACAATAACTTGTGTGGTTACAGGACACTTGCTTAAAGATCCTAACACTGCTATTGATGCATGCACTCAACCTACTCAGGTGGATGCGGATATAGACACTTTAAGAAGAATTTTGATGAACAAATAAACTTCATCAAAAATCTTATTTTTATATTTTATTTTCAATTTTGCTTTTTATTTTTGATTATTTCTGATTAGATTTACACTTTTTTTGTTTTAAGTATTGTATGAAAAACATTTTTAAAGATATTACATGCCATTTTTAGGTTATAACATTTTGCTATTTAATGTTGAAATCTTTCAAAATTAACAGTACTGAACCAATATATTTATATATAAGCAAATTTAGATTATTTATTAACAAATTAATGAGGTGAATATAATGAGTGAATTACCAATTGCTCCTGTAGGAAGAATCTTAAAAAATGCTGGTGCACAAAGAGTAAGTGATGATGCAAAAATCGCATTAACCGAAGCTATCGAAGACTGTGGTAATGAAATCGCAGCAAAAGCTGTAGGATTTGCTCGTCACGCTGGTAGAAAAACTGTAAAAGCAGAAGACATCAAATTAGCAATCAAATAGATTTGCTATTTTAATGTAGATAGTAATTTTTTACTATCTCTTTTACACTTTTTACTATTTCGTTTTTTTTAATTGTTTTATTTATTTCTTATTTTGGCTTATTTTTACAAACATTTATATACTATGCTAACCAATTTATTATTGTCTAGTTCTCTAGAATTATTTCATTAATTACTAAATTTTTATTTTTAGTTTTGCTAAAAATTATTATATGAAATTCAGAAGTATTTGTATTGAAAGTTTAATCCCTCTTATTTTTTTCTCGGGATTATATTTAGTGATATATGAATTATTCAAGAATTAGTATTATTAAAAACTATATTAAATTATTCATCGTTTGAATAATTTGAGTAATTTCTATAGTTAAAAAATAATATAACTATATATAATTACATTATATTATGATTCATAAGAATTATAATATCTGCCGATGGATGGCATAGCCAGATGAAAAAGGAGGTATATTTTATGGCAAACATTTATGTAAAATTTGACACACCTGAAGAATTAGCTAAACAAGCTGAAGAAGCATTAGAAACCGCACAAGCTACAGATGTAGATCCTGCTGAAATCGTTGCACACATTCCTGTATTAGCTGATGAAAAAGAAATTCCTTACGTATACTTACCTACCAAAGAACAAGTTGGTGGAGCTGCTGGATTAACTGTTGGTACTGCTTCTGCATGTATTGTAGATGCTGGTGATGCTGAAGCTGCTGTTGCTGAAATCGTAGAAAAAGTTGCTGAATTAAAAGAATAGATAAATTCTTTTAATGGATTTTTACGGTGATAACATGGAAGAAGGAACTCCTGCTGAAGTCATTGAAGTTTTAAAAAGAACTGGTATGACTGGTGAGGTAATGCAAATTAAATGCAGAATCCTCGATGGTAGAGACAAAGGAAGAATTTTAACAAGAAACATTATGGGACCTGTTAGAGAAGGCGACATTTTAATGTTACTTGATACTATTAGAGAAGCTAAGGAAATTAAGACTCCATAAGAAGGTGTAACAACATGAGAACTTGTTCATTCTGTAAAAAAGATATAGAAGATGGTACAGGAAAAATGTACGTTAAAAAAGATGGATCAATATATTTCTTTTGTAGCAGCAAATGTGAAAAAAATATGATTAAACTCGGAAGAGTTCCAAGAAAAGTTAAATGGGTTAAAGAATGATTCAAAAAAGTTTTGTAATGATGAAACCAGACGCTGTTCAAAGACGTCTTATGGGTAAAATATTATCCCGTTTTGAAGATAAAGGTCTTCAAATCGTTGCTTGTAAATTAATTCAAATTGATGAAGATTTAGCGAAAACTCATTATGGAGAACATGCTGAAAAACCATTTTTCCCAAGTTTAGTAGAATACATCACTTCATCCCCATCATTAGCTATGGTTATTGAAGGTGAAGAAGCTATTACTACTATTAGGAAATTAGTTGGTGCAACAAATCCTTTAGAAGCAGATCTTGGAACTATCAGAGGAGACTTTGGTATGGATACAGGTAGAAACATTATTCATGCTTCAGATGCTCCTGAATCTGCAGAAAGAGAAATTGCTCTTTTCTTTAATGAAGATGAAATTTGCGATTACAAAATCGTTGACAATGATTTAATTTACGAATAGATTTAGATTAGAAATTTATTATTAACGAAAAAGATACTATGAAAATCAGATCCCCGATTGTATCCGTTTTAGGTCATGTAGACCATGGTAAGACAACTTTATTAGATTATATTAGGGGTAGTACAATAGCCGACAGAGAGGCTGGAGGTATTACTCAACATATTGGTGCTACAGAAATCCCAAACGATACTATTGAAGAAATCTGTGGAAATTTTATCTCAAGATTAACTATCAAAGATTTAATTCCAGGATTATTCTTTATTGATACTCCAGGACATGCAGCATTCACAAGTCTGAGAAAACGTGGTGGAGCATTAGCAGATTTGGCTATATTAATTCTTGATATTAATGATGGTTTTAAACCACAAACTTATGAAGCTATTAATATTTTAAAGATGTATAAAACTCCATTCATTGTTGTAGCTAATAAAATTGACATGATTTTTGGTTGGGAGACTCATGAAGGTGCTTCTTTTAAAGAAACATTCTCACAACAGGCTCCGAGTGTTCAGCAAGAATTGGACACTAAAGTTTATGGTCTTGTCGGTGACCTTTACAAGGAAGGTTTCCAATCCGAAAGATTTGACAGGATAAGCAATTTTGCTTCACAAATTTCAATCATTCCGATTAGTGCTAAGACTGGTGAAGGAATAATTGAAGTATTGGCTATGCTTTTGGGTCTTGCTCAGGAATATCTCACCGAACAGCTCGAAATCAATGAGGATGCTCCTGCTAAAGGTACTGTTTTGGAAATAAAAGAAGAGGTAGGATTAGGTCTTACTATTGATAGTATTATTTATGATGGTGTTTTGCGAACCAATGATGAAATAGCTTTGATGACTTCTTCAAATGAAGTATTAACAACCAAAATCAGATCTATTTTAAGACCACTTCCTTTGGAAGAAATGAGGGATTCCAAAAAGAAATTCCAAAAATTCGATGAGGTTGTTGCAGCTGCAGGTATTAAAATTGCGGCTCCTAATTTGGATGATGTTGTTTCAGGCTCACCACTCAGAGTGCTGAGTGAAGATGAAAATGTTGAAGAGGAAATTCTAAAAGAGATTGAGGACATTACAATCAGTACAGAAGATGAAGGTATTTTGGTTAAAGCAGATACCTTAGGTTCTCTTGAAGCTATTGTTAAATTGTTAAGGGAATTGGATATCCCTATCCGTGAAGCAAACATAGGTGATGTAAATCGCAGAGATATCATTAATTCATCCATTGCTTTAAATGAAAATGATACTCATGGTGCAATCATTGCGTTTAATGTAGATGTTCATCCTAATTCATTAGAAGATCTTAACAATTCCGATGTTAAGCTCTTTAAAGGTGATGTTATTTATCAAATCATCGAAGATTATGAGGCATGGATTGATGAAATGGAGCAAGCTAAGAAGAAGGCATTTTATGATGCAATTATTAAGCCTGCTAAATTCATGGCTTTACCAAAACTTGTTTTCCGTCAAAGCAAACCGGCTATTATTGGAATAGAATCAATTAGCGGTACAATTAAACAAGGTCAATCATTAATCAATAAAAATGGCGAATATGTTGGTGTAATCGCCAGTATGGAAGATAAAGGTGAAACCTTGCCTGACATATCTAGAGGTCAAAGAGTTGCTATGGCTATTAAAGATGCTATAGTTGGAAAACATTTCGATGAAGGGGATGAATTATATGTTGATATCCCTGAAAAACATTATAAATTCATTGAAAGGGAATTTAAAGATAAATTAACTGAAGATGAATATGAAACTTTATATGAATTTTTAGAGATTAAACGTAAACAAGATCCAGATTGGGGTAAATTTGGTCTTTTTGAATAATAAATTGAGGGTTATAAAAAATTAAGGAGGAATACCATGGCATTCAAAGTAGTTGTGTCTCAAGAAGCTGAATCTTATCAAGTGGAAGTCGATGAAACTAAACCCTTCAATGGTTTAGTCATCGGTGATGAATTTGACGGTGGGCTTGTTGGTTTAGACGGTTACACTTTAAAAATTACTGGTGGTAGTGATAAAAACGGTTTTACTATGAAAAAAGATGTTTCTGGTACCAGAAGAATCAAAAGTTTATTAACTGGTGGTATCGGTTATCATCCTAAAGCAGATGGTGTTAAAAGAAGAAAAACCGTAAGAGGAAACACTATTGCTGAAGATATTGTACAAATCAACACTGTAGTTACTAAAGCTGGAAGCAAACCAATAGCTGACATTCTTGGTGCTGATGAAGAAGAGGAAGAATAGTTTAACTATTTTTCTTATTTTACTTTTAAGTTAAATTAAAATTATTAAAAAAGGTGGTTATCTGTGAACGTACAGTCAGATGTTAACATAGGTTTAGTTGGTCATGTAGACCACGGTAAGACTACTCTTACTAAAGCATTATCCGGAGTATGGACTGATACCCACAGTGAGGAAACAAAAAGAGGTATTTCAATTCGTTTAGGTTATGCAGACATTGAATTTAGAAAATGTCCTAAATGCGGAGAACCTGAATGTTACACTACTTCTGAAACTTGTCAAATCTGTGGGAGTGAAACTGAATTAATTAGAAAAGTATCTTTTGTTGATGCTCCAGGTCACGAAACTCTTATGGCAACTATGTTATCTGGTGCTGCAATTATGGATGGTGCAGTGTTGGTAATTGCTGCAAATGAGTCTTGTCCACAACCACAAACTAAAGAGCATCTCATGGCGCTTGATGTTATCGGCGTTAAAGATGTTATTGTAGTTCAAAATAAAATTGATATCGTTTCAAAAGAAAGAGCTATTGAAAGTTATAATGAAATTAAGGAA